>JAVBPZ010000004.1:0-107352 GCA_031549285.1 Oscillospiraceae bacterium | reverse complement strand
CACAGGCACGTTTGCCGGCAGCGGGGGTGAAGCGGTGGTGAACAGCACCGTCAGGGCCACACCGGTGGCCACCGCAGCACTTATCAGGCCCTGCAAAACCGGGCCGGTGAAAAAAGTCGTTATGGTTCCGGCGGCAACCCCGCCTGCGGCTGTTGCCGCCGCGCACACACCGGCTGCCTGCAGGCACTGCTGCACCAACGCCACCGGCATTTGCTGTGCGGCCGCCTGCTGCAGCACATCACCCAGGGCCCCCATGGGAACCACAGAATGGCTGTAAACCCCTGGCTGGCCTTTTTCTACCTCAGCACGTATCTTCAGCCGTGCACGGTGCAGATGAACATTCACCGTACTGGTGCTCATGCCCAGCATTTCGCCTATCTCCGGCGTGGTCATGTTTTCAAAATAATACAGCAGAACACAGGTGCGCATGCCCGCAGGCAACGCGTCCACAATCGCCAGCAGCCGTTCTTTGTTTTCCTTCTTCTGGGTATATTCTTCCGGCAGATACGCGAAATCCGTTTCCGGCAACGCATCCAGAAAATCGTCCCCCGCCAGCGTATTGTCCTTTTTCATCTGTTTCTGCCTCATGTTGATACAGGTATTTACCGCCAGTGTGCGCACCCAGCCGCCAAATGCCGCGGGATCCTTCAGGCTACGAATGCCTGCCTGCATCCTGATGAATACCTCCTGGGCGGCATCTTGGCCGTCGTGTAGGTTTCCCATTATTTTTGTGCACAGGAAAAGCAGGCTTTGGCCTTTTGCATAGCAAAGCTTTTCAAATGCTTCTTTGTCTCCTTGGACAGCATTTTCCACAAGACGTGCCAGTTTGTTTTTATCCATGTCATTTCCCCAGTGCGGTGACTTTTTCACCGTTCTATGTATTAGGACAGTTCTAGATACAAAAGTATTTACAAGAAATCTAAAATATTTTTTTCGCCATGCTAACCATCGCCTGACCGCAGGAAAAATTTAAAGGATTATAACCTTATTTTTGATAATTTGCAATGTTATTTTGCGAATTACGTCTTTTAAATGCTAACCTAATATTAATATTTACCGGTTTCTTCGCCTATACCATCGTGGGCCGTAATAAAATATATGCGGAAAACGGCACCTTCTTCATCCCTATAGCGCTTTTCCGGGGTTTGTGGTATGCTGTGCGATAAGGATAGGGACTTTTATTTTGCGACTACGCACAGGAGGAAAACCGCATGTTGACCAGTGCATTGTCCAATGAAACGTTGTCGGTCATTCGGCGCCGGCGCAGCTGCCGCAGCTATTCGCCGCGGCAGGTGGCGCAGGGCGAATTAAACGCTGTTTTAGATGCCGCACTGTGCGCCCCCAGCGCCGGTGGCGGGGCAGATGCCTGCCATCTGGCGGTGGTGCAAAACCGTGCAATGCTGTGCCGCCTGGATGATGCGGCAAAGGACGCCGCCGCGCACAGCGGCACAGAACACCTGGCCCGCTTGGGTACCGCGCCGGACTTTCACTGTCTGTATGGCGCACCCACGCTTATCGTGGTATCCGGCCGGGACGACAGCCCCGCGCCGGAAAGCGACGTGGCCGCAGCGGTGGAAAACATGCTGCTGGCGGCCGAAAGCCTGGGTCTGGGCGCCTGCTGGATTTATTTTGTCCTGCAAGCCTTTGACGCCGCCGATGGCGGCGCGCTGCGCGAAACCCTGCAGATCCCGGCCGGGTATCGGCCATTTGCCTCGGTGGCGCTGGGCTATGCCGAGGCCCCGCCGGCCGGCGCGCCGGAGCGGGATGCCTCCAATATTTCTTTCCTAAAATAAGCACGGCTTACAGACCACAATGGCGCCGTTTCTCTTTTGCCGGTATATGGCCTCCCCGTCGCGGCGGAATTTCGTTCATACATTATTTACGTGCAAACCGCCGCTGTTCATGCTATACTATTGCTGCCAAAAATCGCCGTCAACGTTTTTGTATCCGGCGGCAATGAAAAGGAGTGTTTGTTCTATGGAAGGTTCCAGCGGCAAAAAAGGGATTAGTTGGGGCTATTTAATCATCGGCATTCTGTTCATTCTTACTTCCTTGTTTACGTTTTATAACCCCGGTGGAAACCTGATGGCATTTGGGTTTGTTTTTGCCATCCTGCTCATTTTAAACGGTGTCTTTTACCTGACCGTGCGGCGCGGTGGCCTGTTGATCGTGGCGGGCATCCTGGATATCCTGCTGGGTATCTTCATGGTGTTTAACATGTACGTAACCGTAGTGGCGCTGCCGTATATTTTCGCTATTTGGTTTATTTTCGACTCGCTGTTCCGCCTGCTGACGGTGGGCCGCGCCCGGGCGGTGGGAACCGGCTATTTCTGGATCTCGCTTATTTTAAGCATCCTGGGTGTTATTGTGGGGGTTCTGCTGCTGTTCAACCCCGTGGTGGCAGCGCTTTCGTTGTCCTTCCTGGTTGGGTTCTACCTGATGATGGTAGGCGTGGAGTGTGTGGTGTTCGCCTTTTCGCGGCGGTAACTATGGCAATATACATCCCTTCCACACTGTGAGAAAAATATATGACGCAAAGAGGCTCCCGGTGAAAACCGGGAGCCTCTGCTTGTTATATTTTGCCATTTCCTATGCTTCGAATAACGCGGTGGACAGATACCGGTCGCCGGTATCCGGCAGTACCACCACGATGGTCTTGCCTTCATTTTCCGCCCGGGCCGCCAGCTGCACCGCCGCCCACAGGGCCGCCCCGGACGAAATGCCCGCCAATATGCCCTGCCGCCGCGCCAGCAGGCGCCCGGCGGCCATGGCGTCGTCCCCGTTTGCCTGCAATATTTCGTCATAAACGGTGGTGTCCAGAATCTCCGGCACAAACCCGGCGCCGATGCCCTGAATGGGGTGCGGCCCTGCTGTCCCGCCGGACAACACCGGTGACGCAGCCGGCTCCACCGCTACCACCCGTACCTGTGGGTTTTGGCGCTTCAGGTAGCGGCCCGCCCCGGTAATGGTGCCGCCGGTACCCACCCCGGCCACAAAAATATCCACCGTGCCGTCGGTGTCCCGCCATATTTCCGGGCCGGTGGTTGCCTCATGCGCCGCCGGGTTGGCGGGGTTGGTAAACTGGCCCGGCATATAGCTGCCGGAGGTTGCCGCCACTATTTCCTGTGCTTTTGCAATGGCGCCTTTCATCCCCTCGGCGCCGGGGGTCAGCACCAACTCTGCCCCATAAGCGGCCAGCAGTTTTCGCCGTTCCATGCTCATGGTCTCCGGCATGGTCAGCACCACGCGGTAGCCCTGCGGCACCGCCACCGCAGCCAGACCAATGCCGGTGTTTCCGCTGGTGGGTTCCACCAGTACCCCGCCGGGCGCCAGCAAACCCCGCTTTTGGGCATCCTCTACCAGCGCTCTTGCTACACGGTCTTTCACGCTGCCAGCGGGGTTTGCCCCCTCCAGCTTTGCCAGCAGCTTCGCCGCCAGGCCATATTCCGCCTCCACGTTTTGCAGGCGAACCAGCGGTGTGTTCCCCACCAGTTCCAGCGCATCGGGGTAAATCGTTGTCATTTCGCACGCTCCTTAGCTTTATATTACATATACATATAAACAATCCCTTTTCCCGGGACCCAGGCGGCCCGGCTTACAGCCAGTGGGCGCTGAGGCCCAGCAGATATACACCTATATAATAGGTGGTCAGGTTTGCATAGCGCAGCCAGCGCAACCGCCGCGGGGCAAAATATAAAAACAGCAGGATCACATCGGAAGTTAAAAACAAAAGTGACCCCAGCGCCAGCAGGAACGCCCCGTCACCAAAGCTGCCCGGCGCAAACGCGGCCTGCACGGCTTTTCCCGCCATTAGCCCCACCAGGGTGGTGTATATGTACGCAGGTACCCGCATTTTCTTCAGGCGCACTTTTTTCCGGGTATCCAGCCACCACAGCATCAATAGCAGCGCCATCGGCGGTAGCGCGTCCATCCAGGTAAGCGGCGCAAACCGATAAAACAACGCGCAAAACAGCACATGCGCCGCCGCAAAACAAAAGAAACCGGCCAGGAACGGTTTTGCCTGTACTTTTTTGCTGCGGTTTGCCAGCCCCAGCAGCACGTCCCCCACCGCGCACAGCACCAGCGCCGCCAGCAACAGCCAAAAGTTCCCGGGGGTGCGCTGCGCACCGGAAAAATACGCCGCCACACCCACCAGCACAAACAGTGCGCTGGCCACACCCTTTGCCGGCGCATAGTACCGGCGGTTCCGGCGGGAAAGGTACAGCAGCGCACACACAGCCACCGCGTACACTATCGAAAGAATTAACAGCAACGTGCTCATACCGGAATGCGCCGCCCGGCCGGACGGCGCGCCTCCTTTCACAGCTTTCCGTTCCACGGAATCGGTTGTTCTTATCTCACCTGAAAAGAAAAACCGGCCGCGGGAGATCCCTAAAAAGGCATTTTCCCTTGGCCGGCTGCAAACATATTCCGTCCCCGTTTGGGGCTATGGGCATGCCCTTAGCCCATGGGGGCCGCGGGCGGGGCGCCGGCGCCCGGGCCGAACGGGTTCGGCTGCTGGGGCTGTACCGGCTGCTGCGGGGGCATGGGCTGCGCCGGTGCATACGGCTGCTGCATGGGCTGCTGATAGCCCTGCTGCTGCGGGTAGGCCGGATACTGCGGCGCCATGGGCGGTGCCGGCGGCACATAGCCACAGGCTTTGTTCGCCAGGCCGGAAACGCCGGGAATCTTTGCTTCCTGCCCTTTGGCGGTGCGCATCATGCCCAGAATAGCGCCGATCCACAACAGGATATTCAGCGTCCAGGAAATGACGGTCTGTACCCAGTACAGCATGGTATCCATGAAGAAAAGGCTGCCATACCAGTTGTCTAATGATCTGCCGAGCAAATAGGCCAGGCCGGAAACGGCATCCACCGCAAAGCAGCCCACCCAAATGGCCAGCACCAAGAACAGCGCCTGCAGAACCTGCCGGTTCACCCAGTCGTTCCGCTCCATTGCCAGGGCAAAACCCACCACCACCGTAAGAATGAGCACAAAAATGGACCAGCGGCCAAACAGTGCCAGCGCAAAAGCCAACACCGCATAGAATCTCAGGTCAACCCCCAATTTTCCTTTTCCAACTTCCATCCGAATGATCTCCTTTCTGCCTCCTGTTTGTCATGGCACCACGCGTGCTGTCCCCCAGTGCTTCCCTGCCAAGCGCGCCAATGAATTACATTTATTATATACTGGAGGAAACGGCAAAGTCAACCGCACATAAGGGACGCATACATAAATGAACGCGGGCAAAAACCGGGTGTTTTTTGGGGCCGGTTGCGCCGCGTGGGAAAGCTTGCTATACTGGAACCGCAACCATGACCATGGTCACATCACATGCAAAGGAACGTATGAATGGTAAAAATGAGTATCGTTTGGATTTTGGCTATATTTTTCAGCCTGAACAGCATCCTGCTTACCTTCCGGACCAATTTTTCCACCGGCCATATTTTAATGTGGGGCGTCAGCCTTGCCCTGGTGGCGTATGGCATCTTCCACACGCAGATTGACGCATTCTGCGCCGAGGGTGTGGGGCGGGTGCTGAAATATTGCGTTTTGGGGGGCGTGGCGGTGTTTGCCGGACTGTTCATTTTTGTAGCGGTCAGTGGGTACTCCCACAACGCCAAAGGGGACGAAAAAGCCATTATTGTGCTGGGGGCCGGCCTGCGCGGTGAAACCGTGAGCGACCTGCTGCGCCGCCGGCTGGAGGCCGCGCTGGCCGCATATGAGGAAAACCCAAACGCCGTGCTGGTGGTTACCGGCGGCCAGGGCCCGGGCGAGAATATCCCCGAAGCGCTGGCGATGCAGCGGTGGTTGGTGGCACACGGCGTGCCGGAAGACAACATTCTGGTGGAGGACAAAAGTACCTCCACCGAGGAAAACCTGCAGTTCAGCATCGACCTGCTGGCGCAGCGCGGCATCACCACCGACCAGCCGGTGGCCATCGTCACCAACGCGTTCCACTGCTACCGCGCCGGCAGCTATGCGGAAAAACTGGGGTATAGCGCGGCCCATACTGTTCCCGCCAGCATGAGCCCCATCGTTTTCTTCCCGTCCTATATGCGGGAGGTGCTGGCTATTTTGTACATGTGGGTGTTCCGGCGCTCGCTGGCGTAAGGCTGCCCGCGACCTCTGGGGCGCGGAATGACCACGGCCGAAAGGGACCATCTTGCCCCTGCCTGCTTGTGCAGAGTGCGCCCGGCAAACCCCGTCGACCGCCTCATGACCCTGCCCCACGGAATGTGCCGCACCTTTACACCTAATTTCTTTTATCTTCAGGAGGACTCCATGACCATACGGGATTTCCGCACAGACGACCGGGATGTGGTGCTGTCCATGGTGACGGCATTTTACACGTCGCCGGGGGTGTCGCACCCCATTCCGGTGGAACATTTCGCCACTGTTTTTGACGAAATGTGTAATGGCGGTTCTGCCCGGCTGCGCGGGCTGCTGATAGAAGCAAACGGCGCTGCGGCGGGGTTTTGCTCGCTGTCTTTCAGCTATTCCACCGAGGCCGGCGGCCAGGTGGTGCTTATTGAGGAAGTGTTTCTTTCGCCGGCCTATCGCGGGCAGGGCCTGGGCGGGGCGCTGTTCCGGTGGCTGAAGGAAGAATACCGCGATACAGCCGCCCGCCTGCGCCTGGAGGTTATGCCGGACAACACCGGCGCCATTGCACTGTACCGCCGGCTGGGGTTCAAGGAACTGCCCTACACCCAGATGGTCTTGGAGGATTTTTGAGCACAAAACG
This sequence comes from Oscillospiraceae bacterium, assembly GCA_031549285.1. GTDB lineage: Bacteria > Bacillota > Clostridia > Oscillospirales > Ruminococcaceae > JAAYCI01. Next base: position 100,607 of record JAVBPZ010000004.1, on the reverse strand, counting down.
CGCCGGCATGTATGTGGCCACAAAAGACCTGCTGCTTCCAGGTATCTCCCTGAGAAACAGCAGGTCTTGTAATTTCGGCTCTTGCAGAGATGGGCTCGCAACCTGTTTTTGCTTTGCACCCTGGCGCGGTGGCGATGCCTCTCACGCGGCATCGTCGCTGCAATTTTCCTCTGGGGACAGCACAACACCCACTTGCTGGTCCCGTGCCGAGCGCGGCTCCGCGCCCACTACCATAATGAGATAACTAACCACGCCCACCGTGACCAACATTAGCAAACAAGCCAACAACATGTGCCCCCGCCTCCCTACGAAAGTATTGCTTTCTATAGATACGTACGAGGTAGCTTTGAATTTTTCTTCATCCTTGCGCCGGGCATTCCTTACGGCATGGTCGGGGTTCATAACCGCTATTTCGCCATCCAGGGCCACAGGCTGCGTCCTGCGTACATTGCAGGCAGCTGAAAATATTCCGCCAGCGTGTTTGCCACACACCCGAACGAGCGCTGCGTGCCTGCATTCGCCCCCGGCTTTACCCCCGCGCCCACCGCCAGCAGCGGCACGCATTCCCGGGAATGGTCGGTAGACGGCGTAGACGGGTCACATCCATGGTCCGCCGTGATAAGCAGCAGGTCTTCTTTTCGCAGCGCCGGCAGCATGGTTTCGCCCAGCCACAGGTCAAATTCGCTTAGCGCGGCCGCGTACCCGTCCACATCATTGCGGTGGCCAAACACCATGTCAAAATCCACCAGGTTCACGAAACACAACCCCGCAAAGTCCTGGCCGGCCAGTTCCTGGGTAACCTGCATGCCGTCCCGGTTCCCGGCGGTTTTGTGGGTTTCCGTAACACCCTGGCCCGCAAAAATATCCTGGATTTTCCCCACGCCGATGACCGCATGCCCCGCCGCCTGCAGGGCATCCAGCACGGCGGGGCGCGGCGGCGGCAGGGAATAATCGTGCCGGTTGGCGGTACGGCGGAAGTTTTCCGCACTGTCCCCCACAAACGGCCGGGCAATCACCCGCCCCACGCCCCAGGCGCCCTGCAGCATCTCCCGCGCAATCTCGCAGCAGCGGTATAGTTCCGCCAGCGGGATCACGTCTTCGTTCGCGGCCACCTGGAACACACTGTCCGCGCTGGTGTACACAATCAGCGCGCCGGTTTTCCTCTGCTCCTCCCCGTACTCGCGTATTACCTCGGTACCGGAATATGGCCGGTTACACAGGGTTTTTCGCCCGGTGCGCTGTTCAAACTCCCGCATCACCTCCGGCGGGAACCCCTGCGGAAATACCGGCAGCGCCGTGGCGCTTTCCACCCCGGCAATCTCCCAATGGCCAATGGTCGTGTCCTTGCCGCGGCTGGTCTCCACCAGCCGTGCAAACGCCCCCGCCGGGCGCGCCACGCTGGGCCCGCCACACACGCCGTCTATATTAAAAAGGCCCAGCTTCGCCATGTTTGGCACCACCAGCAGCGGGCTTTTCTGCACCGCGGCCAGCGTGTCACTGCCGGCATCGCCAAACTGTGCCGCATCCGGCGCGCCGCCAATACCAAAGCTATCCAGCACAATCAGGAACGCTCGTTTTGCCATTTGTTCTTCCTTTCCGCAGGCGCTTTTTACTTTTTCTTAATACAATTCAGTATACCACAAGCTTGAATATTCCGCCGCATCCGTCTATAATGTCACTGGACAAGAAATTACTATAGAATTGAATTTGCCGGGCGTGGTAAAAACCGCCACAATCCTCCCCGGCCGGAAAGAGAGAACATTTTATGCGAAAGACCAAGATTGTATGTACCCTGGGGCCCGCCACGGACAAGCCCGGCATCCTGCGGCAGATGATGCTGGCCGGCATGAATGTGGCCCGCTTTAACTTTTCCCACGGTACCCACGAGGAAAAAGAGCAGCGGTTGATTGAGGTAAAAATGCTGCGCGAGGAGCTGAACCTGCCGGTGGCCACCCTGCTGGACACCAAGGGACCGGAAATTCGCCTGGGGCATTTTGCCAAAGGAAAGGTACAGCTGAAGGCCGGGCAAACCTTTACCCTTACCCCGAAAGACATTCCCGGAGATGAAACCATCAGTTCGGTCACCTTCCAGAACCTGTTCCAGGACGTGAGTGTGGGGTCCCGTATCCTGCTGGACGACGGGAAAATAGAGATGGTGGTGGCGGAGATTCAGGGGCAGGACATTGTCTGCACCGTGAAAAACGGCGGCAGCATGTCCGACCAAAAAGGCGTGAACGTGCCCGGCGTGCATCTGTCCATCCCCTACCTCTCTTCCAGGGACATTGAGGACCTGCTGTTTGGCATTCAGAACGATTTCGATTTCATTGCGGCGTCTTTCACCCGCAGCGCCCGCGATATTTTGGACATCCGCCAGCTGATAAGCGATAACGGCGGGGCCGAAATAAAGATTATTGCCAAGATAGAGAACCAGGAAGGCATCTCCAATATTGACGAGATTTTGGCGGTGTCGGACGGCATCATGATTGCCCGCGGGGACATGGGGGTCGAGATTGATTTTACCGAGATCCCTATCATTCAAAAAAGGCTGATCCGGCAGTGCTTCCACTCCGGCCGGCCGGCCATTACCGCCACACAGATGCTGGAAAGCATGATGACCAGCCCCCGCCCCACCCGCGCGGAAATAACCGACGTGGCCAACGCCATTTATGACGGTACCTCCGCCATCATGCTGTCCGGCGAGACCGCCGCCGGCAACTATCCCGTGGAGGCAGTGCGCACCATGGCCGCCATTGCCGAGCGCACCGAGGCAGATATTCCTTATACTGCCAAGTTTAAAACCCAGGTGGACGACAACACCCGCCTGTCCATTCCGGCCGCGGTGGCGCACGCCACCTGTACCACCGCCATGGATATTGGCGCGGGGGCCATCATCACCGTAACCCAAAGCGGCGAAACCGCCCGCCTGCTGTGCAAATACCGCCCCTCCACACCCATCATCGCTTGTGTCATGGACGAACAGGTGCGCCGCCAGCTTGCTTTGTCTTGGGGCATCACCCCCATCATTATGCCGTACGCCACCAACACCGACGAAATGATTGATTTCGCAGTGGCCGCCGCGCAAAAGGCAAAGCTGGTGCAGGATGGCGACTTGACAGTGATTACCGCCGGGGTGCCGGTGGGGGTTTCCGGCACTACCAACATGATAAAAGCGCATTTGGTAGGCAACGCGCTCACCTCCGGCGTGGGCATTGGCCACAAAAACGCGGCAGGCCGGGTGTGCGTGTGCCAAAACGCGCGGGACCTGGCTGAGCGCTTCCAGCCGGGGGACGTGCTGGTTACCTTTTCCACCTCGAACGAGATGCTGGGCGCCATGAAAGAAGCCGCCGCCATCGTTACCGAGCAAGGCGGAATGAGCAGCCACGCCGCCATAGTGGGCCTTACGCTGGACAAGCCGGTCATTGTGGGCGCCGCCAGCGCCACCACAAAGCTGAAGGACGGCCAGCTGGTCACGGTGGACTCCGAGCATGGCATCATCCACTCCGTTCCGGAATGACGAAACACCCCGGATAATACCGCTGCCCCGTCATCCATCACAACCCATAGCAAAGGGAGATTTGAAAAATGGAAACCATTGCCAGCTTTCAGGTAGACCACACCAAACTGAAAAAAGGGATGTACATTTCCCGGGTGGACGCCGGGGACATTGTCACCTATGACATACGCATGAAACGCCCGAACGCCGGGGATTACCTGACCACCGGCAGCCTGCACACGCTGGAGCATCTGTTTGCCACCTATGCGCGCAACACCCAGTGGAAGGACTACATCATCTATGTGGGGCCCATGGGATGCCGCACCGGTTTTTACCTGATTGTGAAAGGCCTGCCGCACGCGGTGGTGATACGCCTGGTGCAGGACAGCATGGCCTTCATGCGGGATTACCACGGCGATATTCCCGGCGCCAGCGAGGTGGAATGCGGCAATTACCTGGATCAGGACCTGCCGCTGGCCAACGCGGTGGCGGGCGACATGGCGAAGGTGCTGGCCGGGTGGAACGAAAAGAAACTTGAGTATTGAAAGCAAATCCCATTTGCCTTATGGCGGCGCCCGCCTGCCCGCCAAATGTACAGAAAAAGTAACGCTCCCGGAACGCGCTTGCATTCCGGGAGCTGTTTGTTTTTGTACAGACCTGTGTATCGTGGTACCGCGGTGTGCCTTCCGGTAGGTCGCTTCCACAACAGAATCCTTTTTGGCAGCAGGTACACTCTTTATATCCCATACACCTGCCGGGCCGCATCCACCGATGCTTTGGCATCTTTCACATAATACGCGGCGCCGATGCTTTGGGCGTATTCCGCAGTCAGCACCGCGCCGCCCACCATCACCCGGCAGTCCGGCAGCGCCGCATGCAGCGCCGCCACCGTTTCGGCCATCGCCGGCAGGGTGGTGGTCATCAGCGCGGAAAGGCCCACCAGCTGTGCCCCGGTATCCTGTGCCGCCCGCACCACCCTGTCCGGCGGTACATCGCGGCCCAGATCGGTCACCTGGAAGCCATAGTTTTCCAGCAGTACCCGGGCTATGTTTTTGCCGATATCATGTACGTCGCCCTTCACAGTAGCCACCACCACCGGCGGGCCGTTTTGCGCATCGGTTCCGTACACGGTGCGTATTACTTCAAACGCTGCCTGGGCGGCCGCGGCCGCCGCCAACAGCTGCGGCAGGAAAACGGTGCCGGCCTCGAACCCCAGGCCTACCCTGTCCAGCGCCGGCATCATGTGGCCGGTTACCACCGCCAGGCCTTCGTTCCCGTCCGCTAGCAGCTGCCGCGCCGCCTGGGCTGCGGCGTCTTTCAGCCCGGCCTGTATCGCCGCTTCCAGCGAAAGGGGTTCCCCGCCCGGTTGCTTTCCCTCTTGCGGGGAATTATTCGCGCTTGCCTGCCCACCCATGCCATTTGCAGCCGAAGGGTTTCCCCCATTCCCGGCAGCAGAAACAGCGCTGTCCCCCCCACCAAACCTGGCCAAAAAAGCCTCGGCGCCGGGGTCGGCCCCATGTAGCATGCGGAACGCCGCCACGGTGTCCAGCATGCCTTCCGCATCCGGGTTTAAAATAGGCAGGTCCAGCCCGGCGGCCAGCGCCATCGCCAAAAAAGTGCGGTTCACCAGCGGCCGCGCCGGCAGGCCAAAGCTGACGTTGCTGACCCCCAGCACCGTCTTTAAGCCCAGTGCCTCTTTCACCAGCCGCACCGCCTGCAGCGCCTCGTCCGCCGCACCCTGGCCCGCACTGGCCGCCAGGGTCAGGCAATCGATATATACGTCTTCTTTCGGCAGCCCGGCCGCCTCCGCCGCCGCCAATATCTTTTGCGCCACCGCCAGGCGGCCCGCCGCTGTTGCGGGAATGCCGTCCTCGTCCAGCGTAAGTCCCACCACCGCCGCACCATACCGGCGGCACAACGGCAAAACGCGCGCCATTTTTTCCGCTTCCCCGCTGGTGGAGTTCACAATCGGCTTGCCGTTATATACCCGCAGGGCGGCCTCCAGCGCGGCAGGGTTTGCACTGTCCAGCTGCAGCGGCAGGTCGCACACCGCCTGCACCGCCTGTACCGCGCGCGGCAGCAGGGCTACCTCATCCACGCCCGGCGCGCCAACGTTCACATCCAATATCGCCGCACCGGCCGCCGCCTGTGCCACCGCCAGCGCCTGTATATACGCCATATCCCCCGCCGCCAGCGCCTGCTGCAGCCGGGGTTTTCCTGTGGGGTTAATTCGTTCGCCAATCGGCCGTACATCGTCTATTTCCACCACGCGGGTGCCGCTGCACACCACGCTGCGCGGTGCATGGCTCCGTGCGGCGGGTGCCTTGTCCCGCAGCGTCTGCGCCAGCAGGCGAATGACCTCCGGCGTGGTGCCGCAGCACCCGCCCACCGCCGCCACACCCAGGTCAACACACCGGGCTATTTCTTTACAAAACTGCGCCGGGCTCAGGGAATATCCCCCGGTCAGGGGATCCGGCAGGCCGGCATTTGGCTTTGCAAACACCGGCAGGCTGGTAGCGGCGCACAGGCGGCGCAGCAGCGGCAGCATGCCCGCGGGCCCCAGCGAACAGTTTATGCCCAGCGCCGCCGCGCCCAGCGGCTCCAGCGTCGCCGTCATAGCCTCCACCGGTACCCCGGTGAAGCTGCGGCCGTTTTCTTCAAAGCTCATAGACAGCATCACCGGCAAGGCGGTGCACTCCTTCGCCGCCAGCAGCGCCGCCTTTGCCTCGTACAGGTCGGTCATGGTCTCTATCGCCACCAGGTCCGCGCCCGCCGCCTCGCCCGCGCGCATAACCTCGGCAAAATCATCATATGCTTCCGCAAAAGATACCGTGCCGCCCGGCGCCAGCATTTCGCCCAGCGGCCCCACATCCAGCGCAATTTTTACCCCGGCCCGCCCGCTGTCCCGGCGGGCTTCGCCGGCCAGCCGCACCGCCGCGGTAATACACTCTGTCACCGAAAGGCCGCTGCCCGCAAATTTCTTATTGTTTGCGCCAAAGGTGTTGGCGTACAGTATGTCTGCCCCGGCGGCCAGGTAGGCCGCGTGCACCGCTCGCACCCGGTCCGGCTCGCTCAGGCACAATGCCTCCGGCCGCGCCCCAGGCGCCAGGCCCCCGGCCTGCAATACCGTGCCCAGCGCACCATCCAGAATGGTAACGCCGCCGGCTTTAAAAATCCCCTGTCCCACAGTGCCCACCCCCATTTTTGGTTTCCTTTGTCCCCTTGTACGCACACTTTTCCGCCAGCGCGCACCCCGCACAGCCCGCCAACCGGCCGCTTACCGGCTGCCCGGCCACACCCAACACCGCCGTAATGCTTTTGCGCGGGACCAGCGCCCCGCCGGGCGCCATGGAAAGGCCTATCTGGCGCGGCGCGTCCAGCAGGCGCACCATGTCCTGCTGCAGTGCCAGCGGGAAATTCCCATACCCCGGGGAAAACCGGCCGGTCAGATATTCGCCGTTTTGTTCCGTTTCTGCGCGCAGCAGGCGTTCCGCCTCATCCGCATACTGTTCCGCCAGCACCGAGGCAGAGGTATCCAGCAAAACCGCCAATCCCATGTCGGCAGCCTCGGCCCCACGAATGGCTTCGTCCACCTGCGCACCCAGGGTAAGCCCCAGCAGAATGCAGGCGGAGCACCCCGCCAGATGCGCCGTGATATCCCTCCCTAGCAAACGAATGTCAGCTCCGGCCAGCACGCCGCCCCGCTGCAGCGGGAACCGCCGCCAGGCCCAGCGTGGGGCCGCCACCTGCTGTAACCGGTCGCTGGCTGTTTGCCATAAGAGGTTAGTCGCATCATCCGGGCGTTGCCCCCTGGGGTAGCCCAACGCGGCGAAAACAGCATGCTCTTCCGGCTGCAATGCGCTGTTAAAAACCATACCGCCGTCACCACCCCTTTACGCCAGACTTTCTATCTAGAATACGGATGATTTTCCCAATGTTTGCCGCAGCAAAAAAATGCAGTACCCTTCCTGCAAAAAGCCCATATAATAGACCTTTTAAAATCCCTAATCACAGCAGGTCCCGAACACCCTCATACACGCGCTGCGCCACGTCCGGGCGGTTCATGGCATACAGGTGAATACCGTCCACCTCGTTTTCCAGCAGGTCGCGCACCTGCCCAATGGCATACTCAATGCCCGCCTCGTAAAAAGCCGCCGGGTCGTGTTGGTACCGGCTGACCATCTTGGAAAAATCCGCCGGAATGCTGGCGGAGGACAGCGCCAGGGTACGTGGAATCTGCTCTGGCCGTACGACGGGCATGACCCCCGCCTCTATGGGGCAGTTTATGCCATGTTTCCGTGCCAGGTTTAAAAAGCGAAAATATTTCCCGTTGTCAAAAAACAGCTGGGAAATCAAATGGCGCGCGCCGGCGTCCAGCTTGCATTTCAGCCGGTCAATATCCTGCGCCAGGTTTGCGCTTTCGGGGTGGCCTTCCGGGTAGCAGGCCCCCGCCACGTAAAAGTCCCCCGCCGCCAGGGCCGCCGCGCACAAATCGCTGGCATGCAAAAAGTCCCGGCAGGGTTCCTCTTCGGGGTTTTTGTCCCCGCGCAGCGCCAGAATATTTTCCACCCCGGCTGCTTGCAGCTGTGCCAGCTCCTGGGCAATCTCCAGCCGGCCGGAACCCCGGCAGGTAAGGTGCGCAAGCGGTTCTATGCCCAGCGTTTGTTTCAGATACTCCGCAATGCGGGCGGTGTATTCCTTCGCACCCGTTCCGCCGGCGGAATAGGTCACGCTGATATAATCCACCGGCAATGCGGCGGTAGCGTCCAGCATGCCAAAAACCGACTCCACGTTGCTCTGGCGTTTGGGCGGGAAAACCTCCAGCGCAAAAACACACTTTTTTGCCTGGAACACCTCATCCAGCCGCATGTCCAGCCACCTCCCCATCCGGTGTTTTCTTTCCTTTTCTATGTAAATACATTATACCGCCGGCCCGGCGCTGTTGTAAAGCAAGGCGCGCTGCAAGGATGCCGGCAGGCGTTCCTGCAAAAAATCCAACCTGCACCACAGCATAAATTGACAGTAAAATGAAGATGGTGGTATGATGGGAAAGCCATCCTTACACCCGCCGCTGTGGTGGAATCGGCAGACACATGGGACTTAAAATCCCCCGGGCTAACCCCCGTACCGGTTCAAGTCCGGTCAGCGGCACCAGTGAATCTACTTAACAAAACAGGTTGGCACAGGCCAACCTGTTTTGTTATACAAAAAGGTATATGCGGTTGATAGCAATACGTGATATAATCTTAAAATAGCATTACGCAAATTATTGGTTAGCAATACCACCTGGCAGTTATGAGACGGATGTTTTGTTTTGTAAGGTATGCTATAGAAAACTAAAGGGGCTTTTCGTGGAGAGTATTTTTTCAAAGCAAAACCAACGGGAGTTTTTAATCCTTCAAAAAGCGGCAAGTGCGAAGTACACAAAGGCGAAAAAAATACTGTATTCAGGTATGATTGTGAGCGTTGTTTTCACAATTGTTTTTGCAGTTTCAACTGCGCTAGTTAATTCTGAATTGCTGCTCGTTTTCTCATCCTTCTCTGCTATTATAGTTTTTGCAGCTAGCGAGTATTTTAAGAAGCAATCAAGTGCATTGGTTGAAGAAGCCGCTAAAATACAGCAAACAATGGATACCAAGCTATTTGAATTGTCGGAAACATGTTTTACATTGTCGTCGGCAGAAACCAAGGAGGTAATTGCATCTTTCGCTGATGAAGATTTGTCGAAATACAAAAATTTGTACAATGACTACTCAAACTTGAGTTTTGAAAAACAGGTGTTTAACTCACAAAGAAAAAACACACGATTGGATAAAGCGCTAAGGAAAAAATATGCAAACTTGATTATGATTTTTGCCATTTTTTTCCTTGCACTATTAGTACTGTATACCATACTGACCAATTCAACAATTAGTCATTTCTTTGCAGTAGCTTCTTGGTTATTCCCGTTGGAGCAATTCTTTATTGCCCAGTGGCTTGGATTGCGCGGCAATCTTTTATTTCTTGGCAAAATGGAAAGCACTTATAAGGATTTTGAAAGATTTTTTGAAGGGGATGTACAGGAGGGTGTTGATTGTAAGTTGTGTGGCATGCAAAACTATATTTATAGACACAGGCAATCAGCAATTTTGGTCCCAAATTGGTTTTACAACATGCATAAAAAGAAACTGCTGACTTATGAGGAAAAGCTTGCACAAGAACTGCGCGATTAGTTAAAACGATAAATACTATTAGTAAATGGGAAAGAGCTCCAGCCTTGCTGTCCAGCACCATCGGTACCGCTTAAGTAAAGGGATGGGCGCACACTGGATTAAAGTGGCTAATCAGAAATTCGCGTCATAGTTGGTGCAGGGCTAATATTGCTGATTGGTATTTGGATATTCTTGTATATTCGCTTTATTTAATGCGGTTGCTGTAAGATTATCCGCACCACGTTCGCCGGATGCTGTCGAATGCATTGTGTTCGGCAGTATTCTTTTTCTTGTTAAGGTGAAGTGCTTCTTACGCCGCACAATATGCCCTCACTCTTCAGGCATATAATCGGCAACACACGGGCACTCCTTTTGTTGCCTCATCCAATTTTTATTCATACTATTCCGTTGAAAACGACATCTTTTGAATGGTAAAATTTTTTCAAACGCAAGCCGATGGGTCGCTTGTTGAACCGTTCGTTTTCTTCTGTGGACAGCAGGGGCAGCCCTTGCCCGGAAGGATAGGAGTATTCAATGTTCAAATACGTTTTGCTTTCCTTCAAAGGCTATAAACTGTCCTATATTAAAAATGATGTCATCGCGGGCATTATGGTGGCGGCGCTTACCATTCCGGTGGCCATGGGGTATGCCCAGGTGGCGGGGCTTCCCCCTATTTATGGGCTGTATGCCTCCATATTACCGGCCATAGGGTATGCCCTGTTTGCGTCATCTCCCCAAACCGTCTTCGGCGCCGATGCTTCTACCAGCGCCATCACCGGCTCTGCTCTGGCTATGTTTGGAATAGCGGCTACCACCCAGCAGGCTGTCGCTGCCGCTGCATTGCTTTCCCTTTTTGCGGCGGCATTTTTATTTTTATTCGCATTGCTTCGGGTGGGGCGTTTTGCCGCGTACATCTCCATGCCGGTAATGAGCGGCTTTATGTCCGGCATTGCGATATCCATCATGCTGGGCCAGCTGCCAAAAATATTGGGCATTACCGGCAGCGGTGATGACTTTTTTGGCAATATAAAAGACCTGGTTACCGGCATTGCCGGCACCAACCTGATCTCACTGGCCATGGGCGCAGCAGCCGCCGCGTTGATACTGCTGGGTAAACGGTTTTTGCCAAAGCTGCCGGTGGGGCTGGTTGTGATGGTGCTGGGCACGGCACTATGCGCCCTGCTGCGGCTGGACAACATGGGCGTAGCGGTGGTTGGCACTATTCCCAGCGGCTTTCCCGCGCTCTCGTTTCCAGCCTTTTGGAATACTTCCAATATTGGCAGCTATATTGGCGCCGGGCTGGTGGTTGCCATTGTAATTTTTGCCGACGCGCTGATGACCTCGCGCAGTTTTGCCGTGCGAAATCACTATACACTGGACAACAATCGGGAAATTTTTTCCTTTGGCATTGCCAATTTTATGGCCTCGCTTTCCGGCGGGCCACCCACCTCCGCCAGCATGTCATACACCGCGGCGGCAGAGCAGTTTAAAAGCAAAACCCAGCTTGTGTCTCTGGTGGCCGCCACACTCATCGCTTTGGTGGTTGCCTTTCTGGGCGGGCTGCTGTATTATATGCCGCAGCCGTTGCTGGGCGGCATTGTCTTGGCGTCGCTGGTAGGCATGGTGGATCTTGTGGTCATCCGCAACTTGTGGCGGCAAAGCCGTGGTGAAGCTGCCATCTGGTTGGTATCGGCTGTTGGCGTGTTGGTGGTGGGCGTGCTGTTTGGCGTGCTGGTAGGGGTTATTCTTTCTTTTATCGCCGTCATTATCGGCATTGTAAAGCCACCGCAGGCTTATCTGGGCGTGGTGGCGGGCCAGGCAGGTTTTTACGACCTGGAAAACCACGACCGGGCAAAGGCCATTCCCGGTGTGGTAATTTATCGCTTTTCAGCGCGGCTGTTTTTTGGTAATTTCAGCCTTTTCAGAAAAGGCGTGCACCGTGCGTTGGGGGAAGAAAATCCAAAAACAATCATCATCGACGCCGCAGGCATAAACAGCATTGATGCCACCGCCGCTGGACAGCTGAAAGAATTGCTGCACTGGCTGGAGCGCAAAGGGCTTACCTGTTATTTTGCCGGGCAAACCGACGCGCTGAACCAACAGTTTCATGATTTTGGCCTGGACGCTATGCTGGCGGAAAAAGGACGCTTGACCAAAACAGTGGCGGATGCCCTGAAAGCGGCCGGTATCACCGCGACCTGAGGGTGCCACTTCCAACCGCGTTTTCTCTGAACAAAAAAACAGACCGCCAAGAATATATTATTGGGGACTATTTTATGCTATACTCGACTGGAACCTTTTGACCTAGCTTCTGCCTCAACGGCTCGTCCGGCATCCACCCGGTTATACAACAAACAGAAATAAGGAGGCCCAGCACCATGCGATTCAATGAAACAACCATTCGCGTTTTGGTACGAGGAGATTATGGGGTATGCTTTGATTTTTACACCGAGAAGGTCGGCTTGGTGCCGGTCTGGGGGGATCGAAACGGCCCGAATACATCCTTTGCCGTAAAAGAGGGTGAGCCGCCGTGTTTCGCCATATTTGCCGGGGCCAACATGAGCATGTTCGCGGGGTACACACAACCTGTTGCCACCACACAGCCTGACACCATTACCGTGGTTATTCCGTCAGATGACCTGGACGGGGACTACCGGCGGCTGGCGGCGGCCGGGGTGCCGTTTTTGGGCGAAGTGCAACATATAGAGGACTGGGGCATGCGCTGTGTCTATTTCCGCGACCCAGAGGGCAACTTGTTTGAACTGAACGACGCCAGCGGTGTGTAAGCGCACATCCGAAAATTCCCTGGGGACTTTGCAAAAGCCGCCGCAGCTGCGCGCGGCGCAGTAGCAGAAAATGTTTGCCCATACACTATTTTTAAACCATGCCGGCAGGCCCGCTACCATATCCTATTCGCCGCACGGTATCCACAACGTACAAAAGGAGGCAACCATGGACCTGTTTGACGTGTCCGGCAAAACTATGGTCATCACCGGCGCCGCCGGTGGCATAGGCCGGGGTCTTGTGTCTTACTTTTCTGCGCAGGGTGCGCGCCTGGCGGCTGTTGTCCGGGACCCGCAGCAGGTCCACACCCTTGCGCAAGACCTTGCCGCCAAAGGCGAAACCGCGCAGGTGTATGCCCTGGACCTGCGCGATGTTCCCGCTATACAGCCTGTTTTTGATGGTATCGCACAGGATTTTGGGTCTATAGACATTCTGGTGAACTGTGCGGGCATGGGACACCCTATTCCGGCCATCGACGTTACCCAGCAGGACTGGGACCTGATGATGGACCTGAACCTGCGGGGCACCTTTTTCTGCGCCCAGGCCGCGGCCCGGCACATGCTACCGCAAAAATCCGGGCGCATCATCACCATCAGCTCGCAAATCTCAGTGGTTGCAAACCAGGACGAGGTCGTGTACTGCGCCTCGAAAGGCGCCATAAACCAAATGACCCGGGTTCTGGCGCTGGAATGGGGCGGCCAGGGCGTGGTGGTCAGCGCGGTAGCCCCCACCTTCACCTATACGCCCGGCACCGCCGAACGGCTGGATACCCCCAGCTTCCGCGCGGATGTCTTGTCCCACATACCCCGTGGCCGCCTGGGCCAAATTTCCGACATTGCCGCGGCGGTGCAGTATCTGGCCTCGCCCGCGGGGGACATGGCGAATGGCAGCGTGCTGTTCATAGACGGCGGGTGGACGGCGGTGTAATCCCTCTTTGTTTCCGTTGCGTTATACCGCCTGCTATCCAGGCTTTGCCCCAAATATATTTACTACAAATAAAGCACCCATCCCCCCGGCAACCCGGCGGATGGGTACTTTTTTGCAACACACGAAATTACAAAACCCGTTTATACACCTGTATGGCGACAATGTAGGCCACCAGCGCAATGCCGGCACACCACGCCAGGGCAACCCATATCTCGCTGCCCACCGGCTGGGAATACAACAGGGCGCGTATGGTATCTACGATGGAGGTAACCGGCTGGTGTTCCGCAAACGCGCGCACGGCGGCAGGCATGGTGGCGGTGGGGACAAAGGCAGAGCTGATGAACGGCAGGAAGATGAGCGGATAGGAAAACGCGCTGGCACCGTCCACTGTCTTTGCACACAGGCCCGGGATTACCGCCACCCAGGTGAGCGCCAGCGTAAACAGCATTAATATGCCGCAAACAGCTAGCCACTGCCACACACCCGCGCTGGCGCGAAAACCCATCAGCAGGGCCACCAGGAAAATGAGCACCACCGTGATGGCATTGGACACCAGCGAGGTGAGCACGTGCCCCCACAGCACCGACGAACGGGAAACCGGCATGGAATGGAACCGCTGGAACAGGCCGGTTTTCACGTCGGTAAACAGCCGGACGGCTGTGTAGGATATCCCGCTGGCAATCGCCATCAGTAGTATACCCGGCAGCAGGTAATCCACATAGTTATCGCTTCCGGTCTGTATGGCGCCGCCAAATACATACACAAACAGCAGCATAATCATAATGGGTACGATTGCCACCGTGATAATGGTATCCGGGCTGCGCAGGATGTGCCGCATGGAACGGCCAAACAATATGCCTGTATCACGCAGGGTCTTCATTTTTTCGCCCCCTGCCCACCGATGACCGTCAGAAAAATTTCTTCCAGCGACGGCTGTTTTTCCACATACTCTACCTGCACCGGCGGGAACAGCTTTTTCAGTTCTTCCAGCGTTCCGTCCGCAATAATCTGGCCTGCATGCAGTATGGCTATTCTATCCGCCAGCTGTTCTGCTTCCTCCAAATACTGCGTGGTCAACAAAATGGTGGTGCCGGCGCCGGCCAGGGCACGTATGTTTTCCCATACTTCCAGCCGGGCCTCGGGGTCCAGCCCGGTGGTGGGTTCGTCCAGAAAAAGTACCGCCGGGGTACCCACCAGGCTCATGGCCAGGTCCAGCCTGCGGGTCATGCCGCCGGAATAGGTTCCGGCGCGGCGGTTTGCCGCTTCCGCCAGGCCAAAACGCAGCAGCAGCTCGTCGGCGGTTTTCGCCGGTGCGGAAATACCGCGCAGCCTTGCAATCAGCTCCAGGTTTTCCCGGCCGGTCAGCACGCCATCCACCGCGGCAAACTGTCCTGTCAGGCTGATGCTCTCCCGCACCTTTTCCGGCTGACGAACAACGTCGAACCCGCACACGCTGGCGCTGCCCGCGTCCGGCGGCAACAGCGTGGACAGAATATTGATGGTGGTGGTTTTGCCCGCACCGTTAGAGCCCAGCAGCGCAAAAATCTCGCCCCGGCGAACCGTGAAGCTGGTCCCCTTCAGCACCTGCGTGGTTTTGAAGGCTTTCTCCAGCCCCTTTACCGCAATCACGACATCCATTGGGTTTTACTCCTTCCCCAGCTTTTTCAGGATGTCGCTGTTCAGCTTTTCCCGCCGGGTTCCCGCGTAGGTTTTGGCATCGCGCAGCAGCTCGTCGCTAAAAGTGGCTACATCTTTACCGGTTATATCCAGCACCGGCCTGCCTTCTGCTGCGCCGGCCTCGAACAGTTCCAGCAGCCCGGCCTGCACCGCTATCATGTCATAGCCGTCTCCGCCGCCGGAATTGCTCCACATATAGTCGGTCATCTTTTTGTACACATATTCATACTCCGGGGGCAGCGCCTTTATCCGCTTCAGGTATTCCCTGTATTCGCGCTTGTCCTTTTTAATGTTCCTAAGTGATTCGAACCCTTCCTCTACTATTTCCAGACCTTTTTTAATCACATCCGCCATCTTGTTCACGCTCCTTCAGTTCAGTTAGTTTTGAGCCGACAAACTCCCATTTTTCCCAAAACCGGCGCAGTTCCTCTTGCCCGGCGGCGTTCAGGGTGTAAAACTTGCGCGGTGGGCCTATCTCCGAAGGTTTTTTTTCTATGTTCACCAGGTTGTTTTTTTCCAGCCGCAGCAGAATGGTATACACCGTTCCTTCCACAACATCTGTAAACCCCAGGGCGTTCAGCCTCCGGGTAATCTCATACCCATAGGTTTCGCCCCGGCAAATGATCTCCAGCACGCAACCCTCCAACACACCTTTCAGCATTTCTGTCAGGTTTTCCAGTTTTCTCGCCTCCCGCTATTCTGTGTCACTGGTATGCAGTATTACTTACTACCACTATACAGTATCACCAAGTAGTGGATTTGTCAAGCATAACATGCACTTCCCTTATAAAAAACTTTGCCCACGTGGTATACTACCTTTATACTTGAAAGTACTGCAATACTGGATTCTCCGGCTGCCCCGCTGGCAGTGCACGGCCCGAATATTTTCCTTCCACCACCAGAAAGGAGCCACCGCATATGAACGATTACCGGCGTGAATACCCGTTGTTTTCGCTTTGTGGGCTGAACTGCGGCCTGTGCCCCCGGTACCACACCGACGGTGCCTCCCGGTGCCCCGGCTGCGGCGGCGAGGGCTTTTCAAAAAAGCATCCCACCTGCGGCGTTATCAGCTGCAGCCTGCGGCACGGCGGGGTGCAGTATTGTTTCCTGTGTGCCGAGTACCCCTGTGAAAAGCTGGCGAAGGCCGACCGTACGGATTCTTTCATCACCCACCGGAACATGCAAGCTGATTTTGCCCGGGCGGGCAGCGGCGGCATGGAGGCATATCGCCAAGAACTGGAGAAAAAGGTGAGCTTGCTGCAAGAACTGCTGGCCCAGTATAATGACGGGCGGCGGAAAAGCTTTTTCTGCCTGGCGGTGAACCTGTTGCCGCTGGCGGACGTGCAGGCCGTAATGAAACAACTGGCCGCCGACCTGCCGCCTGGCGGCAAGCCTGACGATGCTGTTGCCAGGAAAAAGAAGGCCGCCCAGGCGGTGGCGCTGTTCCAGGCCCGGGCAGAACAGCGCGGGATACCACTGGTGCTGAACAAAAAAGGCTCCCCGGAAAAAGGTAAAAATCCTGTGTGATATTTGGTTTTCTTCATCTGCCAAATGCTTCTTTTTCACCATACCAAACAAATAGCTCCTTTTCGCAGATATTTCGCGGATATTTTTGTGAAAATCTGGTATACTACCAGCGGTTGCCGGTACGGTGTTATTTTGTTCCCTGCAACAGGCAACCATATTCTACCGGTAAAGGTGGTCGTTCGCTTTGAACATAGCAGAAAACACGCCGGCAACCCCCGGTGCGAACACCGCGCCTGTTCCGCAAAAAGGAAAATGGGCGGTGTTGTCGGTGCTGGGCATGGTTCCGGTACTGATGGTGCTGAACGGCACCAGCGTGAATGTTTCTATTTCGGCCTTGGTGCAGGACCTGGACACCAGCGTTTCCACCATTCAGGCGGTGCTGTCGTTGTATGCGCTGGTTACCGCGGTGTGCATGCTGCCCGCCGCAAAGCTGGCCGACCGCTTTGGCGCAAAACGCATTTTCCCGGTGGGGGTTATACTGTATGCCTGCGGCGCGCTGGTGGTAGCCGCCGCGCAGAACGGCGCCATGCTGCTGGTGGGCATGTCACTGATACAGGGTGTTGCCGCCAGCATTATGATGCCCACCGCGCTTTCGCTGCTTAGCATCGCGTACCCCGGGCCCCAGCGCACGGCGGCACTGGCGGCGTTCAGCGCTGTTTCCTCCGCCACCATGGCGCTTTCCCCCATCCTGGCCGGTGCCGTTACCACCTATCTGTCCTGGCGGCTTGTGTTCGCGCTGGAGCTGCTGGTGGCATTGCTTATTTTGCTGCGGGTGCGCCTGTTGCGAAAAATTCCCGCAGCTGCCGCAAACAAAAACGCCCGGTTCGATATCGTGGGGGCGTTGCTGTCGGTGGTGGGCCTGTCCTGCATTATTGTGGGGGCGCTGCTGGCCAAAACCTATGGCTGGGGGGTGGCGCTGCGTCCGTTTGTGCTGGGGAGTATCACACTGAATGCCGTGTCCCCCGCCGCGCTGCTGCTGGCGGCGGGGCTGCTGCTGTGCGGCGCCCTGGTGTGGTGGCTGCTGCGTGCAAAGCGCACCGGGCGGCCGGCGCTGGTGGACGTTTCGCTGTTTAAAAACCGCCGGTTCGATACCGTACTGCTGACAAAACTGCTGGCCCAGCTGACCATTACCGGCATTTTGTTTGCGGTGCCGGTGTACCTGCAAAACGTGCTGGGGTATTCTGCGCTGGCCACCGGCCTTAGCCTGTTGCCCCTGCCGGCGCTGCTGCTGTTGGCGGCGCTTTCCATAGTACGCTTGACCCGGCGCCTCAGCAAAAAGACCATTATCACCTGTGGAACATTGTTTGTGCTGGCCGGTACGCTGGTTATGTGGCTCATTTTCGCGAACAGCACGACCATCAGCGGGCTGACGCTGCTGCCGGCGGTGGCGCTGCTGGGCCTGGGCATGGGGTGCATCATGAGCCCGGCCAACACGCTGGCGCTGTCCAGTGTGCCGCCGGGGCTGGCAAACCAGGGCTCCGGTACCTTGACCACCGCCAACAACCTGGCCTCTTCCCTGGGCACCGCCATCACCGGTTCGCTGCTGCTGGGCGGTATCCGTTCGCAGGTGACCACCGCGCTGGCACAGGATTACCCTGCACAGTTTGGCGGCTACAGCCGCCAGCAGCTAAGCCAGCTGCTGGCGGGCGCCGTGGATAAAATGCGCGCAGCGGCCCCGGCGCTAAACCTGGCCGACAGCACACAGGCCAGCAGCCTGCAGACAACCCTAACCGGCGCGCTGAACAGTTCCATGGCGCACCTGGCACTGGTTATGGGGGGCATTGCCGTGGCCGCGGTGCTGATGGCCCTGCTTGGCCTGCCACGGGACAAAAAGGCAGCCGGCGGCCGGTAACCGCCGAACGGCGATGCGGCCCGCCATATCCGGCACTACTTTTACGAATGATCAGGCGCACCGGCGTAAACCCACCGGTGCGCTTGCGTTTTATTTCTTAATACTTTACTCGCCCGCTGTGTCACTTGTGCCTTTTGTTGCAAAATCCCCTGCGGCACGCCAGCTCACTATACCCATAGCGTTCGCCAACACATCCTCTTCGCATCCATCGCCCGGATAGATAGATTTGTTATTCCGTACTTTGTTCTTCTATACTTTGTTGTGGGCAATTTCCCTGTGCTGGAAAACCCTGTGCTGGAAAATCGCTTATAGGTCTTTCCACATATGTCTTTTTGTCACATGTCCTCTCCTACCGCCGCACCCGCATGGGCAAAATCAGCTGCCTTATTTTTCCCTCCGCCGGGCAAACAAAAGCGCAAACATACTGCTTTTCACGCCCCGCCTGCCCACTTTTTTGTCTATACAGCCAAAAGTTTGTTCCCTCCACCATTTTGCCTTGCTTTTGCGGCGGCAGCGTAGTACCATAAATAACTGATTAAATGTATTTTACACTGTGGCCGAACCCACGGCACCACGCCACATCAGCCGGACAAAGCATACTCAACGCGAAGCTCTCTTTCATCAGCGGTTGCTCCACGGGGGTTTGTGTTTGTATAGAAATCGTTTGCGAAAAGAAGGGGTATGTATGGAGAACAAGGGAGTAAAAATTGCTATTTTGGGTGCCGGGAACGTGGGCGCCACCATCGCCTATACCTTAACCGTAGAGGGCATGGCATCAGAGATTGTGATGATTGATATCAACCGGGAAAAGGCGCTCGGGGAAGCGATGGATATCATCCAGGGCACTGCGTTTTGCCCGCCGGTAAACATTTATGCCGGCGACTATGAGTGCGCGCGCGGGGCCAATATCGTTATAGTGACGGTGGGCATTGCCCGCAAACCCGGCCAGACCCGCATCGACCTGGCCCAGACCAATGTGAATATCGTGAAAAGCGCCATCCCCCAAGTGGTAAAATATGCGCCGAACGCTGTGTACATTGTCATCAGCAACCCGGTGGATGTCATGACCTATGCCATTCTAAAGTCCTGCGGTTTGTCGGAAAAACAGGTGTTTGGTTCCGGCACCATGCTGGACTCTACCCGCCTGCGCCAGCGTCTGGCGGAGCATGTGGATCTGAACCCCAAAAACGTGCATGCCTTTGTGCTGGGCGAACACGGCGATAGCTCGGTAATTCCCTGGTCACTGGCAAACATTGGCGGGCTGAACATGAACCAGTATTGCAGCGAGGTATGCAGCCAGCACAACACCTGCGGCAAGAGCGAGCTGCATGACATTGAGGACGACGTGCGCACCGCCGGGGCCAAGGTAATCGCCTCCAAGGGCGCCACCTACTACGCCATTGCCCTGTCGGTGCGGCGCATCTGCGAGTGCGTGCTGCGGGACGCCAACTCCATCCTGACGGTATCCGGCATGCTGCACGGGGAATATGGCATAGAGGACGTGTGCCTGTCCATTCCGTTTGTGGTAAATTCCGGCGGGCTGCAGTATTCCATCACCCCGCCGCTGACCCCCGATGAAGAGCAAAAGCTGATTGCCAGCGCCAATGTTTTGAAGGAAACTATTCACTCGCTGGATATTTGATAGTTCCATTGTCGAAAATGAATATTATTTTCCGCCTATATTAGAAAGGATGTATATATCATGGATTACGCTGCTGAATCGCTGAAAAAACATTACGAATGGAACGGGAAGATTGAACTGATCAGCCGGGTACCGCTGGAAACGCGCGAGGATTTGTCCCTGGCCTATACCCCCGGTGTGGCCGAGCCGTGCCTGGAAATAGAAAAAGACGTGGACAAAAGCTATGAGCTGACCCGCCGGAACAACCTGGTGGCGGTGGTTACCGACGGTACCGCCGTCTTGGGCCTGGGCGACATCGGCCCGGAGGCCGGCATGCCGGTTATGGAGGGCAAGTGTGTTTTGTTCAAAGCGTTTGGCGACGTGGACGCGTTCCCCTTGTGCGTGCGCAGCAAGGACGTGGACGATATTGTGAACACCGTGCGCCTGCTGGCGGGTTCCTTTGGCGGGGTTAACCTGGAGGATATCTCGGCCCCGCGCTGCTTTGAAATAGAGCGCAAGCTGAAAGCCTGCTGCGACATTCCCATCTTCCACGACGACCAGCACGGCACCGCCGTGGTTACGCTGGCTGCCATGCTGAACGCGCTGAAGCTGACCGGCCGCAGCCTGGCCGATATCTCGGTGGTTACCAGCGGTGCGGGCGCCGCCGGCATTGCCATCATCAAACTGCTGATTGCCATGGGCCTGGACGACGTGGTGCTGTGCGACCGCCAGGGCGCCATTTATAAGGGCCGCGACGGCCTGAACGCTGAAAAGGCCGAGATGGCCGAAATCACCAACAAAAAAGGCAAAAAAGGCACACTGGCAGAGGTGCTGGCGGGCGCAGACGTGTTCATTGGCGTGTCCGCGCCTGGCTGCGTCACCCCCGAAATGGTGAAGGCCATGGCGCCGGATCCCATCATCTTCGCCATGTCGAACCCGGTGCCGGAGATCATGCCCGACCTGGCAAAGGAAGCCGGCGCGTCTATTGTGGGCACCGGCCGCAGCGACTTTGCAAACCAGATAAACAACGTGCTGGCGTTCCCGGGCATCTTCCGCGGCGCGCTGGACGTGCGTGCCAGCGATATCAACGACGAAATGAAGATTGCCGCCGCAAAGGCGATTGCCGACTGTGTGCCGGCCGCCGAGATGAACCCGGAGTTTATCATTCCCAGCGCCCTGGACAAATCCGTGGGCCCGGCGGTGGCAAAAGCCGTGGCCGAGGCCGCCCGCAAAAGCGGCGTGGCGCGCATCTAAAACACAGCAATATAAAGCGGCGCCTTCACCGGGCGCTGTTTTTTGTTTTTGCATAGCCACCGTGTAACGGTGTTCCCTTTTAGCGTCTTTTCACCAGTTTCCTTCCCGCAGCCAGACTGCAAAAATTTACGATAACTTCATTGATTTTCCCGGTAAGGCGTGCTACTATTTTAGTAGGATACAGGATGGCGGGCCCGCCTTACCGCAATGGTTTACCACCATCTATTTTCCATGTTTCCGGCCAGCCTGCCCGTCACCTTTCGTACTGTACCCGTCCGCCACCGTGCAAGGAAAGAAAGGGAGATGCAAGATGGAATACAAAAAGATTTATGCCAAAGCAGACCGCGGCGTCGCCATCCACGTGGCTCCGGGCCATTTTGCCACCAACCATTCGCACATCAATTATTACGTGGACCTTACCCAGATAAAAACCCACCAGAAAATGGCCAAACGTGCCGGTGCGCTGCTGGCGGGACAGTACGCAAACACCCAGGTGGACACCATCATCTGCCTGGAGGGCACCAACATGCTGGGCGCGTTTATGGCGGAAGAACTGGCGCAGGCCAGCTATACGGACATGAACAGCGGCGTGGATGTCTGCGTGCTGACGCCGGAAATGAACGCCAACAATCAAATGATTTTCCGCGAAAATACCCAGGGCATGGTGTACGGCCAAAACGTAGTATTGCTGCTGTCCTCGGTTTCTACCGGCAAAACCATTGTGCGTACCATGGACTGCCTGAACTATTACGGCGGCCGCCTGGCCGGCGTGTGTGCGGTGTTCAGCGCCATTCCGGAAAGCCACGGCATCCACATCGATACCATCTTTACCGCCGAGGATATCCCCAGCTACCTGACCTATCTGCCGGAGGAATGCACCATGTGCGCCACACACCAAAAACTGGACGCCATTGTAAACAGCTACGGGTATCTGGGGCTATAGCCGCCTGTCGCGGTGTCGCCCATTTTTGCGCCCCAAACCATTGCACTGTTTTTCACGGTGGGGCCTTCTGTGCCCTGCCGTTATTTTGTCTTTGCCGCCGGCTTGTCGCCAGATTATCGCAAGATTTGAAAAAAATGTTCCCAAACGAGCTATTTGGCTGTATAATACTGGGGAGCATTCTTCCGGCCTGTCTGGCGGTTTCCTTTTCCCTGTTTTTTGACGCGTGCTCGGTTTCAGCAAAAAAACAATGCGGTAGGGTAACGACATGGCATTCAACAAACGAAATAATGAGCAGGCAGAAACAACACTTGCCGGTGTCCTGAACGTTCCGGACACCGACATTCTTGTGGTACAGCCCAAAAACTGCCGGGTGCTGTTTATGAACAGCGCCGCGCAAAAACGCCTGCACGGGCAGGAGCGTAACAGTGACACCTGCATGGATGGGTATGCGCAGCATTTTAACGGCATGTGCAATGTGTGCCCGCTGGGCAATGGTGACGGCAAGCTGCCGCAGGAGCCGGTCACATTTGAAACCAAAAGTACCGAGGGCCAGATATTTTCCGTGACCACCCACCCGGTGCAGTGGCTGGACGGCAAAACCGCCGCCGCGTTTTACCTGCGCAACATGGATGCGGAACACAAGGCACGGGAAAAGCTGTACAATCTGGCGTATATTGACCATCTGACCGGCGTGCCCAACCGGCAAAAGTTCCGCGAGAGCTTTGAAGAAATTCAGGAAGAAATCGAAATAGGCAAAACCTGCGGCATCGTATCTATCTTCGACCTGGATAATTTCAAGGGTGTAAACGACACCTATGGCCACAACACCGGCGACGTGCTGCTGAAACGCCTGACTGAACATTTTTCCCAGGATCCGGCGTTCACCGGCCACCTGTACCGCCTGGGCGGGGACGAGTTTGTGCTGTTTTATGCGGAAAAAGCCGGCCGCCTTTCTTCTCCGCAGGAGTATATCAAGTACTACACCGAGCTGCTGCAGGGCGCGCTGCTGGCCTATACCATGCCCAATATAGAGCTGTCCTGTACTATCAGCATGGGGGCCGCCTTTTTCCCCACCCACGGCAGCACCGTCTCGGACCTGCTGCGAAAGGCCGATATCGCGCTGTACCAGGCCAAAAGCGCCGGGCGCAACCGCCTGGTGGTGTTCGAGGACCGATACGATACTGCCAAAAAATTCAAAGATTTGTATATCAATATCCAGCCGATCCTTACGGCGAACGGCCTGACCTACGGCTATGAGCTGGTGGACCGCGGCAACGAGGACGCTGGCGAAGACGGCACCGTAAACCTGACCGACCTGGACCGCACCATGGACGCCCTGGGTCTCGGGGATATTCAGAACAGTTCGCTGTATTTCATCCCGTTTTCGAACCAACTGCTGAGCGACACGGTGCTGAAGAACCTGCCAAAAGGCAAGTTTATCATTCAGATCACCCTGCCGGATACTCTGTCCGCAAAGCAGTTGACGCTGTACAAATCCCTGCGCGGCGCCGGATATATGCTGGCGCTGGTGGGCATTCACACAGCGGACGTGCCGGCAAACCTGCTGGATCTGGTTTCTTACTGTAAGTTTATGCCCGGCAGCCTGGATCCTTCCGAGCAACGCGCGTTCATTGCCCGCCATGCCGACAAAAAGTTTATTGCCGCCGGCATAAACTCCGCCAAAGCGCTGGAGGCCGCCAGCGGCCGGGGCTTTAAACTGTTTGAGGGATATTTCTTTGACCAGGCCCCGCCGGTGGTGAAAAAAACCAAAGATATTGACCCCATGAAGGCCAACTATCTGCGCCTTTTAAAGATGACCTGCGCCGATGATTATGTCGATTTCCAGGAGATCAGCGCCATCATTTCCGCCGATGTCGCGCTTTCCTATAAGCTGCTGCGCCTGCTAAATTCTGCCGCTATTGGCCTGCGCAACCAGGTTTCCTCCATCGAAATGGCGGTGGCATACCTGGGCGAGGACAGCCTGAAAAAATGGATTGCCATGCTGGCACTGCGGGGCATTGCGTCGGATAAACCGCTGGAGCTGGTGCGCCTTTCGCTCATCCGGGCACAGTTTGGCGAAAACCTGGCGCCGTTCTACCGGCCGCCGCGCAACCCAAAACACGTGTTCCTGCTGGGCATGTTTTCTCTTTTAAACATCGCGCTGGAGCAAACCCAGGAGCAGATGCTGGGCGAAATTCCGGTGGCAAAGGATATTCGGGATTCCCTGTTGACCAAAACCGGCGCGTATTCCGACATGCTGCCGTTCTTTGTGAATTACGAATATGCTAACTGGGATGAAATCTCCCGGTACACAGAGGAAAAACGCCTGAGCGCAAAACTGGTTAGCGACGCGTACCTGTCGGCGGTGAAGTGGTACAACCAGCTGGCAAACGACTGAATCGGGCCAGTTTCGCCGCGGGCAGCCCCGCGGTGCCCCCATGGTTTGCCTGGCGCAAAAAAACAAACAAATGAAGGAGTTCCCCCTATGCGGATCGGATGTGTGAAGGAAATTAAAACCCATGAGTACCGGGTGGGGCTAACCCCCGGAAACGCGCGCATGTATGTTGCCGCCGGCCACGACGTTGTGGTGCAGCGTGGCGCCGGCGAAGGCGCCGGTTACGAGGACGAGGCATACCGTGCCGCCGGTGCGCGCATAGAGGACGACCCGCAAAAAATATGGGCCGACGCGGAAATGCTGGTAAAGGTGAAAGAACCGGTGGACGCGGAGCTGGGCTATTTCCACGCGGGGCAAATCCTGTACACCTACCTGCATCTGGCATCGGACAAGCATCTGGCGGAAAAACTGCTGAAAGCAAAGGTCACCTCGGTGGCATATGAAACCATCGCGGCGCGGCGCGGGGTGCTGCCTTGCCTGAAGCCCATGAGCGAGATTGCCGGGAGGCTGAGCCTGCAGGAGGGCGCCAAGTACCTGGAACGCCCGTTTGGCGGGCGCGGGGTACTGCTGGGCGGCGTGCCTGGCGTGGAGCGGGGCAAGGTGACCGTGCTGGGCGGCGGCGTGGTAGGTACCAACGCTTGCAAGATTGCGCTGGGGTTCGGCGCGGACGTCACAGTGCTGGATTTGTCCATCGACCGGCTCACCTATCTGGACGATTTGTTCGGCGGTGCGGTGCAAACGCTGCATTCCTCGCCGGAGAACATTGAATATGCCATTTCCCGGGCGGATTTGGTCATTGGCGCGGTGCTCATTCCTGGCGCTACCGCCCCAAAACTGATTCGCGCCGATATGCTGAAACTGATGAAAAAACGCTCGGTGATTGTGGACGTGGCCATCGACCAGGGCGGCTGTGTGGAGACCAGCCACCCCACCACCCACGAAAACCCCACCTTCCTGGTGGAGGACGTGGTGCATTACTGCGTGGCAAACATGCCCGGCGCGGTGCCAAAGACCTCCACCATGGCACTGACCAACGCCACCGTCTCCTATGGCCTGCGCCTGGCGGACAGCGGCCTCTCCGCCATGGTGGACGACCCCGGCTTCCTGCTGGGGCTGAACACCTTTAACGGCCACTGCGTAAATAAAAATGTGGCCACCTCCCTCGGCTTTGAATACGTCCCCGCTGAAACCGTGCTGGGGTAACGCTTGTCTTGCTGCCTTTCCACATTTCTAAAAACCATCCGCCCTTAACGCCTAAAACACAGCGTATAGAACATGACCGCCAGGCGAACACACATATGTAAAATATCGGCGACCGGTGCATAGGACACCGGTCGCCGTTTTTTATATATTCGATATAGCGACCTCTATTGCAGCCGGCCTCTGCCCTACCTTTCGCCCGGCAGGCGCACCACAAAAGTGCTGCCTTTCCCGCCGGCACTTTCCAGCGTTACGCTGCCGCCGTGGAACAGCACGCCGCGCTTCACAATGGAAAGGCCCAGCCCGGTGCCGCCGCCGGCATAGGCGCCGCTTTTTTCCACCTGGTAAAACCGCTCGAACACATGCAGCTGGTGCTCCGGCAAAATGCCGATGCCGGTGTCCTGCACCCGCAGTACCACCTCGCCTTTTTCTTTGCGAACCTCCACCTCTACCCGGCCGCCGATTTTATTGTATCGAATGGCGTTGTCTACCAGGTTGTACAGTACTTCCTCTAAAATGGTGCGCACCCCCCGTACCCAGGCCGACACACCATACACCTGTACTTCCACGTCTTTTTCTTCCGCGCGCTGGCACAGGCTCTCTGCGGTATGCTCCGCCAGCGCCAGCAGGTCAACCTCTTCCTGTTCCTGCTCGCTGCCCACCTCTTTTTCGTCCAGCTTCGACAGCTTGATAATATCCTCTATCAGCGCTATCAGCCGGCCAGCCTCTTTAAAAATGCGGCCCGAAAAATCCGGAATATCCTTTGGGTCCACCATGCCGTGTTGCATGATCTCGGCATAGCCGCGTATGGAGGTAAGCGGCGTGTTCAGTTCGTGCGACACGTTCGCCGCAAACTCCCGGCGGGTGGCCTCCGCCTCCAGCTTTTCCGTCTCGTTCACGAACAACAGCACCGCGCCCTGCACCACGCCCTCGTGGCTGGCGGGGCTGGCCGCCAGACGAAATTTATGTCCGTCGGTTTCAAAAATCCGCTCGTTGTGGTGGCCCGCCACCGCGTCCTTTACCGCTTCATCCAGCGCCAAATCCCGCCGCAGTTCCAAAATATGCCGTCCGGTGGCGCTTACCGCCTGGGCATGCAGAATGACGCGGGCACTTTGGTTTATGGACAGCACCTGGCCTTCCCGGTTCACCACCACCAGGCCCTCTTCCATGTTTTTGGTAATCACCGCGAACTCTTCTTGCTTTTGTTCCAGCTGCTGCATCTGGGCGGCAATCTGCTGTTGCTGTGCCGCTATGCGCCGCAGCAGTGGGGATAGCTCCCCATAGGCCGAGGCCTCCAGCGGCTGTGCCAGGTCTATTTCGTTTATCGGCGCCAGAATGGCTTTTGTTTGCCAGCGGGCCACTACACTGGCCACCAGCAGCACCAGCACCAGCACACCCGCCAGCCAGGGCACTATTGTCAGCGCCTCGCTCCACACGGTGCCCACGTCTGCCGACACCCGCAGAATGTTTCCATCCGGCAGCCGCAGGGCATAATACAGCGTGCGGGTACTTTGAGTATCGGAAAACCGCTCTTCCCTGCCCACCCCGTTTTGCATCGCCGCAGCAACCTCCGGCCGGTCGGCGTGGTTGTCCATGGTGGCGGGGTCTTGCTTATCATCAAACAGCACCGTGCCATCCGGGGCAATTAACGTGGTACGCCCGGAATAATCCCGCACTTGTTCCAGGTATTCCGGGCCGGCGTCTTCCATACCGGCCCCCACATAAAATGCTTTTTCCTCCAGCATCAGCCAGGTGTCCTTGCTGGCGTCCCGGTAGGAAAGCCCCACCACAAACACCGCCAACAGCAATACACTGCCCAGCGCCACCAGGGTTATACTCCAAAAAATTCTCCGTCTCATGTTAGTCTCCTGTGTGTTCCTTCATGCGGTAGCCAACGCCGCGCACCGTCTCTATGGCGTCGCCCGCGGCCCCCAGTTTTTGGCGCAGGGTACGTACATGCACATCTACCGTGCGGGTTTCCCCCTCATAGCTGTACCCCCAAACGCGCTCCAGCATCACATCCCGGCTCAGCACCCGGCCCGGGTTTTCCATCAGCAGCTGCAGCAGTTCAAACTCTTTCAAGGTCAGCTCCGTCTCGGCGCCTTCCACCAGCACCCGGTGTTTTTCCGGATGCAGCTCTATGCCATCGGCCAGCAGCACTTCGCCGCCGGGCATGGGCGAAACACGCCGCAGCACCGCGCGAATACGCGCCACTAGCTCCATCATCCCAAACGGTTTTGCCAGGTAATCATCCGCGCCGGCATCCAGCCCCAGTATCTTGTCATACTCAGCGGATTTCGCGGTCAGCATAATCACCGGCAGCTGCCCGGTTCGCGCGTCGCCGCGCAGGGCTTTCAGTATGGCCAGGCCGTCCTGCCCGCCCGGCAGCATGATGTCCAGCAGCACCAGGTCCGGCAGCTCGGTTTTTATTGCCGCAAAAAAAGGCTCGGCGGCAGGAAAGCCCTGCACCTCGAACCCGCTGGCGGCCAGGGTATACACCACCAGCTCGCGGATATTTTCTTCGTCCTCAACCAGGTAAATCTTCGCCATCCATTTCCCCTTCCCGTTCCGGATGATCCGGCAGGTGCTGGCCTGTCACCGCAAAGCCCACCCACTGGGCAACGTTCACCGCGTGGTCGCCTATGCGTTCCAGGTACTTCGCCACCATCAACAGGTCTATCACACACTCGGCGCACCTTGGCTCGCTTATCAGCATGATGGTCAATTCCCGCTTTGCCTCGTTGAACAACCGGTCCACCACATCGTCCGCTTGAATCACACGCTTTGCCAGCTCAACATCCTGGTGCACATAGGCGTCTATGCACTCGGTCACCATGTTGATGGCCGCAATGGACATCTCCTTTATCGTAAAGGTATTGTGCTCGCGCTTCACGTTGCCCAGCCGCGCAATCTCCGCAATGTCCGACGCCTGGTCCCCAATACGTTCCATATCGGTCACCATCTTCAGCGCGGCGGAAATCTGGCGCAGGTCTTTCGCCACCGGCTGCTGGCGCAGCAATAGCTTCAGGCACAGCGCCTCTATGGACCGCTCGTGGTTGTTTATTTCTTCTTCCAGGCCAATGGCCCGCTCGCCGTTCTGCGTGTCCTCCTCCAGTATCGCCTTTACAGCGCTGGCAATGGCAGACTCGCACAGGGCCCCCATCTCGGTCATCATGGTATGCAGATGGGTCATTTCCTCGTCAAACCGGTTCCTCATCAGCCAAACCTCCCGGTGATATAATCTTCCGTGCGCTTGTCCTGTGGCACAGAGAAAATGCTCTCGGTATCACCGCACTCCACCATCTCCCCCAGCAGGAAGAATGCGGTATCGTCGGACACGCGCGCCGCCTGCTGCATGTTGTGGGTCACAATGACAATGGTGTACTTCTTCTTTAATTCTACCGCAAGATCCTCTATTTTTAAAGTAGAAATAGGATCTAAGGCGCTGGTGGGCTCGTCCATCAGCAAAACCTCCGGCTGTACCGCCAGTGCCCGCGCAATGCACAGCCGCTGCTGCTGCCCGCCGGAAAGCCCCAGCGCGCTCTTTTTCAGTCGATCCTTCGTCTCTTCCCAGATGGCCGCGTCCCGCAAAGATTTTTCCACCGCTTCATCCAGCTTGGCGCGGCGGCGCTCGCCATGGGTACGCGGCCCATACGCCACATTGTCGTAAATGCTCATAGGAAACGGGTTCGGCTTTTGGAACACCATGCCCACCTGCCGGCGCAGCAGGTTCACATCCATGCTGCCGTACACGTCCTCCTGGTCCAGCAGCACCGTGCCGTGCACGTGACAGCCCTCCACCAGGTCGTTCATGCGGTTCAGCGTTTTCAGCAGGGTAGATTTCCCACACCCCGACGGCCCAATCAGCGCTGTTATTTTGTTCGCCTGCATCTTCATGTTCACTTTTTTCAGCGCCTGAAAGTCTCCGTAGTATAAATCCAGGTCCTGAACGGTAAATTTCTCCATTTTACGCACCCGTCCTTTTTGCGATTCTTCTGGCCAAAAACCCTGAGAGCCCATTGATGCACACCACCAGCACCAGCAACACCACCGCGGTGGCATACGCCTGGTCGGTGTGCAGTCCTTCGCGCGCCAGATTGTACATGTGCATGGCCAGCGTGGCGCCGGAGGACCCGGTCAGGCTGGTGTACAGCTCCTCCACCCCGCCGGATGTATACATCAGGGCCGCCGTCTCGCCCACCACCCGGCCCACCGCCAATATGACCCCCGCCAAAATGCCCGGCACCGCCGCCGGCAGCACAATGCGGAAAATGGTGCGCAGCTTCCCGGCACCCAGGCCAAAACTGCCTTCCCGGTACATGTCCGGCACCGACTTTAGCGCTTCCTCGGTGGTGCGCAGCACCAGCGGCAAAATCATGATTGCCATGGTAAACGCGCCCGCCAGCAGCGACAACCGCCAGCCCAGGGCGCTGACAAAAAACAACGCGCCAAACAGGCCAAATACTATCGATGGTACCCCGGCCAGCGTCTCGGCCGCCGCGCGGATGACCCCCACCAGCTTGTTTCCCCGCTTTGCGTACTCCACCAGGTATATGGCCGCCGAAATACCCAGCGGCACCGCTATCAGCAGCGAAATCAGCGTCATCAGGATGGTATTGATGAGCGCCGGCAGCAGCGAAAGGTTTTGGGAATTATACTCCAGCGCAAACATGCTCAGCGACAGGTGGGGAACCCCTTTATACAGAATATACCCCACCAGCGCCACAAACGCCCCCACTGTGATGATTGCCGCCAGCCGCACCAGCAGGTACAGCAACAGCGACAGGGGGCTGCGCGCCTTTTCCCGCATACGCCGCAGCCAGGGCTTTTTCACACCATTCTTCTTTTCCATACTCATGTCCTATCCTTTCGCCGTATCACCGACAGCAGCAGGTTCACCAGCAAAATGAACACAAACAGCACCACACCGGTGGCTATCAGCGCCCCCCGGTGTAAATCTGCCGCATACCCCATTTCCATGGCAATATTGGCGGTCAGCGTACGCAGGCCTTTCAGTACACCTGCCGGCATGCGCGGCTGATTTCCCGCCACCATAATGACTGCCATGGTCTCGCCTATTGCCCGGCCAATGCCCAGCACCACCCCGGCCATAATACCGCTTTTGGCGGCAGGCAGCTGTACAAAAAACACCCCGCGCTCCCGGGTGGCGCCCAGTGCCAGCGCCCCTTCCAAATAGGGCGGGGGCACCGCGCGCAGGGCACTTTCGCTCACCGTAATAATGGTGGGTAAAATCATTAGCCCCAGCAAAATGGACGCGGTTAGCATTGACAGGCCGTTGCCGCCAAAAAGCTGGCGCACCAGCGGCACCAGCACCACCAGGCCAAAAAAACCGTACACGATAGAAGGGATCCCCGCCAGCAGCTCCACCATGGGGTGCACTACCTTATACAACCGTTTGGGGCAAAAACAGGCCAGGTACACCGCCGTAAACAGCCCAATAGGCACCCCCACCACCAGCGCCCCTGCCGTTACATACAGGCTGCCCAAAATCATGGGCAGGATGCCATAAATGTCATTTGACGGCCGCCAGGTTTTCCCCAGTAAAAAGTCAAACACGCCTATCTCGGCCATAGCGGGTATGCCGTTCACAAACAAAAACAGGCAGATCAGCGCTATCGCCAAAATGCTGGCGCAGGCTGCTGCCAGGAACACCCACTTCATCACTTTTTCCATGCGTTTTGCCATTGCTTTCCTCTTTCCCACACGTTCGTTCCCTGGTCCGCATTTTGTGCACGGTCCCTTTTTATCGCACTACACCCGTTCCCCTGCCCGGCCGCGGCGGTAGGGCAGAAGGCTGCAAAACATCTGCGCAGCCCCTCTGCCCTATGCCACGTTGCCTGTTGCTTTGGAAACATTTTTGGAGGAGTCCCAGATATCTTTTTGAGGAGTTCAGGTGTATCCAGGAATTTTTCAAGGAGTGTTATATTTCATCCCAGGTAACTGATGAATACATGGTGCTGCGTGCTGGCGGTACAGATTTTGCCGAGGGTTCGTGGCTGGACCGCAGATAATAATTGGTGTATTATCAAGGATTCAGCCGCGTGCCATTCGGGCGAAGATGTGCCGCCAGCGCGTGGCAAGCTTTATTCAACGATTGCCCAGGTAAACACTTCGCCGGTGAATATCTGGCGTACCTGCTCGGCACTCATGTCACTGATGGGGTTCGCATTGTTCACCACAACCGCGATGCCGTCCATGGCGATGACCGTTGCAGCCACACCGGCCTCTATCTCGCTGTCCTTCAGTTCGCGCGAGGCCATGCCAATGTCACAGGTGCCGTCGATGGCCGCCTGCACACCGGTAGAGGAATCACTGGTTTGAATCTCCACTTCCGCGTTGGGGTTAATTACCAGATAGGCTTCCTTCAGTTTTTCCATCACCGGCGAAACCGAGGAGGAGCCCGCTACCACAACCTTGCCGGCGGGCTTGTTGCCTACATAGGCCGGCGCGCTTTCGTCCACCGCGATATATTTGTTTTCTTCAATAACCGCCTGGCCTTCGCTGCTCATGATGAAGTCCATGAAGTCCTGTGCCACTTCGCTCAGGGCGCCGCCGGTGACCACGTTAAACGGGCGTGCCACAGCGTAGCTATCATTTTTTATGTTCTCCACGGTGGCGGCCACGCCGTCAATATCCAGCGCCTTCACCGAGTCATCCAGCGAACCCAGCGAAATGTAGCCAATGGCGTACGGGTCGCCGGCCACGGTGCTCATCACAACCGATGTGCTGTTCACGGTCACCGCCTCGGTGGTGGTCATGTCCACTTTGTTGCCGTCATCGTCTTTCACTTCCACGCCCAGCAGCTCAATGAACGCACCGCGTGTACCGGAACCATCCTCGCGGGAAACCACGGTAATTTCATGGCTGGCATCAAAGTTTGCAGAGGCGGCAGCCGGCATGGTGTCGCCGGTATCGGCGGCGGGGGCAGTGCTATCGGTGGCAGCGCTGGCGCCGCAGCCGGCCAGCAGCGAAAGAGCCAGTGAAGCGGACAAAATTCCTGCAAGTGCTTTTTTCATGTTTCAACCCATCCTTTTGTTTTCAGTGTTGATTTTTTTGTTGCACCCTCACTATACACACGCCATGTTAAATCCGTCGGATGGCTATTGTTAATTCTGGGTAAAATGAATGGGTTTTATACCCCAGAACAAACAAAAAAGAGCTACCCAACGAACGGCAGCCCTGCTATAGCGCTATATATCTCTATTATTAACACTAACCATCCATGCCAAACTTGGATTATTGGAAGCTAAGGCAAGGGGGCCAGCCCTATACCGCCCGCAACAGGCGGGCCGGTTTCGGCGCCGTCACACCTGCGCCGCATGCTCCTTGCCCGGGCGGCCTGCCGCCGGTAGTTTTTTTGCCGTGGCATACTCTTCCTCGGTAATATCCCCGCACCGCAGCGCCATCTGGTTTATGCCGTCCCGCAGAGCTTCGGCCATGCGCTGCTGCTCCGCCGCAAAATCCCGCTGGGCATCAAAACGTACCGCACCGCCAAACACCAGTGCCTCCTGTTTTGCGCTGCAGCACACCGGCACAAACGAAAGGCTCAGCCCGGTTTTTTTATAGTACAGTTTTGCCAGGCCCAGAAAACCGGCATACATCTCCCCCATGGCGGCGGACGGGTCGGCATACTGCTCATCCGGGCAGATAACCACGCTGCGGCCTTCCTTCAGGGCCGCCACCGAGGCGCGAAACGTGCCAATCGCCTCCCCGTCCCGGTACACCGGAATGGCGCGGAGAGAACGCATCAACGCCGGCACCACCAGCGAAATAATGCCCACCACCACAAACGCCGCCGGTTTGGGCCACCCGTACCGCTGGGTAAAGGTATATCGGTAGTACTGTTCGAAACATTCCCTCCGGTCCAAAAAAACATGCAACGCCCAAATCTGTGCTTCAAATGGCGCCAGGCCCATCATATGCAGCGGGCCGAACATGTTTTGGTGGTGCACCACATACACCACCGGCTCCGGCGGGGGCGCTACGCCTGGCTTTGGTCCGTCCGGGGGCGTCTGTCCATCCGGCACGGCCAGCCCCGGCGCCCCTTCCGGCGTGGCTTCATACTGCACTTTCCAGGAACGATGCAGCTTCCCATACGCCCACTTTACCAGCCGGCCAAACGGCCCATAAAACTTTTTCGTCATCCTTCCTGCTCCTGCTGTTCTGCCACAGGCTGCTCCTCCTTGCTGCTGAATACCCATCGCATCTGCGCCTGATAGTTGGCAATGCCCAGCAGCATATCCATCAGTATTTTTGCCAGCACCTCATCCAGGCCCAGCCTGGTGTGTAAAAAATACACCCCGGTGAAAGACAGCACCACCTGCAGCGACCACACCATATAATATTTCAGCATGGTGGGGTAAATTTTGCGTGTCTGCACGTACGGCAGCCGCCGGTTTACTGAGTAATTCACCAGCGAGGACGATAGGCGGGAAATCACCGCGGAAAAAAACAGGCGCTGCGCCACCGGCAGGCCAATAAATACCACCTTCACGAACAGGGTATATATTAAAATATCCACACCGCTGGACAGCACAGCATTAAAAAAAAAACCGCCCAACCCTTTCATCAACTGCCCCACAATGCGCAGGGAATCCACCACTGTGCGGTAATGACTGCCATTGTTGTTGTCAAAATAAATGGTCTCGATGGGCACCAGCGCAAACGGAATACACTTGCGCTTGGCAAAAATCAGCATATTCAGTTCATACTCGTACCGCTTGCCGGACAGCTGCACCAGCTCCGGCAATATTGCCTCGGGCAGCCCACGCAACCCGGTTTGCGTGTCCTCCAGCTGAATGCCATACATAAAGGACATCACCTTTGAGGTTACCTTGTTCCCGGTGGCGCTGCGGCGGGGCGTGCCCTCGCCAAAGTCCCGGCTGCCCAGCACCAGATACCCCTCCTGCTGCTGCAGTTCGGCATATATTTTTTCCACATCCGGCACGCTGTGCTGGCCGTCGCAATCCACCGTGATAACGCCCAGGCATACTTCCAGCGGGTACTGTAAATGGTACGCCAGCGCCGTTTTTATGGCACTTCCTTTGCCGCGGTTCACATCATGCCGCAGCACCACGCAGTTTTTTATCGGCGCCAGCGCATCAAAAACAGGCCGGTAGTCCAGCCCGCTGCCATCATCCACCACCAAAATACGGGCCGGCCTCGCATCCTGCAGCCGGTCCATATAGCGAAGCATCTCTTCGGTTGGTTTATAGGCAGGTATTACGATGCAACAGTCCACCGAATTCCCCCTTTGGGCAAAAATAACGGACGTCTTTTGCCTACATTAACGAATTCCCAGCTCTGGGCAGTTCATAGCAAACATATCGTCTATCATGCGGTGTACAAGGTACGCTTCCTCGGTTTTTGCCAGAGTATAGTGCACTTCCTTGCCCAGCCGCCGGCTAACCGCAATGCCGGTCTTTTTCAAAATGCGCAGGTGATGGGACACCGCCGGGTCGCTCATTCCAATGGCCGCCGCAATGTTGGTAACACACTCGTCGCTGTGGCACAATATCCACAAAATGCGCAAGCGGGTCGCATCCGACAGCTGGCTGAATACATCCGCCGCCTCTATAAATGCCGCCTCATCAGGAATTCGCTCCAGCACCGCCGCGAACGCGTCATCGTGGTGGTGCGGCAGGGTCTTCATGGCCATACAGGCACCTCCCCATTTTCTTTGGCGATCCCACATCCAGCATACGGCAGATGCCGGCAAAACCATGTCCCGCGCGCCGGCACCCGCCCGGCAACATTACCCTTTTTTCTTTTTCTTCTTTTTCCGTTTTTCCTTGCCCTCTTTTTCGGGGGCAGCATTCTCTGCGCCGGGCTTCCGGTCTTCTTTTTCCGGTTTTTTCCCACCGGCTGGCTGCTTATAGGCCGCCTTTATCCGCGCAAAAGACTCCTCGCTAATCACATGTTCTATCCGGCATGCGTCCGCCGCGGCCACCGCAGCCGCCACCCCCAGCGAAGTCAGCATTCCGGTTAAAATGGTGTGGCGGTCATACACGTCCTCGGCTATCTTGCGCCCTTCTTTGGTCAGCGTCAGCACGCCACCGGGCTGCATCTCCACTAACCCGTCGGCCTTCAGGCCGGCCACGGCGCGGCTCACGCTGGGCTTAGAATACTCCAGATAGTGCGCCACATCCACAGAATGAACCGCACCCCGGTCTTTTTGCAAAACCAGGATCGCCTCCAGGTAATCCTCCCGGGATTTTCCTATGGTCATGCCAAACCCTCCTTTGGCATCGGCGGCAAATCGTAATGCCTTCAGTTGTTTTCAGTATATCATGTGCCCGGGCAAAACACAACGAAGCGCACTCCCTTTTCGGGCACCTCTGCTGTTCACATCAGCGATGAACCGTTAATATTCAAGCGGAAGCTCAGCTCAAAATACCCCGCCGCCCGGCGGCACAGCATCATGCGGTCCATAAATATTTCAAAGTAATCCATCACCGCGCAAATCCTGGTGTCAATTTCCAGGTTCAGCGCCAGGGTTTTCGCCTCGGCGTCCAGCACGGTCACCGCTTTTTTCACCGAGTAGTTCACCCGGTCGTGAATATCAAAATGCGGGATATCCCGCGAGCGCACCCGGCTGCGGCGCACATCGGTCTTGTCCGCCAATATCAGCGCCGCGGCAATGGAATTTACCGGGCAGGCGGTCCCCTCGTCGTGGTTGCCAATAGCGGTTACCACCGCCGCCACGTCCTCTGGCGACATCCCCATCTTGTCCAGCAGCCGGAACGCCATTATTGCCCCGCTTTGCGCGTGGTCGGTACGGTTCACCACATTGCCAATGTCGTGCATGTATCCCGCAATGCGCGCCAGATCTGCCTCACGCTCGGAATACCCCAGCTGTAACAGCCAGCGGCTGGCCAGGTCTGCACAGCGCATCACATGCGCAAACGAATGCTCGGTATATCCCAGCGTCAGCAGCGACGCATCCGCCTGGCGGATATAGGTCTTTATTTCATCGGAGTTTTTTATGTCCTCAAAGGTAACTGTATGCATACTTCTCCTTATTGCCCACCGGCGCCTGCCTTCCGGCGGTGCTTTTCCCTTGCGGGTCATGTGCCGCGCTTTCCTGCCATCATTATTTTACCAAAGCCGCCCCCGGTTTTCAATCTTCCTACAAAATATGGCGGCATCCGGTGAGTATTTTTGTCCTATAACAGGCATTTTGCACCCGAATCCATACGTTCTACTTGCGGGCGTCCTTTTCGTCTGCTATAATAGCCACAACACACAGTACAGCGTTTGGGTATTGTGCATCCTTCCAGGTTTTGCCGGCTCACAGGGAAGTGCGGAAGGCGCTGGTGGGGATAAAAATCAGAAAGGGTGTTACTGTTATGAAAGCTCTGTCTATCATCGCGGGTATTCTACTGATTCTTGGCGGGTTCTTCTGCATGTTGTATCCTGGCATCACCTTCCTTGCTGCTGTTTGGATCATCTCCATCCTTCTGCTCGTTGCCGGCATCATGATGATCGTAAACTACTTCACCGGCAAAAAAGACGGCACCTCCTCGGTTTGGGATATTGTCGGCGGCATCGTCACCATCCTGCTGGCCATCATCATTATCTTCAGCCGTTTTGTCCAGTTCCTCACGGACATCCTGGTTGTCTATATGTTCTGTGCGGCCTTGTTGGTTGGCGGCATCCTGGCTATTGTGGGCGCCGTTAAAAGCCGCAAAATTGCCGGCAGCGGCTGGGGCTGGCGCCTCGCCTTCGGCATTTTGATGGTTCTGCTGGGCGTTGCTTCCTTCTTCACCCCGTTCGCGGACGCCTTGGCTCTGGGCTGGCTCATCGCCTTCATGATTATCTTCCAGGGCGTGAACCTGATTGCCGGTGGTGTGGACAAAAGCCCCAACGCTCCTTCCACCTAATTCTTTTTCGTACACATACCACACAGGAGGCAACCGCGGTTGCCTCCTGTGTTTTTTTTATTGGTCAACGAAGCGAGAGTCGCGCGAAAACTTGTTTTCGGCTGCCCTGCGCGAGGCGACCGAGACAAGGTGAATGGCCGCGAAGCGGCCAGACTAGCGCCGCAGCGCTGTTTCGAGGGCCAACCGCCGCATAGCGGCGCCTCTTAGGCCCGAGATGAGGGGCCCCTGGGGGCATGGGTTTAATACCCCACTTCCTGGCTCGCCATCGCCACGTCACATTCCGGCATGTGTCTGCCGCCCCGGCTATCCGGCACCACAAAAACCTGTCGCTCGGGCTCAGGCCCTTTCCCCCGCCAAAAAATCGCGCAGCAGCGGGTACAGCTTTTCGCTGTGCACCACATAGCTGGCGTGGTCTTCCCCGGGCAGCACCCGCAGCACAGCGTGGGGTATTTCCCGGGCTATTTTCGCCATATGCGCCGGGCGAATAACATCCTTTTCCCCCGCCAGCAGCAACGTCGGAATTTTTATGCCCTGCAGCTGTTGCGGGGAAATAGCCGGCTCCGCCAGCATCAGGCGTATTTTTTCATCCCTGGTGAAAAAATACCACACCTGCATCAGACGGCGGAACCATCCCTTCAGCCCGGCTGGGTTTGTGTTCACGCCGCTCACCATCAGTGCCGACAGCAGCCCCGGGTACCGCGCGGCCAGCAGCAACCCCACAATACCCCCGTCGCTGAAGCCATACAGCAGCACATCCGCCAGGTTTTGATGGTGCAAAAACGCGGCCACATCCTCCGCCATGTCGGTGTAGTGGTACGCGCCCGCCACCGGCCCGCTGCGCCCATGGCCGCGGGTATCCAGCGCATACACGCAGTATTCCTTTGCCAGCTGCGGGACCAGCTTGTCAAAAATGGTGTGGTCCTCGCCATTCCCATGCAGCAAAATAAACGGGCGGCCTTCCCCACTTTTTTCATAGTAAATGTGCATTCCATTCACAGTTGTTTCCATGGGACACTCTCCTTGGTGAAACTGTATACATCTCCCAGCGCTTGCCCGGGCATGCGCAATCGCCCTGGGTTTATTCAGTATGCGCCGCTCCTCCGCCGGTGTCAACAAGCCCTCTCCCCATTTCTGTATCACGGCAGCCTTCTCCCCTCCAGGCATTTTCCCCTGTTTCTTCGTAAACGCATTCGATGTATTTCGATTGCCTATTTTTCACCGATACAGTATACTATTCACAACAAATCGACAGCGCGCAAACTGCGCCGCGCCGCCGGAACACTGTATCGGAAGGGAGGAACACCATGAAACGTGTGCGCAAGCTTCTGTTGGAGCGCCTGGGCCTGGCCGGCCTGGTTACGCTGGTGCAGGTGGTTGTGTTTACCAGCGTGGTGGTTATCCTGCATTATCTGTTTTTCCAGAACAACGCCTCCGCCATGCCCATCGTTCTGGCCGGCGGGCTTATTTCGTTACAACCCAGCTTTTTGCGCGGGCGCATCGCGGTACGCACGGTTATTCTCCTGTTCGCACTGGGGTGCGGCATCTCTGGCCTTATGACCTTCTTTTTCCCGGCCACGCCGGTGTTTTACTTCCTTAGCCTGTTCATCGGCCTTGTGGTGGTTGTGTTGCTTAAAATCAAACCCTTCCCCGCCAGCGCGTTCATCCCCATGAACCTGGTGTACTGGCTGCACCCCGGCACCACCACCGGCCCTTCTTTTGCTGCCGGCATTTTTCTGGAAATTACCGTCGGCGCGCTGTTGGCGTTGCTGGTGGACCTGTGCATCCAAATGTCGCTGCGCAAAAACCTGGCGCTGGCATACCGCAAATACGCCGCACTGTTGCAGGCCCGGGAAAAACAATATGCCGACACGGAAAAAGCCCCCACCAACAACCAAATGTTGCTGGTGCTGAAACAGATAGAATTCCTGCAGGCGGGGTATGTTAAACAGCGGGACGTTCGCGGGCAAAGGGCCGAGGAACTGGCCGCCTTGTTTGAAAGCGCCACCCAGCTGTTTTTCACCGTACAGGTGGTGCGCGACGCCCCCGCGCCGGCCGCCGAACATTTGACCCGCCTGTTTCAAGAGCAATATACCGCCTTCCAGCAGTACCTGAAAATATGGGAGGTGCCTGCGCATGAAAACGCTTAAAAAAATCTCCCGTTTCATCGGCGAACACATTGACCCAAAGGCCATAAAGCTGTTGTTGTGTGCGGGGCTGGGCGTGGGGGTATATTCCCTGCTGGCCCTGTTTCTGCCCATGGAATATCCCATGTTTATTTTGAACACGGTGTTCATTGTCACACAGCTGAACCTGGCACTAACCAAAACCGCCTCGCTGGAACGCATCATTGGCACCGTTGCCAGCATTCTATTGGGACTGGGCTTTTACTTTCTGTCCGGCGGCGCATACTGGATCGCCCCCATCGGCCTGGCGGTAGCCGCGTTCCTCAGCTTTATGTTCTTCCGCCATATTGTGAACGTGCTGCTCATCTGCACCTGTATGCTGATGTTCAACACCTCCGGCGGGCACCCGTTTGAATACGCAACTGCGCGCATTATTAACACCGTCCTCGGGCTGGCCATCGCCCTGCTGGTGGCCCTGCTGTACACGCACCCCTATCGCCGCCAGCCGGTGTATCAGGAGTACCGCGCGCTGCTGGCCGAGATACAAGAGATGATTCGCGCATTTGAGCAGCAGGACAAAAACACCCCCGCGGATGCCCTGCTGGCCAAAATTTCCGCCGTGGCCGCGCTGGAGGTAAAAATGACCACCGATACCGGCGTGCTAAGCGCGCCATTCCGTCAGCGCATCATCCAGGTATCTGGCGATTTAAACCAGATCTTGTGCCAGTTTGGTGCGTTGCAGGCACTGCCCGGCGACGATGCGGAGGGTATCCGGATACAGCGCCAGCGCGTGGATGAACTGGTGGCCGAAACCGGCAAATTATTAGATACATTGGAAACCATGTGAACGACAGGCAATTATAACGGCAACCTAAAGGTAAAAGGGCCCGAACCACATACGCCAGAAACGCCGCTCTTTCGAACCCCCTTTGCTTTAGGCGAAAAATCCCCCGGTGGACAAAATGTCCATCTGGGGGATTTCGTATATCGTGTTCTTCCGTTATTCTGTGCCGCCCGCCGGCGCTATTTCCGTTCCATTGCCAGATTTTGCTTCCTGTGGTATCTCCTGCCCGACATCCTCCGGCAGCAGGGTCTTTCTGGCAAACCGGCGTTGCAGCAGCCCGCCCGCCACAAACAGCCCCACCGCCATGCACACCACCAGCGCCAAAATCATCACCGCGCAATGCAGGAAAAAGGTATCCGGCAAAATGCGTATGACCGGGTCGGTGGCGGGGTCGAACAGCCAATAATTGTTGCGGAAGAAAATGGCGTGGAACACCAGGAAAAACCGCTCCCAGCTAACGGCAACCAGTGCGCCCAGCACCGCCGGCACCGCCAGCGAAGCAATGCCCGCCAGCTTTAAAAAGGCCGCCTTGCGCCGCCGCAGCTTCAGCACGCTGCCCGCTGTCACCGCCACAAATGACACCATCGCCAGCACCTGCACCCCGTCGAAAATATCCTTCACCTCTTCAAAATGGATGCGCCCGCCCTCCGACATGGGCATGCTGGGAAAGCGCAGCTCCCCGCGCCAAAACACACTGTTGTAGTCTATCAGCGCATCATAGTTTGCGCGTATTTCATCCTCCGCCAGCCCGGAATACCCCTGAATGTCCAGCCGCCCCATGTCATAATAATACAGCGGGCGAAAAAACAGCGTGGCCACCACCGCGAAAGTACACACAAACAGCATGATGCCCAGCGCCAGCAGGATGTTGGTTCCGGTAAACATTTTTTCTTTTTGCACGTGCGTTTCCTCCCTTGCTGTGCGGCAGTACTTCAGAAGAACCTTCCGCTTTCCAAAGTCAAACTCGTCCACCGCCCATACAGTATAGCACCAAACCCCGCCCTTTTTCCAGCGCTGGCCGCAAAACCCAGTGCTGCCTGCTCCGCAGCCAAAAAACCTTTCGCCGCCGCGGTTGCTACGCTTCCGGTTTGACAACCGCCAACCGCGCGACGTATGCTTTATGTACCACACCACTTGCTTTGCAAACCGCCGGACCGCCAGCCGTCGTCACATCCTTTTCCGGCTTTTTGCACGCCCGTACCCCACCTGCCTTCGGACAAAAAAGGAGCCCTTTCTCGATGAAAAACAGCCCCGTTTCTTCTACAGATATTTCCAATTCCACTGCTTTTGCGCCGCCAAAAACGGCGCTGCCGCGTGGTGTTATCATCACTCTATGCGCTATCGGCGCCGTATATATCGCGTTTCTTTTTGTGGATGTTTTTTCCCCACAGCACAGTCTGCTGTCCGGCATCATAAAATACTCCGGCATGCTTTTGTGCCTGCTGCTGGCTATTTTTTCTTTTCGCCGCGGCGGCGGCAGCCGGGATGCCCGGCTGGTGCTGGCGGCGCTGTCTTTCACCCTGGCCGCCGATATACTGCTTCTGTTCACGCCGTACTTCACGGTGGGCATCACCATTTTCTGTGGCACACACCTCACCTATATCCTGCGTTTTCGGCCGGACCGGTTCCGGCTTTTCGTCCTGCTGGCGGCCGTGGGGCTTTCGGCGGCGGCACTTTCGCAGTTTTTTCCTGACCTTGCGCCGGCCAGCGCTTCACTTGTTTCCTTGCTGGCCGCAGCAATCGTATATGCCATGCTCATACTATCGGCCACGGTTTTCACGTTCCGGGCGCCGCTGCCGCGGCCAAACAGCCGCCTGGCCCGGCTGGGCATGCTGCTGTTTTTGCTGTGCGATGTCAACGTGGCGCTGTTTAATCTATTGCCCTACGGCACGCACATACACAATGCCACCGCCCTGCTCATGTGGTTTTTTTACCTGCCGTCCCAGGCGCTGCTTGCGCTCAGCGCCTATCCGTTTGGCGGGCAGGCAAAGCCCCGCGAGTACAAATAGCAGTCCGGCCTGCCACGGGGAACGCATTCCGCCGTACGGTTGGGTACCCTTTTGCGTCGCAGAACCGCACAAACACAAAACCCGCTCCCGCAGTCCACTCTGAACTACGGGAACGGGCCCTTTTTTTATTTCCGTTTACAATTCAAAATCATCGCCAATTTGGCCACTGTCAACATTTTTATATTTTGTGTAGATGCCGCTAATATTATTTAATGTAGAACCCGTGTCGGTGCTGCCGGCCGTAACCGTTATTTCGTTCCCATTTCTTGTTATTTGCAAAGTATCCACGTCATCAAAAAACTCATTGGAATAGTCAACCGTATTTTCATCTTCAATCGGCACCGTATTAATCCATTGAATTGGATACGATATCGAATTCCCATCTTTCTTTATAACATTAAAAGTCAGCGTTTCGTTATTGTCCGTATAAAGCAATATGTAGTACTCGGAATCTGCTTTATATATACCATTCCATCCTTCTTCCAGAGCATCGCTTTTTGTTTGGCTATCAATACCTGTCTTGCTTTCCGTATTTACTTGATTATTAACACTTGCTTGACTATTAACACTCACTTGACTATTCGTATTTGCTGGACTACAAGCAGTAGAAAACAAAATTGTAACACTTACTAACAAAAGCAATAGTTTTTTCATGGAACGTTACGCCTTTAAAATATATTTTATGTTGCAATCCTATTATAGTATACTTACTGCTCTTTTTAGGTTACAAATAGTTCCAAAATAGTAACAAGTGGTTACAGCGTCGGTACACTTTCCATTTTTATGCTGAAGCACTACGCCTTTCGCTTCCTTTCCGTTACAGTTCTCAACACAAAAAAGAAGCCCTGTTATGTTAAATCAACATAACAGGGCTTCTTTTGGAGCTGCTGACCAGATTCGAACTGGTGACCTCATCCTTACCAAGGATGTGCTCTGCCACCTGAGCCACAGCAGCAAATATGGCGACCCGGATGGGACTTGAACCCACGGCCTCTAGCGTGACAGGCTAGCGTTCTAACCAACTGAACTACCGG
Organism: Oscillospiraceae bacterium; assembly: GCA_031549285.1. Lineage (GTDB taxonomy): Bacteria > Bacillota > Clostridia > Oscillospirales > Ruminococcaceae > JAAYCI01. The sequence goes on along the minus strand of JAVBPZ010000004.1, from coordinate 56,830 downwards.
GCCATACTGGCAGGGGCAGAAGGATTTGAACCCTCGGCACGCGGTTTTGGAGACCGCTGCTCTACCAACTGAGCTATACCCCTTCGTGCCGACGCGCAGGCCGGGCCAAGCCGGCCTAAAACCAGAGCGCCTTAATATCATACCCCAGGTATACAGATTTTGTCAACACAAAAATGCCGCCATCTTTTCTACGGTAAGTAGCTACAATTTTTTCGCGCGTTTCACCCGCCGGTGCACAACACCCGCATCGCAAAAACCCGAACCACATTACAAAGTACCGTCTTTCAGCATATGGTCCAGCAGCGTGGAATACGACGCCAGCGCTTTGTTTACGCGGTTTGGAAATGTCTTGTTGATAAAATCCAAATCATCATTGGGCGTGTGCATAATCAACGGAAACTGCTTCGATTCATACGCACGGTCCTTTTCATAGGTGATCGCGTCGCATTGTATGTACGGAATACCGCTTTCCATGAAGGGAACGTTATCGCCGGCCAGCGTGCCCATCGGAAACGGGCAACTTTCATTTTCCCCTGATGACACATGGATATCCAGCCCCAGATTTTCCACGTACTCATACGCTTTCAATACCGCCTCTGTATCGGTTACCGTTCCGTCGTTTTGAAGGGCGCCGCCATACAAATAGCAGGTATCTCCGCCAATAACGGAATCCAGGTTCACCATGAATACAATGTTTTCTTTTTCTGCATCGGACAAGGAGTTCAGATACACGCGGGAGCCTCTTAGCGCCGATTCCTCATACCCAAAAAAAAGATATTTTATTGTATAGGGGGTTCGTTCGCCTACCATGCGCAGGGCATTTTCCAAAACAACCGCAACGCCGGACCCGTTGTCATCCACGCCATGCGTTGCGGCACTGTCGTAATGCGCGCCAACAATAATGGTTTTTTTGCTATCCCCTTTTTTTGTCACGATAATATTTTGGCTGCCATCCACTTTTTCGCCGCCGTTAAATTCTTTTGTCGCCTCTGCCGATAAAAACGCACTGGCGCCATTATACGAAAAATCTTGTACCTCAATGCAACCGGGCGGATACCCCATATCCAAAACTGCACTTACAATAAACGTGGCCGCTTCTTTCTCTTTCTGGGTAAAAGCCAGCCGCCCCGGCAGCGCCTCTTGAATGTATTCCAAATATTGGTAGGCAATCTCGCCATATGCATTCCCCGCTATTTCCGCTTTGGATAGCCCTGCCGAATCAATCACATCGGATTGCCTGGCTTGTGTTATGAGTGCATGTTCTGCTGCACCGCATCCGCAAAACAGCGAAAGCAGCAGTATGACCGCCAATGCCACACAGCTTATTCTCTTTTGCATTTTTGGGCAACCCTTTCCCTACTCTGAAATCACTTTTTCGTTTTTCTATTATAGGGAAACCCGACGGGCGAAAGCAAGGCCTCCTTGTGTAAAATTTTTTCCCGACACAAACAGCGGATTTTTCTATGCGATAAAACGCTGCGTTTTTCCCGGCTTTTTCCTTAGCCTGCCTTGTTCGCGAACGGCGCGTCCCGCCTGGGGTTCTGCGGCGCCCCCACATTTGTGGCGGGGCTTTCCATCCCCTTTACCCGCAGCGCGCGCATGGCGTTCAGTATAGCCAGTACCGACACCCCCACGTCCGCAAACACCGCCATCCACATGGAGGCAAACCCCAGCGCACCCAGCAGCAGCACCACCGCCTTTATCCCCAGCGCAAAAATGATGTTCTGCCGCGCAATAGACAGGGTGCGCCGGCTCACCCGCATGGCTGCCGGTATCTTCGATATCTCGTCGGTCATAATCACCACGTCTGCCGCCTCTATGGCAGCATCACTGCCCAGCGCGCCCATCGCTATGCCCACATGCACCCGTGCCAGCACCGGGGCATCGTTCACGCCGTCGCCCACAAACGCCACCCGGTTCTTTTCATCGCTGGCCGCCAGCAGCGCCTCTGCCCGCACCAGCTTTTCATCCGGCAGCAGGCCGGTGCATACTTCGTCCAGGCACAGTTGTACGCCTACCTTTTCCCCCACCGCGGCGCAGTCTCCGGTCAGCATCACGGTTTTCCGTATGCCTTCCTTGCGCAGTTCCGCCAGCGCCTGTTTCGCCTCTGGCTTCACCACGTCCTCCACCAGAATATATCCCTGATATTCTCCCTCGGCCGCCAGATACACCACCGTCCCGGCTTCGGGGGCCTTCGGCGCCGGAATGCCGTTTTCCTGCATCAGCTTCCGGTTTCCGGCCAGCACCTCGCGCCCATCTATCACCGCGCGCATGCCGTGCCCGGCCAGTTCCTCCACCTTCTGTACCCGTGCAAAATCCAGCGCAGCGCCATAGGCCTCCCGCAACGCTTTTGCAATAGGGTGGGTGGAATAACCTTCCGCATAGGCGGCCAGCTCCAGCAGTTCCGCCTGGTCCGCGCCGGCCGAAACAATCTCCGACACCGCAAATGCCCCTTTGGTCAGAGTGCCTGTTTTGTCAAATATCATCACCCGGGTAGCGGCCAGCGCCTCCAGCGTGCTGCTGCCCTTCACCAGAATGCCCAGCTTGGACGCGCCGCCGATGCCCCCAAAAAAGCTGAGCGGAATGGAAATAACCAGCGCGCACGGACAGGAGATGACCAGGAAGGTAAGCGCGCGGTATACCCACGGCCCAAACGTGTCCCCGGTGATAAGCGGCGGCAGCACCGCCAGCAGCAACGCCGCCAAACACACCGCCGGGGTGTACCAGCGGGCAAACCGCGTAATAAAGGTTTCGGTTTTCGCCTTTTTGGCGCTGGCGTTTTCCACCAGGTCCAAAATGCGCGCCACGGTAGATTCGCCATACACCTTTGTCACCTGTACCGTCAGCACGCCGGTTTGGTTCACCGTACCGCTGAAAATCTCCATGCCGGGGTGCACGTCCCGCGGGGCCGCCTCACCGGTCAGGGCAGAGGTATCCAGCGAAGAATCCCCCTCGCGCACTATGCCGTCCAGCGGTACCCGTTCCCCCGGCTTCACCACAATCATCCGGCCCGCCTCTACCTCTTCCGGCGGCACCTGCACAAGCGACCCGTCCGCTTGGCGCAGGTTCGCGTGGTCCGGCCGAATATCCATCAGCGCCGCAATAGAACGGCGGCTTTTGCCCACCGCGTAGCTTTGGCACCACTCGCCCATCTGGTAAAACAGCATAACGGCAACGCTTTCCGGGTAATCCCCCAGCACAAACGCGCCCACCGTGGCCACCACCATCAGAAAGTTTTCATCAAACACCTGGCCGTGGAAAATATTCCGCACCGCTTTCCACACAATATCCCAGCCGATGATGGCATACACCACCAGGAACATTCCCAGCCGCACCATGTCACCCAGCGGCAACAGGCGCGCGGATATAATAGCCCCCGCATATAGCAGCAGCGCCACCCCAATGCGCACCAGCCATTTTTTTAATTTTCTGCTCATGCCGTTCCTCCCAAAAGTTTGCAAACTGCCGTCTTTGCCAGCTTTCGCTGACCGCTTAGCCCACCACACGCACGTCCGGTTCTATCTTTCTCATAATCTTTTGCGCCTGCGCCACCACACCGTCAAACAGCTCGTCTGGCGCCTCCAGCGTCATGGCCTGGCGCAGAAAATTCACCTGTACCAGGCTGACCCCCGGCACACGGGCAATAGCGTCTTCCATTTTAGCGGCACACGCCGCACAGTCCAAATCTTCCAGCCGGAAAATCTTCTTCATGCTTTTCTCCTCACGAAATGCGTTCTTTCGTTTCAAATATTAAACGATTAAATTATTGTTTAATCGTTATTATCATAATACCTCTTTCTTCATAAAATGTCAATAATTATTTCAAACACCTTGTGCGGGAAAGTGGTAAACTAATGCTAGATTTTACAAAACACGGAAGGATGAGAATCATGAGTGAATTGTTAAAAGATATTGCTTTGCGGCGCAGTGTGTATGGTATCAGCGATGCCATGCCGGTACCGGACGCCCAGCTGGAAAGCTGGCTGAAAGAACTGATTCACGACATGCCCACCGCCTTTAATATGCAAAGCACCCGCATGGTGCTGCTGCTGGGCGAAAACCACAAAAAACTGTGGGAGATTGTGCTGGCCACTCTGGAAAAAATAACCCCAGCACAGCAGTTTCCCCGCACACAAAAAAAGATTGCCGGCTTTGCGGCCGGCCACGGAACCATCCTATATTTTGACGATACCGCGGTAACCACCCGCTATGGGGAGGAAAACCCGCTCTTTAAGGACAACTTTGTCGGCTGGGCCACCCAGCAGAACGGTATGCTGCAGTTTGCCACCTGGACACTGCTGGCAGAACAGGGCGTTGGCGCATCGCTGCAGCATTATAACCCGCTGATAGACGATGAGGTGAAGGCCACCTGGCAGTTGCCCGCCGCCTGGAAGCTGTTTGCGCAGATGCCGTTTGGGGTGAAAACCACGCAGCCGGACGAAAAAGAATACGAGCCGATTGAGGAACGCTTCTTCCTATTTAAATAGGTGCCACAGATAGAAAAGTGGGCGGCAACCAAAACGGTGCCGCCCATAGTTCCCTCTCCAAATACGGTTGCCGGACCGGACTTCTTTGGGCGGTGCTACGCCGCAGTCTGGCCGGCGGCCAGCTCCGGGTGCAGGTACTCCAGCATCTGCCACACCGCCTCGGCTACATGGTGGGTGGGCTGCTGCGAGGCCGCGGTATCCACGCTGTACACCGCCGCGTTTTCCACCGCCGGCACCGTTTCCCAGCCGGCCCGCGCCAAGATCTCCTCGGTGGGTTCCGGCAGGAAATCCACCGCGGTAAATATAACATCCGGCGCCGCGGTCACCACCGATTCCTCAGTCACCGCAATCCAGCTGTCCTGGTCTTTAAAAATATTGCTGCCGCCCGCCAGGGTAACCAGTTCGTTCAGGTATGTACCCGCCCCGGTGCTGTACAGGTTTGGGGACGGGCTCACTTCAAAATACACCGTCGGGCGTTCGTTGGTCTGTGCCAGCAGCGCCGCCGCGTTATCCAATATATCCTGCGCATCCTGCACCAGCCGCGCGCCCTCAGCGCTTTTACCGGTACAGTCCGCAATGAATTGCACATCCTCAAAAATGCCCGCCACCGTGACCGGGGTCGGAATATCCGCCACACAGATGCCACTTTCCTTCAGGGGAGCAAAGATATCCGCGCCGCCCGCACTGGACAGGTTTGACACGAAAATGATATCCGGTGCCAGCTGTGCCAGCTGCTCCAGGTCCGGTGCCATCATGTCCAGCAGTAAAATGTCCTGCGGCACATTGGCGGACAGGTTGTCCACCGAGTAGGTATCCACCGCCACCAGCTGCCCCCCCAGGCCCAGATCACACAAAACGCGGGTGGTGGAGGCCGCCAGCGACACAATTTTGTTCACCTGTTCCGGCACCACTATGGGGTTCCCTGCGCGGTCCTGCGCCGGAGCGGGTCCGGCCATTGGCGTGTTGCCGTCGGCAATTGCTACTGCCGCTACCGCCGAGGACGCCGGCGCTTCCCCACCGCAGGCGCACAGTGTTGCCAACAATACCGCTACCATTACGAAACTCAAGACCTTTTTCATACAATCCCTCTTTTCCATATTTCGCCCTAAAAAGGCTGTCCAAAAGGTCTTTTTCACTACTTCGTTACCCACAACATCTATCAGAGATTCCGCAGCGCCTGCCCAAAACAAAAAGCCGCATCAAACGATGCGGCGCAAACACCCTGCAAAGGGATCGCAAACTGCGAAATCTCTCGCAAAGCCCGGCGCCTTCTTTGGACACGAAGAAGAAAAGCCTGGACACGCCAAAACGGCGTATCCTGACAAGGATTGATTAAATGCTGTTTGCCGCAGATGAACACGGCGAACAAAACCAATCAACCCTTACCTATAGCCTCCGAGCAAGTTTTCTGACTTAAAACCCATGCACCCTGTCCGCGCACCATTCTTTACGCGGCGGCAAACGCATTTGCCGGTACATGAAGGGCGCTTGCACCTTCCCGGTTTCCCAGTGGCTGGCAGTTTCCCGCCAAAGCGCCCGTACGGTTTCTTACAGCAGCGGCCCTGTTGGGGCTTTTCACCCCATTCCTTTTCCCGGTTGCCTTCTGTACAGTATTCACTTTTTTAGAACCGGTTTCAGCGTATCACACGCCGCATTGCTTGTCAAACCCGCCCGGTTTTTTCTCTACCACCATCGTTTTGTGCATTTTTCGCCTGCCTTTGCATTTTTTCTGTTGCCACACCTGCCCCAATATGCTACAATATCTCCGCTTTTCAAATGTGTCATTTTTCGCGCTTATTTTCAGAATGTTTTGTCCGGTTCCATGCGTTATTGCGGCCGGCGCTATGGTACATACCATTTTCACTGGAACGGAGTACCCAATGCTAACGGGAATGGGAGTTTCCAAGGGGATTGGCCTGGCTGAGGCCATGGTCTGGCACAACCCGGTTGTGGCAGATTTCATCCCCCACAAATCCGCTTCACCAGAGTTTGAAATCCGCCGGTTCGAGGCGGCCCGGGAAGCGCTTTTGTCCAAAACAGAAGAACTGCGTGAAAAAACGGCCCGCCATTTTGGCGACGACGAGGCCCTTATTTTTGATGCCTACCGCATGATGCTGGAAGACGAGGAAGGTCTGGCCTCCCCCATCCGCATGCTGATTACCGAGCACCGCTACTCGGCCGAGCACGCCGTCACGGTGAAGCTGAACGACTTGGCCACCGTGTTCCTGGGCATGGATGACGACTATCTGCGCCAGCGCTCTGCCGACGCATACGACCTGCGGGACCAGCTCTTACGGGAAATGATGGGTGTTTCCCCGGCGGATGCTTCACACCTGGACCATCCCACCATCATTGTCGCCTATGTGCTGTCCCCCAGCGATCTGGCCGGGTTTGACCTCAGCCGCCTAGAGGGAATCATCTGCGAAGTGGGCGGCTATAGCACACACGCGGCCATCATGGCGCGCACGCTGGGCATTCCCATGGTCACCGGCGCCGCCCGCGCCACCGAGCAGATAGGCGACGGCGAGCTGATTGCGCTGGATGGCGACAGCGGCGAGGTGTGGATGTCGCCGGACGAGGATGAAATATCGGAACTGCAGCATCGCACGGAAACCCTGGCCGATGTGCGCGCCCAAGCGCAGACCTTCCGCGGGCTGCCCACCATCAGCACCGACGGCCGCCGCATCGAACTGTCCGCCAACATAGGCCAGCTGGACGACATGGACGCCGTGCTGGCAGCGGACGCCGAGTCGGTGGGCCTGTTCCGTACCGAGCTGATGATGATAAAAGGCCAGCAGCCGCCCAGCGAGGAAGACCAGTTCCGCGCATACAAGGCGGCGCTGGAAAAAATTGCCGGCAAAGCCGTTACGGTGCGCACCTTTGACGACGGCGGCACCGCCGCCTCCTCCACCTTTAAAACACGCAAGGAGGACAACCCCGTTATGGGGTGCCGGGGCATTCGCATGAGCCTGGGCCGGCCCAGTTTTTTCCGCACCCAGCTGCGCGCCCTGCTGCGTGCCAGCGCATATGGCAACCTGCGCATCATGCTGCCCATGGTGTCCACGCTGGACGAGCTGGACGAGGCGCTGCACGCGGTAGAAAATGTAAAGAAGGAACTGCGCCGCGAAAACATTCCCTTTGATGAAAAGCTGCCGCTGGGCATATTGATTGAGGTTCCCACCGCCGCGCTGCTGGCGGATGTCTTTGCCACCCGGGTGGATTTTTTCAGCATCGGCATCAATGATTTGATCCAGTTCACCCTGGCGGTAGACCGCGGCAACCCCAACCTGACCTATTTATACCAGCAGTACCACCCGGCCATTCTGCGGCTTATCCACCTGACGGTGGAGGCCGCCCACAAACAGGGCATCCCCTGCAACCTGTGCGGCGAGGCTCCCGGCCAGGAGCAGGCGCTGCCGTTGCTGCTGGGGCTGGGGCTGGACGGCTTTTCCCTGAACCCCGGCACCATTCTGGCCGCACGGCAAATCTTGAACAGCTGCAACTTTGCCGAGTGTAAACAGCTGGCGGATGAAACCCTGCAGCTGGGCAGCACCAGCGAGGTCGCGAAACACCTGGCGTTCCGGTATGCGTAGGCGAGCCGTTGCCCGCGAATGAATGGGTTTCATACCCCGGGGCAAAGCCCTGGACTCGCGCCTCGCCCGCCAACAAAGAAGAAACCAGCCTACCCCCACATGGCATATCGGCGGTGCCGCCTCATGTATGCCGCCATGTTCCAAAACACCTGCCAAAAGATGACTGCCTTTCCTATCGCGGTCATCTTTTTTCTTTCTTGCACCGCACTTTTGACGGAAACCGAAATGCACAACAAATTTTCCGCTTTTGCTAAAGTTTTGATGCCCTTTGCCGATATCTTGTATAGAAGATTTTGCCCCAACAACACCTTTTTCGTGATTTTTGGCAAAAACTTTTCATTTTCAGGTAAAAAACCCGTTTTTTTGACCGGATTTTGATTGCCCTGTGGTTAAATATACACAGAGATCAAAATAACGGTGCTTGCAGACAGTGCTGGGGGGCCTACAAGCCTGCCAAACGTTTGCAGACCGTACTGGGGGGGTCTGCAAATCTGAAAATGCTTTAAGCGAGAGCGATCCATTTTTGTGGATTGCTCTCGCTTACGTTTTGCCCAAAATTCCGGGATTGATTTTGCCGTGCCGCCCCGCAGTATCTTCCTGTGCTGCCCCCAGCCGGCCTACTCCCGGCGGCAAAGCGCCTGCTCCCAAAGGGTTGGAAAAAAACCTGCCAATATGCTATACTATTTTTGTTATTGCGGTCTGCGTGAAAAACGTGGCCGCCACGCAGCGTCCGCACGACCCGGGCGCATTTTTAGGGGGCTATGGCATGTCACTTTTTTCCGGCAAAACATTGCTGATTACCGGCGGCACCGGCAGTTTTGGCAACACCGTCCTGAAGCATTTCCTGCATACCGATATTGCCGAGATCCGCATTTTCAGCCGGGATGAAAAAAAGCAGGACGACATGCGGAAAGCCTACGCCAGCGACAAGCTTTCCTTTTATATAGGCGACGTGCGCAACCCGGACAGCGTGGCCGGCGCGGTACAGGGCGTAGACTATATCTTTCACGCCGCGGCGCTGAAACAGGTGCCCAGCTGTGAGTTTTTTCCCATGGAGGCGGTACGCACCAACATCATCGGCACCGACAACGTGCTGGCGGCAGCCTCGGCTGCCGGTGTGGAAAAGGTAGTATGCCTGTCCACCGACAAGGCCGCCTATCCTATCAACGCCATGGGTGTTTCCAAGGCGATGATGGAAAAGGTGGTAGGTGCGCGCGCGCGCGATGCCAAAAACACCGTCATCTGCTGCACCCGCTACGGCAACGTTATGGCCAGCCGCGGCAGTGTTATTCCGCTGTTCATAGACCAGATTCGCGCCGGCAAGCCCATCACCATCACCAACCCGGACATGACCCGCTACCTCATGAGCCTGGACGAGGCGGTGGCGCTGGTGGTGTTTGCCTTTGAAAACGCCCGCCCGGGCGATTTGTTCGTGCAAAAAAGCCCCGCCTCCACTATTTCCGACCTGGCCGCGGCAGTGCAAAGCCTGTTTGGGGAAACCGGCGTGCGGGTCATTGGTTCGCGTCACGGCGAAAAGCTGTATGAAACACTGCTGACCAGCGAAGAAAGAATCCACAGCGAGGACCTGGGGGAATACTTCCGCGTGCCCGCCGACAACCGCGATTTGAACTATGACAAATATTTTGTGGAAGGCCTTTCCCAAACCATAGATCCCGAACCGTACACCAGCCACAACACCCGCCGCCTTACGCTGCCACAGGTAGTGGAAAAGCTGCGCGGGCTAGAGTATGTGCGAAAGGAGCTGGAGGCAGTTGGAAAACTTTGAGGGCTTTTCCTGCATGGACAAGGCGGCCCCGCTGCTTATCACCGGCAGTGCCGGCTTTATGGGGAAAAACCTGGCCGCCCGCCTGCGGGCCGAGGGATATGAACACCTGCTTTTATTCGACGTTGCCTCCCCCGAGGGAACGCTGGAAGATTACGCCCGGCAAGCGGCGTTTGTGTTCCACCTGGCCGGGGTGAACCGCCCAAAAAAAACCGATGACTTTTACACCGGCAACACGGATTTAACCGGCCGCCTTTTATCCCTTTTGAAAGAGACCGGGAACGCAACGCCGGTACTGCTGTCCTCCTCCGCGCAGGCCGGCAACGGCACCGACTATGCCAAAAGCAAAGAAGCCGCAGAGGCAAACCTGGCCGCCTATGCCGCTGAAACAGGCGCTAAAACCTACCTGTACCGGCTACCGGGGGTCTTTGGAAAATGGAGCCGCCCGGACTACAACAGCGTGGTGGCCACCTTTTGCCACAACATCGCCCGGGACAAGCCCATTGAAGTGCGGGATCCCGGTTTTTCGCTGCCGCTGTGCTACATAGACGACGTGGTGGAAAGCTTCCTGTCGGCGATGAATGGACAGCAAAAAAGCACCGGGGCCGGCGGCACGCTGGGCATAGAGCCCACCTATGAAGTAACGCTGGGCTGGCTGGCCGGCATTATACACAGCTTTCGCCACAGCCGCGAAAGCCTGGCCGTGCCGGACATGGGCGACGAGTGCACCCGCAAACTGTACGCTACCTACCTTTCCTTCCTGCCGGAGAACGAACTGTCCTACCCGCTGGTGTCCCATGTGGACGAACGCGGCAGCTTCACGGAGTTTATCCGCACCCAAAACCACGGCCAGGTTTCCATCAATGTGGCAAAGCCCGGCGTGGTGAAAGGCAACCACTGGCACGACACCAAAAACGAAAAGTTCCTGGTGGTACAGGGCGAGGCGGTCATCCGGTTCCGGCAGCTGATGAGCGAAACGGTGGTGGAGTACCGGGTATCCGGCGCAAAGCCAGAGGTGGTGGATATTCCCACCGGCACCACCCACAATATAGAAAATGTGGGCAACGGAGATTTGATTACCGTGATGTGGGCCAGCGAATCCTTTGACCAAAACCGGCCGGATACCTACTTCGAGGAAGTGTGAGCCTTTTGTCCCGTTGCCCGGGCTTTCCTGGCCGCGAAATCGAAACCTTGGCCGGCATAGCACAGCTTGCTGTGCACCACCCGGCCCTGTGGACTACCTGTTCTATACTATTGTAACGGCGGTGAATGTATGCGCAAACTGAAACTCATGACCATCGTGGGCACCCGGCCGGAAGTTATCCGCCTGTCGGAGGTCATCAAGTGTGCCGACAAGTATTTTGACCACCGCCTGGTGCACACCGGCCAAAACTATGACTACACACTGAACGGTATCTTTTTCCGCGACCTGGGCCTGCGGGAACCGGACGAGTACCTTTCCGCCGCGGGGGAAAACCTGGGCGAAACCATGGGGGCCATCATTGCCAAAAGCTATGCGTCGCTGGCGGCGTTCATGCCGGACGCCCTGCTGGTGCTGGGCGATACCAACAGCGCCCTGGCCGCCATTCCGGCGAAACGTCTGAAAATTCCCATCTTCCACATGGAGGCGGGCAACCGCTGCTGGGACTGGAACGTGCCGGAAATGATCAACCGCAAAATAGTGGATCATATCAGCGATATCAACCTGCCGTACACCGAGCATTCCCGCCGCTATCTGCTGAATGAAGGCATAGACGGCAAGACCATTTTTGTCACCGGCAGCCCCATGCCGGAGGTGCTGGCCGCGCACCAGGCGGAGATTGCCGCCAGTGATGTGTTGGAACGGCTTTCGCTGGTTCCCGGGCGGTATTTTCTGTTGTCCGCCCACCGGGAGGAAAACATCGACAACGAGGAAAACTTCCTCAGCCTGATGTCCGCCGTAAACCGCATTGCCGAAAACTACGGTATGCCGGTTATTTATTCCACCCATCCCCGCAGCAAAAAGACCATTGAAAAGCGCGGGTTCGTGTTCCACCCGCTGGTGCAAAGCCTGGAACCCTTTGGCTTTTTGGACTACAACAAGCTGCAGCAAAACGCGCACTGCGTCCTCAGCGATTCCGGTACCTTAAGCGAGGAAAGCGCGCTGCTGGGCTTTGCTGCGGTGCTCATTCGCACCTCTACCGAGCGGCCGGAGGTGCTGGACAAAGGCAGCATCGTCATCGGCGGCATTACCGGTGATGAGGTGGAACAGGCCATGCAGCTGGCGGTGTCCATGCACGAGGCCGGGGAGCACGCCCCTCTGCCGGACGATTATCAGGACAAAAATGTGTCGGCAAAGGTCATAAAGGTCATCCAAAGCTACGCCAAAATAGTGGATGAAACGGTGTGGCTGAAGTGACCGGCAACCAGCAGCCATGCCCATTGCGCCGGTGCCGCCCTTTCCAACCATATTTTTTTACCCTTATTCGCTTGTGATTTGCTTGTGGCTTTTCGTCCGGCAACATCCCTGCGCCCCGATTCCATCCGCCAAAGGAGTACCCGCCAAATGCTGACAGACCCACACGCAAACCCCGCGCCATCCGGCGGCACGCCTTCCCCCGGCGGGCAAGCCCCGTCTGCCCCCGCCAAAAAGCCCCGCCTGCTCATTGTCAGCCAGCACTTTTGGCCGGAAAATTTTCGCATCAGCGACATTGCCGCCGGCTTTGTAAACGACGGCATAGAGGTGGATGTGCTGTGCGGCCTGCCAAACTATCCCAAGGGTGAGTGGTTCGATGGTTACCGCTATACCGGGCCCCGCCGCGAAACCTATGCCGGCGCCACCCTGTTCCGCGCCGGGGAAATTCGCCGCAAAGGCAACAGCAGCCTGCGCATTTTTTTGAACTATGTTTCCTTTCCTTTTTTTGCGCTGTTTAACCTGCCCCGCCTGGCCGGCCGCAAATATGACGCTGTGTTTTGCTATGAAACCAGCCCGGTGCTGATGATGTTCCCCGCCATTGTATACGCCAAAACCCACCGCGTACCGCTGATCACCTATGTGCTGGACCTGTGGCCGGAAAACCTGTACTCGGTGTTGCCGGTGAAAAACCGTTTTTTGCGCGGTTTGGCACAAAAAATATCCGATTGGCACTACCGCCGCAGCGCCCGCCTGATTGCCATGAGCGATGCGCTGGCGGAAAGGCTGCATGAGGTAACCGCGCGTGCGAAACACCCACCGGATATCACTGTCATCCCGCAATACTGTGAGGACTTTTATGCCCAGGATATCTGCGATGAACAGCTGGCCGCGCGGTTCCCGGGCAGCTTCAACATCCTGTTCGCGGGAAACCTCAGCCCCGCCCAGGACCTGGAAAATTTGGTGGAGGCCATGCGCCTGGTGCGCGCCGACGGCGCTGACAATGTGCGCTGCCTGATCGTGGGGGACGGCATGAGCCGCGAGGCGCTGGAGGAAAAAATTTGTGCCGCGGGCCTTGCTGACGCGTTTGTGTTTTGCGGGCCCCAGCCCGCGCAGGATATTCCCCGCTGGACCGGTTTTGCCGACGCCCTGTTCGCGGGCCTGGCCAAAAGCGAAGACCTGGGCCTGACCGTCCCCGCCAAAATCACCAGTTATTTTGCCGCCGGGCGCCCCATGCTGGTGGCGGCAGACGGCGAGGCATCCCGCGTACCGCAGGCGTCTGGCGCGGCGCTGGTTTCCCCCGCGGGGAACGCCCGGGGCCTGGCGGACAATATTTTGGCGCTGCAGAGTATGCCCGTCGTACAACGTGCCACCATGGGCGCCGCAGGCCGCCTGTTTTATGAGGAAAACTATCGGCGGGACATGCTGCTGGCCGAACTGCGGCGCTTCATTCTGCCCTCTGGCCAGGAATAGGCATCTCATCACAACAATACTAGCTCACGGCATTCCCATTTTTCCCTATTGAAACTTCCCAAAGCGAGGAACCGCATGAAAACGCTGGTCATCATCCCCTGTTTTAATGAACAAGAGAATATTGCCGAGGTCATTCGCCAACTGAACGCCGCCTACCCCGCGGCGGATTACCTGGTGGTGAACGACTGCTCCACCGACTGCAGCGAGGAAATCCTGCGCGCCGGCGGGTACAATTATCTCTCTTTGCCGGTAAACCTGGGCATTGGCGGCGGCGTACAAAGCGGCTACCTGTACGCGCTGGAAAATGGCTATGACATTGCGGTGCAGATGGACGGCGACGGCCAGCACAACCCCGCGGATCTGGCCACCGTCATCGCGCCGGTCGCCGCCGGGGCCGCAGATATGTCCATCGGCAGTCGGTTCATCAACAAAGAAGGCTTTCAAACCAGCGCCGCCCGCCGTGCGGGCATCCGGCTGCTCAGCTGGCTCATCCGCCTGCTAACCGGCGCCAAAGTGAGGGATGTCACCAGCGGCTACCGCGCCTGCAATCGCGGCCTGATCGCCTTTTTCGCCCGGAATTACGCGCAGGATTACCCCGAGCCAGAAGCGATTATTTCCGCGGTAACCAGTGGGTATACCGTGTGCGAGGTACCGGTGGTGATGGAGGAACGCAAGGGCGGCACCAGCTCCATCTCGGCCCTTACGGGCGTTTACTTTATGATAAAGGTCGGTATATCGCTTATCGTTTACCGCATTATCCTCACACGGAAAAAGCGCGACACCAACGGAGGTACCCCATGCTGACACTGACCATTCCCCTGGGGCTGCGCATTTTTCTCATTGTTGGGGCGCTGCTGTATCTGGGGCTCATTTTCTTCCTTCTAAAAAAACGCAAGCTGAACGTACAATATTCCATCATCTGGCTGGCATCGGCCGTGGTGCTCATTTTGTTCGCGGTTTTCCCGTACATTGTGGCGGTTCTGCGCGATATTTTCAAAATAGAAATGCCGGTCAATCTGGTGTTTTCGCTGTTGTTCGTGTTTGTGCTGCTGCTATTGCTCAGCCTGTCCATCATCGTCACCGGTTTTGCGACCAAGATAAACCGCCTGGCGCAAACACAGGCCCTGCTGGAAAAACGCATCCGGGAGCTGGAGGCGCAGCAAAACCCACAGCCAGGCACCGGTTCCGCAACCCCGGCAGACGTGAATGATACCGACGCAACGGGTGATAAGGGGTAATTACGTTTTCAGTATTTCAATGGGGAGAGGACGGTTTGTGCCTTCCTGGGCTTTGCCTGCGTAACCCGCGTCATGAAAATGGCAGCGGCGCGGGCGCCTTTCGCGGGACTGCACACCTGTCAGACAACGCACCATGGCATTGAATTCAGCAATATTCTTGCTTTTTGTCTGCATCGTCGCGCTGACGGTGTATCTTTTCCCGCGCAAAATTCGCTATGTCTGGCTGCTGGTGTGCAGCTATGCTTTTTACCTGTACGACCCGGTGGATATCACCCGAAACCTGCCCGCACTGGCCATGTTGGCTGGGGCCACATTGCTCAGCTACGGCTGCGCGTTCGGCATTGCGCTGTGTAAACAAAAGGCGTTGCGGCGGGTGTTTTTGGCTGTGTCGGTGGCGGCTTGTCTGGGGCTGCTGGTCTATTACAAAATCACCACCTTCCCAGACATGGCGCTGGTGGCCGACGCTGCCCAAGAGACCGGCACCGCACTCCCCTGGCTGCTGCTGGGTATGCCGCTGGGCCTGGCATTTTACACGCTGCAAACCGTCCGTTATGCGGTGGACGTGTACCGGGGCACCGTGCCGTTGGAAAAGAACCCTGCGCTGTATGCGCTATATGTCAGCTTCTTTCCCGCCATCGTCACCGGGCCCATCAACCGGGCGGCCGATATGCTGCCGCAATACCGCAGCCCACCTGCATTTTCCTACAACCGGGTAGCCGGCGGCCTGTTCCGGGTACTGTGGGGCTTCTTCAAATGCACGGTCATTGCGGCGGGGCTGGCGCCTTTCACCAGCCGGGTTTTGTCTGTTCCGCTGCGGTATTCCGGCCCGGAGATTGCTCTCGCCGTCCTGCTGTTCACCTACCAGTTTTATGCCGAGTTCAGCGGTCTGCTGGACATTGCCACCGGCAGCGCGCGCATGCTGGGCCTTTCCATGGCGGAGGATTTCCAGAACCCATTCGGCGCCAAAACTTACTGGGGCCTGTGGCGCCGGTGGCAGTCTTCACTCACCGGGTTTCTGCGGGACACCGTTTACATTCCGCTGGGCGGCAAAAAACTGGCCATGCCCGTGAAGCTAGCCACCATGCTGCTGTGTTTCCTTTTGGGGGCAGCCTGGTATGGCGTCGGATATAAATTCCTGTTCTGGGGCGTTGCCTGCGCCGCCGTTTCCATCATTGGCAAGGCACTCTTCACCCGCAAGGAACAGCTGGTTGCACGCATCCCCGTGTACCGGAATCGTTTTGTGCGCGGTTTTTTCAGCCGCTTTGGCGTGTGCCTGTTGTTCTGCGCCACCACCTTTTTATATGCGGACGCGCTGCTGAACGCCTCGGTGGTCGGCAGCCTGAAAGCCCTGTTTGCCGGGTGGAACCTGCTGTTCAGCGGTATGCTGCCGCTGGCGCTTACGGCGGCAGGCTTTGGCGAAATGCAGTGGATCGTGCTGGGCGCATCCATCTTCCTGGTGGTGCTGGTAGAAGGTTTCGCCATTCGCCCCGGCAGCACGGTGGCGGACTGGATACGCCGGCGTTTGTTTTTTGTCCGCTGGCCGCTGTATCTGGTGCTGCTGTGTGCGCTGTTCTTGTTCGGCGTTTTTTCCGCCCAGCCATCGGTCATCATTTCCTTTACCTTCGAGCATTTTGGTGCTTTTGCCGCCGAGCTTCTGGAAAAGTTCTATGCGCTGTTCGGGCTGACGCTGCCGATATGACAATTCAATGCTACTGCCTCCGCCCGCCACAGGAGATTGCGCCCTTTGCCGCAGCCTAGGCTTTCTCTGTTCCTTTTCACACGTTCATTTTACTTTTATGGTATTCTGTTTAGGCCATTTAAATTCTTTACTATCTAACACTACCACAAAAAAGGAGGGCCAGATATGTTCATCCTGCGCAAGCTGGAGCGTGGTTTTTGGACCGGCGCAAAAATTGTTATCAAGCTGGCCCTGCTGCTGCCCATTCCCATCGCCATGCTGCTGATCAACTTCACCGTGGACCGTGATGGACTGTTCCACGGCGAACGGTTCGAGCGTTCGATTGCTCTTTCTTTGCTATCCGGGGAAAATTTAATTGATTATGACACCATGGATGAACGAGCCATTACCGAGCTGTACGTGCAAAACCTGGAGGAACCGCTGGACACGGTGGCGCTGGGTTCCAGCCGCATTTTGCAGATGAACCACGATACTGCCGGCACCGACAGCTTTTATAACTGCGGCATGAGCGGCGCCGATTTCCGGGATATCCTGGGTACCTTTTACCTGTTTGACCGGGCGGACAAACTGCCCAAAAACCTGATCATCGGGCTGGACCCCTGGCTCTTGTCCGGCGAGGCGGATGCCTGGAGCGAGCGCAGTGACACAGGGTGGTACGAGGAATTCCTTACCCTGAAGCTGGGCATAGACGCCGGGTACACCCCACCGGACAACAGCAGCAACTATTACGCAATGCTCAGCCCGGCATATTTTCAGGACAACCTGCAGTACTACTTTGTGGACAGCAAGGATGAAGTGCAGCCCAAAACCGTCAGCGGCGATGTTGCGCGGCAAAGCGGCAACGTGAAAATGTCGGACGGCTCGGTGTTGTATTCCTATGATTTTCGCCAGGAGGACGTGGGGGAAGTAGACGCCCGCGCCCATGCCGAGGCCGGAACCTTCCTGCGCATGGAGGGCTATACCGCGCCGGATGAAACATTGTGTGATATTTTCGACCGGTTTATTCAGTATGCCCAGGGGCGCGGCGTAAATATCATTTTTGTGCTTGCGCCCTACCACCCCATTGTGTATACCTATGCGGCCGAACAACCGGAACGTTACCCCGGCTTTTTCCTGACTGAACCCTGGTTCCAAGACTATGCCAAAGAACACGGCATTCCTGTGTATGGCAGCTACAACCCCTTTGTGGTAGGCGCGTATGAGAAAGATTTTTACGACGGCCTGCATGTCCGCAATGAGGCGTTCCAGCTGTTCTTCCCCGGTATGCCGCAGGTTTTAAAGGACGAAACCACCGCCCGCCCCGGCAGCCCCTGGGTCTGGAGCAAACAGAAGGTCACCAGCGACACCGCCAAAGCCTGGGTCATCAAACGCTATTCCATCGAGGCGCCGCACGTCCTGCTTCTGGGCGATGACCTTGCCATAGACAACCAGCAATGCTATGCTTTTCTGCGGTACGACAGCGACGCGCCAAATGCTACACTGCTGGCAAGGTACGCGGTAAGCCAAGAAACCGGCGCTATATACCGCTATGATACCGATATACGCGCTTGGGTTCCCTTTTTGATGTTCACGTAAGCCTTTGCGCGCACGTGGCACCCAGGGCGCGCACTGTTTTGTTTCGCGCAAACTCCAGAACCAGATTGCAAAAGAGCCCTTACCGCGCTGGCGGCAAGGGCTCTTTTTTCCTTATGGCAAATTCTATTTTTCCATCTGCAGGAACCACACGGTTTCCCCTGGCAGCTCCAGCCCGCCGCCAAAATCCACTTTGGTCCCGGTCAACAGGTCCACCGCCATCCCGGCGCCCGCATCAAAGTGGGCCACGTGCGGCGCCTCCTCCAGGTTCAGCGCCACCAGCACCCGCTCCCCTGCCGCCTGCCGCTCAAAAATAAACTGGCGGTTGGTCAGGTACACCTGCCGGTAACCACCGGCACGCAGCGCGTCACTTGCCGCATATACGTGGCACATTTTCTGTACCAGCGCGCACAGTTCATTCTTCACCGGCGCCTCGAACGCAGGCCGCAATACCACATCGCTGCCACCGCCTTTTTTGCCTTCGGCGCCCCACTCGCTGCCGTAATAAATGCACGGAATGCCGGGAATGGAAAACAGCATGCCGTACAACAGCGGCAGGTGGTTTTGGTTGCTCAGCACCGAGGCCGCCCGCGTAACATCGTGGTTATCGATAAAATTCAACAGGCGCAGCCCTTTGTACAATGTCCAGTCCTCCGGGCCAAACTGCCGGTTCAGGCTGTAGGCAATCTCAAAGAAATTGGCGGTATTCAGGCTGGAAAACATTCCCTTAAAACACTCATAGTTGGTGGCAGACTCCAGCATGTCCGGCCGCACAATGGTTTTATAGTCCCCAAACAGCATCTCACCCAGCAGGAAAAACTCCGGTTTTTTCTCGTCCACAAAACTGCGCAGCCGCGCCATAAAACCCGGGTCCAGGCAATACGCCACATCCAGCCGCAGCCCGTCGATGCCGTACTCGGAAATCCAGCCCTCCACACAGCCCAGCAGGTATTCCACCACGTCGTTGTTGTGCAGGTTCAGTTTTACCAGGTCATAATGCCCTTCCCAGCCTTCGTACCACAGGCCGTCCCCATAGTTCGAGTCCCGGTTAAAATCAATCTGGAACCAGTCCTTATAGGGGGAGCTTTCCCTGTTTTTCACCACATCCTGAAACGCCCAAAACCCCCGCCCCACATGGTTAAAAACACCATCCAGCACCACACGCAGCCCAGCCGCGTGCAGTGCATCACATACCGCAGCCAGGTCGGCGTTGGTGCCAAGGCGTACATCTACTTTTTTATAATCACGGGTGTCGTACCCATGGGCATCGCTTTCAAATACCGGATTGAACAACACCGCCTGCACACCCAGTTCCTGCAGGTACGGAATCCACTCCTTCACCTTACCGATACGGTTTTGCAGCACCCCATCGTTTTCTGGCGGCGCACCGCAGAACCCCAGCGTGTAAATCTGGTAAAACACCGCGTCATAATACCACATGAACAACCATCCTTTCTGGCGCGTAAAACAACCAGCCGCATTATACCACACATCACCCAGCGCGGCAACGCAGCCGGGGTAAAATATCCGCACACTTGACGCAGGCGGGACGCATATGCTAAAATTATTTTTACGGCGGCCGGCAAAATATCGCGGGCCGCCCCTATATATGCGGAGGTGCTGGAATCGGCAGACAGGCACGTTTGAGGGGCGTGTGTCTTATGGCGTGTGGGTTCAAGTCCCATCCTCCGCACCAGTACATAAACCCGTACGTGTAGCGCAAATCCGCTATTCATGCGGGTTTTTGCTATTTTCATTAGCTTTCGTGGCATTTCAGATAATTGCATTTTTGCTACACAGTTAGCACACAGTTGACACAGTTTCTACACAGTAAATCTTTTCTATTTTCACCCCACCACCCGCCCTGCCGGGTAGGCGCCGTAATAGGTTTAAGTGGGCATTTTGAATATATGATATAGAAACTCGCCATCTGCGTTGCATACGCTTTCACACTGGATGCCGAGGTTTTCAAGGGCTTGAGATATAGCTGTGCCGTAGGTGTTTGGCGTATAAAGCCCGGCCTTTGCCGCCTTGTTAAACAATAAATTTCGCTCAATCCCCGTTGCCCAAGCTGGTAGTTTTGCAAATGTCGCTTTTATCCAGTTTTCGCACCATGTCACTTTTTTGGGGTTTTCCATTTCTATTGCCCTCCACGTTTCAGTGTGTTATAATAAGGCAGACAAGAGGCGGGTTACTGTGGTAGGTGTCTTGCCTTTTAGGGAAGGCGGTTAGCTCTTAGGAGTTAGCCGCTTTTTGTATGCTTCGTAGTAGGCTTTGCGTTGTTCTGCTGTGAGTTTTGCCCACTCTTTAGAAGTCATTGGCACACCCCCTTTCGTGTGCCCCGCCCCTTGTCTGTATCTATATTATATCTAAGGACACATAGTTTGTCCATTGACTAAGTGCACAAAGATATGTGTACTTATTTGTTTGTTTTATATGTGTACTTATTATTCCGGCTGTGATATACTGTTGGTGGAGGTGGTTATATGGCTACCGATAAGCGCCAAATCGAGTACGTGAAGAAATACCAAAATAAGATGTACCGCATACCCGTATACATCCCGGCCGAGGCCAGGGAGGGCCTAGAAGCCCACGCAAAGGCAAGGGGATATGATTCCATTAACGCATACACAAAGGCCCTGTATGAAGCAGACGGGGCATTGCAGGCAAACAAAAAAGGCGCCGGGGAGTGACCCTGGCGCTTTTTTGTTTAACAGTATATTATTTACTTTCGGGGGGGGTCAGTCGCTTCCAAAGTGCTGCCAACTTGCTCCAGCCATACATTGCTATGAAGGCTACAAAGAAACCGAGCACCGCGGCGCCTACGATGTAGTACCACATTACATGGAAACCAAGGAACGCTGCGGCGATAAACAGTGCAAGGATGGAAAACGCCAGCGAAAGAAGCACCACGATGATGTCAGTGGGTACCTCTTTAAAAACGCTTACGCCTTTTATCACTTCGACTACGACCCCAACAAGTAGGGCAAGGGCTGCGACTGCCAACGCGGCAAAAGAGAGCCATTCTATCGCCAACGGGATAAATGCTTTAACAAGTTCGATGTTCATGCTGTTTCTCCTTTACAAGCGTAAATATTTTTTATACCCTGCTTTGCCAGAAAGTCACGCTGGCCGTGCTTCACATCCTGTGCGTATTTTAGGGCAGCGGTGACTTCGCCGTTCGCTTTGCCGGTTTTTATTGCTTCGGCGGTCGCCTCTCCCAGAGCAAGAGAGGCATTGACCGACTGCAAAATATGCCCTTCCCACTCCTGGTGCCGGGCATCTGCCTGTCGGCGCTCTTCGCGTGCCTGTTCCGCCTTCTTCTCGCGGCGTTCATCGTTTTTCTTGTAGGTGTGCTGAAACAGGAACATCGCCAGAGTAGGGACGACAGCTGCAATAACAGAAGCAATGATGCTGGCTATAGTATCCATAGAATCCCCCTACTTAATGAAGGCGTCGAACCCGGCTGCCTTCACCTCTTGCATATATGCCTCGGCATTTTTCTTGTCGGAGAACGCCCCTACCTGCACATGGTACAGTTTGCCGTCCGGCTTTACAAACGCCGCAAACCCGGCACGCTTCACCCGGAGCATAAACGCATTGGCGTTTGCCTGGGAGGCAAAGGCACCAACCTGAACGTGCAACAGGCCGGTGTTGTCGCCGGAAGGGATGGGAGGCGTGCCCGCGGGGACGGTTTCTGTGGGCGATTTCCCCTGCATTGCGGCCAGGTTAAAGGCGACTTTCGCCACAAACACTGTCCAGATATACGGAACGCCTTTGCGGATGTTGTGCGGGCAGTCCTTGCGGTTCTTGGTGTCCCAGTGATTGTGCTGGTGGACATATCCATCTGTGGTTTTGACACCATTCCGGTAGAGGATATCTGCGGCCAGATACGCCGCATTGTCCACAGCTGCGGTAAACCGCGCCATCGCTGCGGATTTGGTGGTGGCATCCACTTGGCTTTCGGTGGGCAGGCTCTGGTATCCGGTAAGCTCCACCGGTACGTAGCCCCAGTTACAGCATATCTCTATCGCCACGGTGCTCATGTTGCCGCCGGG
This sequence comes from Oscillospiraceae bacterium, assembly GCA_031549285.1. GTDB lineage: Bacteria > Bacillota > Clostridia > Oscillospirales > Ruminococcaceae > JAAYCI01. Next base: position 34,535 of record JAVBPZ010000004.1, on the reverse strand, counting down.
TGTGGTGCGCCCGTCGGACGCGTGCCAGCAGACTTCGTTTTCCGGGACGCACAGCACGGCTTTTTCGTCGTCCACATAGTAATGGCTGGACACTTGGCTATTGTTGCCCGCGCCGGCCATGTAAACGGCGTGGCTGTCTGCGGTGGCGCTGCGGCGGTAGTTGGCGGTCTCGTGAATGGTTACGCCTTTAAAGCCCACCCGCTGAATGCCAGGGCGTGCGGTGCTGATGGGGATTATCTTATTTTCGGTTTTCATCTGCTTTTCCTCCTATATGATTCCATAGATTCCTGCAACGGTGAGAGGTTGCTTTGCGGACAACGATGTGGCGCTGGGTAGCAATTGAATTCCGTATCCATTCTTCCAGGTCAGTGTATTGCCGCTCAGCGTTGCATCCAACGAAGCCACCGTAATACGACTGTCGGTGGCATAGTTGCCCATAAACCGGAAATTGCTGCCGAGGAGCGTTGCCACCCCGTCCCCTAAGTTGGTTGCAACTGAAAACTGGGAATAATTTGATATTCCTGGAACGGCGATGTTCCCGCTTGTCCAACTTCCTGTCCATAGCCCTACGCCTACATGGCTATTTTCCACAAAGGCATCCGTAGCCGCCTTTTGGCTCATGGCGTTATCGGTGGCAGTTCCTGTGACCTGGGCAAGGCCGGATTTTGAAAGCGCAAAAGCCGGTATGCCGCCCGCGGTTGCTACTGCGCCAGCAGGGTCATAGTCGGACTTCTTCATTCCGTTGGCGGCTTGATATGCAGGTATGCCACCCGCTGCCGCAACAGCTCCAGTGGGGTCGTAGTCGTCCTTCCACAAGGCATTTTCACTGGCAACTTGGTTGTCGGTATTGAAATCATCCATTGCCGGAAGGTCAGTGGGCAGCCATGCATTGAGGCCCTTACTTGTTTTATTTGTACTTGCCATCGTCACCCTCCAAAATAAAATCGCGCTCAGTTTTTGTTATCTTGCCAAGCGCGACCAGTCTATTTAATTGTTCCTCGGTACAACCCTTCCGCTCATAGGTTGCTTTCCAGCGTTCAAAGTCAGGCGATTGTTTAGCCATTCTGCGCCTCCATAATTAAAAGTTCAACTTCGGTAAGATGTTGTTCGAGGGCCTGTGCGTCCGCCCGTGAGAGAGGAATTATATCATCTGTTGCCAGCGGTGGCGGAGCGTTACGCAACTCATGGATTGCCTCCAATGCTTCGTCGTCATCAAACGATTCATCGATTTTGTAAATCTGCCGCAAGATGTCTATTGAATCTATTGCGCCAACCATATCATCATTTCCAGGTAAATATTCCAACACAATTTTCGAGGTGCCGGTATTGGGGAATTCAGAACGCACGTCATTAAAAGGCAGAAGCCTGCCGCTTGGCAACAATATATCGGTATGTTCATCCCAAAATTCAATTTTTAACATGCTATCCTCCGTTAGAAAAATATTGGTTTACTCGGCTTGATGTGCCTGTGTCGCCTGCGGTACCAGCCGCTATAATATTTCCATTCCCGTCTGTAGATGCAGAAGCGCCGGCGCCGCCAGAATACATGACTAAGTTTATTACCGTCCGCGCTCCGTCCGGAGTATATCTGTCGATGTATTGAGTACCGCCTCCGAAAAACAGCACATTCCCCTGTTTATCAATGGCCGCCGCTGCCGATGTGCGGCTTGTATACATAGGAGAAAGGGTAACCCTTTCTCCAGAGACGGAATACCTATCCACAACCGCCGAATTTCCACCGCCAAACAGCACATTACCGCTCCCGTCAGCCGCAGCGGCTACACCTGATCTTGATACAGAGAGAGGGGACAGTGTGGATTTCGCTCCATCTTTTGTGTATTTATCGACTACTGATCCACCTCCGCCAAACAAAACGCTGCCGTTGCCGTCAGTCGCAGCGCACAATCCAGATCTCGCGACCGAAAGGTTTGCGCGAGTTCCCTTGGCCCCATCCCTTGTGTATAAATCAACGGTTGCGAAAGACGAGCCATTACCATACCCACCGCCAAACAGCACATTACCGCTCCCGTCAGCCGCAGCGGCCAAAGAGCCCGCTGCATTAGTGAGGGGCGAAAGTGTGCTACGGGCGCCAGATGCTGAATATGATTCAACGCTATTTATTGCAGGGGAACCGTTTCCCCAACCTCCGCCAAATAAAACACTTCCACTTCCCGTTGTCGCTGCCGCAAAGCTATATCGGGGCGTTTGCATAGAATCAAGATTTGTTTTTACTCCATCAACCGAATATCGATCTACCTCAACCGTTCCGGGGACGATTGCGCTTGCGTCCCGCAATCCTCCGCCAAACAAAACGCTGCCGTTGCCGTCAGTCGCAGCGCACATATACGCGCGAGAAGGAGATGTATACGGTGCATACGTTAAATCAGGAAGAGCTTTTTTGAAATAGGGAAGATACGATGAAATTCTGTTTGCGGAATTGATGTTAAATTGCCCCTTGTCGGTATATGGGTAAATTCCAAAATAATATGTGCCCTCTCCTCCAGGAATGTTTAGCGCTGTGCTAGAATACCTGTTTCGCGTGGTGCTGTTAGCTACAATAGTTCCATCACTTTCATTCTGCGGGTAGCGGTCGTTTCTATAAAGGACTCTTGTACCCTTCCAAACCGCAAGTGACATTTGATCAAAAGAAAAGTCAGCAGGATCGTTCCATTTCAGATTAAAGGAATCACCACTTACGGATGCGCTTAAATTTTTTACAGATTTTGGAGGAAAGGGGTACTGCGACACAAACGATCGCACAAATGCGGTTGTCGCTAGGCCCCCGCCTATATTTGTTGTTGGTGGAGAAGCCGATGCCGCTGGGTTGTAGAATGACGCTCCTGAAATTGGCGCATAGTCATCCAACTTGGCATCAATGCCTTTTAGCGACTCAAATAGGTTTGACACGTATATCGAATGCAAATATCCCTCTATCGGCTGCCAATGGCCTCTGCACTTAGCATTCGTTCCAGCCGAGTAAATTTCACCAGGAATAAATATAAGATCACATACGCTCTTTATTTCTCCGGTTTCAGTATCATATAAAGAAAAACGCACAGGGTGCCTTGCGGAACTGTCAATGAACTGCCGCGAATTCCAAGTATCCATTTTTCACCCCTTGTATGCAGAAAAAAGCGAATCCAAGTATGATTTAACATCGGCGGTCGTTGTAATTCGTGCGTTATTCAATGATACCGCCGCAGGGTTTGCTGTTGGATTCACTAAAACAGGATTGTTTTTCGGAGCTAGCGTCGAAACGGTATTTTGTATGGTTTCTATTTGTAAAACGCATCGGGACTGGAAATCGTCTACTTGTCCCAAATAGTCCTCTATCGGTTGGAGGTAGTCTTTATTGATGTTGGTTCCCAAGATATCTCCGTTGCTTTGCGTTTTCGTTATATCAAATATTGAAACCTCTCCAGTGTCAACATTTTTCAGCTGAAACCTGTTTGGATATTGTACGTTTTGGTCAACTATATTTCGCGGAATCCATGACATTTGATCACACCTTTTTAAAGTAGTCTGCGGCAATTTTCTGTTCCAAATCGATAGCTGTCCACGCCCTCAACAGGGAGTCCCACCCAATCCAGTCCATATATTCTAACTCAACATCAATAAACCGTGGAAGGTATGTCGCTTGTCCGCTGGAGAATGTTCCAGAAACGCGCAGCAGCGGTTTTGTTTGTTCGATTGCCTCTAGGAGCAACCGCGTCCATTCTTCAAGGATGTTGATTTTTTCGTAATATGTCATTGGCATTCGAGGCAACCATATCGAAGAAAAATAGTCTACAGACATTCTTTTCCTAGAATCAATTTGTGCCCAATTTCGGCCCAACCCATCCCACTGTTGCCATGAATAATTAAAGTATCCCAAAAGCGCATGTCTAAGACATACGAGGTCTTCCAGAATTTGGTATACTTCGTTGTCGCGGGGAATATACCCAACATCCCATACTAGGCGTGAATGCAATATTACATCATACCCATAATCGCGCAGAACGCCTGCAAGGTGATACATGTTTGATGTAAGCCGCTGCCAGTCGGTATTATTCTGTGCACCCTTGTAATTCGCAGGGTCATTTCTGTTGGCGTTGGCAAAATCAACATCCGTCTGCGTTCTATCAGTTACTGGAGGTATCCATGACATTCCCCGTCACCCTCGCTTTAGCCCTGCCTCCGCGCAGGTTGATGTCTAATTGTTCGATTGTGCCGTCAATGGGGGCGGCCGACAGTTGGAAATTCCGCTATTTCGCCGACTTCCAGATACTCAACATCTTGGATATCGTCGTATGCGCCACCCCTGTCCAGCCTCACGTCCGCTGTAACGCGCGTGCGCTGGGTGAGGTAGTCGAACAAGGCTTGCGCCCTTGCTGGGGCTTGTGCGGGCGACAAGAGGGTGCAGCCATCGTAAATCATTACGTTTTCAACTTCGCCGGCGGCCACTTCATCTTGCACCGAAAATACAGTCTGGTTTACGATATATTTTTTGCCGGACACATTTACGTTGCCCTCGCGAGTGACATTGACAACCGCATAATTAGCCGTGCTTTTTATCAGCGCAGCCCCAGAAACAGTCAGGCCATACAGCGGTTCATTGAACTTAATTGTATATTGCCCTGCGGTCACGCTGCCGTCGTGTGCCTGCACTGTTTCATTGCTTTGAATATATTCATGCGCCACAACATCAACGCCGCTGCAATAGGTCGTAGGCTCGACCTGGGAACCCTTATAAACTTTTGTATCAGGAATGGTATACGATACGTCCGTGTCTGGCGGATATATCCACACATAATTTCGGCGGGAATCATCTGCAACCGCTCCAATTGCAAAGCAAATCAATTGCAGGGCTTCCCGGCAGGTACAAATGGGAATCAGGCCGGAAACGGTTGCGCCGGCAAAAGCTGGGTCGATTTCATACCGAATCAGCTGCGTAGGGTAGCAAATACCGAAAATCTGCGCAACAATGGTTTCAATAGGCGTATTACTATAAATATCGCCCCAAAACTGGTACTGGTCCATCGCGCCAATCGGGTCCACACCTTGGAACTCCACCACCGTTCCATCCCCATACAGGTCTTTCCACGGGAACTTGAGGAAGAAGGTGCCAAAATCCTTTTCGTCAGCCACCACCGTCAGCATCTGATTGCGCATCAGCATGCCGTCGCCCACGCCGGATACAATAGAAAACTCCGGGTCATGAGTACGTATCCGAAAGCCAAGCGTATTAACGGTGATCTCATTTGATGTGGGGTCAATCTCTTCCAGGATGGAGGCCGTATCGATAGAATCATCCGGGAACGAACGCCCCCGGCCATAGTCCAACCCTAGCAGTTTGATATAACGGTTGCGGATATTGGTTGACAAAAACTCAACGACTATCCGGCGAAAGTTTGAAACATTTTCGACCACTTCACTCTCGAGGCCGGATATCTCATACGTTCCGGATGTTATAACACTGCCAGACGAATCGTACCAGATCACCCTGACGCTGGTTGCCCAATCGTCCGAATAGTGGTAAAATCGAAATGTAAGGCCGGGGGATTTGTGGTTGAAAGAGAATTGGATGTCCAGTGTCGGCGGTTCTGCAAAATTTCCGTCGTCGTCCGAAAAGTCCAGCGACCAAAACCCCCATGGAAAATCTTCGGGGTTGTCCGGCAAATGAACCTGTGTTCCATCCAAAATGCCTTGGTTATGTTCCAGCGTGGCCACATTCAAAACGGTAAGGCCGTCAACCTTTAGCCCGCCAAGGTCGTCCCAAGGCTGCTTATTGGAGCTTGTTGGGTTGCTATCCGGCTTTGCGGAGGGGTCAACCTGGCCGTAGCCAATTTGGATTTTCACTTAATCGGCCCCTTTGCCACAAATTTGATGGGGATGGCTCCCCAATAGGTTACGCCGTTCCGCGTTATGCGAAGCATTTTAATTTTGTACGACGCCCCGTACATCGGTTGCGTAAAACTTCCGCTTGGCGTCCAAAAGGTAACGTTGCGGAAGTCGCGCGTGCCAAAACTGTCCAGCGCCGCCAACAGGTTTTGAAGGTCGCTTCCTGTGCTTGCGTTCATCGGTAGCCCCACCACCATGTCGAGATTCTTAATCAGGCCGTTGGGGTCACGGAACATATCCCATGTGGCAAGCCGGCCTGTACCCTCGCCGTCCAATATCTCTACGGAAAAGTCGTAGTCAAGAACTGGCAACGTGGGGTAGCCTTGGCCGTCTATTTTGAAGATGATTGTTTCGGCCATTTAATCACACCTTTATGGTATAATGTGGGAAAGGAGGCGGGGTTTCGTGAAAATCATAAAAGACAAAAAAATGAAGTATTACAGAAAAGAGATATTTGGGCTGAACTCCTACATGTATTTTTGGAGTTGGTTTACATTAGCCTTAGCGGTGGCTCTTATTGCCGTAAATTTCATGGCTGCCGACTACATCAATTTATTCCTTCTAATCGTTGTTTTTTTGTATGCGATAGGGGCTTTGGCGGCAGCGCTCATGTTTCCTGTTTTGGATAAGCCGTCATTTTACACAAACATTGTGCTCTTGTTTTTCAACTGCATCGCCACACCCGCATTGGTGGTTTTGTCTATATTGAATACATTCATGCCAAGCGTAACGGCACAAACCTCACAAGCGATAGATTCTGCATATTCGGGCGTGGTTAACGTTTCTGGTATGTTAGCCGCCTTCAATTCACTTACATGGACAAGTTATATCTTAGGCGGCCTATACCAAATTATGTTTATTGTCTCTATCGTGATGCTCGTAAATTTCATAAAGCATAGAGAATTCTTTTTGTGCAGCACGAAAGAATTAAAGAAAAAATATAACGAAGATGATTGAAGTAGTGTCGGGGCCTAATAGTTTGGCGCGAGTGTGCTGGACATACTTGTACCGCGCCTTGATTCTTCTGCTTTTAGTGCGGGAAATATTGCACGTACAAGAGCGGCCATGTCCGGGTCGGCATTAAGTACGACCTGCGGAGCACCCTGTGATTGACCACCTTCTGCAAGCACTTCTCTTACACCCTGCTTAATGGTCTCCATCGGAGCCTCTATATTTGTTCCGTGCTTTTGGTCACCCACTATTGCGGCAAACGGTTGGTTTGGATATAGGACAGCGCCGTCGGCTAAGGCCGGAACTCTGCTTTGGGCGCTTTTAATAGATGCAATAACCGCCACTGTTCCTAGCGCTATGCCAGCCAATGCAAGAGCGATTCCAGCCGGGCCCTTGACGGCCCCTATCGCAATAGCAAGAATGCCGGCGGCTACGGCAAGTGCTCCGAATACTGCTATCATTTTTTCTGCCCAGTTCATTATTTCCCAATTTTGGGAAATTTGATAAATCAATGTAATCAGTAGGGCAATGCCCGCTACAATAATACCTATGGGGCTAGAAAGCAATTTAAAGGCACCGGTTAGCATTGATATTGCGCCACTGGCGATTCCGATGGTTGTTTTTATCAATACAAGAGCCGCAATTACCTTCAGCACGACATCGAGTATATTCGCCAACGATTCCTTGTTTCTATCTAACCAGCCCAAAAGACTTTTGAAAGCCTCACCCACATCGTCGGCGTTCCCACCGAGCGATGCCCAGATAGCCGAAAATATGCCGCCAAGAGCAGCACCTACAGCCACTGCAACATTCGCAAGAATACCTTTCCAGTCGATGTTGGCCAAGAAGTCACCAATGGACTTGCCGACCAGATACCAGTCAACTGTTTTAATAAAAGATATGAGGGTATTTAAAAGCCCTTTTATCCCCTCTGAAATGGTTATGGCCGCTTTTTTCCAATCTATTGCAGTAAACCATGCATTGACTGACGTGGCAATAGCTTGTCCAAACGCTTCCCAGTTAAACGTCACCACAAAGTTATATAGAAAATCTATGGCAGCAACCCATCCACTTGCCAGAGTTTTACCAAGTAGTTCCCAGTTGATATTTTGAATGGCAGAATTTAGGAAATTGGCAATTGCCAAACCAAAATTACCCCAGTTAAATGTGGTCATCAGGGTATATGCAAATGTCAGGGCCGTGTTTATGCCTTGAGCAACAGAATACCCCAGCAAGTCCCAATCAATGCCATCAACCAAGCCATTCAATAGGCTTGTGATTTTTTTGGCTGCGCTTTTAGCCTTAGACAGCGCGGAATCCCAATCAATACTGCGCAGCCCGTGGTTAATCGCCTCGCCAAGAGCCTTGCCAAGCCCATAGAATTCATCCACAGCAGATTTGGCCACATCTAACAGTTTGTCAAACCACGATGTGTCCACTTCTGTGCCGGCACCAAAATCAAGGCCTTCTGTTTCCTCTGCGGCTTCGGCGGCTGTATCTGCTGTGAGCTGGTTTATGTCATCAAACCGGGCAAGCTTTTTGCTCGCTTTATCTGCCGACTTTCCAGATTTATCAAGGGCTTTGCTTTCGTCGTTTATTGCCTTAGCCGCATCCTTTGCCTGCTGGTAAGTCATTCCGAAAAGAGCCGCGACGAATTTTGCTATGACCTGTGTGGCGGACTCCAAGGTGTGCATAAACGAAATGACTTTGGGCTGCAAGACCTGCCAAATGGGGGCAAATGCTGTAAGCAGATTGACTTTTATGTTGTTCCAGGATTGGGCGAATTGCTTATTTGCCTTTAAAACTTCCCCGAGAGTATTGCGAAGGCTTGTTAGCGCCCTGCGGATAACATTGAATACAAACGCCGCTACAACAAGATTCTTTAGCCGCGTCGTCATCTGCTTAAAAGCGCTATTTGTTTTTTTTGCGTTGTTCCCAGCGGCTTTTGTTAATAAACTAAACAACTTTATTTTGGGAACCATTTTGTTCAGAGATTTAAGCGACTCAGAAAAACTCTTTTTTGTAGGATCTGCACCTTGGCTATAAGCATTCTTTAAAGCATCTTTAAGCTGGTTTGCCTTACTCTTAGATTGTTCCAGCTTTTCTTCGGCTAGCCCTATTTTGTCTGCAAGGTCTTTGGCTTCAGGGGAAAGTTCGGGGTTCATCCTGGCGGTTTCCAGGTTCTTTTTCAGGCGCGACATCTCTTCATCGAGCCGCGCCAGCGGGCCGATCAGTCTTTCCGCTTCTTCCTCAAAGGCCACAAGTTGCCTTTGAGCGATTTCTATACCCTGCACATCCCCGGTAGATTTGGCGATATCGAGGTTTAGTTGTGTGGAGCGAATTTGTTCGGATAAATCCTTATAAATCCTATCCTGTTCCGCATATTCTTTAGTAATGCGCTTTAATTGGCTTTCCATTGCCGTTAAGGAGGCAACCTGCTTATCTCCCTGAGCAATAGCATCTATCTTGCGCCGCATGCTTTCTAGAGCCGATTCTTGGCGCTTGATGGACAGGGTTTCACGATCAAAGGCAGCAGTAAGGCGAGTGACCTCTTTTTGCATTTTGGCGCTAAGCTGATCCCAACTTTTTTCAACGCCCGAATTATCCAGCTTAGTCGATATTTTTACTTCGCCAACCGCGCCATTATCAGCCACTTGTTCACCTACTCACCTTTTAATATTTGCCAAACCTCTTCATCGCTTGGGGCGTCAGGGTCGGGCTTGCGCATTTCAATAACATCCCATCCGATACGATCACAGAGCTTCCGTTCCTCTTTGTCCAACTTCCCCCGCTGGTATTTATCGCGCAATTGTATGACCTGTACAATTGCGCTGTCTCCAGGAAGCTCGTTGATATAGGAGTTAAATGTCCACCAGTGCATATCTGCCGTATCGATATTAACCCCGCGTGCCAGTAAGGCGGCATGGATACGTTCTGCGTCCATGTCCCAATCAAAGAGTTTTGAATGCTTCTTGCCGTCAGACTCTTGCCCACAAGACAAAAACCAGAGGGATTGTTTTATTGCTTCCGCAATATCTTCTGGCCAGTGCTCACCATATAAGTTTGATAGAACAATATCGGCTTTTTCGTATTGGGTTAGCTCGACATCCTCAATGGCGGCGATGGTAAGCAAACAGCCCCGAAAATCAGTGTTTATTGGAATCTCAACGCCGTCAATCGGGACTGTTATCGGAGCCTTTTGGGTTAACCGGCTCATTTCTTCGCCTTGTATTTATTGGTTTTACCTTCCCGCGACTTGTTGAAATAAGGGACAACCACATTGATAAGTGGCTCCAACAGTTCAACATCATAATCGCCCTGCATGAACAGGTCGCATATTCCCTCGCCAAAGACCGAATCCAACCCGGCGCAGGCTTCCTTTACCGTTTCGGTTGCAAGGTCGGTAGCCATTTTGATTTTGCCAAGCGCACCCGCAGCAGCCTCGAAGTCCTCGACGGTAGATAGGTCTTTATCCAACGCCGCCCGCTCATCATCGGTTAGCGCAATGCTTTCCATCTCTTTGTTTTTACCTTCGAGCAGTTGCATCATATCCAGAAACTTTGAATATACCTGTGTGTTGTCAGGATTAAAACAAATCTGGCCGATGATATTATCCTCGGCGTCTTTCACATCAATACGAACCTTTTTGTCAAGAATTTTTACATCGGCCATTTTGTTTCTCCTTATACTGCGGGTGTAAATGTGAACCCAGCGGTCAGTTTGTCCACGGTGCCGTGAATGCACTTGCCGCCATATTTGAGGTCGAACGGTGCGCCTACGCGGGAAGAGCCACCGATACCGTTCGGGCGGCAGGTGCTCTGGATGTACACGTCGGCCGGGAACGGGCCGGTGTCGGATTCGCCCAGCATGCCCCACACCTGAATGGCGCGAAATGCGCTCGTCTTTTCAGTGGCGTTCATGCGGTAGTTGTCGATCATGATGGCGTTCAGCTTGTCGCCAGCGCGTAGCGTGTTCGGGTCAAAGGTCTGGCTGGACTTGACGCTGTTCACGGTGTTGTAGGTGTCACCCAAGATATCGGTGATGTCCTCTTCATCAATGTCCAGTTCGATACTGGAGTCCTCGATCTTGTAACCTTGGATTTCCCAAACCGCCGTTGCCCAATCGGTTTCCCCGGTCGTGCCGGATACGTCCACGGCGGCGATCAGCGCCTTGCGAAGAATTTCCGCCCCAGCGGTGCCTTGAATTTCAGGTGTTGCCATTATTCAGCCTCCAATGCTTCTTTGAATTGCACGGCCAGGGTGATTACATATTTCCCGGAACCGTCTTCTGGTTCTTGTAAAAACATACCGTTCAGCGCGCGAATGCGCTCGATATCGGTTTCGTCGTTGCCGAACTTCGGGGCCTTGCCAAAAAGGGATTGTCGCATGACCCAATGCTGGAATGCCAGCAGCCACACGGCGTTATCTGTGGACATTTCATCAACATCTTGCGGTTTTGGTTTTACGACATACAGCGCAAAGTTCAACTGCTCGGACACAGACACGGCCCCGGTCACGTCTTGGGTGTCGTTTTGGTAACTAAACCCGTTTGAGTTCAGCCCCGCCACGGTAGCCCAATTGGGCGTGTAGTCCACGTAAAAGCTACCGCCCTGAGGCATACCGTCAAAGGTTTCTAGCCATGCCCGCAAATCGGAAATCCACTTTTGGGCCAGTTCCATATCATTCATTTGTTCTGCCTCGCAAGATAATCAATGTAGTTTTGAAGTTCTTTCACCAGCACGGCACTTTCTTTGGCTATTAATGCCCTATCCCAGTATGGCCCGGCCTGTGCATTCTTTTCCTGGTTATACTCAAGCGGGGTTTCGGTCACATGCTTGGTCTCGCCTTTAGCCGCCCACGCGCTGCCGGTCACGTCGCCCAACATAAGTAGCCCATGATAGAGAAAAGCTGCTTGCGGCCCCGTAGACGTTATTGTTGCGTCCTGCAGGTTGATGTGTGCCATAGTGGTTTTAATGAACGCACCAGATACCATGGGCATATACTTTTCCATCCGGCGTGCCACGTTCAGCGTGTGGAAGTTCTGAATCATGCCGTTTGGCCCCAGCCCCACGTCTTTCACAACTTGGTCGGCTCCCGGCAAATCAAGCTTCACATCGACTTTGAATGGCATCAGGAACCACCCGCTTCCACATGCACAATCGCCCCCGCCAAATTCCGCTTGGGGTCAACCGATGCAATCGTCACCACGCCGGGGTAGTTTGAAGATGTGAGGTTGCTCCAATCTGTGGCAGTGGCAATGTCGGGGCCGGTGCCGGGGTAGGCCTTGTCGCCGTTGCGGACCGTCCAATAGCCGGTTTTGTCGGCCAGGGCATCATAAGCCTTGGGGTCAACATAAACTTTCCCATCGGCGCTTTGCGGTATCACGAGCAATGCTGGGTTCGAGGCGGTCACGCCGGTGCGGCCCTCTTGGAACACTTTTTTGCTTTCCAAATAGGCGCTGGCGTTGAAAACCGTCTTATACCATTCGCTTTTTGAGGGAATTTTGTTGTAGAGGGTGACGGTCTGTTTGCACGCAGCGCCGTAATCAGGATGGTTGGGGAACGGGCGGGGTTTTATAATCATCAGCTCATCCCCCGGTACACATCCAGATATTTGGAGATAAGCGCAAGATAGGTTTTTGCCTGTCCCGATTCGCTCATATCCAGCCCCAAATTTGCGGTATTGGGCGACTTAGCCGATGTGCTCACGCTGCCAATAGACACGCTAGTGGAGGCCATAGTGCCGTCAGGGTTGACGGATAGTTCGCTTGAAGCGATTACCTCATAGGTGTACATTTGGTCGGCAACGGCGCACACCGCCCCGTCTCGCCCGGTTCCGTCCTCGGTGGGGTCGGTTACGGTGTAGACACGCTCAAAAAAAGCGACCTCATCGTCGGCCTGCGCAGAAATATCCGCCCAATCGTCTTCGGGTATGCCGACATCGCGGCCATGGTGATAACTCTCCACGTAAAACTCATAACTGGGCGCTGACATGCGCAGACCTCCTTTATTCGGGTTTTTGCGGTTTTCCCTCAACCTTTTTCAGCAGCGGTACGCCAATGGCGTTTTTATCGCCCATCAGAAAGGCGACACGTTCCGGTGTGGTTTTGAGACCTTCCGCCGGGTATGCGTCGCCCACCTTGTAGTTGTACCGGTGCTCTTTGTCGGGGAAGTAGTGGATTACTTCGTACATATTATTCTCCCTTCGCAGCGGGTTTTTTCTTGGCTATGGATTCGCCGGTCACTTCATAGCCCATTCTTTCGAGCTTATCAGCAACCTTTTTGTCCTCTGTCTCAAACACGCCGCCCTTAAACTCGCAGAGCGGTACGTTCTTCTCGTTGTCCCATACCATGCCGGTTCCTTTTGCTTTATACACTGGCTACCTCCTTACGGCGCTGTAGCAAGCCCGGTAATGGTGCCATGCAGAAACGCAGGGCCGTGAGCCAAACCGATCTGGCCATAAATCTGGATGCGGTCAGCAGCGCCCTGCTTCGCCAAATCTTCCTCAAAGAAGTTGCCCTTACCCGGTACGGGCTGGAACACGGGCGCGATATGAGCTAGATCGGCTACCAGCAAGGTATCGTCCGGCATAAACCGATCCCACACAATGCCAGCAGTGGCAAAGTCGGTTTCGATGCTGGAGATGTTCAGGCCACCAACACTCCGGGTCGCGGGCAGGTTGTAGCCCGAAACGAGGTTGTACGCGTTGGTAATCATCTGCTTCTGGTAGGCCGGCGCAAAGATAACCATGTTGTTGAAGTAGGCACCGTTGGTGGCCATCATGCGAAGCAGGTTGTCAATCATGGCCTTGTTCAGCTGCCCGCCAGCCGCCGCAATGGTATTACCCGCCGCGCACAGTTCAATCATGCCGCGCGTCTTATTGGCCACGCTGGAATCGCCACCGCTGTTAGCATAGACACCCTGAATAAAACTGTACTCGATGTCTCGGGCGATCTTTACAAGCTTTTTCTGAATCTGCCATGCTTTTTCATCGGCGGGATTGGGCGTCTGCCCGGCGGTGTTCAAGCCACTCATGCGCCCGCTGTTGGACTGCTTGGCGTAGGTGATCTCCACCACATCCTGGTGAATCTGCGCCACATTCTTTTCCTGCGAACGAGCCAGTTCAGAGCCTGCCGGGGCTGTCACGCTGGCGGTCTCGGAAATGGACGGCTGGGTCGGGGCAGGATAATCGTACAGTACCGCCGTGGGAAACTCGTAGTTTTCGGTCTGCATGCCGCCGGTCATGCCGCCCACCATGGACAGCAGTGGGGTATTCTCGGCATCTGCGGTGAACAAATCACCTGCATAGTTGGGCAGATTGGAAGTCGTGCCCATACCAGTTACTTGAGACATTGTTAATCCTCCTAATTAAGAATAATTCCTTCTCGCGCCGCCTCTTGTTTGATTTTGATAGCGGCAAAGTTGTCTTTCTTTTCGCGCGCTTCGGCCAGTTTGGTTTTGTACTCCACTTCCTTCGTAGGCACATCAACTGGGCCGCTCGGCGGCAAAATCACTTCGTTTTTGGGCTTGTTGATGGGGAACGTCTCAAGGGCTTTGCTCAAAGCGTCCTCAAACGTCACGCCATCAATCATGCGGGCATTGGCAAGGGCGATATAATCATCTGCCTTGTCCGCCGGAATACCTTTGCCAACAGCGAGAAACTTTTGCTCCAGCGCAGTGTATTTGGTTTCCGATGCGGATAGCTTGCCCTGCAATTCCTGCATGGCCTGTTCTGGTGTCTGCTGTTTAGATCTCCACTCGGCGGTCATTTGGTTTACCGTGTCTGTATCCAGGTTCTTCTTTTCCAGCATTTCCCTGAATATCTTCTCGCCGCTCTTTTCCAGACGCTCTTGCACAATCTGTTCCAGTTTGGCAATGTCCACCTGTGCCGCTTCTGCGGGTGCCGCCGGTGGCTGCGTATTGGCCGGAGCTTCTGCGGTAGGCTCCGTCACACCGTTTTGAGTGGTTTGTACATTTTCTTCCATGATTTAGTCCTTTCTGCCGTTTCTGCTCGTCAGCGCCGTGTTTAATGACCCGTCGGTCATAATTAAGGGTAATAAAAAAGCACCCTATCCAAAGATAAGATGCTTGGTTATTTAGTTTGGCAATCAGCGTTTAAATAGTCCTCTATCGGTCATTTCGTCCGATACCTTAGTTAAAATGTCTTCCCAGAAATCAATAAATCCGTTTTCTTCCACTAAATCCTGCATGGCCTCGTATAGTTGTTCAAGTTCATCATCAGAAAGGCTCGCGCGGAAATCAATGGGTAGGTGTGCTTCTGATAATGCCTTTTCCTGGTATTTATCCCAGTTAATCATTTATTCCCGCCTCCCTTTAGCTTCTTTACTAGCTTTGAACTTGTCTGCCACGCAGTTATCAGTTTTCCAATGTCGGGGTTTACATTCACGGTAGCAAATTCCCCGATAAACCGCTGGCTATTGCCGTTTTCATCTGCCCTTATTGTACCAATTTTCAATGGGTTTTTCAATGCATCCCGAATATCTGAGCCACTTGTTATGCCCCGTTTTAACGCGCGTTCCACAAAGTGCCCTGATATATTGTCAATGGTAATGCCATTGGGAGTTTTCACGCCCTTTAAGGCGGTGAAAGTGCTTATCCCTGAGGCCTTATCCCATTTAAAGCCCACCTTATATAATCTCTCGGCCTGTGTGTCCAACCCAGCCTCATTGCTGAACTCATGATAACGACGCCGGTTATTCATTAGGCGAGCTTGTGTGGTTAATGCATACTCCTTATCACTAGAAGCCTGTGCTGCAGTGTTTTCACGCTTCCAGTACCGTATGCTGCGCTCCATTCCCCTTTGTTTCTGTGTGGCCTCGTATAGTGAGTAGTGTTTGCCGTCGATGGTTGTGCCATTTTTATTAGCTTCTTTCATCGCGGCAAGCTGCTCATCGGTATATTGCGGAAGGTTCACGCCGATAACGACGGGGAAGGCATTATGCCCACAATTCAGGGTGCCGACGCGGCGCTTTAATATGCCCAGAACTTCTGGCTCGTTCGCGGGGTGTCCCGGTAAGGGCGGTTTGCCGTTTAACCTTATCCACTCGGCATCAGTATATTGCTTTCCCTGATAGGGTTCATGGTCAGGGGCGCTCATGGCGTGCGCAGACATTTCCCAGCCGTTCGCCCCCAATTGCTCATGGTTGTAGTCGCTTATCTGCTCCACCATCAGCCCCAGCCCACCCATCACATTGCGCCTCACGGCCGCCTCAAGGCTGGTTTTCTGGCCGCTCTGGTAGCCGATAGAGGTTATGCCCTTCTCCGCCAAAGCCTTGCAGGCAGTTCTCACAGCCGTGTGCGCGTCCATGGTGCCGAACGAGACGTTGTAAAAGACGTTATCCATTGTTTGGCTGTAAAATTCTTTCAATGGAAGCTCTCGGCCCATCGTGTCCACTAGGCCCATGCTCCGGGTCACATTTATAAGGTCAGCCGTTGCCTTGTCCTTGTAAGCTCGCGTGATGTTTTGCACCACGGGATTTTGGGTGAAGTCCGGCCAATCGCCGGGAATGCGGCGTAGGTCATCCATATAGGTGCGCTGGGCGGCAGTCTCATACAGCCTATCCACCTCACGCTCTGATATCCCCACGCGCTTTGCAACCTCTTTGCGGATGGTTTTCCAGTCCATGCCGAGGGTTTGGGCGCGGTAAGCCATGTAGTCGGCGGTGGCGGTGAATTTCATCTGCCCCACGCCATCGAATGCGGCTTGGCCGAAGCGGGCCGTGGCGGCTATGCGTTCGCTGATGTCCTCGATGATGAATTTGTTGATGGGGGCGGCAATCTGCACGGAGAGGTCGCGCAGTGCTTGGATTTCGTCGGCGGTTAGCATTGGTCGCGCCGCTTTAGGAGATTATTATCAACCCACGCTTGGTCAAGCCATCCATTTTTACGAATTCTGCGAATGCTCATACAGCTTGACGGGCGCCATTTGCTTGGCAATAAATAATATTGGTTTTCTCCCTCACAGTAGTATTTTTTTATATCATGCTTTCTCACTCTCACATGGTCGCCAATAATTGAACCGTCGCTTTTTTTAATGACAAACGCGCTTGTCGTAAGGCGGAGAACAGCATTGCGCATATTTTTGACAGCATTCAAAATTAGCCACGTAACAGCTCCAATAACCCCCATCCCCACGGCTATGGTCGCTTCTTCTTTCTGGCCGGTTAGGATGCACACCAGGAATGTAATAAACTGCCACGCGACTGCGCCCAAAACAATCAATAGAATTTGGCTCATACCTCATCCCCCTCATCTGCCATTTCGGCTGCCACAGGCATCATCTGGCGGGCCTTTTCAAGCGAAACGTCCTCTTCGTAGGCAATTATGTATTCAGGCGGCAGCAGCCCTTGTGATACAAGCTGCATCTTTTGCCCGAAGGTTTGGGCTGTGTCCTCCAAGAAGGAGTAATCCCAGTCGTACAGGGTTTCCCACTCACCAGCCGGAGCCAGTCCGAAAGCATTTGCATACACATCACAAGCATAGGCGTACTGGTCAAATGCGATTTCGATGTTCTTGCGTATAGAGTCTACGAGGGAAAAGGTGTCATAAGTGCTGCGCTTGATGGCCGTTGCCGTGGCCGTGGCCGTCTCAAGGTCGGTCAATACCCCGGCGTTCACGCCGATGGCCTTTTCCAGCAGGCCCATCTTGTAGTTGATGGCGTCGATGTAGGATTGAGTGCGGATATCAGGGCTGAACACTTCCCACAGGGGCTTTTCGTCAATGGCCCCGCTGGCCCGCATGAGCTTATAAAGCCCGCTGTCCGGCAAAGACTGTTTTCCATCCTCGTTGTAAAACAGCGTGTAATCCGCCCCGATAAACGCCTCTTTGTTCAAATACTCTTTGTGCATCATGTTCATCAGTTCAACAATCTCATGCACAAGCTTCTCGCTGCCGTAGGTCACTGGTACGCCATAAGTATTATCAGAACCCTTGCGGCTGTCTGTGGGGCATTTCACAAATGCAAACAGCATCTTTTCCACGCCAGTGATGGTCATGGGGAATGTGGTTGCATACATTTCCCATCCGGGCACCTTGTCAATATCTATCTTACTGCCGTCTTTGGTTGCTTTCTGCTCAATGGTGTAGGTGCCGTCGTCCCCCAAGTGATGATATTCCAGCCGTAGATAATTCACATCATCCAGCGTCTTTTGCTCTGCAATGAACCCGGCCCCGGTCATAATCTCTCCTTGGCGCTCCACGTCGATAAAAAGGCCCTGCGAGATAACGTCAGGGTAAATCTGGTCTTTGTATATCCAGGGCTTGATGACTACCCCACCCATCCCGAACACGCGCACGCAAATCAACTTGAGTCGGTCAGCCAACTTCTGCATGGCCGCGTCGATGTATTTAGAGCGCGGGTTACTTACAGTTTCCTCAATCGTCCGACCAGCGTCATTCTGCGTCTCTTTCGTGCCGCCGGTCACCTGTACGGAACAATCGGATGCCACAAGGTCGGCCAGCTTGTTTGCCACGGTCACGGTCAGGTTGTAGTCGCTGATATCCTCGTAGGCAGCGACAAACTTGGTATTCTCCGCAATATCCAGCTTCGTGGTCTGTGGCTTTACGCCAAACAGGTTGCGAAACAACTCCACTACCTTGGCTATTAAGTTTCCGAGCATGTTTCACCGCCTACTGTTATTATTGGCCCCGTCGTGTCCAAATACGATTGAGTGCATACCGGGTTCCGTCGATAAAATGATTGTTCTTGTCGGGGTATCCCGTCACAATCTCCCCGTCCTTGTCTCGTTCGTACTCATATGTCAAAAACTCCTCCGTGGATGCGGGGCATCGTTCGGGGTCGATGATAATTTCCTTCAGGCTTTGCAGCCACTTCATGGAATAGTCCACGCTACCGGGTTTCTTCTCGGTGCGAACAGCGTTCAAGCCGTATTCAATGTAGTCAGCTATCGACTTTGGCTCCGCGCTGTCGCAAATGATTTCCTCACCGCGCGGTACTTCCTCAAACAAGATATCGCCCGTCTGCCGGTTCTTCGCTCTTACGGCCTTGCGTTCGCCGAATATAAACAAACGGCCCTGCCCTGGCTGATATGAGCATTTGATATATGCCCATGGGTCAGGGAAGTAGCCGAAGTCCACGCCGTGATAGATGCGGTCAAATTCTTTTATCTCTTCGTCGGTTATCTCGCGGGTGATGACATTATCGAATACCATTCCGCCAGTGCCAACGGCTTCACCCATATATACGTGCTGGTAGCTTTTTGGGTTAATCTGTCTAAGGTGTTCCGCCTCTACAATAAATTGCGTTCCAAGCCATTCGGGCGGTACGTCAAGATATGTGGTTCGCACAACCAACCTGTCGGGGCGCTCTATTAAAACATCTTTGTTCGCCCAGTTGGCAGCTGTAATTGGCGGGTTAAAACTTTCAAAGTTCCAAAATAAATCGCCGCCGCGCATTGTAGAGCGCAGGCCGGTGTCAACGGCTTCCCGTCCAGGATATTGATCTAACTCTTCCCACCACGTAATAGCAATATAGCCAAATTGAACTTTGATTGATTTTATCTTTTCAGGCTCATCATATCCACGAAACATTATCTTTTGGCTTGTTGGCTTATACGTAATTTCCATAGGGGATACAGTGCACTTAAACAACGCCCCCAATTCCAGGGAAGCTATACCTGTAATAATTTCAGCATAAACGCTGTCGCGCATTGTATTTGCGTACCGGCGAAATATCACAGCGTGGGCGTCGGGGTTTTGGGTAATCAGCAGCGGGATAATGCGGCCAATAAAACTTGACTTTGTGCCACCACGCCCGCCGGGAAATGTATAGTGCGTGTGACCGTGGTCAAGTATATCCTCAAGTACCGGGTCAAACTTTTCAATGATTAAATCTTCAACATATATTTCAGGCATCTTTGCGGCCCCGCTTGATAATGATAGTCACCGGGTCGGGCTTGTCCTCGTGTTCACATTTCGAGTGGATCTCTTTGGATTTCAGCATTTTGTCGGTAGCAATGCCAAACACGGACATCAGCTTTTCCAGTGGCAATCCTGCCAATTCATCACGGTTTGTCGTTGGGTTCAATCGCTCATCAAAAACGTAGTTACTAAGCAGTTTAAAGGCGTCAACCTTGCTGTCCATGTAAGACAAAACATCGTTGGTATTGGCCTCTTTTTTCTCTGTGAACTTTTGTGCGAGTTCGGGGTCAGCGTTGCATACGTTTTGAATTGTGGTGGTGCTGACCTTATATTTTGCAGCCAAGGCGCGGAAGCTCATGCCATCCACGCGATCAGCAATCACCTTTTGCTTTTGCTTTGGGTCGAGCTTTGCCACCACCTCACCTTCTCTCAATCTCTATCATCAAAAGCCTGCCGTAGCAGACAAGGTTAATTATATTCCCCGGCGGCTTCGCCCAATCTGGCGGCACCCTTGCGTCAGGCTAATTGAACCGGGGCAAACACCCGGTAGCTACTCCGGGCGTCCAGCTGGTTATTTCTGCGGCAGGCACTTCTTGGCCTGTTCGCCGCTCGTACATTTACCGCCAGCATTGGCGCTACAATAGGTGTTTCCGCATTTCGTGTTGATTTCCATGGTTGCTCTCCTATCTCTACCGCCCGTAGGCGGGTGGGGATTCAATATCTGCGATGGCCTGAAATATCGGGTAAAACTGTTGTGGCACTACGGCGTTTCCGATGCACTCAATTCTGTCCATCCCGCCGGGAATCCCATGTACATCTCGGCATAGTCTGGATTGATATGTCGGAAATCGTTCTTCGGCAATGTCGAATCCGCCACCATATCCCACATTCCCCAACGGAATGCCTGTGGCAGCCTTAGACTGTGTAAGCTTCCTGGCCTTGCCTGTGTGGTTTTCATATTGCTGGTATATCGATCTGATGCTGCTATGGTGGGCAACAATTGCCACCCTTTCCTGCTTGTGGTACGCGCCCACGGCACAAGCTGGAAATACAAACGCCCTTGCTTCGTAACCTTCGGTCTCCAAGTCAAAAATCGTCGTGTCGAGCGCCACATTTGTGATGTTAGCAACATTTTCTCCAACAACCCAAGGCGGCCTGAGTTCTTTGACAATTCTAAGCATTTCTGGCCAGAGGAAGCGGTTATCTTGTTCGCCTCTGAGCTTCCCGGCCTTTGAAAATGGCTGGCAAGGGAATCCCCCACTGATAATGTCAACTGTTCGCATACCTGTTCGTTCATAAAAACCATCCCCTGTCAATGTCCGTATGTCACGCCACTTCGGCACGTCCGGCCAATGCTTTTCAAGTACCTTGTGGGGAAAGTCTGCCCACTCACATTGTCCTACTGTTTGGAAGCTGGCCCATTCAGCGGCAAGGTCTAGCCCGCCTATGCCGGAGAACAAGGACAAATGTGTAAGCATAAAAAATACCCCCGCTTGTGGCAGAGGCTACTTTACCAATGCCATTATAAACTGTGTACATTTCTATTTGTGCAATTTGCAAAACTTTTCTTTTATCAGCGCCTTAAACACTTTTGGTTTCTTGGCTATATCATCAGCGGGAAGATGCAGCACAATCCAATCATCGCCCAGAATGCCTTTAATCTCTTCGTCGCGCCAATACTGTTCCTCTTTGTTCGTATGGTACAATGCCCCGTCTACCTCAATGATTGCCTTATGGTCTGGCAACATAAAATCTACTGATCTTCGATTATCGTTGAAGATTTTTGCTTGGGGCACTATGTGGATATCACACGATAACAAGATGATGGCCGTAACGGCTTCCGGCACACTGTCAAACTTTGCTGCGTAAGAATAGGCGTCTATTATCGCTTGTTCACAATTTCCCACCCTGCGAACAATTTGGGAAGCATTGTAGAATCTGTCCTCGCAGACATGGTCAATGTCGCACATGCTTTCAAGCATTCTCGCATCTTGTTGCTCGATTCGCTTGGCTACATTCATTTTTTCTTTTACACCACGCTTGCAAATATTGCAGTAAACAGGTTTTGACATAATAAGCTGCAATCTCACCACTTCGCGGCCACATCTAGTACATTTGATGATGTATGCAGTTGTGCTTTTCCGTCCTCTACCGGGCGCGGCGGTGCGTTTAATTCCCAGTTCCGCCAATTCTTCATCGGTAATTTTCATGGTGTTGCCTCCTATACCAGCCCCAAATTTTCAGCCATCTTATAAGCCAGCAGCGTTTTGAAATAACTCCATGTGCGGCGGGCCGGTTCTCGTTCATCGTCAGGCTTGTACATGGCGAAGCAGAAATACCTATAATCCAAAAATGCCGATATGGCATCGAACGATGATAAATCCTTTCGCTTCATCTTCTGCGTGTACAGCCGGTTCACATCGTTTACGGCAGTTTCAATGCAATCCAACTCATCGGCCAGTTTGGCAAGTCGCAGGGCCTTGTTTGCGGTGGGGTCGCCAACCCCTGACCCCTTGGGATGCCCGTCATGCTTTGGCGTGCTGTGAATGATATTGCCCCGCAAAAAAGCCATTTCATGCTTCATGCGTGGGTAGCCCTCAATCATGGCCGACACTCTTTTGAACACATCGCGTGGTAACTGGCAATCAACAAGGCGCTTCGACTGATAATATTGCGGCATTCTTATCCCCCTTGCCTAATCAGGCCAAATAATGTACAATACAGTTAGTGGTTCGGCAAGGTCGCCCTGGCAGGGGCGGCTTTTTTATTTTCGACAATGTTTTCCGTATCGCAGTGTTAAAATTCACACGTAACCCACCTGTGCGAACAGGAGGATGCCTGTGAATCTATCTCCCGTTAGTTCAAGCCGTATGCGTGCCGTAGGGTGGGAAGATGGTGTGATGTACATACAATTTCACGATGGGGCTGTCTATGCCTACGACAATGTGAGCGCACAGCAACACCAAGAATTCATATCTTCTCCATCCCTGGGTTCAGCCCTCGCTCGTTTCGACAAGGTCCATAACTACCGGCGTATCCGTTAACGGTACAAACATCTCGTCCGAGACCAGTTTTACGCCGTCGTCTGTAACAATAGCTGCGCAGTGTGGGTTACAATTTTCCCTTAACCATGCAGACAGGGGTGCGGCAAGTTCAATCAGCTTTTCGTATTTCATCTTTTCTCCAACCTTTCTTTTTTATTTCTCCAATTCAGCCAGGAATGCGAGGTTGCACTCCAGATGCTTTCTGTGCAGGATGCCGGATTCTTCGTCTACGCTGGCAGGGTCGCCTATGTAGGCGAGGAAATGACGATAAGCGGCGTCTCGGTACCTTTCTACTTCCACCCGGCGCCAGCTTTCTGTTTC
Organism: Oscillospiraceae bacterium; assembly: GCA_031549285.1. Taxonomy (GTDB): domain Bacteria; phylum Bacillota; class Clostridia; order Oscillospirales; family Ruminococcaceae; genus JAAYCI01. The sequence goes on along the minus strand of JAVBPZ010000004.1, from coordinate 11,440 downwards.
GCCGTATTTCTGTACGCCATATTCCCTTACCTCCGCAACATCACGGATGATCTGCGGCGGTACCAGGGTAAGACGCAACTTGCCGGCATCTGCTTTGATAGTCTGGTCGTTCATGGCGTCTCCTCTCTATCTGGGCGGCGGGGCTACCCCAGTGTGTAAAATCGTGGCCATTCGTGCAGCCCGTTTTGTTCCAGAGTAAATCCAATTCGCAGGGCTTTAAATATTTTGCTCAATGTATAGATGTTGGGTAGCACAGCGCCAGATTCAACCCGGCTAATGGTTGATACAGTTAACCCCGCCAACTTAGCAAGCTCCCTCTGACTCAATCCCTCTGCTTTGCGATGGCGCGTAACAGCAAAAGCAATTTCCCATGTGGTATCTTGTATCGACATCATCTCTCGTCACCTCTCCCACCGTGGGGTGTTATTTCCGCGCGCTAAAAATAATCGAATATTCGTGGTATTTATGTGTTCTGCCAAATAAAAAGACAAATTCCCGCGCGCCGATTCTCTACCCCAGCGGGGTGTTATTTGTCTTCATCCAAAAAGCAAAGATTGTGTTTGTGACAGATTATATCCAGCACTCGGCGGTCACTACTCCGCACTTGGGTTTCATCTTGGCCGTTGAGTATCGCATAATCGTTGCTGTCGTTATACCCCCTTGATGCATGAACCATTTCGACACGCCAATAGTTTTTTGCATTCATCACTCGCCTCCCTCCCATACCAGTGTTTTTTGTTCTTGTTTTTGCCCGCACTTCGCGCAGGCGGCGTTTTTGCACATGTGAACAGTTACTTGCCGCGACTTTTTGAGAGTGTACTTTTCCACCGTGCTCTCTACCCTTATGCTCTCTATGCGCATTTCTTTGCCGCAGACATTGCACTTCATTTCTATCCCTCCCCACCGGTCACGGGGCCGCCGTGGGCTTTCGCGTAGTGTTTGCACTGAATTGAAACGCTAAAATTCTTAAGTACTTCCGTTCCTCTGGATGTGTCATAAACTTTGTAATAATCTTCCGTCATTTTGCATATGCCCCTGTGTGAACACGTAGGACACTCAAACCTATCCAGCCGCGCAAGAACATCGCCGCCTACTTCAATGGGCTGTTGCAGTTCAAGGGCCGCAATCCGCTTGTCCTGTTCCTCGATGTGGGATAGAAGAGCGGGAATGTCTTCACGGGCGTGTGCAATAAATTCAGCATTGGCATTCTGGATTGCTTCCGCAACCTCATCACTCAATCCTAGCCCGCCGCCTTTTCCGGTAAGCTGCCCCCAACCACGCATATCGGCAATACGCATCCAGTTATCGGATGCTTTGCTCCACACCCACGGTGCGCTTTCGTCTGCCTCCCACGGCCCCGGCGTAGCAGCCTGTTCACGTGCCCTTATCGCTTCTAAATCAATCTTTTGTTCGTGCATTTTCTTTCTCCTTTTGTGGTAATATGGTGGTGGAGGTGTGAATATGGACACAAATGTTGTTTCCGCAATTATTTCCGGTCTGTTTAGTTTGTCAATTTGTTTTGCTAGCTATATGCTGGGAAAAAAGGGAACTGATTATTACCCTCGGAATATTAAAGAAATGCAGCTTAAAAACGTCCTTGAGCCTCTCGCCTTGATTGTTCGTGCGAATGATTTTAGTTTTGATGGCTATAAGCAGGAGATAACAAAGATAATTGATGGAAATTATTCTCTGGTACCCACCAAAGTGCTTTCTTCATACAATTCACTGCAGAATAGCGAAGGCGGTGCGGATGGACCCCAGTGCTTTAAGCTAATTGTGGAAACCAATTTTGAATGGACAAAGAAAAGGCTACAATACCCTTTTGATAAAAGTAAGATTAGGCATGAATACATCCCTACAAGGGAGCGTAATGATGGCATCCTATTGTTTGTGCAGACAATCGTTTTTATGCTTTGGATAATTAGTGTGGCTGCCGTTTTTTTGCTTCTTTTCCAACCATCTATTCGAAACAGCCCCGACCCAATTACACAAAAAATTAATTCCGTCTCCTTGATTATCTTTTCCTTCGGATTTTTCTTCTTGGCGATAACCGGCTATTTCCACAAGAAATAGTAAAATACGACCGATATGGCAAAAATTATCAAAAAAAATACTATCGATTTCCACCTTTCCCCCATGTCAACAGCCCTCCCGCGTAGTTGCCGTACACCGGCGATTCTTAATCTTGCACACAAAGCATTGTGTGGTGTTTTTTCTCCACAGTCTGACAATGCAGTGTTTTTGCGCCGCGCAGTAGAAACACTGCTGGGCGTATTTGCAGGCCTTTGGGCATGACATCACCCACACCCCACAATCTCTTTCAGCGGCACACGCTGGCCTGGCTGGATTTCCGGGAACATATCACCATCAATAACCCGACAATCATCTTCATCCAGTAGACTAAGTGTGCCCAGCGCCTTGTCGCGGGCGACATCATCAAACCCCAACCGCAACGCCGCCTTTGCATCCTCTACTGTTTCCGGCGAGTAGGCGGGAATGGGGCGGAGTTCTTCCGGATGGTTAAGCATCCTAATGACCTTTTGGCACGTTGTAATCGGTGGTACCCCCGTAGTGCTCCCAATATACTCGCCATTTATTACATAGCGGTTGTTCCCGAATTCAAACTCAACCCCTTCTTCCATCCACTCACACCCAACAGCGCGGAATGCTTTTACAAGGCCGCAGGGTTCAGGTTTTGTCGGTTTAATAAATTCGCTGTGTAGCATCATGGTGCTTTCCTCCATTTTCTTTGTGGTATAATCTCCCAAAGGAGTTGATACTATGTGTGGCCGGTTTGTCATAATCCCGCAGGACGCCATAAACGAAATCATATTGGCTGTTGAAAAGAACCTTCAAGCAGACCAGCACCCGGTGTCAACGATGGACGCATACCCCACAAACACTGTGCCCATCATCCGGCCCGACAAAAACAAGCTGGAAGCCGAAGCGATGAAATGGGGTTACCCGATGTACCAGGGTTCCGGCGTTGTGTTCAATACCCGTGCAGAAAGCGCCGACTTCAAACCCATGTGGAAGGATTCTTTAGAACACCGCCGCTGCATTGTACCGTCATACGGGTTCTATGAGTGGCAGCACGTCGGGGAACACGATAAACAGAAATACCGGTTTCTACTTCCAGATTCCGAAGTGCTTTTGATGGCCGGCGTTTACAAGCCATTTAGGGACGCGGACGGTTCCATGGTGGACCGTTTTTCCATCGTGACCACCACGGCCAACCCATCTATCGCGGATGTCCACGACCGTATGCCGTTGGTTCTTCAGCCTGGCGAATACACAGAGTGGTTGTTTGGGAATTACAAAACACTTTTTGACCGCAGTAAGGTTCCCTTGGTGAAAATCGAAGCCGCATAAGCCACACTTTCTGCCCGCCGTATGGTGGGCTTTTTCTTTTGCCTCCATTGCTAGTGTTTCGCAGCATTGGTAACACAATATATAGTGTCTTGCAAAAATATGTGAAAACCGTTACCATTTAACTACCAACAGTTGTATTAATGTGACCGCAATACAACCAACAGTTGTTATTCTTAAGCGAGATGATACTATGGAACGGTCTATCCTGCACGTCGATTGCAACAGCTTTTTTGCGTCGGCGTCATTGCTGTACAAGCCCCACTTAAAGAATCTGCCTGTGGTTGTCGGCGGGGACGAATCCACGCGGCACGGGATTGTGCTGGCAAAGAATCAAGCCGCAAAGAAGTACAAAATTCCAACCGGTGCAGCCCTGTGGCAGGCAAGGCAACTTTGTCCTGACCTTGTGGTCATCCCCCCGGACTATGAATTGTACGACCGGTTTTCAAAGGAGATTAAGCAGGGTATCTTTGCCGACTATACAGACCAGCAGGAAGCCTTTGGCAGTGATGAAAGCTGGTTGGATGTAACCGGGTCGGTGGGCCTGTTCGGCTCTGGTGAAGAAATTGCACACCTCATCCGCCGGCGGGTCAAAAAAGAAATGGGTATCACAGTATCCGTGGGGGTTTCCTGGAATAAGATTTTTGCCAAACTAGGCAGCGATTACAAAAAGCCGGATGCAGTGACGGTGTTCACGCAGGATAATTTCAAAGATCACGTGTGGCCGCTGCCCGTTGAAGATTTGTTATACGTCGGCCCGGCCACAAGGAACAAACTATACAACAAAGGCGTTTACACTATTGGCCAGCTGGCAAACACAGAAGAACGCTTTCTGCGGGATTGGTTTGGTGTGGTAGGTTCTTACCTGTGGGTGTACGCAAATGGCCTTGAATCATCTCCTGTGGGTGAGACAGAACCGCCTATAAAGAGCGTGGGCAATTCTTCTGTTATTGCTCACGACGTGACGGCTCCAGAAGAGGTAAAGCGTCGGATGCACCTGCTGGCAGAAAGCGTCGGCCCTCGTATGCGTGCTTTGGGCTTTGCCGCCAGGACAATTTCCATCTGGATTTGCGACAATGATATGGGCTATATTTCACGGCAGAAATCCATATCTATTCCCACCAACTTGAATTGCGATCTTGCGAGTGAAGCGTTTGATCTTTTCCAGCATACTTACAGGTGGCAAAAGCCCATCCGCAAAATTGGTATTTCTGGTTCCAACCTGGTATTTGCCAAAGGGTCTTATCAATGCAGCTTTTGGCAAAGCGCCGAGAGGCATGAGAAGCGGGAACAATTAGAAGAAACTCTGGATAGCCTTAATGGCCGCTGGCCGCACAGCATCAAGCGTGCAATCACCATGTTCGGAGGAAATGATGAGGAGCGAAACACTAAAGAACTGCAGCGGAAGTTTACACCTATTGGCTGGCTATGAGAGGTAGGGACTATGGCAATAAGACGGTTAGAAATTGATTTGATCGCACACTTCACCGTGCGCGGCCATGTGGAACCCAAAGGCTTTTTCCTGTACAACGGGAAGAGCTTTGCGGTGCGCAAGGTGCTGGATGCCCAAAAGGCAGCCAACAGGAAGGTTGGTGGGGCCGGTATGCGGTATAAGTGCCTAGTGCTGGAACCGGACGGGATGGAGCGCACCCGTATCTTGTGGCGCGAGGGTGACGTTTGGTTTGTGGAAGAGACGGTGGATGATGAGGTTTGTTAAATCCCATTCTCCATCACTTCATCGTATATAACCCGCTCAATATACCCCGCCGGCAGTGCCCCCCCGATTTATCAATGGTCTGGTGCTTCACGGCGGCAGCAATAGCCTTGATGGTCCGACCTTTGCGGTATTCGGCAATAATGTATTTGTTTAGGCTCTCCTGCGGGATGAGGTCTTTTTTTGATTTGTTCATGCCGATACCTCCGTGATTTCAATATCCCCATTTATCGCTGTACACAATTTCTTCAAAATGTCCATTACCTTCGTAGGCGCCACATACACGGCATCTCCAGTCTCCGCAATTTGTCATGAAATAAACCTTATTGCATCTTAGGCAACGGGCAACAATAATACCGCCACGAATCATCCAGTAGTCATCGTTCAGTGCATCCACCATCGCCAATATTGGTTCGCCATGGTAAATCTGCATTCCAATAATGATGTCCGTTTTAGATTCAGCGGCAAGCTCCAGAATCTTTTGCTCATCCTCCCGGAGCATAACGCCCTTAGCTTCAAAATAGGCGCGCTGGGCAGGAAGGAAGAAGTCTGGCAGGTACGACAATCCGTTTTCCAGCCGGTATCCTTCGGGTTCGTAGTTCCAAACGACACCCAGCTTATCAAACCACCTGGCAAAATCTGCTTCCAGCCGTGAACGGAATGTGATACCCTTGTATTCTGTTGGGGTGGAGTACTTTACCAGCGCAGCGTTTCCATCAGTATTCAAAATGGCAAGTCCTCCGTTTCCGGCATAGTTACAAACTCATCTTTTGCCCAGCCATAAATTCGAGGTCCACGTTGGCCCATAGAGGTAATCCGCTTTGTAGCGGTGCTGTAAATGAGGCGTACCTCGTCGCCGCTGCGAGTAACGCGGCCATTGTTTCTGTCTTTCAGGATAGACACCATTCCATCGCATGATTCATCCCCGGACGGCGGCCGCGAATAGCACATGCTTACATCCACACGGTTTCCAATGTCACCGCTGCCAGCGACATCGTCAATCGTGGCGGCGTTTTGTGTTTTGCGGGGATGGGCTACCAACAAAACCGCAATTCGATGTCGTACAGCCAACTGCTTCAGCTTATACACAAAGCGCGACTGAGCCTGATATAGGTCGTCTTTGGTGTCAAGGTCCATTGCCGTCATGAGGTTGTCCAGGCACACCAGCTGTATTCCATATCGGCACACCGCTTTTTCTACCGTGACCAATAGGCTTTCCAGTTCGTCGCCATCATCTACGGTGCCGTTGTCATAAACATAAGCCATGCCGCGGTACCACTTATTCAGCTTGACAACAGTGTCATAGTGCAGAGAGTAGATTTCATCACCAAAGGCGTTTTTGTTGGTAATCACCATATCAGGGCCAGCAGCTTGAAAATCAATCCATCGCTTGAATTGGTAGTCTGTGAGTTCACCGCTGTAGGCTAGCGTTTTGTATCCCTGATCTATCGCCTCCACAATCAGCTGGCCCATGAAGGTACTTTTACCCTCGCCGCGTTTACCGGTAAGCAATGTCACCTGCCCAAAATATAGCCCGCCAATAATACGGTCAATTTCAGGAATGCCGGTTTCAATATGCTCCAGCGTGTTAAGGTCCACTGTCTCAACATCAGCCAATTCCTTGATGTGGTTTATTGGCTGAATCCGCGCCCGCTCCACAGCATCCACTAACGCTTGCTTTCCATACTTTTGCAGAATGGCATTGGCGTCTTTTTCCCCTAGGTAATCCGCTTCACATACAACTCGTACCGGCATTGGCAACCGTTTGCTCAGTTCGTCCACAAGGGTGATCTTCCCATTTTCGTAGTCCCCGAACACCACAACCTCAGAAAAGCGCGTCACCCATTCCCAGCAATTTTCCAGCCACGTAAATCCCAGCGCGCCAGTCGGAACACTCACCGCGTTTTTTATTCCGGCATCAGACAATGACAGACTATCAATCTGCCCCTCTGTGATTACCAGCGTTCCAGAATCCTCACATTGCCACATCCCGAACAGTATGGGCATGGTGCCGGCCTCGCACCACTCCTTGTTTTTGTCTTTGCCTTTTCGAAATACTGTATTGCGGTACTTCACAAACTGCAGCCGGCCGCCCTCGTCCAAAAATGGAAACACCAGCACCTTAGCATTGTCGTTGCGTGATGTGAGTTTATACCCCTCGCAGGTCGCCCGGCTGATTCCACGAGATTCCATGTAGGCAATCGCTGGCTCACTGGCGGCAATTTGCTTTTGTGGCAACTTGCGGTAATCTTTCAGCCGGCGATCCCTTGTGTACTCCAGTGGATATTCAAAATCCCGTGCCATCTGGACAAAGTGTCCTTGTTTTCCGCAGCTAACGCGAAAGCATTTAAATTGCCCCGTCTCCAGATTGATACTGAAAGTGTCCTTATCAGGGGCATCACCACCGTTACAGTAGGGACATCGAGAAAAGAACAACTCCTTTCCCTTCACCCGCGTTTCGGAGTTCAGCTTTGAGGCTAGTCCATAAATGTCCACTGTGCTAAGTTCGTACCCCATGAACCTACCTCCTCAGATATGCAATCTTGGCCGCCCTCTCTTCTGGGGTCAACTCGTCAGGGTCTTTGTCTAAAAACGCCGAAGGCGAAATGTCGGCAACGCCGACGGTCTTATTCTTTTCATTCTTAACATTCTTTTCATTCTTGTTAGTTGTTGATGCTTTGTTGGACGTTTGTTGATTCTTTGTTGTTTTCCTGTTGGGCGGCGTGTTGTTCGTTTGATAGGTAGAGTAGTTAACAATCGTTATAACGCTGCCTTTTCGTGTTGACTCGTGTGTTATCTCTCCTGTTAGCCTCAGGTTCTTAAGTGCAGTTCTAACTTGTTGTATCGATAAACCACATTCATTCGCAAGTTTTTTGTAGCTGGTTACGTGTTGGCCCCTTTTTATGGGTGTTCCTCGATGATTTCTTTGCTTGTGATTAGCAACCAGCAATAGATGAAAGAACACTTTAAATGTAGGTCCATCCTGATACCATTCCCATTTGGTAATCGACCTGTATATTTTTACAAATCCATTGTCTTGTTCCATCAGGCAACCTCACTATCCCAATGCTCTATTCGTTCTTTTAACTCCCGGTAAAGCAATTCTTTGATTAGCAATCCGCTGGTATCTGGATCACAGAAAAGAATTTGGCAGTTATACCTGGCTAACCAGGCGGTCATGCTGGCTACCAGAGCTGCCGGGCTCAGCTTACTTTGGTATATGCCTTTATAGGCTTTTTCCCAACTGCCGCCCTCTACTACCACATAGAGCTTTGCCCCGGCAGCCATCGCTCTTTCAAATTCCCGCACAAAACGTGGTCGGGACTTTGTGTAGCACTGACACAATTCATCGAGGGACATTTTGCGTTCAATAGAGACATGGCCAGATAAATCTAAAATCTTGCCGTCTGGTAACCTGCAGCGAACACTATAGTCACCAAAATCCAGCTTCACCCTTTCGAACGGACACCCCATCGTCCTGAGCCGTTGCCTTAAACGTGGGGTGTCCTGTTCGCGGGTATCCACCAGAATTTCCATGCTCCGCAGCGCCGTCAATATCTCTGGTGGTGTCATAGTCTAAAACGGGAGGTCGTCGGTCTCTTCGACCTGGGTAAAGGCATCCTGCGACGACGTTGTATTTTTAAGCGGCCGCTTTGCCGGCACTTTGAATTTGCCAGCCTTTATTCGTTCCACCGAAATGCCTTTAAACGGCTGCGTTTTCCAGCCAGTACGATCATTGAATGACCACTCCTCTTCACGGAACAGCACACCCAGCTTTTTATCTTTCAGTTTGCTTTCGTCCCATTCCCAATGAAATCCGGGATTGCTTTCCTCTACAGCCTCAATAAAGGCTTTAAGGGTGCTTTGGGTCCAGCCATCTTTTTCGCTGCCATCATCTTTCGGTAAATAAAGACGGAGGATGCCGCGCCATTTTTTGTCCTCTTGCTGTTGCGTCCGATAATCGTCAGCGTAGTGCCCCTTAAACTCGCCTTCAGTGATATCAATAGATACCTCCAGCTTGTTAAATGGTTCGCCATTTCCGGGGTAAGTGACTTCACGGGCTTCCATAATTTTGCAGATGTACCCACCTGCAGGCAGTGGGATAAAATCCCCGCTGGCTTTGACATTCTCCCAATCCTTCGGTTTTTGCATTTGTTTTTCCTCCCTTTATTTGTTAAGTTCCCAATACTCTCGTATGGTTTCATCAACCATTCTTAGGTCGTTGTCAATCTCGTAGTCGAACATTTCTAACGGGCTTTTTGCGGTGTTGGAGCCGTCGGACTGCGTTATAAACTTGTGGGTGCTGCCATCTGCAACGCACAATAAAACAATGGAAAACAGCCCTTCCACAGTTAATTGGTTGTCTAACATTCTGCCGCTGGTCTTAGCCTTAATGCGCCCATCATCCGACCGTTCGATATGATGCAAAAAATAGACAATCACATCGTCGGGGGTTTTTGTGATGATGAAATCAATGAGGTTGCGAAAGTCCAGGGCGACATCGGTAAACTTCCCATACCCGATCTCTTTTGCCCGGTCAAACATTGCAAACGCCATCAGATATTGGCTATCATCAATTACATATCGCTTCAACTTATGCTCAGAAAGACCTTTAAGAATATGGTTGTACCTAGCGTTGTCAACCTTAGGGATTTTCTTTTTAAACGGCAGCGGTTTGCCAGCCACGTTGAATATTCCCAATGCGTCGATATCGAAATTTCGCAGGCTGGTGCTTTTGCCACTGCCGGATTCTCCCAGTACTAAAACAGGAATTCCCATAGCCCAGCGCTCCTTTCTTTAAAAACAATAGTGGCCAATATGCTCACTGTATGGCAGCTCACATTCCTTGTTGTCCGCGCTATAGAACGGACTAAACTCCCGGCTGAATGGGTCGTCTTTACTCCCCGGTATCGTTATCGGCTGGAAACTTGCCGCCGGGGGAAAGGGGGCACTCGCGCCCGGTGTGCTCTTTTGATGTTTTGGTTTTTTCATTTCACTTCACCTGTATGTTCATGCTGGTAACCAGCTCCGCACCGGGGATGACCTTGCCGGATTTCAAGGCGTTGCCAACATTTGTTTTGTTGATGGTTGGGTCTTTGCAGGACAAAAAGTCGGTGCCACTAAACTGCCGAACAAATTCTGCCTCGTTCTCAATATAGACCGATGTGGATGATCGCCAGCCAATCTTAACCCTAGGCGTTTCCATCTTTTCGCCCATCATGTGTTCCGAAAGGTAGCTTTTCAGACGGCTCACTTGGCTTTCAGCAGTCTTTCGACGTTTGGAAAGGGTATCTTCCTCTGCCTTGATAGCCGCGGCATCAGCCGCTAGATTTTTGATGTACAGGGCAATATTCTCTATCTTGTCCTGCCGTTGCACGCCCAAACCTTCCAGCACGGAAAGCGCATCATCACTTACTTCTCCGGTCTCTGGGTCCACCATCCGATCAAGTATTTCCTGAATGGCTGCATCTATCTCATACAAATTCATTTTGCTATCCTCCATATATTGGGTTTCATCCCGCCATCACATCCCGAAACGTTTCGTCTGGATGGTCGGCGAACCACTCCAGCGCGCAGTGGACGTCAAGACAAATAGAACAACCAAAAACAGTATCCGTGTTGTGGCCGGTGTAGATTTTGTCACGGTGGCCTAGTTCTGCGCCGCATTCAGGACATTTCATTTCACTACCTCCAGCAGCCGCACACGCTCACAGCGAAGTTTGCCGTCTGTCATTAGCGGGACGACTACGCCGGGGAGCCAGGCCCATTCAATCAAGCATTTCCATACAGGTTTGCTTCTTCCGTATGCGTTCTGCCGCACCCATTCCAAAGGGGCGACATTCACGCCACTGCCACATTCCGTGCATCTGTCGGGATTTACGGTTTCATCTATGATGGCCCCCGGCTCAATTTTCCATTTATCAGGCGATGGCCGATGTGCGCCAAAGGTTTTGTATACAATATAGCCATCATCAGTGCGCTCAAAGTGTGCCTCCAAATAGTTAATTGCAGAGAGCAGGCCGTCGGCATCGCTCAGGTCGGCACCGCTCAGGTCGGCACCGCTCAGGTTGGCACCGCTCAGGTCGGCATCGCTCAGGTCGGCACCGCTCAGGTCGGCATCGCTCAGGTCGGCACCGCTCAGGTCGGCACCGCTCAGGTCGGCACCGCTCAGGTCGGCATCGCTCAGGTTGGCACCGCTCAGGTCGGCACCGCTCAGGTCGGCAACGCTCAGGTCGGCACCGCTCAGGTCGGCACCGCTCAGGTTGGCACGTCTCAGGTCGGCAACGCTCAGGTCGGCAACGCTCAGGTCGGCACCGCTCAGGTCGGCGCCGCTCAGGGCGGCGCGGCTCCGGTCGG
>JAVBPZ010000024.1:0-58515 GCA_031549285.1 Oscillospiraceae bacterium | reverse complement strand
AAAGAGCAGTTTTGCCGTTTCAACGGCGGCAGGGCAAGAGATGCAAGAGACATGACCTTTTCGGTGCGCCCTCAGGCGCCGGCCGGTACCAGCGCCTTCCAGGCGCTGAGCAAGCCACCCGCTGAGCGGGTGGTCATGACGAGGAAGCTCGTACCCGGTCGGGTGCGCAAAATAGCCTGTGCGCGCGGGCAAGGAAAAATGCCTTGCAGAAAACCACCCGGCAGGGTATACTATTAATTAGTTGCCGGCTGGCCTTTGCCGCGGCGCTATCTGAAGAAAAAGGAGGGAGAGCAGGTGGATATAAGCGCCCGAAGTACTGGCGTGGAAAGCGATCCTCCTTTGTGTTTGTGCAGAATGCAAGGTTTGTCTGTGTCCGCCTGTGTTTCCCTGGCCGGATAACAGCCGTTTTCTTTGAATAGGTCGTGGTTGCTTAAAAAGGCGTTGGTGCGTCTTTTGGGCATGCGACCCTGCATGAATATAATATAAGTGCGTTTTTCTGCGGTATTTTTGCTGGAATGAAAAACGCTGTGGGATGATCGCCCGCGCGGGCGCGCCGGCAGCTATGGCTGCCGGGTGCGTTTGGTGCGGCTTTTTTGTTGTCTGGGTTTGGCTGTGCCGCCTTCGCGCAAGCAGGCGCCCGGTCCAACCATAAATCAATCAATTCAGGAAAGGAGGCGGAAAGAATGGAGCAGACGACCACCCAGTCCCTTACAGAACTGCTGGAAGCGAAGGACTACCGCGCGCTGCGCGCGGCATTTTCTGAGATGAACAGCGTAGATATTGCACATTTTATAGAGACACTGCCCATTTCGCGCGCTACCATGGCTTTCCGCACCCTGCCCAAAGAAATGGAGCTGGAGGTGTTCGCGGAACTGGACGTGGACACCCAGCAGCACATTATTGCCTCCATCACCGACAAGGAAATCGGCGATATTATGGACGAATTGTGGGTGGACGACGCGGTAGACATGCTGGAGGAAATGCCGGCATCGCTGGTGAAACGTGTGCTGCGCAACTCCCCGCCGGAAACCCGGAACCTGATCAACCAGTTTTTACGTTACCCGGAATATTCCGCCGGCAGCATCATGACCGCGGAGTTTACCGACCTGACCAAAAACCTGACGGTGGAGGATGCCATCAAGCGCATCCGCCGTATCGGCGAAAACCGCGAGACCATATACACCTGCTATGTGGTGGATGACACCCGCCAGCTGGAGGGTGTGGTCACGGTGAAAGACCTGCTGCTGGCCGGCGATACCGATACGGTGGAGGGCATCATGGAAACCGATGTGATCTCGGTAGGTACCACCGCGGACCAGCAAGAAGCCGCCATGCTGATGGCAAAATATGACCTGATTTCGCTGCCGGTGGTGGACGCGGAAAACCGACTGGTGGGCATTGTTACGGTAGACGACGCGGTGGACGTGCTGCAGGAGGAAGACACCGAGGACTTTGAAAAAATGGCGGCGCTGGTTCCCAGCGAGCGGCCGTACCTGAAAACCAGCATTTTTGCGTTAGCCAAAAACCGTCTGCCTTGGCTGCTTATCCTCATGGTCAGCGGCATGTTCACGGGCCTTATCCTGGGTCATTACCAGGCAATTTATTCCGCCATACCGCTTTTGGTCAGCTTCATTCCCATGCTTACCGGTACCGGTGGCAACGCCGGCAGCCAGTCCAGCACAATGGTTATTCGCGGTATGGCACTGGGGGAAATACGCACGAAGGATATCCTATCGGTGTTCTGGAAAGAAGCGCGGGTCAGCATATTGGTGGGTGTGGCGCTGGCTGCGGTGAACTGTGTGCGCCTGCTGATTATGCAGCCGGGCAATGTCCTGGTGACGCTGGTGGTATCGCTCACACTGGTGGGTACCATCATTTTTGCAAAGGTAATCGGCGGTATACTGCCGATTATTGCCAAGGCCTGCCACGTGGACCCAGCGGTCATGGCGGCGCCGCTTATCACCACCATTGTGGACGCATTGGCGCTGGTACTGTACTTTACTATTGCTACCGCCCTGTTGTAACGGCGGGGCAAAAGACCGCCCGGGCAATTTATAAGTTCGAACCAAGAACCACACCACGCAGCCCATAACGGAAAATCCACGACGAAAGGAGGGCATATCCCCATGCCAAACCGCATGAACGAGGCAAAACTGGGCGTGTACGCCGGCCAGCGGAACTACCGCGCGCTGCGCGAAGCGCTGAGCGAAATGAATGAAGTAGACATTGCACAGTTTTTGGAAGATTTGCCCGACGAGCAGACAGTGGTTACCTTCCGTACGCTGGCGAAAGACCAGGCGATGGACGTGTTTGCGGAGCTGTCCCCCGATACCCAGCAGCGTATTATAGAAGCCATTTCCGACCGCGAGATTACCGTACTGATGGACGATTTGGCGGTGGACGACGCGGTGGATATGCTGGAGGAAATGCCGGCGGCGCTGGTGAAGCGCGTATTGCGGAACGCCGGCCCGGAAACCCGTGACCTGCTGAATGAGTTTTTGCGCTACCCGGAGGATTCCGCCGGCAGCATCATGACCGCCGAGTATACCGACCTGCGCCGCAATATGACGGTGGAGGATGCCATCAAGCGCATTCGCCGCACCGGCGAAGACAAAGAGACCATTTACACCTGCTATGTGATAGACGAAACCCGGTATCTGCAGGGCGTGGTCACGGTGAAAGACCTGCTGCTGGCGCATGATACCGACCTGGTGGAAGACATCATGGAGCCCGATATCATTGCGGTTGCCACCACGGCCGACCGTGAGGAAGCGGTAAAAATGCTGGCGAAATACGGTTTCATTTCGCTGCCGGTGGTGGATGCAGAGGGGCGCCTGGTGGGTATTGTCACGGTGGATGACGCGGTGGATATCATCCAGGAAGAAGCCACCGAGGACTTTGAAAAAATGGCGGCGATGGCGCCCAGCGAAAAACCGTATCTAAAAACCAGAGTTCTTACCCTGGCGCGCAATCGGTTTTTGTGGCTGTTGGTGCTCATGGTCAGCGGCATGATTACCGGTGCCATTCTGGGCCGGTACGAGGCGGCGTTTTCCGCCATACCGCTGCTGGTCACCTTCATTCCCATGCTGACGGATACCGGCGGCAACGCGGGCAGCCAGTCCAGCACCATGGTCATTCGCGGTATGGCGCTGGGGGAGATTGTCCCGCGGGATGCCGGGCGCATTGCGCTGAAGGAACTGGGGGCCAGCCTGCTGGTGGCCATACCGCTGTCGGCGGTAAATTTCGTGCGCATTATCATCAGCTATCCAGGTAATATGCTGACCGGGCTTACGGTGTCGTTGGCCATGGTGGCCACCGTAATTCTGGCGAACACCGTGGGGGGGATTTTGCCGGTTGTTGCAAAAATTTGTCACCTGGACCCCGCGCTGATGGCGGCGCCGGTTATTTCCACCCTGGTGGATGCCTGCTCATTGGTGATTTATTTCAGCATTGCCTTCGCATTATTGCCGCTGTAAAGATGTTTATTCTATGGACATTGCCTGTGTGCCGTCTTGCGGGAAGCAGATGAAAGTGGTATGATGGGAAAGAAGGAAGGGCATCTGCAGCGCCTTCCGTGAAAGGAGTGTATGGCAATGACAATAACGGTAACGGCAGCGAATTTTGATGCGGAAGTGTTGCAAAGCGACAAGCCGGTGCTGGTGGATTTTTGGGCGGCATGGTGCGGCCCGTGCAAGATGCTGGGCCCGGTGGTGGAACAGCTGGGTGCGGACCACCCGGAGTATAAGATATGCAAAGTGAATGTAGATGAGGAGAAGCAACTGGCGGCGCAGTTTGGCGTCATGAGCATTCCCACGGTGGTTGCCTTTAAAGGCGGGGAAAAGGTGGGCCAAAGCGTGGGCCTGGTTCCGAAGGAAAAACTGCTGGCACTGCTGGCGTAAGATGTGCGATAGAATAAAGCATTACAAAAAAGTGATACCGCCTCACAACAGTGGGGCGGTATCTATATTCTAAAGGGTATATCGTCATACCCAGAATGCTGTTTTAATGGGTTTATACAAGGATACATTTTAAGACAGGGCGTTCCTTATCCGCCAATCTCTATTTTCTTTGCCACGGGGGCTTCCAGCTCTTTTTTCTTTGGCAGGTTTAGTTCCAGCACCCCATTTTTGTAGTCGGCTTTTATCCCGTCGGCGTCGATATCCGCCACGTCAAAGCTGCGGGCGAAGCTGCCATAGCGGCGCTCCCGGCGGATGTACCCGCTCTTTTTGTCCTTTTCTTCCGTTTCGCTGGTGTGCTCGGCCGAAATGGTCAGCACGTCGTTGTCCAGCGCTATGTGAATGTCCTTTTTATCAAAGCCCGGCAGCTCGGCTTCCAGCAGGTAGTGGTCTTTTTTGTCGCTGATGTCGCACCGGAACTGTTTGTTGCCATCCAGGCCATCGCCCCAAAAGCTTTTCTCCAAATCATCCATATAGCGAAAAATATTGGCGTCACGCTTGTTGTAAGGTACTAAGCCAAACATAACAATCATCCTTTCTTTTGCCGTTCAGATAGATGTTCCGCTTCGGATTGTTCTCATTATAACCAGTGTATATGAAGAAAAAAGACAATTGTGATGAACAAATTGTAAAAATGATAGCACTCTATATGCTAGAGTGCTAAAAAATTCAATAGAAAACTATATTTGGTTCCCCAAAAGCACAAAATGAGCGTACAGAAAAGAAAAATATGCCCCTGTTGAGCTTGCTCAACAGGGGCGAGAATACAGTAATATCAAAAATGTCAGTTCATCATCTGGCGCAGCGTTTCCACCAGGGTTTCCGTGAGGGTGCGCATACGCTGGTCGTCCAGGGCGGGGTCCTCCTGGGGGTTGGCAGCGGCGGTGCCCTGTGGCCAATATCCCTGTGAGGTGCTGTAGGTCGGCCGGAACGGACGCACATTGGAAGCATGCTGCCGGTTGCCGCCCTCGCTATCGGAGGAGGTTACCCGGTGGAAATTCCCCTGGCCATAGCTTTGCGAGGCGGCCGGTTGGTCATCCTTGCGGCGGCCGGGGTGGTTCTGTGGGGAAATTTGCGCGCCCGGCTGGAAATAAACAACCTGCTGGGGCTTTGGCACGGTGGAGGAAGCGGACGGGAACCGGTCCACCTGGACCCCCATGATGTTCAGGTTCTGCTCGGTACGGCCCAGTGCCACCAGTACATCCGCCAGTGCGTTTTGTACCAGTTCCAGTACTTCGCTCACATCGCCTTCCACGTCGGAAACTTCCGCGCGCAGGTTGGTAATGCTCTCGGCCAGGCCCCCGGCGCTGCTGCGAATCTGGCGGTGCAGGCGGTCGCGCTCGGCGTATGCCTGCTCCAGAATGCGGTCTGCTTCGGCGTTTGCCTCGGCTATGATAGCGGCAGAGGTAGGATTGCTGCTCTGCTGTTCTTCATCCAGTTGGTCCAGCGCGTCTTCCAGCTGCTGGCGCAGCTCGGTCGCCTGGTCCTCGGCGGCCCACTGTGCGGTGGTGGCCGCCTCCAGCTGGTCCCGCAACTGGTTCAGTTCTTCTTCCGCCGCGCCGGCCGCGGTATTGCTGGCTTCGGAAAGCTGCCGTTGCAGGTCGGCAATTTGCTGGTTGGCTTCCGTCAGCGCCGCGGGCGAAACAGCGGCATTGACGGTGGCGTTCGCCTCTGTCAGTTGGCTTTTCAGTGTTGCAATCTGGTGGTTTGCCTCATCCAGCGCCGATGCGGCGGCGTTGGATGCCGCCGACAGCTGTGTGTCCAGCGCGGCATTCTGCTGTGCCAGCTGTTCCAGATGCTGCTGCAAATCGGTTACCTGCTGCTCGGCTGCGGTCAGATGACCGGACGAAACTTCATCCAGTTGCCGGCGCAAATCAGCGATCTGGTGGTCGCTTTTCTGATATTCTTCCCGCAGCCAGGCATTTTCCTGCTGCGAGGTATGCAGCTGCTCTTTTATTTCCTGCAGTTCGCCCTCGGACTGCTGGGTGGCGGTGCGCACGATATCCAGTTCGCCGTCCATGTCGTTCAGGCGGGTGTCGCGCAGCTCCAAATCACGGGTCATTTCCTGCACTTTGGTTTGCTGCTCGGCCAGGTCGGCAGACAGTTTTTCTATCTGCTGCTGGCGGTTCGCCAGTTCCCCCTCCAGCTCCGGAGAGGCGGTTGCAACCGAGGTGGCGGCCGCGGCCGTCTCCAGGTTTTGCACCTTTTGGCTCAGTTCCTGAATCTTCATTTCGGCAACTTCTTGCCGCTGGTAGTTTTCGTCGGCTACCTCGTCCAGGTACTCCAGCACCTCTTCTTTGTTGAAGCCGAACATGGCGCTGCTAAAGAGCCGCCCGCCGGTTTGCGGGGTAAACTGCTCGTACTCATGCCCTTGATCCGCCACGGAACACCATCCTCTCGCAAAACGTAATTCCTGTTTTCCATGGCAAAAGCCACGGTCATTCTTCCTCTTTTCCGGTCACCAATCCTGCCGGAAATCTGACCACAACCTTATCCATTTTTACAGTCACGAGTATACCATATTTCGTATGTGAATACTAGCACGAAACACACATTTTTCAAAAAAATCCCCATTTTATACAGATTGTTTCGCTGGAATTGGTCATTTCGGGGAAGAAAATGGGTTCATCTGCCAAAAAACAGCAACCACTACAGGTTGTGGTTGCTGTAAAACGGAACCCAAGAGATGAACGAAACAGAAATTGGCCCCGAAACACCAAAATGCGGACATATCCTCAGCCGGAAATTTCGATACCCAGCCCCGCCAGCAGATCCAGCGCTTTTTGCCCGTTTGCCTGGTTGCCGGTGCCACACAGCGGCGCCAGCACCCGCAGGGAAGCCAGCGGGAAAAAGCTTTGCAGCAGAATCGCGTTGGACAGCACGCAAATGTCGGTGACCAGGCCGCATATTTCAATGTAATCCGGCGCGCCGCCGCACAGCTCGGCGGCGTATGCGCCGATATTGGCGCAGCCAAACGTGGGCTTGTCCACCACCGTGGTGTGGGGCAGTATATTCGTCTCATACCGGTGCAGGGGGCCGTACAGCTGGTGGCCTGCGCTGCCGGCGATACAGTGCGCCACCGGCAGGTGTTCCCCTTCCGGGGTGGTTAGGTAGTCGTCCTGGTGGGTGTCACGGGTGAACAGCACATACCCGCCGGTGGCCAGGGTGGCCTGCACCGCCGCAGCAATGCCCGGCGCCAGCTTTTCAGCACCGGGAAAGCCCAGCGCGCCGTCCACGAAATCCGTTTGGTAATCCACCACAACCAGCAGTTTTTTCATTTTTTGTCCTTTCCCGTTGTTGTGCAGCGTATATTCTAATCTTCCATATAGTCCGCCAGCAGCGTTTCCTGGCCGTCTTCAATATATACCCGCTGCACCCGGCGGCCGATGTTGCACAAGATTTCGTAGTTGATGGTGCCGCTTTTGGCCGCAATCTCGTCGATGGAATCGGCCCCGTCGCCACCAAAAACGGTGGCGATGCTGCCCAGGTGCGCTTCCTCAATGTGGGTGACATCCACCACCAGCTGGTCCATGCACACCCGGCCCAGCACCGGCGCCGGTTTGCCGCAGATGCCCACCACGCCTTTGTCGGACAGCAGGCGTGGGTACCCGTCGGCATAGCCTACCGCCAGGGTAGCCACCCGCATATCCCGCGGGGCGGTGAAGGTGCGGCCATAGCTTATGTCGTCCCCGGCCTTCAGGTTTTTCACCATGGTGACCACGGTTTTCAGGCGGAAAGCAGGACGAATGCCGGCCAGGGTTACATCCGGGCTGGGGCTGCAGCCAAACAGGATAATGCCCGGCCGCACGATGTCCAGCCGCATGGCCGGCTGGGTGATGAGCGCGGCGGAATTGCACGCGTGGGCGAAACGATAGGTCTGGCCATTTGTTGCCAGCTGTTCGCGCACGGTTTCGAAAATGCGAAATTGCTCGCAGGTGTAGGCAACATCGTCCGGGGCCAGGGAATCCGCCGCGGCAAAATGGGTGAAAATACCCTCCGGTGCCAGCCCGGGCAGGGTGTATGCCTCCCGCAGTTCCGCCATGGCGCCGGCCAGGTCGTCTTTGGCGTTAAAGCCCAGGCGCCCCATGCCGGTGTCTACTTTAAAATGCGTGGTGATGGTAACGTTTGCTTTTTCCGCGGCGGCAGACAGGCGGCGGGCATAGTCTATACCGTATACACACTGGGCAATATCGTGCACATCCAGCACCGCCACATGCCGGGGCGAGGTGTAGCCCAGCACCAAAATAGGCCCGGTAAGCCCCGCCCGGCGCAGGCGCACCGCTTCCGACAGGCCGGACACCGCGAACCGCTTGGCCCCGGCGGCGCTGAGCGCCAGCGCGGTAATGATATCACCGTGGCCATAGGCGTTGGCTTTCACCACCGCCATCACCTCGGCGTGGCCCGCCAGCTGGCAGATCAGTGCAAAGTTTTCCCGCAGCCGGTCCAGATCTATTTCCGCCCAACAGCGGCGCTCGAAATCCATAATCATGGTTTTTTACCATCCATCTTCTTTGCTTTGCGGTGTTTTGCCATGTGGCATGCCGGTGCGTTTGCGGTGCGCCGGCACGAAAAGTCCATTACGCTATACTATAGTCAAGCAAGTTGAAAAGAGTCCTACAATACAGATGTTGCCTATGAAGAACCAAATCACAAACCCGCACGAGGCGCAGTTTTACACGGCCAATATGGCCGTGTGTTTCAAAACGAACGGAATTGTTTTGAAATAATTCCACTATAAGTATTATAATGAAAAACCGGCAATTTTCCAATGACATTTTCATTACAAGTTTTTCGCGGGGTGTTCCGGCAGGCCCCAGCCATCTATGCCGGCCTTCTGCAGCGCTTGCAGGGTTTTTTGCCGGAACGCGGCATCTTCCCGGCACCGCGCCCGCACAAAGGCTTTGGTTTCGGCCCGGCGGGTGGCGCCGTCTATGGGGCAGCGGCTTTTCACCACCGGCAGCGCCAGGGCCTGCACCGCGCGCGCCACCTGTTCCTCGGCGGCCAGTACCAGTGGGCGCACCAGGGTGACCTTCTTTCGGGACAGCCAGGTTACCGGCGAAAAGCACCCAATGCGCCCCTCGCCAAACAGGTTCATGTAAAAGGTCTCCACCGCGTCATCCATGTGGTGGCCCAGCGCGACCTTATTACAGCCCAGCTGCTTTGCGCCGGTGTGCAGCGCCCCGCGGCGAAGGTTTGCGCACAAGGCGCAGGGGTTTTGCTCCTGCCGAATGTCAAACACCACCGGGCCGATGTTGGTGCGCAGGATGGTGTGCGGAATGCCTTGCTGCTGAAACAGCTCAGAAACAGGGGAATAATCGGTTTCTTCGCCCCCGAAACAGGGGTCCAGCGTAAGCGCCTGTACCGTAAAGGGAAGTTCGTAATAGCGGGAGAGATGATGCAGCGCAATAGTAAGCGCGACGCTGTCCTTGCCGCCGGACACCCCCACACAGATGGCATCGTTTGCGTCCACCATGTGGTATGTCTGCATAGCCTTCCGTGCCAGACCCTCCAGCTGCTGCATTGCCTGCAAGCGCATCCCTCCTGTTGGTGTTATATTTGTTGGCATCCGCGGCAAACCGCGTGCGGCGCGGATGTGCCCGCAGGCGAAGCCCGGCGCGGAAAAGCAGGAAGCGTTTGCCCGTTTGCTTCCTATATAATACCAGTTCCCAAAGGAAAAGTCTCTGGGTAGGAATAAAAAATAGAAGATTAGAAAACGAGAGATATGAAGAGAAAAACAAAGAAAATAGAAGTTAGATTGCAGGCAAATTACGTGAAAGCAAAAAAGCAGTTGACAAGCGGCGCCGCGTTCTATTATAATACAACTTGCGCCTATACGGAACCGCCTGTTTGTGTGCGGTGCTGCGGCGCAGAAACAGCGAAGTGATCGCTGTCGTTGTATCATCTGCGGGCCGGCCGGTGGCAGGCTTGCTATTTTCAGGAGGAATTGCCATGAGCACTACACTTGCAAAGCCGGCAGAAGTCCAGCGCAAATGGTATTTGCTGGATGCGGCGGGCAAGCCCCTTGGCCGTGTGGCCGCCCAGGCCGCCACATTGCTGCGCGGCAAGCACAAGGTCGACTTCACCCCCAATGTGGACTGCGGCGACCATGTGGTCATTATCAACTGCGACAAGGCCGTACTTACCGGCAACAAGCTGGAGAACAAGTATTACCGGCGGCACACCGGCTGGGTTGGTGGCCTGCGCGAGGTAAAGTACAGCAAACTGATGGCCGAACGCTCGGATTTTGCCATGACGCTGGCGGTGAAGGGCATGTTGCCCCGCAACACGCTGGGCGCCCATGCACTGAAACGCTTGCGGGTATATAAAGGCGCAGAGCACGACAACGCTGCCCAAAAACCCCAGGCATACTCACTTTAACTAGGAGGCACGGACTATGTACGAGACGAAGCCCTATTTTTATGGTACCGGCCGCCGCAAAAGCTCTGTGGCCCGGGTGCGCCTGTACAACGGTACCGGGAAAATTACCATAAACGACCGTGATATGGATGATTATTTTGGTCTGGAAACCCTGAAGCTGATTGTGCGCCAGCCGGTGGTATTGACCGGTACTGCCGACAAGTTCGATGTGGTGGTGCGTGTGGCCGGCGGCGGTGTTTCGGGCCAGGCCGGCGCCATTCGGCACGGTATTTCGCGCGCGCTGCTGGTGTATGACGAGGCGCTGCGCTCGCAACTGAAAAAGGCGGGTTTCCTGACCCGCGACCCGCGTATGAAAGAACGCAAAAAATATGGCCTCAAGGCTGCGCGCCGTGCGCCGCAGGTCTCGAAGCGCTAAATTTTTTGGCGGCTGTTTTCTTACACAAAATGGCAAAGGCGGGCTGCATAGCCCGCCTTTTTTGTGCAAGATTTGCGCTGCGGGTTAGCATGTTTTGAAACGAATGGATGTAAACCAGAAGAAAAGAGGAAAGATGGAAGCAACACAACAAAGTAAAATGGGAACTATGCCGGTGGGGCGGCTGTTGCTCAGTGTGTCAACGCCTATCGTCATCAGCATGCTGGTGCAGGCGCTGTACAATGTGGTGGACAGCATTTTTGTGGCCCGCCTGTCGGAGGACGCCCTTACCGCGGTCAGCCTGGTGTTCCCGGTGCAAAACCTGATGATTGCCGTTGGGGTGGGCACCGCGGTGGGGGTCAGCAGCCTGTTGGGCCGCCGGTTGGGGGAGCGGGACACCGCCGCCGTGAACCGCGCCGCCAGCAACGGTTTGTTTTTGGCGGTGCTCAGTTTTGTGCTGTTTGCCGTGGTTGGCCTGGCATTTTCCCGCGCGTATTTTGCGGGGTATGCTGCCGACTCGCTGGTAGGCCAGGCAGTTGCAAACATGGGCGAAACGTATATGTTGATTGTAACGGTGGCGTCGCCCGGGCTGTTTATGGCCCTTACGCTGGACCGGCTGCTGCAGGCCACCGGTCGCTCCATGCTGGCCATGGCGTCCCAGATGTCCGGCGCCATCACCAACATTGTACTGGATCCCATCATGATTTTTGGCCTGCTGGGCTTTCCAGCCATGGGGGTGGCGGGCGCGGCGCTGGCCACCGTCATTGGGCAGTGGGTCAGCATGGTGGTCAGCTTTTTGTTGAACCGCAGGCTGAACCAAGAAATCCGGATTCATATCCGGGGCTTTCGTCCCAACCCAAAAACCATCAAGCACATTTACGCGGTGGGCCTGCCCAGCATTGTCATGCAGGCAATCGGCAGCGTAATGGTGTTTGGCATGAATGCTATTTTGGTTGCCTTTGGCACCACCCCTGTGTCGGTACTGGGCGTATATTTCAAGCTGCAAAGCTTTATTCTGATGCCGGTATTTGGCGTGAACAACGGCATGGTTGCGGTAGTGGCGTATAATTATGGGGCGCGAAAGCCTAAACGGATTGAACGCGCCATCCAGCTGAGCATGCTGGCTTGTATTGGTATTATGGTGGCGGGCATGGTGCTGTTTTGGGTGTTGCCAAAGCAGCTGCTGGGCCTGTTTGATGCCGGGCCGGAAATGATGGAAATAGGCACCCTGGCTTTGCGCACCATCTGCTTTGCGTTCCCGCTGACGGCGGTAAGTGTGGTGTTTGTGGGGGTGTTCCAGGCGCTGGGACAGGGGCTGTACAGCCTGATTATGTCGGTGGTGCGGCAGCTGGTGTTTATTCTGCCGCTGGCGTGGTTGCTGGCGGTGCTCAGCGGCCTGTCCGCGGTATGGATCGCGTTTCCAATTGCGGAGTTGCTGGCGATCATCCCCGCTGTGTTTTTCTTCCGGGCGGAATGGCGGCGCAAGATAGTGCCGCTGGCCGAGGCGGATGCGGTGAGCGAAGCAGTGCCGGAAGGGGCCCGCTAACCACGGGTTGTCCGGCCCAATAGAGCGGGAAGATGCCCGTTATACCAAACATATAGTAAAGGACGGCCCCCGTTTTTGGGGGCCGTCCTGTTTGTATCCGGGAAGAAGGGAAGCACTCTCGAATAAAAAGCTTTTCTTTTTGTATATTTTATACTATACTAGTACCGCATAATACAGCCGGTAATATACCCTACTGCCGCATGGGGCGATTCTCATCGTGGTGCGGGTTGCGCTTCACCGCGAACAGTGCCTGCATCAGCGCGGTTACCGTTTCGGTAATCAGCTCCCGGTTGGCCAGGTCTTCCTCGCGAATTTGGTCGCTGCGCACATAGTGGGGCTTTACCTTGTTCAGCGCCATGCCGTACACGTCGTCCTTGCAGCGCTGGCAGCCACATCCGTCCAGCCGGCTGCAGTACCGGGGATAGTATCGCTCCACCAGTACCTCCACCAGGTTTACCGGGTGCAAATCGCTGCTGTCGTCCAGGCCGGCCTCGGCCGTGTGCGTGTCCGGCAGGGCAGCGGCTGCGTTTGCGGAAGCGTCCGGGGTGGGCGGGCTGTCCGCGGGTGGCACGGCCGGGGTGTTTTGTGGGTTCGTTACCGCAGGCGGCGCGGTTTCTTCAGTAGTTGTGGGTGTTTTCTCAGCCGTTGCAGCGGGCGCTGCCGTAAAGATGCTTTCCCTTACGGGTGCCGGCGCTGGTTCTGCGGGTATGGGTTCCAGCGGTGCCGCCGGTGTGGGTTCTGCCGTTGCGGCGGGCGCGGTATTCGCAAAGGAATCTTCCGCCGGAACCACGATGGGCGGGGACTCTGCCGGCGCAGGGGAAATGTTCACCGCTGCCACAGCGGCCGCCTCGGCGGTGGCTTGCGGGGCAGGTGCTGGTTCTGTTTCGGGAGCCGGCGCGCTTGCCGGGGCTGGTGTTTCCACCGCGACCGGGGGAGCTGTCTCGGCTGCCGGAGAAGCCTGGTCTGCCGGGACGTCTGTAGGGGGCGCTTCGGCTGCCGGTGTCGTGGGGGCAACGGTGGCGGCTGCAGGCATTTCTGTTTCGGCCGCGTTCCCGGTTGGGTTTCCTTCCTGGGGCGCCGGTGTCAGCAGTTCTACCACTTCTTCGCCGGCTGGGGTGCCGGCCGCCTCGCTTTCTGCCGACGGCGTGCCCTCTGCGTTTCCGGCGGACGGCATGATCTTCCGGAACATTTTTTCTTTGTCAATATCCCGGCTGGTGGGCATTTTGCTGGCCATGCCGTCTATCCCTCCTCAAATAAAATTTCGTCTGCCAGCGCCAGGTAATCTTTCGTGGCAATGTTGTGCGGGGCATATTCCAGAATGTTTTGCTGCAGGGCCTGCGCTTCGCTAACCGCTACACTGTTGCGGATGCAGGTGTGAAACAGCGGAATTTCCAGCTCGGAAGAGACCATTTCCGCAGTACCCTTTACTTCGATAGCCAGGGTGGTGCGCGGCACAAAACGCGTAAGCAAAATACCCGCAAAAACAAGCTTCGGGTTGCAGTAGCTGCGCACATGCGTGACGGTATCATACAGCTGGGTAATGCCCTGCAAGCTAAAAATATCGCTGAGCATCGGGACAATAACCTGGTCTGCCGCGGTGAACGCGTTCACCGTAAGCACACTAAGGGCTGGCGGCGTGTCGATGAGGATATAGTCATAGTCCTGCCGGATGGTACGCAGGGCGTTGTTTAAAAGGTATTCGCGTCCGTGCCCGGAAAATTCCAGATCGGCCCCGGAAAGCAAAATGTTTGCGGGAACCAGGTCCACCACACAGGTGGACTGGATGGCGGCCCGCACGGTGGCATCGCTTTTCAGCACCTCGTAACTGGTGGGTACGCCCTCGTTTTCAGCACCCATGCTGAAGGTAAGGTTCCCCTGCGGGTCCAGGTCGATAGCCAGCACCGTCTTCCCACGTTTTGCCAAAGCAGCGGCCAGCGCCCCCGTCGTGGTAGTTTTGCCGACCCCGCCCTTTTGGTTGGAAACGGCAATCACACAACCCATACGGCGTTCCCCCTTGCGTGGTATATCCGGCGCGGCACGGCGGCAGGAAATTTGACTGCCCGCATACGCACACCGGTCAAAAAATGAGTTCTGTTTTCATTATATCTTCCCACAGTCACGATTACAAGGGCGATTCCATGGTCGTGAGACAGGGTTTTGGGGGCAAAAGAGGGCATTTTTGAAAATTGTAACTATTTTGTAATAATTTCACCCTTCATTTTTTACGACTTTGCCCGATTATATATGTGTAAGGAAGAAAACGGGGTAAGTATCCGTTCTTTCTCATAAGGAGGGAAGCACGATGAAAGTCAATTCATCTGCGGGGTTCGACCAGTACCAGGCCTATCTGCAAACACTGAAAAGTGCGGAGACAGGCGCGGCAAAAACACAGGGGGAAGTGCGCGTGCCCATCTCGGACACGGCAAACACAGACAAGGTTACCTTTAGCGAGCAGGCCCTGGAGCGTGCCGGCCTGAGCCGTATGGCGACGGCTATGAGCGCCGAGGTGGCCGAGCCGGACGCTGCCCGTATGGAAGACCTGAAGGCGGCGGTACAAGACGGCAGTTACGCAGTAAACTCTGGCGCAGTGGCGGACGCGATCCTGGGGAAAGACCGTTAATACCCCGGGGCAGCGCCTGCCCCACACAGCGCAGCAAACACGGAAAGGCGGTTAGGCAGGATGCCGATGACACAACTGCAGCAGGATTTTGTGGGATTCATGGAGGAATACACAGATTTCCTGGAACGCATGGTTGCGGATGAAAATGAGAAACTGGCGGCGCTTTCCAGCCGGGAGCTGAAACGGATTGAGCACAGCATTACCGTTTCACAGGCGAATGCCAAGCAACTGGATAATTACGAGGCAAAGCGCATTGCCCTGCAAAGCGGGGCCGGGTTTGACGGAATGAGCTTCCGGGAACTGCTGGATGCCGTTCCAGAGGAGCAAAGAGGCCCGCTGAAATGGTTGTTCGCGCGCTTTGAGCGCAGTGTTTCGGAAATTCGTTTCCGCAACGATAAATCCATGCTGGTGGCGCGGGATCATATGCTGGACATAGATCCGGCCGCCGTCATTCCATTACAGCCCGGGGCCAAGGCGGCGAACCCTTACGAAAAACTGCGTGAGGAACAGGCCGAGGCCCAGAGTGGCATGATGGAAACAAAAGCATAATTCTATAACAGTGTGAATAAGCCCGATGCCGGCGAAGGTTGCCGGCACGGGAATAATCCTATAGTAGGAGGACCTGACATGAGACCAACCTTCATGGGCTTTGAAACGGCCACCCGCGGTTTGATGGTGAACCAAAAAGCTCTGGATATCGTTGGGAATAACCTGACCAACATCGGCGTGACCGGCTATACCCGCCAACGGGTGGATCTGGTTTCCCTGTCGGTGAATATGCGGTATACCCGCCTGAACCAAAACTCTACCGCGTTTGCGGGGCAAGGTGTGAACGCCTATGGCGTATCGCAGGTGCGCGACGCCTTTTTGGACAAACGCTTCCGGGAAGAATACGCCGATGTCGGCTATTATAATTCCACCTCATCGGTGCTGGCAGACCTGTCTGCCGCGATAGACGAAATTTCGCCCGCCACCATGACCAACGCCATGAGCAAGTTTCAGTCGGCATGGGACGAACTGATGAAAAAGACCACCACCGAGACCACCGGTGCGGCGAACCTGATGGCGTCGGCAACACAGATTGTACAGGTGTTCCGCCAAATCTCCGCCAAGATAGACAACGTGTGGAGCCAGCAGGAATACAACCTGAAACTAAGCGTAAACAACGTGAACTCGCTGGTGGAACGCATTGCCCAGCTGAACGATACCATTCGGCAGGAACATTTCAACAGCATGGACGTGGGCAACGAAAACTACCAGCCGCTGGCGCTGATGGATCAGCGCAATGTGCTGTTGGATGAGCTGGCCCAGTATGGCGATATGACCTACACCCAGGATGCCGACGGCCAGGTGACCGTGAAAATGGGCGGACAGACGGTGGTGGAAGGCGATACGTTTGAGCTGATGCAGATGCGCACCAACCAAAGCAGCGACGGCTTCAACACCGTGTCGGTTTTCTGGAACAGCACCGGCAAGGATGTACAGTTTTCTACCGGCGCCATCCGTGGCGCCACCGATATGCTGAACGGACGCGGCATGGGTGGCGATGGCGGCAAAGGCGAGGTTTTCGCACAGGGCATCCATTACTATAAGGACAAGATAGACCAGTTTGCCCGTACCTTTGCCCAGTCGTTCAATAGCGTTATCGAGATTGCCGATCCCAGTGGCGCGTCCTATGATCCGCCCCGCTACAAGGCATTGTTCAGCTTCGAGAGTGACTCTGGCCAGAACGCCGCCGGGCTGAAGATCAGCGACGAGTGGGAGGCCAGCACCAACTACATCATTAACGATGTGCTGGATAAAATGGATGGCGGCGACTCGGAAAACACCTATGCCGCAAAGGCATACCGCCGGTTCAGCGATGCGCTGGATTTTGGAGAGTTCCAGGGCACCATCAACGATTACATTTCCTTCTACTCGGTTACCAAGCTGGGCAACGACAAAGCGTATGCCGACAGCCGCCTGGAGGCGGTAGGCAGCATCTCAGACGATTTGCTGAACCAGATTCAGCAGATATCCGGTGTGTCCATGGAAGAAGAAGGCGTGGACATGATGATGTACAAAAAAGCCTACGACGCAGTTTCCCGCGTGTTTACCACCCTGGATGAGATGCTGGACAAGCTGATTAACGGAACCGGCGTGGTAGGACGCTGATAGTCTAAAATAGTATAATAATGACGTAAATATACCTAAAGTATAAAACAACTGTCGCGCAAGGATTGTGTGGCAGACACCTGAAAAGGGAGGCACACACCATGCGCATTTCACACCAGATGCTCAGCCGGAATTACTTGAAGAGGATGAACACCAACCTCTCCAATTTAACCCAGTCTAATGAGCGTATGAGCAGCCAGCGCGCATACAACAAGTCCTATGAAAATGTGTCGGACGCCGGCAAGGCGCTGAAAATACGTAAGCTGATTGCCGATGACGAGCGGCATCTGACCACCATCCGCGATGCGCAGGGGCGTGCTTCTGCGGCCGAGGATGCCCTGCGTACGGTAGACAGCCTGATGATTCGCGCGAAGGACCGCCTGGTGGAAGGCATGAACGGCACCATGTCGCAGGACGACCGGGACAAGATTGCCGCCGAGCTGGAGCGGGCGCGGGATGAAGTATTTCAGATTATGAACACCTCGTTCGCGGACAAGCCCTTGTTTGCCGCATCGGGCAATGCCAACGGTTCGCCCCCATTTTCCGTGGACGCCAGCGGGGCGCTGCTGTATAACGGCTCGCCGGTAGACGACCTGGTGGCACACCCCACCACCGGCAAACCGGTGAACCCGGATTTGTCGGCTATTCCGTACAACACAGACAACTATGTGGATATCGGCTTTGGCCTGTCGCTGACCAGCGCCGGCAAAGTAGACCCCAATACCGCGTTTAAAGATACCTATTCCGGCATAGAAAACTTTGGATTTGGCGTGAACGATGACGGGGTTCCGCTGAATGCCTACAGCCTGTTTGACCGCATGGTGCAGGACCTGCGCAGTGGAAATATGGAGGGTATGGGCAACGACCTGAACGCCATTTCAGATTCCATGGAGTTTCTGCTGACCTCCATCACTGAAATTGGCGCCCGCGGCGTAACATTGGAAGATACCGCGGCCCGCCTGGAGAACGAATACATCAACCTGGCGGAGATTCAGAACAAGCTGGAGGGCATTGACCTCTCCCGCGAAGCCATTTTCAACAAAGACTATGAAATGAGCTGGATGGTTACCCTGCAGCTGGGCAGCAAGATTCTGCCGCAGACCATTTTCGATTTTATCCGGTAAGCCATATAAAACGAGAGGGAAACCCAAAATACAATACGATTGTCGTTTAGTGATTTCAAGGGCCTGTTATCACTGCGGGGCATGATGCCCCAGTTTGCTTGCTGCCTGTTTTTGGGTGGCAAGAACCCACATTATTGGATGGTGGAGGTGATAGTATGGTAAAGCCGCTGTTGGAAATCACAACAACACAGGCAAGGTATGAGTACGAAGTGGCGCGCGCAAAGCTGGAGATGAGCTCGGAAAAACCGGCTGTCACCCGCACCACCACGCGCGCCAGTATCAACATGCGCACCCAGGCAGGGCGTCTGGAAATGAACACCGTGCGTCGCCGCAGCGACATGGGGTTCAAGAACGTGGTGGACCGCGCAAACTATGAGGCGGACCGCGGCCGGCAGGCGGCCATGGAGGCCACCGGGAACTATGCCAGCTTTGGCAACCAGATTGCCAACATTGCACACGGCGGCAACATTCCGGACGCGCTGTGGTCCCAAACCATGCAGCACAGCCAGGGGGATTTGGTCCTGGTACCGGTCTCACCCATTGATATCCAGTATATCCCGGCAAGCCTTGTGGCGGATTTCACCCCCGGTGAGATGCAGTCCAACTGGGATGTGGGCCGGGCGCGGCTGGACTTTGTGCCGGGGTCGTTTAAGATGAATATATCGCAATATGCGAGCATTGATATCAAGTATACCGGTGGGCCAAACTATGCGCCGCCCAGCGCAGACCCGAACTTTGTGGCGGAGGCGTAGGCGTAGGCCGGGCCAATATACCCGGGCGGGTTTTCCGAAGCGAATAGAGAAAAGGGTGGCGGGGGATCTTGGTAAGAAAAGATTCCCCGTCATTTTGCGCCGACGCGCGTACCTGCAAAACTGCAGAAATGAACCCACTCGAATCTAACGCTTGCTGGCAGGAACATTTTGCTATATAATCTATATGCTGTTTTTAGGGGTCACGTCTATGGTGGCGCGCCGGGGCGCGCGCTGACCCCAAGTCCCAACCGAAAAGGGAGGCTGTTATGACTGTAAACACAAGGGATTTTGGCACACTGGAACTGGACGAAAAGGAGTTCATTACCTTTGTGTCCCCCATTTTTGGGTTTGAAGAGCTGAGCCGGTTTGCGCTGCTGAGCGACGACGAAGCGGGGCCCGGTTTGTTCTGGTTGCAGTCGGTGGAAAAGCCGGAGGTGTGTTTCATTCTACTGGAACCGGCCGAGGTGGGCTTGCATGACTATCGCCCGGAGTTGCCGGCGGAGATTCGGGAGTTGCTGGATGTGAAAGAGGAAGTGGTGGTACAGGTTATTGCAGTGGTGCCGCCGGAGTTTGCAAATACCACCGTGAACCTGAAAAGCCCGGTGGTTATAAATCCTCAAAACAAGCGTGCTGCCCAGGCTATTCTGGAGGCGGAGTACCCGCTGCGCATGCGCCTGTTTGGTGAGGAGGAAACATCATGCTGATTTTAACACGCAAGGTGGGCCAAAGCTTTACCATTGGCAACGATGTGGAGATTGTCATTACGGAAATTTCCGGGGATAAAGTGCGGGTCGGTATCAATGCGCCGAAAGAAATTAAGATTCTGCGGGCAGAGCTGACCCAGACAATGGAGCAGAACCAACAGGCGGCCACCGGCCCGGACAGCACCGTGCTGCGGGCATTGGCGGCCAACCTGAAAAAAGGTACTGCGGAAAAACCTGCGGCGGCCC
The DNA here is from genome assembly GCA_031549285.1 of Oscillospiraceae bacterium. Classification (GTDB taxonomy): domain Bacteria; phylum Bacillota; class Clostridia; order Oscillospirales; family Ruminococcaceae; genus JAAYCI01. The sequence goes on along the minus strand of JAVBPZ010000024.1, from coordinate 38,623 downwards.
CCCCTGCGCAGGAATGACGTTTTTTTCAACAAACCACAAACAACCGGCCGTTTTTAAACCAGAAAGACAAGGTTTAAAAAGGCCGGTTGCGGCAATCTGCCAAGCCCTTGGTTCCCCAATGGATAGGCATGGGAAGCCAAAAATAACCGATAGGCTAGGGTGTATTCCTATTTCCGTTCGTTTTTTTGCTTTCAGCGGCGGTTAGCTTAGCTGCGTATGCGGTGAGTGAGATGAAATTTTCTTCGCTGCCCGGCAGCACCTCGCAGATCAGCAGGTTGTCGCTGCGCCGCAGGACCAGGCGCTCCCGCACCAGCAGCGGCTGGTTGCGCAGTGTCAGGAAGTCTACCTCGGCGTTTAGCAGCAGGGTGTGCTGCGCCCCCATTATTTGTGTGGTTTTCAGCTTCATCAGGTCGGTGGACAGGTATACAATCTCCGCGTCTGCGGGCGGGGCTTTGGCAGCCTCCAGGGTTTCGCTGTCCGCCGGGACAATGGCGGCCGGGATGGCTGCGTTCACGCTAAGCACCGTGCGTACCGACGCCAGCAGCGAAGAGTCTATATCCACCAGACGTAAAAGCCGCGGGGAAGACAGATATACCTTCCCACGGAACGCGGCCAGGCACTTGTCGCCCTGCACCCAGGTAACGGTGGCCTCGCTGCCCAGTGGCAACAGAGGAACAAAATCGCTTTCAAAATGCAGCGCATTGCTGTCCGGCAGCAGGGTGGCCGCGCCAAACTCGCGTACCCGCCCATCGCCGGAAACCAGCGATGCGGGGAATGGATAGTATTGCATCTTACCGCCTCCCTCTCGGGGGTGTGCTAACAAAAAGGCATGTACGAAAGAAACACAGGCCCGGGGCCGGAAAGGAACAACCGTGGATAGTACAGGATATGTGAGCCAGCTGCTGGAGGAAAAGAAAGCAAAGTTTTTGGAATACGAAGAAGCCACCCGCGCCATGCTTACCTGTGATGCGGATTCTGTCGAACATTATATCACATTGCGCGGAAGTTTAGCAAATGAGATAGACCAGATTAACGAGCAGATAGGCCGGGCCAGCGACGAGGCGGCAAATGGAAATCTGCTGCTGGATACCGCGATGACACGCGTGAATTTTGAACATATTCCGCCGGAATACAAACCGATTTTTGAAGAAGCACAGGCGGTGGGCAGTGTGGCGTTTCGCATACAGGAGCTGGACAAACAGGTGATGGAGCGGCTGGCCCAACTGCGGGAGGAAGCGCGCGAAGGTATTCGCCAGAACCAGAACCTGCCAAAAATAAAAAAATACCTGACCGACCTTGCCAGCCCGCAGGACGAGCAAAGCCTGACCAGCGGGAAAGCCTGATGTGGCTGCGGGAAAAATAGCCTGCCGTGGGGGTACACCATGGCAGGCAGAGCTGCGAAAACCCGCGCCGTCAGGCAGTTAAATTTAAATTGTGTATATTTTGTGGAAACCCTTAATTTTTTCACAACATTGCCGTAATAATAGGTAGTGAGAGAAACCGTTCCGGTTTTGTACAGGAATTCCGAACCGGAGCGGCATGTGGGAGGAAGTACAATGGCTATCAATTCGTTAAGCGCTTCCAGCTATGGTTTGTCCGGGCTGGTGTCGGGTATCGACACGCAAAGCGTTGTGGAAAAGCTGCTTTCCGGGACCCAGTCTAAAATAGACAAGGCGGGGCAGAAAAAAACCGTGCTGCAGTACAAACAGCAGATGTACCGCGACGTGGCGGCAAAGCTGAAAAGCCTGCAGACCAGTTTTTTGAGCTTTACCTCTAAAACAAACCTGTTGTCCAACGGGTTTTATAACACCATGTCCGCAACGGTAACCCCGCCCTCGGGTTCTTCTGCGGCTTTTTCGGTTACGGCGTCCAGCGGCGCGCAGGCCGGGAATACCACGGTGAACTACATCAAGCAGCTGGCGCAGGCGTATTCGAAGAAAACCAACTTCGACGCCACCGGCAAGGTGGAAGGCACCATGAACAGCAAGGTGGCGGAAAACCTGCTGGAAAGCTATCGTGGGGAAGACGCAGCCCTTACCATCAAGGTGGGCAACGCAAGCATGACCATAGCGAACGCGCCGGAAACCTTTAGCGGCATGACCGGTACCCAGGTGGCGGAATACCTGAACAACAACGGCCTGAAGGGCATTGGCGCCGAGGCGCGCTATATGAACAACAAGCTGACCATTACCGCCAACAACGCGGAAGAATTTATCAGCATACACGGCAACACCGACAGCAGTGCGAAGGACAAGACCCTGGCAATGAAGATGTTTGGCGAGTATGCCACACTGGGCGGCAAAGGCAGCTTCACTTCGTCCATCAACACCGATTCTTATGACCCGGAGTTTGTGGTAAACTTGGACGGCCGGCAGCAGACCATCAAGATGCGGCTGGCGGACCTGGAAAATTTCGCCACCACCGGAGACGGCAAACAACTGGCCGACAGCCTGGCGGATTCCCTGCGCCGCACCTTTGGTTCCGGCGTGCAGGTGCAGCAAATGACCGACGCCAGCGGCGCTACGGTGGGCCTGCGGCTTTTCTCTGGCAGCGACAGCCAAAAGTTTACGGTGACCGGTTCGAACAAGGTGCTGGATGTGCTGGGGATGAAGACCGGTATTTCCAACAAGCTGAATGCGTCCATGGCGCTGAAAGATTTGAACTTCGCCACCGCGTTGCAGGGAAATACGCACACCTTTACCATTAACGGCGTTGGGTTTTCTTTTACGGCGGATACTTCGCTCTCCTCCGTCATCAATGAAATCAACGGCAGCAAAGCCGGAGTTAAGATTAGCTACATTGAGTCTGAGGACCGCTTCCAAATAGAAAATGTTGAAGCGGGCAAAGGCAATGACAGCATAGAGTGGGGCCAGACAGAGGGCAACTTCCTGTCGGCGCTGTTTGGCATAGCAGGCAGCGGCTCGGCCAGCACCCTGCCCGTTTACAAAACGTTGGCGGGGGCATCGTTCGACAGCAGCAACAATGTGCTGGCGAACATTGCGAAGGGCGGCGCCTATACCTTTACGGTGAATGGCACCGACTATAAGTTCACCGTAAAACAGAAAGAAGACAAGAGCGACTATACCGCCGAAGAGTTTGCGGCGGAAATCAATAAGGCGTTCAAATCTACCTTTGGGACGTTGCCGGATGGAACGCAGTCAATAGAGTTCCGGTTCAATGAGGAAGCAAACCGGTTCGAGCTGGACGCCAACAACAAAAGTATGGTGGTTTCCGCCAAGGCGGACGCGACCAAAGGAGTAAACCTGCTGGGCTTTGTCACCACCGAGTCCACCCAGGCCATCAGTAAGGACGTCACCCTGGCCGAGGCCGGCATCAAGCTGGGCGATGGCGGTTTCCAGATTAACCTGGGCAGCTACGGTACGGTGAACCTTACCGCGGATGATATCGATGCGGATACCACCATGGGTGAAATGGCCGAGAAGCTGCAGAAGGCGATTCAGGACAAGCTGCAAGGTGCAGGTTACGCAGATTATGACAAAGTTTCCGTTTCGTTTGATGAAAAAACTGCCGGATTTAAATTCATGGGCATCGACATTCCAATGGAGATTGTCACGGTGAAGGATACCGGCAGCGAGAACCTGGACAACCTGTTTGGCACCGACCGCCTGTCCATTGGCGCAGCGGAACTGGTGCCGGAGTCTGGCAAGCCGCTGTTTACCGAGCAGATGGGCCAGAACGCGGTGCTCAGCATCAATGGCTCGGAGATTGAACGCAACAGCAACTCTTTCACCATGGATGGGTTAACCTATACGCTGTACAGCACCACCTACAAGGACCCGGCCAATATACCGGAAAACCCCACCGCCAGTGATTTTGAAGCGGCCACAAAGATCACCGTAAGCCGCGACACCGACCAGATTGTGGACGGCATCAAGGAATTCCTGAAGTTGTACAACGAGACCATCGACTATATTAACGAGCTGTACAAGGCAGAGGCGACCTATAAAGACTATTCGCCACTGACCCAGGCGCAGAAGGACGCCATGAGCGACCGCGAGATTCAGTCCTGGGAAGAAAAGAGCAAGGAAGGTCTCCTGCGCAACGACTCGGTGCTGGGCGGTATACTGCAAAGCATGCGAACCGCGCTGTACACAAAACCTGCCGGCAGCGCCATTGCTATTTATGATATCGGCATTGCCACCAGCTACTACGCAAACGACGGCAACTTTGTAGAAATAAGCGACGGAGCGCTGAAGGCGGCGGTGGAGAATGATCCCGAAGGCATCCGTCAGTTGTTTGCCGGCGAGGGCGGCCTGATGGAACTGCTGAATACCTCCATCACAAACGCCACCCGCAACAGCTACGGCAACCCTGGTACCCTGGTTGCGGTGGCCGGCGCAAACGCTTTGGATTCCTCCTCCAGCATTTACAAACAGATTAAGGAAGTGGACACCCAGCTTACCTCGCTGGAGGACAAATACTGGAGCGAATACAACCGGTACTGGAAACAGTTCAATGCTATGGAGCAGATGATCCAGCAGATGAACACACAAAGTTCGTGGTTGTCACAGCAGTTCAGCTAAAATTCAGCCAAGGTTTTCATTCAGGGAAGAAATTCAAATTACTTGCGGGAAAGAGGAATGTAAAATGAATCCGTATGAAAAGTATCAACAGCAGATGGTTACCACCATGACACAGGGCGATATGTTGCTGAAGTTGTATGACGAGGCGCTGAAGCAGGTTGGCCTTGCTTGCACTGCCATTGATGCATCGGATATTGAAAGCATGGCGCGCTCCATAGAAAAGGCGCAAAGGATCCTGCGCTATCTGCGCACCACTCTGGATTTCCGTTTCCCGGTTTCCTACAACCTGGCAAAGCTGTATGATTTCTTTGACAACCAGCTGATGATGGCCAGCATAAAAAAGGAAAAGGCCCCTTTGTATGATATTGAACCCTTGATTGTCGACCTGCGCGATACATTTGACCAGTGCGTGAAACTGGACCGTGCACAGCGTACCGGCCAAGCTGCCGGCGACGTGGTATAGTATATATACCTTTATTATAAGGCGGTGTTGCTGACACCCGGCATTCTTCCGCCAGGTCAAAACTGGTTTTTCCGCACTTTTTGCTTTTGACCCCATACCGTATTTTGCCCTCATTCGCTAGGCGGATGAGGGATTTTTTTTCTTTGGAAGCATCGCCTAAACAGCGCAAAGCAGATGCTTTTCTGCGGCACAAAACACACGCCCGGACGAAATACGCATGGATTTATGTCAATACATATGATGGTACACATCGTTTCGAAAACCCCGCAAACCAGCTTGTTTGTAAGCATTTTCGAAGTTTTTGAAAGCATGCAGCGGGTCTTTCCGTGCGCTCTTGGGCCTGCTGATCAGCGGCAAAATCCGTGGAATCGTGTAGTTTGTGTGAAAAAACAAAAATAACGAAAATAATGGTTGTATTTTGTGAATCTCGATGATACCATATAGAAACTAGCGCATTTGCAGGGGGAGGAATCCGTAATGCTGTTTGATAACTATTCTACCCAGGCGGCCGAGGCAAGCCTGGATGCGTTGTGGATGAAAACACAGGTGATTGCCAACAACATGGCAAACGCCGACACCCCGGGCTATAAAGCACAGCATGTGAGTTTTGAACAGGTGCTGGGCGAGGCAACCAAAGCGCGTGCCATGAAAGCTGACCGCAACAACCAGGCCAATGTGTATGATCCCGGCCAGGCCCAGGGCGGTGTGCCCACCACCAGCGGTGCATCTTTCCGCACCCGGGTAAGCACACAGGACGAGACCTCGGTGCGGGTGGACGAAAACAACGTCCAGCTGGAAGAACAACAGACCGAGCTGTGGAAAAGCTACGCGCAATACAGCTACCTGCTGGATAAACTATCCAGCCATTATGGCAACATAAACACCGCCATCAGCAACATGCGGACGTGATGAACGTGCCGGGCGGCACTGCCGGCCCCGAACGAAATATATAACCGAGCGCAGAGCAGGAGCGGAATCCTGCGCTGCCAAACAGATAGTGAAACGATAAGGCGGTGAAGAACTATGTCATTTCTGAGCACACTGGATATTTCCGCTTCGGCGCTTACGGCCGAGCGCTTCCGTATGGATGTCATTGCGCAGAACCTGGCGAACATAGACACCACCCGCACACCCGAGGGCGGTCCCTATCGCCGGCAGTTGACGGTATTCCAGGAGCGGAAACTGAATTTCAAGACTGCATTGGAAAACGCCGCTTATAAAATTTCCAATGCCGGCAATGCCAATGTCGGCGGTGGCGTGCGGGTGCCGGAAGTGGTGGAGGACCAGAGCGATTTTATTCCGGTGTACGACCCCGCGCACCCGGATGCAGATGAGGACGGATATGTACTGATGCCGAATGTGGACCGCGCCGAGGAGACGATAGACCTGATGGCGGCCACCCGCAGTTACGAGGCAAATATCACCACGGTGAACGTTATCAAAGCGATGGCGATGAAGGCGGCGGAGATTACCAAGTGATGCAACAACGTGATAAATATTTGACAGGCATCTGTGGCATGTGGTAGAATGTGTCGATTTTTGTAGAGGTCACAAGAACACGGCGAAAACAGTTGGAATAGCAAATGCTGTGACCGAGCTGAAGTTTGCCAAGGTTGCCGACTTCCCAAAAGAGCAACAAAAACAAAACAATGGAAAAATGACCCGAAACCATATACACAACAGGCGCAATTTGGAGGACGTAACATGAGCAATTTTATCGTTCCGATGACCAGCTTACCATCGGTAGGATCTTTGAGCAGCCTGCAGGGGCAGCAAAACATGCAAACGAATTCTGTTGGAACCGGATCTTTTGAGGATTTATTGCAAACCGCTCTGCAGAATGTGGGAACCACCAGCGAAGTATCCGATGGAACCATGTTGGACCTGGCGGTGGGTGGCAGCGATGATCTGCACACCGGCGCCATTGCCTCGGTAAAGTCATCGGTATCGGTCAGCTTTGCATCCAACCTGACCAGCGCGGCGATACGCGCCTACAACGAACTGATGCGCATGCAGATCTAATAGCAGCGTTTACAGTAGCCGAAAACGGGTTACAAAAGCGAGCCACACAAAGCCGATAGGGCGGTTTTGCGCGGTACCGCGAATTAGAAAGCCATTACTTTTGCAGGGTATTGAAGGGCTGGCAGCCGCAACTGGAGAAGCGGCAGCCGGTCGGCAATACTTATGAGGGATGACAGTATGAACGAAAGAGTTGCGGCGGTCGGCAATCAGGTGAAGCAGGCCTTCACAAAGGTGAAGGACGCGTGGACCGGGCAGGACCCCTCCCGCAGGAAAAGAATCATATATGTGGTGATCGGACTCATCGTTCTAGTGGTGGGTCTTGCTTTGGTGTTTAACCTGGTAAACAGCCGCTATGTGGTGCTGTACCCCAGCATGTCACAGGATGAAACCACACAGGCGACGGCGGTGTTGCAATCCGCCGGTATTCCGGCACGCATAAATGCCGGTGGCAACCTGGAGGTTCCCGCGAACCAGGAAGACGCCGCCATGGGCCAGCTGGCGCAGCAGGGAATCCCCAGTTCCACCCTGGACTACAGCATTTTCGAGCAGGCAAGCGGCCTGACCACCACCGATTTTGAAAAACATACTTATCAGACAAACCAACTGCAAAACCGCCTGCAGGATATCATCAAAACCTATGCTGGCGTGCAGAATGCCTATGTGACGCTGAACATGGCCTCGAACTCGAACCGTGTGTGGGATTCCACCGCGGTGAAAAGCAGCGCCGGCGTGAAGGTGGACCTGTACCCCGGCGCGGTGCTGACCCCGGGCCAGGTATCCGGTATTCGCTATCTGGTGGGCTCCTCGGTGGGCATAGACCCGTCCGAGGTGTCGGTCATTGATTCCTCCGGCGTTGTCCTGGCTGCCGCGGGCGATGACGCGGACACCGGCTATGCATCTTCCGAGCAGTTTTTGCTGCGCCAAGGTTTCGAGGAAGAGATAGAACAGCGGATGTACAACAAAACTGCCAATATCCTTTCACTGCCGTACCCCAACGCGGATGATTACCGCATTTCTGTGACGGCGGTGCTGGATTATGACGCCATGATTACCGAGAGCATGGAGTACAACCCGCTGGAGGATACCGACCACGGCGTGGCCAACCACGAAGAAGTGCAGACCGCGCTGGGCGTGGGCCAGTACGCGGAAGGCGTGGTGGGCGAAACCGACAACACCGACGTTCCCACCTATGCGGACCTGGACGGTGACGGCGAGCCGGACATGGTCGACTACTACAGCAGCCGGGACTACCTGGTCAGCTATATCAAAACACAGATTGAAAAAGATGGGGCAAAGATGTCGGAGGCCTCCATTTCGGTAATGATTCGCGGCACCCTTACCAATGAAACCCGCCAAACCCTGCGGGAGTCTATTGCCGCCGCCACCAACCTGCCCATAGAAAGCGTGTATGTGCAAAGCGTACTGGACACCGGTGCGCCCGGCACCACCGATAACTCTTCCACCAGCACCAACCTGTTTTTTGGCCTGCCGCCGTTGGCACTGTACATTGCGGCTGGTGTGGTGCTGCTGCTTATCTTCCTGCTTATTCTGATGGCGTCCATAAAGAGCCGTTCCAAGAAAAAGCGTTTGGCGGCAGAGGTGGCGGCGGAAGAAGCGGAAAAAGCCGAGGCCGACCGGATACAAAAAGAAATTGATGAGCGCAAGCGGCAGCTGAAAGACGCCGCCAGCGGCAACCGGGAGGACGACGCCATCACCGAAGAGGTGAAGGATTTCGCCCGCAGCAACCCGGAGATTACGGCCAACCTTCTGCGGAACTGGCTGAAGGAGGGCGAGTAAGATGGCGGCGCCAAAACGAGTAGGAAATAAAGCGCGTGCCGCCGCGGTCATCATTTCGCTCGGCACCGCAGAGGCTGCTGAGGTATATAAATACCTGCGTGAAGAGGAAATAGAGCAGCTTTCGCTGGAAGTGGCAAAGCTGGAGAGCATGGCGCCGGATGAACTGAAGGATATCATCGACGATTTTTACGGCCTGTGCGTTACCCAAAAGGTAATTGCCGAGGGTGGCGTGGACTATGCGCGGGATGTTTTGGAAAAAGCATTTGGTTCGCAGCAGGCCGCCTCGCTGATGGAGCGGGTGACCAAAAGCCTGCGTACCAAAGCGTTTGATTTTATCCGCAAGGCGGACTATAAGAACTTGCTGTCCATCTTGCAAAATGAGCATCCGCAGACCATCGCACTAATTTTGTCATATGCGCGGGCAGACCAGGCCAGCCAGATCATTGGCGAACTGTCCGGGGATGTGCGCATTGACGTGGTGGAGCGCATTGCAAACCTGGACCGTGCCAGCCCCGACGTAATCAATGTGGTGGAAAAGACCCTGGAAAAGAAGTTCGGCAACATTGTCTCGGTGGATTTGATGGAGCTGGGCGGTGTGCCATATGTGGCCGAGATCATGAACTCGGTAGACCGCAGCACGGAAAAACAAATTTTCGACGAGCTGGGAATAAAAGACCCGGAACTGGCGGAGAATATCCGCAAGCTGATGTTTGTGTTCGAGGACATTGTGTACCTGGACGACATCTCTATCCAGCGCTTCCTGCGCGACGTGGACACGAAGGACCTGGCGGTGGCGCTGAAAGCCGGCAATGCCGAGGTTTCCCGCATCATCTTCCAGAATATGTCCAAACGTTCGCAGGAAACCATTGCCAGCGACATAGAGTATCTGCACAACGTGCGCATGCGCGACGTGGAAGAAGCACAGCAGCGCATCGTGGATACCATTCGCCGGCTGGAGGAAGAAGGCGAGCTGGTCATTTCCAAGGGCGGAAAGGATGAGGTGATTGCCTAAGATCGTAAAAGCAGGAGGTGTCAATATCTCCGGAGAGGTTTTTAAGGTCCGGGACAGCGTGCCCATCCGCCGGGCCCCGCCGCCAAAGCCACAGGCGGTGCGCATGGACGAGGTACACCTGACAGACCCCAATACGGACGGTGACGCGTCCGGCAACCAGCCGGCAGCGGATGCTATGGCGTATGCCCCGGAAATGGAGCAAGATTTCCAGCCTATGCAGGGGGAAATTATTCAGGGCGCCATGAGCGAAGCAAGCCGCATTTTGGAAGAAGCGGTGCGTGCGGCGGAAAACAGCCGGGCCGAGATATTGGCCGAGGCCGGTGCCGAGGCGGAGCGCCTGCGCAACGAGGCGGCGGAACAAGGACGCCGGCAAGGGCTTTCCTCCGTAGTGGGGGAGATGCGTACCATTGCCGAGGGCGTGGAAGGAACCATAGCCCAGTTTGAGGGAGAGCGCGCCGGGTTTGAGGCGGAGTTTGAGGAACAGTTGAAATGGCTGGCCATCGAGATTGCCTCTAAAGTATTGGCCAAAAAGGTATCGCTGGATGATTCCGAGATGCTGGAAATGGTGGACAAGGCGGTGCGCGGTGTGCAGAGCGAACCCTGGGTGCGCGTGGAGATAGCACAGGAAATGAGCCGTTTGGTAAGTGGGCTGCGGGAACTGTACGACGCCTATACCAACATTGAGGTGACCCCCATGCGCTTGCCACCCGGGACGGTGCATATCGAAACACCCTCCGGCATAGTGGATGCGTCGCTGCGCACACAGCTGGACAACCTGAAAACCTATTTTGAAAAAGCCGGCAGCTGACCTGCGCGGGAAGGCAGGATGTTGACGGCCAAAAATACTTTCATTTTTGTGCGCGTACGCTCACGGAGAGGGCCCCTTGCCGGAAGACCGACAAAGGGAAAGTTCGTATTGCCATGCTTTGCGTCGCAAAGCAAAAAATCCTTTTTCGCTTTTTTGACCGAAACCCATAGTTCACCCTGGTTCCGGTACGTTTTTTGCCTCTGTATTAGCTTGCATCGGCACCAGATGAAAAAAAATTAGCAAAAATCGAGAAATTTAACAATTCTATCAAAATTTCTTTTTATACTGCCCTAGGCTGAAAACCCGGTGAGAGGAGGTGGGGTCAATGAACAAGCTTGCATTCCAGCAGCTGATATGCAATGAAGACTTTTGTACCCGCATGGGTAAGATTGATAAAATAGTGGGCATGACGGTGGAAGCCACCGGCCCCGCCAGCAACATTGGTGATGTTTGCCGCATTGGCCTTTCCGACGGCCGCGAGGTTTTCGCCGAGGTGGTAGGGTTCAAGGAAAACAAGGTGCTGCTGATGCCGTACGAAGATACCGAAGGCATTGGGTTCGGCTCTACGGTAATCAACACCGGCCGCAAGCTGGAAATAAACGTTTGCGACGAGATGATAGGCCGCACCATCGACGCGCTGGGCCGCCCGCTGGACGGCGGTGAGGCTATCCCGGACCACGGCATCCGCTACACGGTGGTGGGCGAACCGTCCAACCCCATGGACCGTCCCCGCATCGATACCCCCATCGAGATGGGCGTGAAGGCAATCGACGGCTTCCTGACCATTGGCAAAGGCCAAAGGATGGGCATCTTCGCAGGGTCCGGCGTTGGAAAATCCACCCTGATGGGCATGCTGGCCCGTAACGTGAAGGCCGACGTGAACGTGATTGCCCTGGTGGGCGAACGTGGCCGCGAGGTGGTGGAGTTCCTGGAGCGGGACCTGGGCGAAGAAGGAAAGGCCCGCAGCGTGGTGGTGGTTGCCACCTCGGACCAGCCGGCCATGATCCGCAACAAATGTGCCATGTCCGCCACCGCGGTGGCAGAGTATTTTCGGGACCAGGGCAAGGACGTGCTGCTCATGATGGACTCGCTCACCCGTTTCTGTATGGCACAGCGCGACATCGGTTTGGCAATAGGCGAACCGCCGGTCGCCCGGGGATACACCCCTTCCATATATTCTTCCTTGCCGAAGCTGCTGGAGCGCAGCGGGAACTTTGAAAAAGGTTCCATCACCGGCATCTACACGGTGCTGGTGGAAGGCGACGACATGAACGAGCCCATCTCCGATACGGTACGCAGCATCATAGACGGGCACGTAATGCTCTCCCGAAAGGTGGCCCAAAAGAACCACTACCCGGCTATCGACGTACTTTCCAGCATTAGCCGCTTGATGAACGACATTGCCCCGCGGGAGTTGACCCAGGCGGCGTCCCGCATGCGAAACCTGATGGCGACCTATGACGCGAACGTGGACCTGATTTCTATCGGCGCCTACAAAAGCGGAACCAACCCGGAACTGGACGACGCCATTGCCCACAACGACGCCATTACCGCACTGCGGCAGCAGCGAGTGGACGAAAAATTCACCTACGAGGAAACGATGCAGCTGATGATAGAAACGGCAAAGTGACGAATAGATGAAAAAATTTAGTTTTTCTTTGGAAAGAATGCTGGGGTTTAAACGAACCCTGTACGAAAAAGAGCGCAACATCCTTTCCCAGCTGCGTGCCCAGCGCCTGGCGCTGGAAGTACGCCGGGACGAAACCCAGCGACAGGTACTGGAAAAAGATGCTGCCTTCCGCCAGAAGGCTGCCACCGAGGGCGCCCGGATAGACGAGGTGAACAGCCTGAACTACCACCGCGACAACGCCGACAAGCTGGTGAAGCAACTGGATGGGGAGATGGCCGAGCTGGATGTGAAGATAGAAGCGCAGCTGAAGATCGTAATGCAGCTGGACCAGGACGTAAAGGGACTGGAAAAACTGCGGGAAAAGCAGCTGGACGAGTACAACGCCGCCGCTATGCGGGAAGAACAAGAGCGAATCCTGGAGCTGATAAGCGGCCGGTTCGCGGAAGAACAGCAGGCAGGCGGCAACTAAACACGCGGGTTTTAGACCTCTCTGGCGAATACGCGATAACAGACAGGTCCTGACCAAATAGAAGCGATACAATATAGGAAGGGAGGTGAACGACATGGACATGATGACCGTAAACATGCCGCAGGTGGCACCAACCCAGACAGCCGCCACGCAGGCCACGGCACAAACCGGTACCCAGACAGCGGACGTCAGCTTTGCACAACTGCTGATGGGGCTGAGCGGGAACACCGGGGCAACCCAGACAACCGCCGATGGCGCGGAACTGGCGGAAGGCCTTACCTGGCGGGAACTGCAGGGCATGCAAACGGCGGCGAACGCGCCCCTCTCGGCGGATTTGTCCGACCTGCTGGCACTGTTCAAGGAAATAAGCGGCGAGGACGACGACCAGCTGAAACAACTGCTTGAAATCATAGAGCAGATGCAGAACAAACTGCAGCTGACGGTGGGGCAGCAGGGCGGCGAGATGGCAGGACAACAGCTGCTGGCGCTGATGAACGGGATGATGGATGGATCCCTGCAGATCACCAGTGAGGACGACCTACTGATGGCGGCGCTTTCGGGAAACACCCAGCCATTGCTGGACAAGATGCTGAGCCTGACCCCGGAGGAAGCGATGCAGCTGCTGACCGGAAACGGTACCCAGATGCTGGCCGAGACCGACACAGCGGACGCATTTATGCAGGCGATGCTGGCGCAGTTTAACGCAGCAACCCCGGCAACCGCCGCAAGGCAACAGGCGGCACAGCCACAGCAGGTACAACAGGCAGCGGCCCCCATCGAAACAGCAGCAATGCCCACCGAGGCGGTAGCAGCAACGGCAGAGCAGCAAGTGGTCCCGCAGCCCGCAGCCGTGCAGGCGGCCGAAACCGCACAGATCTCGGTGGTGGAGGTGCAGCACGAAAAGGCGCCTGCGCAACCGGAAGCAGAGTTTGATGAAAGCATCCGTGCGGCGAAGGAACTGCTGGCGAAGGACGAAACCGCACCGGCACAGCCAAAACAGGAGACCGATATCGACGCGCTGCAAAAGCAGGTGGACACCGGCGCATACCTGCGGAACACCGCACTGGCCAGCACCGCACCGGCCGAAACCGAAAGCGTACCGGAAGAAGCGCCGGCTATGCGCGCGCAGGTAGAGGAAGGCATCCTGACCGGCATACGCAAAGGACAGGAAGAGTTCAGCATCAAGCTGAAACCGGAAGGCCTGGGCGAGCTGACCGTGAAGCTGGCGAAGAACAGCGAAGGGTTCATGAGTCTTTCCATCATCGCAAAGAACGCCGAGACCGCGAAAAACCTGGCAGGGGAAATAGACCAACTGCGCCAGAATTTGCAGTCGATGAAGGTGGAAGTGGACTCGATCCTGACAGAAAAGCAGTACGAACTGCTTAGCCAGCAGCAAAGCTTTGAACAGCAGCGGCAAAACTGGCAGGGACAGCAGCTGAAGGGACCGGCCTACTACGGCGACGAACCCCTGGGCAGCACAGACACCGCCATCCCGGAGATGCAGCCGGCCGCACAGACCCTGGGCACTGCCGCACTGGACACCTACATTTAAGAAAGGAGGAATAGACCATGAGTGATATTCGCACACTGGCAAACGGCACCACACAGGTGGGTGGCATATCGGTTTCCACACCCTACGAGGAAAAGGATAAGGGCGTGCAGGTAGAAGATTTTCTACAACTAATGATTGCACAGCTGAAAAACCAGGACATGATGAACCCCGTAGACGATACGCAATATGTTACCCAGTTGGCACAGTTTGCCACCATGCAGTCGATGCAGGAACTCAGCCACTATTCCCAGACAAACTACGTGATGAGTATGGTAGGCAAAACCGTAACGGCCGCGTCGTATGGAATTGGCGGTGCGGTGAACAAAGAGACCGGCACCGTAAGTAAGGTGAACTTCTCCGGCGACGAATTTACCGTGACGGTGAATGGTAAAGAGTTTAAGCTGAGCCAGATTATGAGCGTGGATGACCCCACCGCCGCCGTAACCCAAAGCCAGCTGGACAATGCTAACAAGCTGACCCCGGTGATACAGTCCACCACAAGCGACAGCATCAAACTGCGCTGGGACGCCCCGGTATCCGACAGCGACGCGGCATCCACCCTGAAGTACGCGGTGTACTACACAGACAACGGCCAGGTTGCTTTCGACGACGTTTCCGATGTGAAAAACAAAGGCAATCTCGCAGCCAGCGGTCTGTCCGGCCAGTCCTACACCATCAACGGCCTGGAGGCAGGCAAAACCTATTTCATCAACGTAGTGGTTACCGACAAAAACGGAAACGAGGCCGTTTATCAGCACGCTACCACCGTGACAAAGGATTCCTGATGAGGCGGCCCGACAAGGAGGTTCGGCAGTATGGATCAGTTTAAACTGAACGCGCTGACCCGCCCCATTACCACCGGTACGCCGTCCGTAACACCCGATACCGGGCAGCAAGGCGGCCTACGCACGGGCGAGGGCAGTACATCGTTTCTATCGGTATTGCAGCAAAAGCTGGAGGCTGGCAGCAACACCGCGTTCTCGAAGCACGCCGTGTCCCGCGTGTTTGAAAGACAGATCGACGTAAGCGACCAAAACCTGGAGCGGCTGAACCAAGGTATGCAGCTGGCACAGGAAAAGGGACTGCGCGACGCGCTTATCCTCATTGACCAAAACGCCTACATTGTAAATGCAAGCGCAGGCAAGGTGGTCACCGTGGACGGACAAGCGACCAGCGGCAGCGTTTTCACCAACATCGACGGTACCGTCATCGTATAAAGCTGGCCCTCGTGGAGGAGGCTTTTGGAACCCCGAATGCTTGACGGGTTCCGGGAAACACCAAGCATGTTTTCCACCCAGGCGAAACCGGGACTTGCCCGGCGCCTATCTTCCTGACGGTATCAATTCTACCCTAACACACCTAATTTAAAGGAGAATTGATTATGGTTCGTTCTATGTATTCTGGCGTTTCCGGGCTGCGCTCTCATCAAACCCGCATGGATACCATCGGCAACAACATTGCCAACGTAAACACCTACGGTTTTAAATCTTCCCGGACCACCTTCCGTGACATCTACTACCAGACCATGTCCTCGGCATCCGGCCCCAGCGCCGCTGCCGGCGGCATGAACCCCTCTCAGGTAGGTTACGGCGCCCAGGTGGGCAGCGTGGACCTGATGATGAGCCGCTCTACCTTTACCATGACCGACCAAACCATGGACCTTGCCATTGACGGCGACGGATTTTTCCAGGTACAGGACAGCGCCGGCAATACCTATTATACCCGTGCCGGTATCCTGAACTTCGACGCTGCGGGCAACCTGGTGGATATGCAGGGGAACTATGTGCTGGGCGTAAACGGCGATCCTTCCGGCCGCGCGCCTGCTTCGGAGAAAATCCGTGTGTCGCTGCCGGCCGTGTCCCCGAAGGCCTCGGAAGTGACCCAAAGCATCAACGGCCGCGAATATACCATCAAGTCCTCTAACGCGTCGGGCGACGGCAACATCAACTTCAACTTCACCACCGATGCGTCCCTCGCGGACGGCGCGGTCGAGGCTTCCATCTCGGCCACCGGTATCATCGTAAAGTTCAACCCCGACAACCAGTATTCCAGCTGGGCCGAGGTGAACAGCGCTATCAACGCCGCTATTTATAAGGCAAACGGCAACAAAGAGCATCCCGCGGGCTCCTTCTCCATCGCGGTGGAATCAGGCGGCGACCCCTTCGCCGGCGGTGTCACTCTCAGCGCGGATGAATTGACCTCCACCGACTATGCCATTAAACTGGGTGAAGCCAGTTTTGGCGGCCGCAGCTTCTTTGGCGGCATCACCACCAGCGGCAAGGTCGGCAATGGCTTCACCGGCACCGGCGCCATGGACGATTTGACCTGTACCTTCATGGCGGGTCCGCCGGAGAAATGGAAGCTGACCATGAAAGTGGGCAGCGACACCTACGAAGGCTATATTGACGATACCAAGACCAGCGCCGGCAAGTTCAACCTGACCAAGGTGGGCGGTGACGACAGCGATTATATCGAGATGAACCGCCCCAGCTTTGCCGCATTGGTAGACCGGTATGCCCTGGACCACAGCGGCGCCGCCCCCACCAACACCGACGCGTTTAACCCGGTTACTGCTACCGAGATGGGCAGCCCCATCGCCAAAGCATCGGCGGCCAGCCGTGCGCTGGGCTTCTCCGGCACAGCGTTTGCACTGCGCGGCGGTACCAGCGGCGGCATGCAGACCATCGCCGATATGACCGGTATCTCCATCGCCCCGAACGGCATGATCCTGGGCTATGACAGCCAGGGCCTGGAAATCATGATCGGCCGCATCGACCTGGCCACCTTCGCGAACGCCGCGGGTCTGGCACAGTCCGGTTCCTCCAACTTCGTCGCCACTGCGAACTCCGGTGCCGCGAAACTGGGCCAGCCGGGCACCGGCGGCGCCGGCCAGCTGGTAGGCGGTTCGCTGGAGCTGTCCAACGTGGACCTGTCCCGGGAGTTTTCCGACATGATTACCACCCAGCGTGGGTATCAGGCCAACAGCCGCATCATCACGGTGTCGGACACCATGCTGGAGGAACTGATCAACCTGAAGCGCTAAGTAACCACTGATTTATTCCATTAAATCACCGATTACACAACACGGTCTCATAAGGATTTTCCCGTTGTATGATGCGGGAGAATGATATGGATTCTGCGGTGGCAGCGTGTGCTGCTGCCGCAGGCAAGGCAGATGAGGAAACCTCATCTGCCTTGCCTGCGGCAAAGAGCCAGATAAAAACAGCGGTATTTTTGCCCTTGCGGGGGTCCCTTGAGGAGGAGCACGATGATCACATTAACGCGGCTGAACGATACTGAATTCGTCCTGAATTGCGAATTGATCGAAACGATTCAGCAGAACCCCGACACCACCATTCGCCTGACCACCGGCAATATATACATTGTGAAGGAAACGGTGCATGAAGTGGTGGCGGAGACCGTCCGGTACAGGCGCAGCTTGTTCTCGGATATGCTGAGGAGGGATGATTTGTGAACGAAGAAGGCGCGAAGAAGAAAAAGAAAAAAGGCGGCAAAACTTCGTTTGATATCCTGACGCTTCTGGGCCTTGTCCTTGGCCTGGGGCTGATGGTGTTCGGCATTTCGTTTGTGTCGGCGCCTGCGGAACCGATTGAGCCGGATCCCACCTACATGACGCCGGAGGCCTACGACGAGGCCATGACCGTATACAATGAGGCCATGGCGACCTATGAAGTGGAGATGGAGAAGTATGCGGCCGAGGGTGCCTTCCATCTTAACAACCTGACCGACAGCTTCATTGATATCCCGTCGGTGGCCATCACGGTGGGCGGTACCTTTGCGGCACTGATGGTGGCATACCCCCTAAGCGTTTTTTCCAAGCTTCCCAAATGGCTGAAAATAGCCTTTATGCCCAATAAATACGACCCAAGCCATTACATTGAGCAAATTGTAGAATTTGCCAAGGAAGCCCGTATCAAGGGTCTGCTGTCCCTGGAGGACAAGGTGAGTGAAGCAGACGATCCCTTCCTGCAGTCCAGCCTGATGCTGGTGGTAGACTCGGTAGAGCCGGAAAAGGTGCACAACCTGCTGCAGGCAGAGCTGGACAAGCTGGATGAACGCCACGGCCAGGCCCGGTCGTTCATGGATTCCGGCGGCGCGTTTGCCCCTGGTTTTGGTATGATTGGTACCTTGATAGGCCTGATAAACATGCTGAAACAGATGGACGACCCCAGTTCCATTGGCCCGGCCATGGCCACCGCGCTGTTGACCACGCTGTATGGTTCCATGCTGGCGAACCTGCTGTTCAGCCCGCTGTCCACGAAACTGGGCCTACGGCACGACGAAGAATACCTGTGCCGGGAGCTGATTTGTGAAGGCGTGGAAGCAATTCAGGCCGGTGAAAACCCGAAGTTCATTGAAGAAAAATTGAACCTGCTGGTGGTGCAAAAGAAAAAGAAAGCTCCTAAAAAAGGCAAGGCGGCTGCCGCCGAGCTGGAGGAAGCGTAACTTCGCATATGCAGTGTGCAGGGGAAGGTGGTGAACCAGGTTGGCCAAAAAAGCAAAGCCCGAGGGCAAGAAGTACAACTACATGGATACCTATGGCGACCTGGTGACGCTGCTGCTGTGTTTCTTTGTTCTGCTGTTTGCCATGAGCACCGTGCAGGAAGACAAGTACAACGCGTTCGTAGAGGCGCTGAACGCCCGCTTCAGCGCCGACCCGGCCAAGGTGGTATTCCTGCCCCCGGAGGCGACCTTCCCGGAGTCCTCCGTGGGCGACGTAGAAACCACTGGAGATATAATGAGCCCGGACCAAACGCTGCCGATGGATATGGTGCAGCTGGAGCAGGCGATCCAACGGTATCTGGAGGAAAACGACCTGCAGGACGAGGTACAGGTGGAAACAGGCCAAAGCGGCGCGACCTTTATCCGCATGACAAATAACATCCTGTTTACCGGCGACTCTTCCGCCCTTAGCCCCGAGGCAACCCAGTTTTTGAATTACCTGGGTGAATGCTTCCTGGCGCTGGATGATGAAATTTGGCAGGTGCAGTTCAACGGACATACCGCCTCTATCCCGGGCAGCAGCACCGATGACTGGGTGCTCAGCGCCGAGCGGGCGGGCAAGGTCTCCAGCTATTTTGAGCGTACGGTGGGCTTTTCGCCCTATAAGATACAGTTTTCCGGCTATGGGCGCAATTACCCCATAGCGGACAACAACACCGCGGAAGGCCGCGCGGCAAACCGCCGGGTGGACGTGGTGGTCATCAGCAACAACACCACCACTTTGCTGGGCCAGCTGGAGGAAGCCGCCGCCGTGTATTTCCCGGACGACAGCACCCAGTTTTTTGAAGGGACCGAGAATGAGCTGCCGGGTTATGCGTTGCCAGACGTTGCGCCCAATCAAACCACCTCGCAAAGCGGGGAGGAGACCAGCGATGCGGCAGCCGGAGAAACTGCCGACGGGATCGCCTCCGGTGTGACGGGGGCGTCCGGTTCCACCACGGTGGCAGCGGCGGCTGTGCCGGTGGGTACAGGCAGATATCGCCCACCGGGGTGACACCGGTCCATATCGGGAAAAAAACCGTAGAAAAGTGCCTGAAACCGGCATTCTAACAAACTTATCACACATTTGTATAGTATACATATACCACCAGTTCACAGGGGAAGGAAGTGGGACCTGCATGGCGGAGGCTTTGAGCCAAAATCAAATAGATGCGCTGCTGAAAAGCATCAACTCCGGCGAAGAAGTGGAACGTACGGATGAGTCGGGTGCGGACCATGTAAAAGAGTATGATTTTTACTCGCCGAAGAAGTTTACCAAAGAGCAGCTGCGCACGGTGGACAGCCTGCACGAGAACATGGGGCGGCTGCTGTCTTCTTACCTGTCCGGCATATTGCGGGTGTTCTCGGACGTGAGCGTTTTGCAGGTGGAAGAACAGCGCTACTATGAATATAATAACGCCCTGCCGGACACGGCGCTGATTGGCCTGGTGGACGTAAAGCCCGGCAACATCAATCTGCCGGACTCCACCATCATGGTGGATATGTCCAACAACCTGTCCTTCGCGCTGATAGACCGCCTGCTGGGCGGGCCCGGCGGCGGCGGCAACCTGCAGCGGGATTTCACCGATATAGAATTGGCTATCATGAAGAACATCTACCTGAAGCTGGCGGAGTTCATGATGGAATCCTGGAAAGACCATATGGACATTACCGGGGAGCTGACCAGCATAGAAACCAACCCCCGGCTGATACAGGTATATGCCCCGGAGGACATCGTGGTTATCACGGTGCTGAACGTGAAGCTACGCGAGATGGAAGGCACCCTGTCGGTCTGCATACCGGCTATCGGGCTGGAAAGCTATCTCGGAGAGTTCACCTCAAAATACGCGCGCATTTCACACAAAATGTCCAACGAACGGCTGGACAACATGCGCCGTGACTTGATAAAAGAATCGCTGTCAGACTCGGGCCTTACACTGAAGGCGGTGT
Organism: Oscillospiraceae bacterium; assembly: GCA_031549285.1. Taxonomy (GTDB): domain Bacteria; phylum Bacillota; class Clostridia; order Oscillospirales; family Ruminococcaceae; genus JAAYCI01. Next base: position 17,873 of record JAVBPZ010000024.1, on the reverse strand, counting down.
TCGACGAAACCACCATGGATGTGGCGGACGCCCTGCGATTACGGCCAAACGATGTCATTCCATTATCGAAGGCGCTGAACGGCGTGATACGCGTGGATGTGGACAACACACCGTGGTTTACCGCCCAGCTGGGCAACAGCCGCAGCCATAAGGCAGTCAAGATTATCGACATGGTTTCCACAGAATGAACGGCGGCCGGCAGGGTGCGTGTGACGCAAACGGAATCTATTGGAGTATGGAGGAGATGACCCATGGGCACTAATCAAGCTGATACCACAGGGAAACTGAGCCTGACGCCGCTGGAGAAGGACGCCATTGGTGAAGTGATGAATATCAGTATGGGATCGGCGGCCACGGCGGTCTCTCAAATGCTGGACCGTCAGGTGGAGATTACCACCCCTACTGTGGCAATCCAGACGATGGAAAGTGTAAAATATGAAAAACTGGAGCCTGCCGTACTGGTGAAGATCGTATACACCACTGGGCTCTCCGGCACCAATGTGATGGTGTTCCGCCAGCACGATATGCAGATGATCCTGAATGTGCTGATGGGAATATCGGAGGAACCCAGCGAGGACTTTGTTTTTGACGAGTTGTCCATATCGGCAGCATGCGAAGTAATGAACCAGATGATGGGTTCCTCTGCAACCGCCCTGGCGGATTTCCTGGACAAAAAGATTGATATTTCCACCCCCACCGCCAGCGTGATGGAGGAAGATACCTTCCAAAACGCGATGGAGCTGGCGCCGGAAACCGAGATTGTGACCATTACCTTCAAGCTGACCATTAAAGGCATGCTGGAGTCGGAGTTCATCAGCGTGCTGGAGGCGGACCTGGTCAAAGAAATTATTTCCCGGTTTATTGGCGAAGGCGGAGACCTGAAGCCGGTGAATGAGCCCCCCGCCCCGGAAGCTGCCGCTGCCCCGGCCGCGGAGCCGGAAGCCGCCGCACCTGCGCCGCAGGAAGCACCGCCGCCGGCCCCCGCCGCAGCACCCCTGCCGCCACCGGCAGCTGTGGCGCCCCCGCCCGCTGCCATGGCACCGCCGCCGGTACAGGCGGCACCGCCCCCCGCGGCAGCCTATGCACCACCCCCGCCACAGCCGGCCTACGCCGCGCAGCCCGCGGCCGCCGTGCATACCGCAGTGGCCTATGCGCCGCCGGTATACATGCCGCCCCCACCGGTGCAAAACCCCGTGGATGTGCGCCCGGTAGAGTTTCCGGAGTTTTCGCAGGGGATGTATTCAGAAGGAGCACCTGTTATGGGAACCAATCTGGATTTGATCATGAATGTACCGCTGGCCGTATCGATTGAAATCGGTACGACAAAAAAGAAGATTCGTGATATAATGAACTTCACAGCGGGGACGGTCGTGGAGCTGGACAAACAAGCCGGTTCCCCCGTGGATATCGTGGTGAACGGCCAGCTCATTGCCCACGGCGACGTGGTGGTTATCGACGACAACTTCGGCGTACGCATTACCGAGATCGTCGGCACCAAAGAGCTGATTAATTCCCTGAGCGAAACCCCCAGCTGATCGCACATATCTATTACCCTATTCCCCGGGATGGACATCCCATACTGAACACTGGATACAAAAATAGTATAAAGGCAAACGCAATAAAAACATTGTGAAAGGGATTTCGGGATTATGGACAAAAAAATTCTCATTGTGGACGACGCGGCATTCATGCGAATGATGATTAAGAACAGCTTGACCGGCCAGGGGTATTCCAACCTGATAGAGGCGGCCGACGGCAAGGAGGCGCTGGATACCTACATGGCTGAAAAGCCGGACCTGGTCATTCTGGACATCACCATGCCGAACATGGACGGCCTGCAGGCACTGCAAGCCATCAAGGCGGCGGACGCGTCCGCCAAGGTGGTCATGTGCTCGGCCATGGGGCAGGAGTCTATGGTGGTGGACGCCATCCGTTATGGCGCGCTGGACTTTATTGTGAAGCCCTTTAAGCCGGACCGCATTCTGCAAACGGTGGAGAAAATCCTGGGCTGATTGGTTTTTTGAAGCTCTTGGTGAATTGAAGAAAAGGGGCTATGGATGGCCTCGGGAGGTTCCAGTTGAGCATTTGGGAAGCTGCGGGCAGGATTATTGGCGCGCTGGTTGCGTTGGCGCTGGTGTTGTTTTTGGCCTGGTGGGTACTGCGCTGGGTGAACAAACGGGTGCCGGGCATGGGTGCTGCCGGTGGCGCAAACCGCCTGATAAAAGTACTGGACCGCGTGTCTGTGGGCAAAAACAGTACCGTGGTGCTGATGCGGGTAGAGGACAAGGTGTTGCTGGTGGCGGTCAGTGAGCACGCCATCGAAAAGCTGCAGGAGTTTGACGACCCGGACGGGAAGATCAAGCTGCCGGAAACCCCGCAAAACCTGCAGTTTTCGTCGGTGATGAAGGACGCCATGTCACGCTTTACCGGCAAGGACAGCAGCAAAGACGGCGGCAAAGACAACAGCAAACCGGCGGGTGCCCTGCGGGGCAGGGGGGACAAGAAATGAACAAAGCCCCTGTTTTGCAGCAAAAGCCCGACGTGGAAAAAAAGAAAAAGACCCTGCGGCAACTGAAGCGCATCTTTGTGTTGTCCTTGGTTTTGTGCGTTCTGTTCGGCACGGTGTTTGCGGCCAGCGCCCATGCGGCGGGCGTCACCATCGATGTGCAGACCGATGATGCGAACGGTAACCTGGGCGCGCTGGAGGTCATTGTTATCTTCGCGTTCCTGGCGCTGCTGCCGTCCATCATCCTAATGATGACCAGCTTCACACGCATCATTATTGTGCTCAGCTTTTTGCGCAGTGCCCTCGGAACCAACCAGTCCCCGCCCAACATGGTGCTCATCGGGCTTGCCATTTTCCTGTCCCTGTTCATCATGGCGCCGGTCATCAGCGAAATGAACACGCTGGCATACGAGCCATACAAGGACGGAGAAATTACCAGCACCCAGGCATTGGAAGCGGCGGCGGTTCCGCTGAAGCAGTTCATGCTGAAGCAAACAAGCCCGGAATCACTGAACATGTTCCTGGACATTGCCGGACAGGAAGCGCCCACTGTGAAAGACCCCACAAACCCTGTGGAACTGCTGGAACTGCCGCTTACGGTAATTACCCCGGCGTTCATCACCAGTGAACTGTCCCGCGCGTTCCTGATGGGTTTTCTTATCTTCCTGCCTTTCCTGGTCATTGACATGGTGGTTTCCAGTATTTTGATGAGCATGGGCATGGTTATGTTGCCGCCGGCCATGATCTCGCTGCCGTTCAAGATTTTACTGTTCGTGCTGGTGGACGGCTGGAACCTGATGATGGGCACCCTGGTGCGGTCATTCGTATAGCGCAAGTAGCTTTTTTGTGGTTTTGGTACCCGAGACCTTGGAAAGGGGGCGGCAAACGGCATGACAGAAGGCCAAATTCTGGATATTATGCGGGAGCTGATGCTGGTTTGCATCAAGATTGCCGGCCCGCTGCTCATCGTCAGCATTGTGGTAGGCCTGGTGGTCGCCATTTTTCAGGCGGCTACCCAGATACATGAGCAGACCCTTACCTTTGTGCCAAAGCTGCTGGTTATTGCCCTGCTGCTGCTCATCATGGGCTCGTTTATCTACTCCACCATCAGCGACTTTTTCTTTTCGCTTACCGCCTTAATGGCGAACCTGTGAGGCGGCGCGCATGAGCATTTCTGTCATGTTCGCCTCCATCCTGGTCTACCTGCTGGTGTGGGTACGCCTGGCTGGCATGGTCCTGTTCAATCCTTTTCTTTCCCGCAACAACGTCCCGGTTTTGGTCCGTTTTGGCATTGTATTATTTCTCATGTTGTTGATTGCGCCGCTGCAGCCGGCCTCCACGGTGCAGGCGGTGGCCGCCATGAGCGACATAGAATATATGTTCGCCATGTTCCGGGAACTGTTCATCGGCCTTGTGTACGGGTTCATTTTCCAGTTGTTTTACTACTTCCTGTTCATGGCCGGTGACATGATGGATACCGATTTTGGCCTGTCCATGGCCAAAACCTTCGACCCCGCCACCAGCATACAGGCATCTTTTTCCAGCACGCTGCTCACCATTTTGTTCGCGCTGTACCTGTTTGCCTCCGGCAGCTTTTTGGCGCTCATCCACCTGTTTGCAGAGTCTTTCACCTTGATTCCATTGGGTGCCAGTACCTTTTCGACAGATATTTTGTCCTTTGTCCTGCGGCTGTTTACCGATATATTCCTGCTGGTGTTGCGGGTGATTGCGCCGTTCATGGTGGCGGAGTTTGTCCTACAGGCCAGCATGGGCATCCTGATGCGTTTCGTGCCGCAGGTTACGGTGTTCGTTATCAACTTCCAGTTGCGCATTATCCTGGGGCTTATCCTGCTGTTCTTGTTCGCGCCGTTCATTGGCCAGTTCATAGACAACTACATCACCGCCCTGTTCGACAGCCTGAGTGAGGCGACCGCGGTGATGGCCGGCAGCGGATAGCCGCCTGCACAGGGGGTTTTGCTCCCACAGTGCACGCCTCGGTATTTATATATTCCAAGCAAGCATTCCCCGAAGCAGCAACCTAAAACAAATACAGATACTCTGGCAGGCGAAGAGAAATAGATGCAGCGGACACAGCAATGTGCCATTTGTCTTCAGCCTGTTTCACGGCCAAAAGGGGGGATGCGAAATGCCGGCCGAAGAAAAAACCGAACAAGCAACCCCCAAACGGAAACAAGACGAACGAAAAAAAGGCAACGTCTTTATGTCGCAGGAGGTCATCACGGTGGCCTCGTTCCTGGCGGTGTTCTTCACCCTTTCGGCACTGGGCGGCATCATTATGGGCATGCTAACCGGCGGCATAGAGCGGTTCTGGAGCGAAGCCGCCGTGCGCACCACCTATACCCCGGGGGATGTACGCACCACGTTTATACAATGTGCCGGCATCTATGCGGTGGGGGCGCTGCCGTCACTGCTCATGGCCGGGCTCATCGCCATCATCCTTACGTTTGCGCAGACCCGCGGTCTGGTCACCATGTCCAGCGCGGCGCCGAAGTTTAACCGCCTGTCCCCGGCAAAAGGCATTAAAAAAGTGTTCAGCATGCGCGGCCTGATGGAACTGATGAAGGCCATCCTGAAGATTGTGATCCTGGGCTACGTTATTTACAACACCTACATCGGCCGCATGGGGGAGCTGCCCCGGCTGATGGAAATGGATTTTGCCTCGGTGCTCAGCTATGGCGCGGCGTTCGTTACACAGGTGGTCACCAATACCGGCGTTATCTTCGCCTTCCTGGCCGCCGCCGACTATATGTTCCAGCGCTGGCAGTATGAAAAAGACCTGCGCATGACCAAACAGGAAATAAAGGAAGAGTACAAACAGACCGAGGGCGACCCGCAGATAAAAGGCAAAATACGTGAAAAGCAGCGCCAGATGGCGCAGGCGCGCATGATGTCGAACGTGCCTAAAGCGGACGTGATTGTGCGAAACCCCACCCATTACGCGGTGGCCATCCAGTACGACGCCGACAAAAACCGGTCGCCGATGGTATTGGCAAAAGGGGTGGACCTGGTGGCGCTGCGCATCGTAAAGGTGGCCGAGGAAAACGGGATTATGACGGTGGAAAACAAACCGCTGGCACGGGGTCTGTATGATACCGTCCCACTGGACCGCGAAATCCCCGAAGACTTTTTCGGCCCGGTGGCCGAGGTGCTGGCCTTCGTGTACAGCAAACAAAAGAAAAATCCCCTGGGTAAAAAAGGCAAAAAGTAGGGCGAAAAAATAATGCCCCTTGTGCGCCGGATATAAGCAGATTCCGTATTCAAAGCATTGTGAGAGGTACCGAGAGTGAAACGATTCAACCCCTTTCAAAACACCGTGGCCGTTCTGGTCATCGCCGTTGTATTGCTCATCATCGTCCCGCTGCCTACCTGGCTGCTGGACATGTTGTTCATTCTCAACCTTGCCATTAGTTTCATCATTTTGTTGACCACCCTGTACATTAAAGAACCACTGGAATTTTCCATTTTCCCGTCGCTGCTGCTGGTTACCACGGTGTTCCGCCTGGCGCTGAACGTGGCCGCCACCCGCCGCATTTTGTTCAATAACGGCGACGCCGGCCAGGTTATCCGCACATTTGGTAACTTTGTTATCCAGGGCAACGCGGTGGTCGGCCTGGTCATCTTCCTTATCATTGTGCTGGCGCAGTTTATGGTTATCACCAAAGGCAGTGAGCGCGTGGCCGAGGTAAGCGCGCGCTTCACGCTGGACGCCATGCCCGGCAAACAAATGGCCATCGACGCAGACTTGAACTCCGGGCTTATTGACGAAGCCGAGGCGCGCACCCGCCGCAGCAAGGTACAGCGCGAGGCCGACTTCTTTGGTTCCATGGACGGTGCTACCAAGTTTGTGAAGGGCGACGCCATCATCTCCATCGTCATCACCCTCATCAACCTCATTGGCGGTATCATCATGGGGTTCCTGAACGGCATGGGTGACTTCAACACCATCATCGACGTGTACGCCACCGCCACCATTGGCAACGGCCTGATGAGCCAGATCCCTTCGCTGCTTATCTCGGTGGCCACCGGTATGGTGGTTACCCGCTCCGGCGACCAAAGCCTGAACTCCGCCATTGCCAAACAATTCACCAGCCAGCCGCTGGCCCTCATGATCTCTGGCGGTGTGATGTTTATCCTCATCTTCATCGGCTTCCCGCCCATCCAGATTATTGTACTGTCCGGCGGGCTTATTGCGCTGGGTGTGATTACCCGCCGCAAGCAGCAACAGCAGATGCTGGCCCCGGCCGAAGGCCCTGCGCTGGAGGAAGCCCCCGCCGAGGAGGTTTCCAGCGAGGCGTCCTACTACCGCAACATCGACAACGTATACACCCTCCTTACCGTCGAGCAGATTGAGATGGAGTTTGGGTATTCGCTGTTGCCGCTGGTGGATGAAGCGGCCGGCGGCAGCTTTGTGGACCGGGTGGTCATGTTCCGCAAACAGTTTGCGCAGGAGATGGGCATGGTTATCCCGTCGGTGCGCCTGAAAGACTCCGGCCAACTGAACCCGAACCAATATGCCATCCGCTTCAAGGGCGAGGTAGTGGCCACCGGCGACGTGCTGATAGACCATTTCCTGGCCCTGGCGCCAAACGACACCGCCGAGGAGATCGACGGCATCGACGCGGTGGAACCGGCTTTTGGCATTCCGGCAAAGTGGATCAGCGAGGACAAAAAACCAAAGGCGGAGATGGCCGGCTACACGCTGGTGGACCCCACCAGTGTCATTATTACCCACCTGGCCGAGATTATTCGCCGCCATGCGGACGAGCTCTTAACCCGCCAGGAAGTGAACAACATGCTGGCAAACCTGCGCAAAACCAACGAAACTATTGTGGAGGATACTATTCCGGCGCTGGTTTCCATCAGCGATTTGCAAAAGGTACTGTCCAACCTGCTGCGTGAAAGCGTGCCCATCCGCGATCTGGAAACCATTCTGGAAACCCTGGGCGATTATGGCGCGGTGGTGAAGGATACCGACATGCTGACCGAGTATGTGCGCCAGGCGCTGCGCCGCACCATTTCGCACCGCTTCAGCGAGGCGGGCCAGCTAAAGGTCATCACGCTGGACGCGCAGATAGAAAACATGATTATGGGTGCGGTAAAGCGCATGGACGGCGGCAGCTATCTGGCGCTGGAGCCGGATGTCATCCAGGCGATTGTTACCGCCGCAAACGAGCAGATCGATATCGTGAAAGACCTGGTGCAAAACATTGTGGTGCTCACCAGCCCCATTGTGCGCATATACTTCAAAAAGCTGATTGACCAGTTCTACCCACGTGTTGCGGTGCTCAGCTTTAACGAAATCGATACCGATATTCAAATTCAGGCTCTGGGCAACGTTTCCATAGAGGTGCGCAAGACTGCCTGATTCCAACATTCATTTTAGCAATGGGCCATTTAAAAGAGGGAAGTGAAGTTGCCCAAGGAAAGGAGGGATGCCGCATGGCCGAGCCAGATCCCAAATTCCGTTTGGAAGAACCGGAAAAAGTGCTGGAAGAGTACCAAAAGACCGGCGATGCCGAGCTGCGCAACCAGCTGGTGTTGCACTATGGGTATATTGCCAAAAGCGTAGCGGTGCAGATGCGCGGCATTACCTCCGGGTATGCGCAGGTAGAGGATATTGTAAACGAGGGCATTCTTACCCTGATGGATTGCCTGGATAAGTTCACTGCCGACAAGGGCATGAAGTTCGAAAACTATGCCTATATGCGCATCCGCAACGCAAACATTGATTTTGTGCGCAAGCAGGACTGGGTGCCGCGCCGGGTGCGCCGTACCGCACGCGAGGTGAGCGAAGCATACAATGCCCTGTCCACCGAGCTGATGCGCGAGCCCAGCAATAAGGAGCTGGCCGAGTATCTGGGCACCAGCGAGGAGGCTCTGTCGAAGCACATGGGTGAAATGGCCTCGGGCGCGGTGCTGTCGTTTGAGGAACTGATTCAAAGCGCCATTCCCGGCGCGGCGGACCCCACCAGCCTCTCTGGCGAGGGGGGCAACATGCTGCCGGAAAAGAGCCTGATGCAGCGTGAACTGCGCAAGCAACTCATGGAGGCTATCGACTCGTTGACAGAAAAAGAGCGCACGGTCATCAGCCTGTATTACTACGAACACCTGAAATTGCATGAGATTGCAGGTATTATGGGCGTGAGCGAGTCCCGCGTGTCGCAGACCCATACAAAGGCAATTTTGAAGATGAACCAGCGCCTGACTACCTATGTGAAAAGCGGCTGACAACCAGCCGGGCGGCCCCCTGCCGAACAGTCCGGGCGCCCGGCTAAACCTGTCAAAAAAACAAACATTTTTCACATTCTTTTGTTAAAATGCCTTCGGTGAAATCACCGGTATTTTTTGGATGTGCCTTTGTGGCAAAATAAGGCATATTCCATCTTGTCCGCCCTCACCCTTTTGCAGCGAAAGGAACATTCTATGTTACAAGGTTTTTACAGTGCGGCTTCCGGCATGCTGATGCAGCAGCGTGCGCTGGATGTGATTGCAAACAACCTGTCGAACACGCAAACGCCGGGCTATAAGACCAATCGCCTGTTGTCCTCTACCTTTGAGCAAACGCTGATGACCCGCCTGGAACATGGCAAGTACAGCGACGTGGGTTCCGGCTCGCCGGTGCGCATTGTCAGCCAGGTGGCGGATTTGTACACCAACGGCGGCCTGACAGAAACCAGCCGTCCGTTCGATATGGCTATCACAGGCGCCGGGTTTTTTAACATCCAGGGCGACGTGGACGGCCAAACCTACCTGACCCGCGACGGCCAGTTTGACCTGGACGACGAGGGCTACCTGATTTTGCGCGGACAAGGCCGGGTGCTGGGCACCGGCGGCCCGATGCAGATTTCCACCAGCGATATCACCGTCAGCGAAACCGGCGAAATAACCGACTCGGTTACCGGTGCGGTGCTGGGCCAGCTGGCCATTACCGCCCCCAATGAGGACGCGGTGGTAGAGGAACAATACAACGGCATGTACCAGGTGACAGCCGGCGGTACCACAGCGGTGGCGCAGCCCGGCATTGTGCAGGGTGCGCTGGAGGACAGCAACGTGAGCCTGACCAACGAAATGACCGCCATGATTACCGCACAGCGAAATTTCAGCAGTGCGTCCCAGGCGCTGCAGTTCATTGACGCCACCTATGCAAAGGCCGTGAACATCGCCTCGCTGTAAAGCGAACAGGGCTGGAAAGGCAACCATATAACAAGGCCGAGTCCTATTTACATTAGCGAATAAGTCGGCAAGCAAAAGGATATCCTGAAACCAGTGCATTTTGACGGTGGATATGGTATAATGAGCGGTAAAAAAAATCGCTCATAAAACGGAAAAATCAGACCGGATTTTAGAGCGTCTTTCTTCGCCTCCCAAAGTCCGTACAAATGGAGGAACAAAGTATGAGCACAGCATTTTATACCGGCGCCGCCGGTATGCGCGCGTTCCAAAGTTCCCTGGACGTTACCGCGCACAATATAGCCAACGTAAACACCAACGGGTACAAGACCCGCCGCGCCGCGTTTGACGACCTGCTGTACAGCCGCATGGCCACCAACGTGGAGGGCAACCACCTGACCGGCCATGGTGTGAAGCAGGAAACTATCGACCAGATCATGTCCCAGGCAGGGCTGGATCAAACCGGCCTTTCCCTGGATTTTGCGATTGTAGGGGACGGGTTTTTCCAGGTGGAGAACCGCGGCCAGATAGAGTACACCCGCAACGGTGCGTTTTACCTCAGCGTAGAGGGCGCAAACGCCACGCTGGTCACCGGGGACGGCGCCTATGTGCTGGACAAAAACGGCAACCGCATCACCCTTACCATCGGCACCGACGGCAGCTACCGTACCGACGATCTGCTGGATCGTCTGGGCGTATACGGTTTCCCGAACCAGTATGGCCTGACGCCGCAGAACAACGCCCGCTTCACCGTCAGCGGAAACTCCGGTGACGCCATGCTGCTGGGCCAGGGCGGCACCGGCCAAAAAGCATATGAAGTGGTGCAGGGCGCGCTGGAGTTTTCTTCAGTGGACCTGGGCCGGGAGATGGTGAATGTCATCATGGCGCAGCGCGCCTACCAGATGAATTCCCGCGTGGTACAAACGGCGGACCAGATGGCCGAGGTAGTGAACAACATGCGGTAATGCTTTAATGGAATAAACCGGTGTAGGACGCACCGGAGATAAATGCTATGAAGCGGGGGTTCTGCCATGCCGATCAATGATTATAGTGATTTGAACAATATGCATCTTGATATGTTGCGCGAGATCGCAAATATCGGCACGGGCAACGCCGCTACGTCGCTGGCCAGCATGCTGCAGCGACCTATCAACATTCAGGTTCCGCACATCAGCTTTCTGGATTACCAGGCGGTAAGCGAGGCCATGGGCGGGCCGGAGTCTCTGATGGTGGGCATGATGCTGACCCTGCAGCGCGATGTCTCTGGCATGATGATGTTCCTGATGAAAGAGGAGTTTTCGCACATGGTGCTGAATTCCCTTTTGGGCCAAAGCTTTTCCAGCTTTACCGAGGTGGACGAGATGGGCCTGTCCGCCATGCGGGAAATCGGCAACATCATGGCAGCGTCGTATGTAAACGCCATCAGCCAAATCACCGGTCTGGCCATCGAGATTTCCCCCCCGGACATCTGCATTGATATGATTGGATCCATCCTCAGCGTGCCCGCAATCCATTTCGCCAACATCAGCGATAAGGTCATTTTTATCGAGGATGAATTTGGCGGGAGCGAGGCGAACAAGGACGAAGTAAGCAACCTGCTGCTTATCCCCGACGTGGATTCGCTGGAAAAAATTGTGGAAAAGCTGGGGGCCTTCTATGAGTAATACCGTATCTGTCGGCATTTCCGACTTGAATGTCGTGCGCGCGCCAGATACGCTAGTGACATTCGCGCTGGGGTCCTGTGTGGGCATCTGCTTGTACGACCCCGCGGCAAAGGTCGCAGGACTTTCGCACATTTTGCTGCCAAAGTCTGAACAAATACCCGGAAACACCACCCCCATGAAGTTTGCAGACACCGCCATTCCCATGTTGCTGGTGAAAATGCAAATGCTGGGGGCGCGTCCCCCTATGCTGCAGGCGAAGATAGCGGGTGGGGCGCAGATGTTTGCGTCCGCCACCAATGCGTCCATTGCCAATATCGGCGCCCGGAATGTGGCGGCTGTAAAAGAGACGCTGGAGCGCCTGCGCATTCCTATAATAGCGGAGGATACCGGCGCCGATTACGGACGTACGCTGTATTTTAGTGCCGAGGATTTTGTAATGACCATTCGCAGCCCGAAGCGCGGCGAGTGGAAGGGATAGACAAAATTTAAAAAAGTACGGTAAAAGGCGACTTTTCGGCGTGGCACGCCTGCCGGTGAAAAATTCCGCAGGAATCGACATATCCTGTGGTAAAGCAGAAAAGCGTATGGTATAATAGCTCCTATAGAAGGGGCCTACTTGGCACAAACCGGTTCGGCCGGGCGTTGCCAGGGCACGGGCGGCGCCGCGCTTTCAGGATACTGTGGAAAAGCATTCGGCGTACTGCCGGATGCTTTTGTATATAGGTATGTAAAATTCTGGGAGGAGGCACGCTATGGCGGAAGAAAACCAAATACCCGAGCCACAGGCCGTCATACTGCCGGAAATTCCCGCGCGCGATGCGGTGATCCATGTAACTATGGACAAGGACCGCATGAAGGCGGAGATGCTGATCGACGCCCCGGAAGGAGAAGGCAAGCCGGCCACCATTGCCGATATTTATGCGGCGCTGCGTAAAGAGAATGTGGTATACGGCCTGGATGAAGCGGCGCTGGCTTCGCTGGGCACCCCGCTGTATGGGCAGACGGTGGTGGTGGCGGTGGGCACCCCCGCGCAGAATGGCGTCGATGGTTCATATGAGGAAATATTCCCGCAGCAGATAGAAAAGAAATTTGCCCAGCGCAAGGACGGCACGCTGAATTTTAAAGAGCTGGGCCTTATCCGTGATGTTCCGGCGGGAACTACTATTTGTAACATTACCCTGCCAACCCCTGGTGTGGAAGGCAAAAACATACTGGGGCAGGTGCTGAAAGCGCGCGAAGGGCGGCGGGTTTTGGCCCCGGCAGGCGAAGGGGTTCACCTGACCGAAGACGGCCTGCGCCTGGTGGCGGTAAACAGCGGACACCTGGTTTTCCGGGCAGGGCGCTGGTGCGTGGACAAGGTATACAGCGTCACCGATATAGACCTGGACGTCGGCAACATCACCTTTTCCGGCGATGTTGTGGTGAACGGCAACATGCTGGACGGGTTCGAGATTCATGCCGGCGGCAACGTCACGCTGCGCGGCGAGGTGGGTGCCGTTCTGGTGGTTGCCGGTGGAAACATTAGTGTGGAGCGTGGCATTAACGGCATGAGCCGCGCAGTGTTAGAGGCTGGCAAAGAGGTAAAAGCTGGGTTTATTGAGAACTGTACTGTGCGCGCCACCGAGAAAATACACGCCAGCAGCGTCATCAACAGCTTTGTAGAGTGTGAGGGCGTGGTGGAAGTTACCCAGGGAAAGGGAATTATCTGTGGTGGAAAAATCACCTCTTTTGGTTCGGTGACGGCGAACGAGGTGGGGAATGCATCCAACACTCTGACCACCATTGTGCTGGGCGTTACGCCAAAGCTGCTGAAAGAACGCAAGGAACTGAACGAAAAGCTGGAAGATGTGACCAAGCACATTGAAGAGATGCTGAAAAATATCAACTATATCCAGCGTTTGGTAGCGGATGGCCGTCCCATTCCGCCGGAACGCAAACAGATTTTGCAGCGCACGCAAATTCAGCTGCCCATGAGCGAAAAGAAGCAGGCGCAGCTGCAGCAGGCCATTGCGGACCTGGAGGACAAAATGCAAAATGTAAACGCGGCCACCCTGACGGCGCGTATCTTGCACCCGCCTATCAAGATCAGCATTGGCGCGCTGAGCACCAACTGCCTGGAAACGAAAGAAAGGTGCCGTGTGTATAAAAACAGCGAGGGAGAGCTGGTTTTTGGCACCTACTAGGCGCGCCTATGCGAAGCGCAGTGCGCGGAAATACAATGAAATGACAGGCCCTCATTCTGTAGAATGAGGGCCTGTTTTATAAACCTGTTAGTTCTGCCGCTAGCCGCCCAAAGAGTGGAATCATTTTTAGGGCAAGAAAAAAACGAGCTGCCGAATACCGGAAGCTCGTTTGTTAACGAAAACGAATACAACTTTTGCCTACCAGGGCACTCTACGGCGCGTCATCCTCTGCATCCGGGCCATTCGCATCTTCCGAGGTTAGCGCGCTGTCCATAATCTTCAAAAGCTCCAGCGCACTGCGAAATGGCTTCTTGCGGTGCTGGTTTACCCAGTCCACGCTGCCCTGCCAGGTGCCATGCTGCTGAAAATCCACCCGAACCACAAACGTGTTGGATTTTGGCGGCTTCTGTGCCGGGGAGTCTTTGCCCATATGTCTGCCGCCCTTTCGTGTTTTTAATGCTGCAACTGCTCAACATGTATTTTACCATGCGGTGGTAACAGAAGCGTAACACGGGGCTTTCCATAGATGCCAAAAAACAACGACGATAGGAAGCAGGATGCAAAGGGCAAGTCGGCCCAGGAAAGGCCAGAATTTTGATTTGACAGGACATTTTGGACGCGAATGCTTATTGGAGCGGGGCGGTTATCCTGCTCCCCTGAGGATGGAGCTTATCTGGCAAAAAAGGCGTGCACTGTGTCGGTGACCTTTTTGCGATCCCCTTGCGACAGGTACGGGTGCATGGGCAGCGACATAACGGTATCGCACAGTTGCGCGGTAACCGGTGTGTCCGCCTGGGCGCTGCGGGTACCGGTGTACGCGGCCTGCCGGTGCATGGGAATAGGGAAGTAAATCATGGTGGGAATCCCTGCCTCGTTCAGCGCGGCAGCCAGGGCGTCCCGGGTTCGCTTGTCCGGCAGGCGCAGGGTATACTGTGCCCAGCTGGAGGTGGCCCCCGTCGGCGTGGGCGGTGTGATAACCAAGTCTTTCAGCGCCTCGGTATAATAGGCGGCCAGCTCGTTCACCGCTTTCACCTCGGCGTCGAACACCGACAGTTTCACCTGCAGCACCGCCGCTTGCAGGGTGTCCAGGCGGGAGTTCATGCCGATGCGCACATTGTCGTATTTATGTGTGCCCCGCCCATGCAGCGCCAGCGAGCGAATCAGCGCGGCCCAGTCGTCATTATCGGTAAAAATAGCACCGCCGTCACCATAACAGCCCAGCGGCTTTGCCGGAAAGAAGCTGGTGGTGGAGATATCCCCAAAGCTGCACACCCGCCGGCCGCCCAGCGTGCCGCCGAACCCCTGTGCCCCGTCCTCCAGCACCAATAGATTGTACTTGCGGGCCACCGCGCGAATGGCGTCGTGCTCTGCAGGCAGACCAAACAGATCCACCGGCACCACCACGCGCGGGGTCAATTCACCTTCCCGCAGCACCGTTTCCACGGCCTGCTCCAGGCTGGCCGCGTCCATGTTGAAGGTATCGGCGCTCACATCCACAAAAATGGCGGTGGCGCCCTCCAGGCTGGCGGTTTCCCCGCTGGCGAAAAAGGTGAAATCTGGCACAAAAACGGCGTCGCCCGGGCCAATATTCCATGCCATCAGCGCCAGCGTAAGCGCGTCGGTGCCGTCGGCACAGGTGATGCAGTGCTTTGCCCCCACATAGTTTGCCAGCTGTTCTTCCAGCTCTACTACTTCCTTGCCACGAATAAAATTTGCCTTGGCGCAAACGGCGCCTATCGCCGCGTCCATCTGTGGCTGCAGGGTGCGATATTGTGCTGCCAAATCCCGGAATTCCAAAAAATCATCTCCCATGCTTTGTATGGCGATGTGCCAATATGTATGCGGCTAAACAGGAAAACCGTTTAGCCGCGTTGTTTTTTATAAAACAGATTCAAAAGAGGGCCACGCCGTGCGGCAAGCGCGCCCGGTTTCAAGGCATCATTCGCCTACAGGAACATGCCGTCAAAATCCGTGGTGGAGCAATCGTGCAATGGCAGGGTTACCGGCTTGCCGGTCTTTGCCGACTGGTAAATGGCCAGCACCAGTTCCAGGGCACTGCGGCCGGCTTCGGCGTCCACATAGGGTTTGCGGCCGGTCTGTATGGCGTCTATCACGTCGGCATACAGGCTTTGGTGGCCGTTGCCGTAAACATTGCTGGTGGGTTCTGCCAGGTTTTGGTTGGTCTCGTCGCCGTCCGCGGCATCCGCAAAATCCCACACATCAATGGTGTTCACGCTTTTGCCGCCCAGCTTTGCCGTGCCGTTTTCGCCAAACATGAACAGCGTCTCTTCCAAATTTTTGGGATACACATTGGTGGTTCCCTCTATGGTGGCAATGGCGCCGTTTGCAAACCGCACCACCGCCATGCCAATGTCTTCCGCCTCCAGATAGGGGTGTTGGTTCTGGGCGGTTATACCGTACACCGACGCAATCTCGTCCCCCATCATCCAGCGCAGCAGGTCTATGCCGTGGATGCTTTGGTTCATCAGGCAACCGCCGTCCTGCGCCCAGGTGCCACGCCAGGGCGCCTGGGTATAATAGTCCTTGTTCCGGTTCCAGCGCACATGTACCGACCCGTGCGAAATTTTCCCAAAGCGCCCGGCTTCCAGCGCTTTGCGCATCTCCTGCACCGCCAGGTTGAATCGGTTCTGGTGGCAAGCGGAAACGCAGACACCGGTTTTCTCGCTCTCGTAAACAATCGCGTCGGCATCCGCCATGCTCATGGCCATTGGTTTTTCTATGATGACATGAATGCCTCGCTTGATGCACTCCAGCGCAATGGAGGCATGCTTTCCGCTTTCCGTGGCAATCGCCACCAGCTGTGGCTGCACCGCCGTCAGCATTTCGCGGTACTCCACAAACCGCGGAATATCCGTCCGGTCCTGCAGATTGTGCTTTTCCAGCAGGCTTTCCATGTGTTCCGGCACAATGTCACACACGCCCACAATCTCCAGGTCGTTGTTCACCGCCGCCTTCAGATGGTTTGTCGCAATGCGTCCGCAACCAATTAACGCGTATTTCATGCATTCTCTCCCACACAATACAAATCCGGGCACAGCCCGGCCGACCTTGCTTATAATACTATATTATGGCGCGTTTTGCAAAGGGGGCTAGGGCCGCCGGCGGGAATAAAAGGCACGCCTAAAGCGAAAAATAGCCGCTAATGAACAGACAGACGTGAATAGAACTAAAAATTTTGTTATTTTGTCCGAAATATATAGTAAGGCACCCGTTTTTTGATTGGTTTTTGACTGTCATCTGCTAAAATAAAATACCACTTTGTTTTGTCCCCGTCCTGTACCCGTGCGGAAGAGAATTTTGATAGAAGCGACTGTACAAAATAAACAATACTGATGGCGATGCAGTTACAAAAATGGGGCTATTGCACAAACATATTTTCAAATCCGCCTTTTTTCACCCGATTCCTAAAAAGCGGAAGTCTATATAAACAGGCGGCGAAGAACCGCCACTGGGGGAAGGCAAATGTCGGAAAATACTTTAATGGCCGTTGTGGAAAAAGCACGCGCGCGTGACCGTGCGGCTTTCATTCAGTTGTGCGAAATGAAGGCCCGGTATGTTCTGTACTATTGCAGGCGCAACACGAACAACCCGCAGGATGCTGAGGATGCGGCGCAAGAAGTGTTCATTCGCATGCAAAAGGGCATTACAAAGCTCAGCGCGCCGGAGGCATTCAACACCTGGCTGAACAAGCTGCTGATAAACACCTGCAGCAGCGTGAGGCGTAAAAACATGAAAGAAAACGGCAACATTTCTCTGGATGACTACAGTGGTGAGTTTGCCAGCGATGCGCTGGAAAGCCTGCCGCAGGAATATATTGAAGACGCCAGCCTACGTGAGGCAGTGGTGGAACTGATCGATGACCTGCCGGAAAAATACCGGAATTGCATTTTGCTGTACTACTACCAGCACATGAACTATGCCCAGGCGGCCGAGGTGCTGGGTGTGACGCCGGATGTTTTTAAATATAACCTGACCCTGGCACGAAAACACCTGAAGCTGGAAATGGACACCCGCATGGGCGAATGGCAGCGGCCTGGTGTGCAGATGGTAGCCGTTTCCCCCGCGCTCAGCGCTATTCTCAGCCAGTCTGCCAGCGCGGTAGTGCTGCCGGCAGCCATGCAGCAGTGCCTGACGGCCGCCGGCGTGTATACGGCGTTTGCCGCCGGTGGGGTTGCCGCCGGAACCATAACGACTTTTTTCACCGGCCCGGTTTTGCAGGGCCTGATAAGTGCTGCGGTGGCCACCGGTGTGGCCCTGACGGTGCTGTTCACCACCGCTTCACCCCCGCTGCCGGCAAACGTGCCTGTG
>JAVBPZ010000016.1:0-15653 GCA_031549285.1 Oscillospiraceae bacterium | reverse complement strand
CCCTTTGGCCACCCGGGCGTTTTTTTTTTTTGGGCCGTCGGGTGGGCGCTAAATTGCGCCCTACGCCCGCCCGTTTCCGGGCCGCGCCGGCAAACGGGCCCCGGCACGGGGCGGGACGCCCCGTGCGCGGGCCGCGCTTCGCGCGGGGCCTTCGGCCGGGGCTGGGCGACGAAGAAAGCCTGCGGCATGTCGCCGCCTGTAAAAAGCCGCCGGGGCACACCCGGCAAAGCAAGAACAAACCCAGCCAACGTATTACACAACTAGCAACTAACGACTAACCAACTAATTACTAAACCGGTAAATCGCGTCCCGCAGGAACTGTGCCGCGCCGGGGGCAATCTGCTCATAGTACGCGGTGAAGCGCTCGTCCGCTACATACATATCGGCCAGGCCCCGGTGTGCCTGGGCGCTGTAGCTGGGCCAGGTGTATTGCAGCCACTGCTTGTGCAGCGCCACGGTTTTTTGCGCCAATGCGCCGGCGGGCTCGCCCGCGGCCACCGCGGCGGCCAATGTTTCGTTTAGCTCCTGCCCCAGCGCCTCGAAGGCGCGGTATTCCTCTTCGCTCATGCGCAGCATTTTGGCGTTGGAAGCGTCGATCGTTTTGTCGCCATATTTTTCGCGCACCTCGGCGCCATACTTCTGCTCGTTTTCGTTTATCATCTGCTGTTTGAACGCGTCGAATTTTTCTTTGTCGCTCATGGTATCTTCTCCTTTCAGGGTTCGCATGGTCTTTTCCGCCGTGGCAATCAGCGTGTCCAGCGCGCGGCGTTTTTCACGCAGGGCGGCCAGGTGCCCGGCCAGCGCGTTGGCGGCGCTGAAGTTCGGCGCATTCACCGCCTGGGCAATATCCGCCAGCGGCATGCCCAGCGTGCGGTAGAACAAAATCTGCTGCAGGCGGGCCAGCTGCGCTTCGCCATACAGGCGATAGCCATTTTCCGCGCGCACCGGGCACAAAAGCCCAATGTCGTCGTAGTATTGCAGCGCGCGGCGCGACACCCCGGACAGCCGCGCCAGTTGGCCGGTGGTGTAGCCTGGGTGAGGGGTGGCGCTTTCTTGCTTCATCTGGGGCACCTTCTTTTTCTTTTTTTCGAGGCATGAATTTTTCCTCTGCGCGTTTGCCGGCAAGCTTATTGTACACTATCACGTTACGTGAATGTCAAGCGATACGGGAAAAGTTTTGTGGTTTTGTTACGGTGCCTGCGCAGGCAGGGCGTGGCCATGAACAAAAAAGCAGGCCCGTCCTCGAAAGAACGGGCCTGCGAACCAATCCAATAAGCGAGAATG
This sequence comes from Oscillospiraceae bacterium, assembly GCA_031549285.1. Classification (GTDB taxonomy): domain Bacteria; phylum Bacillota; class Clostridia; order Oscillospirales; family Ruminococcaceae; genus JAAYCI01. The sequence goes on along the minus strand of JAVBPZ010000016.1, from coordinate 14,369 downwards.
AAGAAATTTGCCAATCAACAAAGTTTAGAACAGTGCTTCGCCGCTGGGCGGCAGCGCCATGGCGGGCGCCTCCGGTGCGGCGTTCAGCGCGGGGGCGCCGTCTTCCCGCAGGCGGAACTGCGACACGCTTTTGTCCAGCATATTGCTTTGCGCGTTCATTTCCTCGGCGGCGGCGGCGCTTTGCTCGGCGGTGGCACTGTTAGACTGTACCACGTTCGAAATCTGAGAAATCTCGTCGTTCACCTCGGCGATGGAATCACTCTGCGCATGGGAGGCGTCGCGCACCTTTATCATGGATACCGCGTTGCTGCTGGCAATCTGGCCCAGCTTCTCCAGGCTTTCGTTTACCTTCACCACAATATCGCTGCCGGTGGTGGCTTTGTCCACGCTTTGCTCTATCAGCACGGCGGTTTCCTTCGCCGCGGTGGCAGATTTCGACGCCAGGTTGCGCACCTCGTCCGCCACCACCGCAAAGCCCTTGCCATGCTGGCCGGCGCGGGCGGCTTCCACCGCCGCGTTCAGTGCCAGGATGTTCGTTTGGAACGCAATGTCGTCGATCACCTTGATGACCTTTGCAATCTCGGTGCTGCTTTGGCTGATATCATCCATCGCCTCGGTCATCTGCTGCATATAGCCGGTGGCTTCGTTCATCAGCACGCCGGCCTGCTCGGTTTCGGCCACGGTGGCCACCGCCAGCTGCTGGTTTTCCTCGGCCTGGGCGTGCACGTGCTGCAGTGTGGCGGAGAAGTTTTGCAGCGTGCCGGCCTGCTGGATGGAACCGGAGGCCAGCATCTGCGCGCCGTCGGCGATTTGCGCCGAGGCGGACGCCACCTGGCTGGAGGCGGAACGAATGTCCGAGAATACCTCGTTATTGCGGTTCAGCATGTGGTTCAGCGACTGGTTCATTACGTCCTTGTCGGAGCGTATGGCCAGTGTGGCGGTATAATCGCCGTCGGCCATTTTTTCAATGATGGCGGTCTGCTGGCGTATGCCCAGGATCATGTTGCCAAAAGAGGTTGCCAGCTCACCCAGCTCGTCTTTGGAACGTACCTCGGTGTCCACGTCTATGTTGCCCAGCGCCAGGCTGTCTGCGGCGGCGGTAAGCTTCCGCAGCGGCGGCACAATGCTTTGCGAAAGGATACGTATAATAATGATACCCGCAATGATGCCGACCCCTATGATGACGATCATGACGATGGGCGCAATGATGGAAATGCTGTTGCGCTCGGCTTTGTATGTGTCCGACAGCTTGGTGCCGCGGTCCGCCAGTTCCTTCAGAATGTTGAGGGTCTGGGTAACGTTCGGCAGGAGCTCGGTTTCGTACAGTTTGTCTGCGGCGGCGGTGTTGCCGGCGTTCAGCTCGGCCATAATATCATTGGCTGCCAGGAACATGGCCTCGTGCGGGGCCTTAATGCGGGCGGCAGCATCCCGGACCAAGGGGTCTGTACTGTTTGCGACCTCGTCACTGTTCAGCCAGGCGCCCAGGTCGCTGGCGCTCGCATCCAGCGTGCCGGTGAACTCGGCCCCGTTATATACCGCCAGGGTCAGATTCAGTACCCATTTGTCGTGGGCCATCTCTATTTCTTCCACGGTGGTTTTCAGGTTCTCGGCGGCCTCCATGTTGTCGGAGGCGGTGTCGGTCATGTCCAGCAGAACAACGGATACGATCCCTTCGATCAGGAGAAGCAGAAGAATGATACCGGTACTGATAATTAATTTCCATCTCAAATTTAGCAAAGCGATACACTCCTTTTCAGCCGCTAAAGTATACTGTGACGCAGCAGTCACTGTGGCTCCCAAAATGCCGTTAGGGCTCATTATAGGGCGGTGCCAACGATTGTTCAAGCAGTACTGCCGCCGTGTGACGCCGCCATGGAGGCGAAGCTGTTATGTTTTGGCGATGTAAAAGACATTTTTGCATAGAGAAATCAGCTGTGTATTTTTTGAGAAAAGTGCCCGGAAAGCGCCTGCCCGCCGGAGTAGAGGTAGAAGCGCACGCAAATTTTTTTGAATTTTTGACCAAAATGCTGGCAGGAGGGGAAACAAGGCTTGTGGAACAAATGTAAAATAGTGTATAATAGATGCAATTCGGATTTTTGTGTGTGAGCAGCGGAAGCAGGGGTGTTTTGGTACCGGCCGCGGCAAGCCGCAGTAAATATTGGAGGGTTGTAAATGGCTGCTGGAAAGTGGAGCACGCAGCAGGTGCTCGCGGATTTTTTTGATGAGGGAGCCTATACCGAGCTGTTTGCCGGTGAAGGCGCCGCGGTGGCGGCAGCGTTCGGCCTGGTGGGCGGACAGGGTGCGTACGCCGTGTGCCAAAACGGAGGCGCCCTGGCGGCTGCCGATGTGAAGCGGGCCCGTAAAACGCTGAAATTGGCGGCAAAAACCGGGAACCCGGTGGTGACCTTTTACGGGTCCACAGGGGCGAAGCTGGAAGAAGGGTTAGCGGCCATGAAGGCGGCCACCAAGCTGGGCGCCGCGGTGGCGGAAGTGTCCGGTGTGGTGCCGCAGATTTCTGTGGTGCTGGGTGTGTGCGGCGCGTCCAGCGCGCTGGCAGCCATCGGCGCCGATTTGTGCGTGATGGCCGACGGGGCAGAACTGTACCTGTCCGCGCCGTTTTTGTCTGCGGCGCAGGGCGACAAGGTAGCGGATGCCGGCAGCGCGAAGGCGGCGGCGGATACCGGCGTGGCGGCGGTGCGGGCAAAGGATATTGCCGACGCGGTGGCGCAGGCAAAGCGCCTGGTGATGCTGTTGCCGGGGAACAACCTGTCGGCGGCGGCCAGTTTTGAGTTTACAGCGCCGGGTGGCAGCATCAGCCTGGCGAAGTATTCCGGCGAGGCAGCGGTGGCCGCTATCGCGGACGTGGACAGTGCCATCGAGCTGTACAAAGGCTTTGGCGGCGGGGTGACCACGTGCCTTGCCACGGTGGCCGGGGCAGTTACCGGTATTGTGGCGACCAATGGGCCGGACACCGTGCTGGGGCCGTACTGTGTGGCGCGCGCCGCGCGGTTTATGCGGCTGTGCGATGCGTACAGCATACCGGTGGTTACGGTGCTGCACACCGGCGGGTTTATGATGAGCAGCAGCGCGGACGAAGCGGGCAATATGCGGGAAGCAGCACGCCTGGCGGCGACCTATGCCGACGCGACCACCGCAAAGGTGGCGGTGCTGGCCGGCAAAGCGATAGGCCCCATTTACACAGCCATGTCCGCGGCGGATTTCACCGTGGCGATGGAAGGCACTGTGGTGGCCCCGGCAGAGCCCAGCGCGATTGTGAGCGTGTTGTATAAGGAAGAGATAGCGGCCAGCGGGAACAGCCTGGAGGCCGAGACCGCCGCCCGCGCGAAGGTGTATGAAGCGGAAAATGCCGGTGCTGCGGCGCTGGCAAAAGCCGGCCTGGCCGATGCGGTGGTGGCGCCGGCGGCGCTGCGCACCCAGGTGGCGGTGGCGCTGGACATGCTGGCGACCAAGCGCACCCAGCGCCTGCCAAAGAAGCACGGCAACATGGCGCTGTAGTATTTGTTGGATACCTATGAAATTTTTTTAGCAGGGCGCGGATGCCCTGAAAGACCTGTTATTGTCCGGCAAACAGTTAAAATTTTATTTGGAGGAGTTACGTATGAAACGATATACCATTACAGTGAACGGTACGCCCTATGATGTTATGGTGGACGAGGCCGGCGCCGGCGCGCCGGTGGTGGCTGCGGCACCCGCCGCACCTGCCGCTGTCCCGGCGGCAGCGCCTGCCGCACCCGCGCCTGCCCCTGTGGCGGCGGCCCCTGCGGCCCCGGCTGCCCCGGCGGGAACGCCCGGCGGCATAGTGGTGTCTGCGCCGATGCCCGGCAACGTGCTGGATATTAAGGTGAGCGTGGGCCAGGCCGTGAAGGCCGGCGATATTCTGGTGATTTTGGAAGCCATGAAGATGGAAAATGAGATTGTGGCGCCGCAGGACGGCACCGTGGCAACCATTGACGCGGCCAAGGGCGACGTGGTGAACGTGGGCGACGTGTTCCTGACCATGGTTTGAGTGAGTATGCTGCGGATGCTGCATTTGGGCAGCATTTGCAAAATAGTATCCCAAAATTTATTTTAAATACACGATGTGTACACATATTGGGGATACACTGGGTTTGGTAAAAGATAAAATCCGTTGTGAGGTTTTCCGGCAGAGGGTGGCAGAAGGCGCCCCGGGGTGCCGTGCGGCCCGCAACCAAACGAGGTGATTTAAATTGGCAAAAGTAAACATTACCGAGGTGGGCCTGCGCGACGCGCACCAGAGCCTGATAGCCACCCGCATGACCACCGATGAGATGCGGCCGATTTTGGAAGCGATGGACGAGGTGGGGTATTTCAGCCTGGAGTGCTGGGGCGGCGCTACCTTTGATTCCATGCTGCGTTTCCTGGATGAGGACCCGTGGGACCGGCTGCGCATCATTCGCAAAACCTGCCCGAACACCAAGCTGCAGATGCTGTTCCGTGGCCAGAATATGCTGGGGTACCGGCATTATGGCGACGACATGGTGGAGTATTTTGTGCAGAAGAGCGTGGCGAACGGCATTGATATCCTGCGTATTTTCGACGCGCTGAACGATGCCCGCAACCTGGAGACCGCCATTCGCGCGGCCAAAAAGGAAAAAGCGCACGTGCAGGGCTGCATTTCGTATACCCTGTCCCCGGTGCACAACAACGAGCATTTTGCGAAGTATGCAAAGACCCTGGAAGAGATGGGCTCGGATTCCATCTGTGTGAAGGACATGGCCGGGCTGCTGACGCCGTACGCCTGCTATGACTTGGTGAAGGCGCTGAAGGAAACCGTCAGCATTCCGGTGGATATTCACAGCCACTATACCAGCGGCATGGCGTCCATGTCTATTTTGAAAGGCATTGAGGCGGGGGCGACCATCATTGATACCGCCATCAGCCCGCTGAGCCTGGGCACCAGCCACATGCCGACCGAGAGCCTGGTGGCGGCGCTGCAGGGAACCGAGTATGACACCGGGCTGGACCTGAAAAAGCTGAACGTGGTACGCGCGCATTTTGCGCAGCTGCGTGAAAAGTACCTGGCAGAGGGCCTGCTGAGCCCGAAGATGCTGGGGGTGGACGCGAACACATTGCTGTACCAGGTACCGGGCGGCATGCTGTCCAACCTGCTGAGCCAGCTGAAGGAAGCCGGCAAGGAAGACCAGCTGGAGGACGTGCTGAACGAGATCCCGCAGGTGCGCAAGGACAGCGGGTACCCGCCGCTGGTGACCCCCACCAGCCAGATTGTGGGCAGCCAGGCGGTGTTCAACGTGATTATGGGCGAAAGGTACAAGATGGTGACCAAGGAGTTCCGCGCGATGGTGCACGGCGATTATGGCCGTACCCCGGCGCCGATAGACCCGGAATTTTCAAAGAAGATTTTGGGCGACGACGTGCCCATTACCTACCGCCCGGCGGACAAGATAGAGCCGGAGCTGGCGAAGATGGAAGAAGAAGTGAAGAAGTGGGAACGGCAGCCGGAGGATGTTTTGACCTATGCCATGTTCCCGCAGGTGGCGCCGAAGTTCTTTGAGCGGCGCAACGAAAAGCTGCAGCAGGTGGACGGCGAGCACGTGGACTATGCTGCGAAGGCGATGCCGGTTTAGTTGCTAGTTGCTAGTTGTTAGTAGTTAGTTAAGGGCAAAAACAAAGGCCAAAAACAAAGGCCAAAAACAAAGACCAAAAACAAAGACCAAAAACAATAGACACAAGGCAATGGTTGCGGTAAAACGTGGCCATTGTTTTTTTTGTGGGGTTGTGAAGGAAAAAGCATGGGCATATGCAAAGGGAGGGTGGACGTCGGTATAGGCGCGCGCGCCGATAAGCCGGGGGTGGGAAGAGAGGAATGGGCGGTTTTGGCGGGGTGCAGGCTTTGGGCCAGGCCGCAGGCCGCCCGGCGCCGAAGGCGCCGGACCCCCGAGCGCGCAGCGTCCGGGGCTGCGCACACAACGTGTGCGCAGGGCCTGCGGCCGAGGGTGGGGCGGGAGCGGCACGCCGCCAATTGGCAGCCCGCCGGCGGCTTCCTGCGCCGCCCGACAGCCGGCCCGCCGCCAGAAAGAAATTTCACGAAAACTTCACAGGGGGGTTAAGTTTCGTAAATGGGAGCCGATATACGATGTAACACGACGTATACCCGTGCCTTTGCTATGTTACCACGTGGCAAGGACGGGCGGCGCCGGGTTGGTTCGATGCGCAGAGAGCAGGGAATAGCGATTCATTGACCTGCTCTTTAGAAAACCAGTGCCGCCTCCGGAGGAGTGCTTATTCCGGGTGGGCGCTGTTTGCATTACGAAGAAGGTTACACCAGTGGGGACCGAGGAGGGGTTCCTGCCACAGAACAGGCCGAGTGAAGCATATGGAGGTTTGCGGGGTCTGTTCAAGGAGGGATTTGGTATGGTTATTCAACACAATATTATGGCGGTAAATTCGCACCGGCAGCTGGTGACGAACAGCCAGAATTTGGCCAAAAATGTGGAGAAGCTGTCCAGTGGGTACCGCGTGAACCGCGCCGCAGACGACGCGGCGGGCCTGGCAATTTCGGAAAAAATGCGCGCGCAGATAACCGGGCTGGACCGCGCAGTGCTGAACGCGCAGGACGGTGCCTCGCTGATTCAAACGGCGGAAGGGGCGCTGGCCGAGGTGCACGGTATGCTGAACCGCATGGTGGAGCTGGGCACCCAAAGCGCCAACGGAACCATCCAGGCCGACGACCGGCTGAAGATAGAGTCCGAGCTGGACGCGCTGAAGGGGGAAATTGACCGGATTAGCCAGGCGACCAATTTTAACGGAATCCAGCTGCTGGACGGCAGCCTGTCCGCCACAGCGCCCGGCGGCGGGCTGACCATGCAGGTGGGGGACACCGCGGACACCTTTAATATGATTACCGTGTCAGTGGAAGATATGGGGGCCGGCAACCTGGGCGTGGCGGGCATTACCATGACCGACCAGGGGGCGGCGGCCGCTGCGCTGAACCAGGTGAAAACCGCGATAGAAACGGTGTCCCAAAGCCGTGGCAGCCTGGGCGCGCTGCAAAACCGGCTGGAGCATACCATTAATAACCTGGGGGTTACCGGCGAAAATATGACCGCCGCCGAAAGCCGTATTCGCGACGTGGATATGGCCAGGGAAATGATGGCGTTTACCAAGAACAGCGTGCTGGGCGAGGCGGCGCAGGCCATGCTGGCGCAGGCAAACCAGCAGCCGCAGCAGGTGCTGGAGCTGCTGCAGGGAAGCAGCGGGTAGCAGGGGAGTGAATACGCTGCCGCCGGGGTAGGGGGAAAAAGACGGCTCACCGCATTCGAAGGTAATGAATCTACTTTCCGAGGGTTCTGGGGACGCTGACCCGGAAAAACCCGAAGGGAAAAAATGGTGGCGTGCCCGAGAGGCAGATACCGCCGATGGGGTTCCCGAGAAACAGTTTCCCACCCCTTATAATGTAATTATATAAATGAGCGCGCGGGAATGTCCGTGCCAGCACTGCCAATGTCCCCCAGAACCCGGCGCGTTTTGGCCGGTTTTGAAAGAAAAAAGTCACAACCGGAGTATGGAAAAAATGCCATTATGACTGGAAGATTAAAATAAATGTCGTTATATCGAAATAAAAAATAGAATTTAAAATAATCTTTTACAAAGAGGTTAAGTTTTTCGCCCGGGGTGCGATGTATATTGCAGAAGCAGGGAGCGCCAGACGGCTCTTCTGTGCGGAGAAATCCGTTGGGAACCCATACGGTCTGCAGGGCCCGCCGGCCAGCATGGGCGAACATATAACGCCAGGAGGCATGAAGCCTCCGCAAACTTAAAATTAGGGAGGATTTACTAATGATTATCCAACACAACATCATGGCGATCAACTCGCATCGTCAACTGACCGTGAACAACTCGAACCTGGCAAAGAACCTGGAAAAACTGTCTTCCGGCTATCGCATCAACAAAGCTGCCGACGACGCCGCCGGCCTTGCGATTTCCGAAAAAATGCGTGCCCAGATCACTGGCCTGAACCGTGCGATTCTGAACGCCCAGGACGGCGCCTCGCTGATACAGACCGCTGAAGGTGCGCTGACAGAAGTGCACAGCATGCTGAACCGTATGGTAGAGCTGGCCACCCAGAGCGCCAACGGCACCATCCAGGCTGACGATCGTCAGAAGATCGAATCCGAGCTGGAAGCCCTGAAGGGCGAAATCGACCGCATCAGCCAGGCCACCAACTTTAACGGCATCGCGCTGCTGAACGGCGACCTTGCTACCGGCGATATCCCCGCCGTGCCGACAGTACCGGAAGTTCCCACTGTTCCGGCAGAAGCAGCCACCATGACCGCTTCCAATGGCCCCGCGGCGACCGCTACCCTGGTTACCAACGTTGCCCTGGCTGTTAACAGTGCCCCGACGACCGCTGTTCCGACCGAGCTTGAAAACGTATCCGGCACGGTTTCCGTATCCGCCAACGCCGGCGTTATCAGCTTCACCGTGGGCACCGCCACCGTCAGCTATGACCTGAACGACCTGCTGTCTGACGCTGCCGCCAGCACCGCTATTGACATTGACCTGGGTTCCTTCGGCGATTACAAGCTGACCTTTAACAGCAGCTGGGCCGATGCCTCTGGCGAACAAATTGCCGATTTGGCAAGCGCTATTGCCGATGCGTATGGCACCATGGGCTCTGTCACCGCGGCGAAGGCCGAGGTTCCTGGCACCGCAGAAATTCCTGGCACCGCCACGATTCCCGGCACAGGCGTTGGCCTGACCATGCAGGTAGGCGATACCGCCGACACCTTCAACATGATCACCGTGTCTGTGGACGACATGAGCAGCGCGGGCCTCGGCATCGCTTCCATCTCCATGGCCGACCAGAGTCTGTCTGCCGCCGCTTTGGACAAAATCAAAGCCGCGATCGAAAAAGTGTCTGTCAACCGTGGTAACCTGGGCGCGTTGCAGAACCGCCTGGAGCACACCATCAACAACCTGGGCGTCACCAGCGAGAACATGACCGCTGCCGAGAGCCGCATCCGCGACGTGGATATGGCGAAAGAGATGATGGCGTTCACCAAGAACAACGTTCTCTCGCAGGCTGCGCAGGCCATGTTGGCGCAGGCGAACCAGCAGCCGCAGCAGGTGCTGCAGTTGCTCCGCTAAGTACCAGCCTTTGGATGATAAAGGGCTCTGCCCCTATCATACATCGAACCAAAATCCCACCCGGGCCCTCGGGTGGGATTTTTTTGTTTATAAAAAAGCATAGACGCTTTTTGATAAACAGAAATTGACATTTGGTGGGAAGCTTGTTTTTCAGTATAGGATACTATTGCGCCAAATGTCTGTTATTTAAAATGGTGGAGAGGGCTGCCGCCCCACTCCCCCAAGCCCCTTTCCCTGCTTTTAGGGCAAAAATCCCACCCGGGCCCTCGGGTGGGATTTTTTGTGCGCAGGTTTGTGGGCGGGCAAAAACAAAGGGGGGTGTTTGGTCCTAAAAGAGAGAAGTGACGGCCCAAAGATGGATTTCATATTTTGGCATTGACAAAGCGTGGATTTCGTGTAGAATATCACAAACAGCTCCCCGGGTAGGGAAACCCCAAAAGGAGACAGCGTATGAAGATTTCGGCGTTTTGGATTGTGAAGAACGAGGAAGAAAACCTGCCGCGTTCCATAGAAAGCCTGAAGGACGGCGTGGACGAGCTGATTGTGGTGGATACCGGCAGCACCGACCGCACGGTGGAGATTGCCAAAGAATATGGCGCCCGGGTGGAATATTTTGAATGGATAAAGGACTTTTCCGCCGCGCGCAACTATGCGCTGAGCTTTGTGACCGGGGATATTATTTTGTGGATGGACGCCGACGAGTGGTTTGTGCCGGCGTTTGGCCAGCCGGAAAAAGAAAAAGTGGTACGGATGTTCCAGGAACAAAACCCGGATATCCTGCTGCTGCAGCGCACCGACATGGACACAAACCTGGGCCTGAAAATGGGCACGATAGATTTGTGGCGCTTTTGGCAGCGCAAGCGCGGGCTGCATTTTGAGGGGGCCATACATGAGGTACTGGTGTCGGACGACGGCGGCAAGGTGACGTCGCTGAACTCTGGCCTGAACATAGACCACAGCGGCTATAACCAGGAAATGATGGGCGACAAGCTGGCCCGGAATATTGAGCTGCTGAAAAAAGCGGTGGAGGATCCGGGCGAGACCCAAATGGACCGGGCGAAGTTCCGGGCATACCTGGTGCGAGAGTATAAGATACGTGGGGAAAATGAGCTGGCGCTGCAGCAGTTCCTGGCGGGTATGCGCGACACAAACACCTATAAATCTTTGCCCCGGTATCAAATGCTGCAAACACAGTTTTGCATTGCGGGGCTGGACCTGGGGCGCAGGTTCCGCGAGCGGGTGAGCCGGCGCGAGTTTTACGAGCGGCTGGTGCTGGGGTTTGATAAAACCTGGGGCGAGCGGAACGAAAGCTGGGCAATGCCGCTGTTTTACAGTGCGAGCTTTGAGCCGAGCGCAGAGGGCATGTTGGCAAAAATAAAAAAAGTTCTGCCAATGCTGTCGGAAAGCGGCAAGCAGATTGGCGAATCGTCCCTGTTGGGGCCGTTGGCGGTGTTGTACACGCGCGCGGCGGAAATATGCTGGCAGCTGCGCCGGGTGGACGAGGCGTTTTCGTATGCGCTGGAGGCGCTGAAGGTGTACCCCGAAAAGCAACAGGCGGGCGCGCTGCGCATTTTGCTGCGCTGCATGCAGGGACAGCCGGAGGCAGACCAGATATTACTGCTGCAAAGCGTGCTGGATACTGAAAACCAGGTGAAGATGCATTGGCTGGTGGACGCGCTATGGAAGATGGGCGGCACCATGCTGTGCTTCTATTTTTTCAAAAAGCAGTTTGAAAAGGAATGGGCAAGCAAAAAGAACTATTTCTACGTGCAGCTGTTGCAGGGGAAACAGGACGAAATGCTGGCCGGGCTGATGGACGAGGAAAACGACGTGCCGATGGACGTGGTGGCGGACATGCTGCTGCTGGCACTGGTGTGTGGCGGCGGTGCGCAGATACTGGAAAAATATGCGGATAAATTTGGCCAAAACCGGCACATGGCTGAGGCGTTTTTGGCCGGAAAACCGATGGATAGCATTCACAATGACGAGCTGGCCTGGCTGCAAAATTACTATGACTGGATGATGCGCCTTTCGCCTGAAGGGGCCGAAGCATTCCGCGCCCTGTTTATATTGCGCAGCGACATGATGTACTATTGCCGGGTGGTGTGGTGCGTGAACAACGGGCGGTACGATGGGCTGACGGGGGACGACGTGGACTATGCGCAGCGCGCGACGATACTGCAGCGGAACGACTATGTGTATTGTTTGCAGATGGATGGGCAGCATGGCGCGGCGCTGACGCAGCTGGAAGAGATGCTGGGGGAAGAAGTGATGGACGACGGGACGCTGAGCAACCTGTGGGTACTGGCGCAGGTGGCACAGGGCGAGGTGGCCGAGCGGGCGCAGGCCCTGTACGACGCCGAGTGGGCGCAATGGAACGAGTGTGTGGATATACAGGATATGGTGAACACAGGGATTGTGTATGACGAGTACCAGAACAAAGGCGAGCGGAAGCTGGGCACGCTGACGGCGGCACAGTGGAAAAAAAGCATGGCGGAACAGCCGGTGTCTACCCGGGAAAAGTACTTGGAAACGCTGGAAAATGCAGCAAACGTGTGTGTGGAGCAGGGGCGCCTGGGTATGGCGCAGCAGTACCTGTCCCGCATGCTGGCAAACGGGTACCGGGTGGAGGACACCAAGGCGGCCCTGTCCGCGGTGTATGAGAAGCTGGGCAACACGGCGGTGGCGGTAGCGGTGGAGCGGTTTTAGTTGGTTAGTTGTTAGTTAGTTAGTTAGTTAGTTAGTTAGTTAGTTAGTTAGTGGCGGGGAGCCGGGCGGCGCACAGGAAAGGCGCAGCAGAGTATGAAGATAGGCAAAAACCCCTGTCCTTGGCGGAGTTTTCCGCCGGGGGCAGGGGTTTTGGTGTTTGGGAAGAGCGCAGTGGGAATTAATTAGTGCTTACCTGGGTAAGCACTAATTAAATGGCGGTGCGGGCTGGGGGTGCAGGTTTGACCGAGGGTGCATCGCAAAACCGCAAGCAATAATTGGTTTATTGTCGAGGATTTTGCGGCGTGCCATTCGGGCAAAGATGTGCCACCAGAACGTGCCGGGCTTTAATCAGCGGTTACCTAGACATGGCCGAAGATGTACGGCCATATAAGGTGCGCCACCACCAGTAGCACCGCCGCCAGGGCGCCGATTTTGTGCCAGGGCAGCAGCTTGTACTTTTTCGCCAGCCACAGGATGAGGCCGATGCCCGCCGTGAGGAGGAACACCACCAGGGCCAGGGTGCCGGTGTTCAGTTTTAAAAGGGTGCCCATGACCAGCAGGCCGTGTGTGACAATGGAAAGCAGCAGTATCGCGGCCAGCGGCTTGTGCAGTTTTCGCAGGACTTTTTGCAGCTGTAAATACCCGCGGGCCTTCGAGTGGAAGAACCACTCGTTCAGCTTGCGCAGCCACCAGGGCGCGGTGATGACCACCACCAGCGCAACGTTCAGCCAGCCAAAAAATTTGTACATAAGGCACCTCTGCTTTCAAAAGTGGCGGGGTGTGATACAAACGCCAGCGCCGCGGGAGAAGGGATGCAAGTAGGACGTTTGGGGTGCGTGGCCAAAGGGGCATCGGCAAGCGCCGAAGAGGACACCCGGGCGGGGTTTTGCCGTTCATCACGGCCGTTGCCTACAGGATACCCCAAAACGCGAAAAAGAGCAACCGCGCAGTGAAAATGCCGGGTGATAAGGCGCGGGCATGGAAAGGCCGGGAAGGGTTACGACGCCAGCGTGCCCACTACCGGCAGGTCGTCCAGCACCGAGGTGCCGTGCGGGGAGTCGTTTTTAATGGCGTCGGTGAGGTCCTGGCCGGCCTGGTGGCCGTTGTGCTCGCCACCGGCCCAGGCGGGTACGTCGGTTACGTCGTAGATGACGCCGTCCACCGCAATGTAGGCGGGCTGGCCGTCTTTGCCGTTATAGGCGGCCAGTTCGTCTACCGTGAGCACCAGGCCTTCCGCGGTGGAGGCGGCGGTGGCGACGGTGGAGGTGGCCCCGCCGGTGGCGGCCGGGGTGCTGCTGGTAGAGGAGGAACAGGCGGCCAGCAGCATGCCGGAGGCCAGCAGGGTGGCGAACAAAACAGCAAGAGTCTTTTTCATAGTATTTCTCCCATCTTTTTTGTTGGTGAAAAGGGAAAGGCCGGGTTGAAGCCGGCCATTTCCTTTCCTATATGCTCTTTCGGCGGCGACTGCCGCGAAAAGCAGACATACGGTAACACAACCCGCGAAAAAAATGTGTCGAACGGTGGGACAGGGATGAAAAGCGGGTGTGTGGCGGGAAGGGGAGCGGTGCGCCGGGCGGCGCATGCGGCGCCCGGATGGTGAGGAAAGGCCGGACAGCCCTGCGGCGCAGGGAGGCGAAAGAAAAACCGATGCGCCGCGCCCCCAAAAGACTGGAACAACGAACAAAAATAGTATACAGGGATACTTGTGAATAAATCATCAATGGGAAGAAATAATTTGTGTATTGAGAAATAGAAAGGTGGCGGGCGAAGCGAAACAAAGAATTGTTTTCACGGCCCGCTGTCCCGAAATGGTTACAAACAATGGGCAGTTTACATCTACGGCCACGCTGGAGGTTCCTGCGTGCATCCCGCGCAATCCCCATAAGATTCGACGTGTTGTAACCATTTTGTAACCCAACTGTAACCGCTTTGTAATTGCATTTACCCTTCTTATGCCGCATACTAAGCAGGACAGTATATATAACCGGTACACCCGGAGCGTATGCCGGTCGCGGTGGGTTCCATGCAAGCGGCGCAGTTGGAGTGGTAAATACACGCTTTTATTTTGTTGTGCTTGTATGCGTTCTGCACGTGCGTTGCCCGGCAGCGCGAAAAAAACCTTGGGGAGGAATGTACTATGCGGCACACCAAAAGAATACTTTCGTTTGTCTTTGTCCTGATGTTATTGTTCACACTGTTTGTCCCCGCCTTGCCGGTTTTTGCGGCGGATGGCAGCGAATTTGCGGGGGGCAGCGGCACGGCGGCGGACCCCTGGCTGATAAAAACGGCAGAACAGCTGGACGCGCTGCGAAACTATGTGGGCGAAGAGAACGGCGGCAAGGTGTTCGCCCTTGCCAATGATATAGACCTGTCGGATTTCTTGGCGAACCATGCGGATGCCGAAGTGCGGCAAAACGGCTGGCAGCCGATAGGGTACTACCTGTATAAAGAAGGCGCGGATGGGCTTTTGGACACATCGGGAAATGTTCCGTTTTGCGGTACGCTGGAGG
>JAVBPZ010000008.1:0-78603 GCA_031549285.1 Oscillospiraceae bacterium | reverse complement strand
CTGTATTATAGCAATACCCTGGATTTGCCCATATATGTCACCCTGACGGGCGATGACAGCGACACCGGCACCGGTACCGACCCCGGCGGCCAGGACGCGACCGAAATCACCCTGACCGCCAACAACTTCACCATCAACCTGAAGGACGCGGGTGATTACACCGCCGACGAACTGGCAAAACTGGCCCAGGCCACCGTGTTTGACAAAGACGGCGTGCGCGATGATATTACCATCGAGGCAGTCGCCGGGGATGTGACCGCGATTACCGGTGCGGACAAAGTGGGCCGGTATGGCTTGGGCTTCACCGCCAAGATCAGCGATGCAACCACACTCAGCGTCAGCGTCATCGTGAACATCATCGACGGCGACACCGAGGGTGATGACACCGACAAGGATGGCAAAGACGACACCTTCCTGGTCGCGTATGACTTTACCCTCACCGCGGCCCAGCTGGCAGATGCAGACGATGCCTATGTGATTGGCGCGGCACAGGCCAAAGCCTGGAACACCGCCGGCAGCATCGACATCTCCGTGACCGGCCTTGCGGACCTGAAAAACGAAACGGCATACGGACAGTATGAGCTGACCTTCACCGCCGACGGCACCTCGCTGGAAAAAATCGTCACCGTGAACCTGGTGGGTGATGAAACCGACACCGAGGAGCAGGGCGGCGACAAGGGCACAGCGTACCTGACCGCCGACAACTTCACCATGACCCTGGCGGCCGCAAACGCAATGACCGACGCGGAATACGGTGACTTCGTCGGCCTGGCCGGCGCAAAAGCCTGGAACGACCTGGGCGCGCTGGACGTCGCGGTGGATACCGACACCGCGGGTGACATCGTGGGCGCCACCGTGTGTGGCCCCTATCCGCTAACCTTCACCGCCGGCACCGGCATGACGGTTACCGTTACCGTGAACCTGATGGGCGACGAAACCGACACCGAGGAGCAGGGCGGCGACGAAGGCACTGCGTTCCTGACGGCCAATGATTTCACCATGAAGCTGGCCGACGCAGCCAAGGTCACCGACGACAGCGTGTTCCTTACACTGTCCGGCGCCAAGGCCTGGAATGCACAGGAAACCCTGCCCATCACCATGGATGCGGGCATGCTTAGCGCCATTAAGGGCGCCACGGAATACGGCACCTTCCCGCTTACCCTTACCGCCGGCACCACACCCATGAGCATAACCATATATGTAACCCTGGGCGGCGATGAAACCGACAGCGAGGACCAGGACGGCGACGGCAGAAACGACGCATTCCTGACCGCGAACGACTTTACCATTAAGGCGTCCGAGGCGGCGAAGATTCTTGCTGACAGCGAACTGGCTATCCTAGCCGGCGCAAAAGCATGGAACGACAGCGGCGATCTTGCTATCACTGTGAATGCAACCCAGGCCAATGCTATTAAGACCGCTACCGTGTATGGGCCGTACCCGCTTACCCTGACCGCGGGCGACACACCCATGGAGGTAATCATTACCGTAAATGTGGTCGGCGACAATACCGAGGGCAAAGACACCGACGAAGACGGCAAGGATGATACCTTCCTGACGGCGGATAACTTCACCATGAAGCTGGCCGACGCAGCGGGCGTTTCCGACCTAACGCTACTGGGCTATGCGGGCGCCAAAGCATGGAACGACGCCGGCAGCCTGGCCGTCACCATAGACAGCACCACCAAGACCGCCCTGAAAGGCGCCGCAAGCTTTGGCTTCTATGACCTGACCTTTACCGCCGGCGACCTGGAGGTTACCGTACAGGTGCTGCTGACCGGCGATAAGGTAGCCACAGCCGATGACGATAACGACGGCCGGATTGACGCGTTCCTGACCGCCAACAACTTCACGCTGACCACCACCGAGGTTTCTGCCGGCATTGCCGACAGCGCCTACATCACCAAAGCAAACGCAATGGCGCAGAACAACAGCGGCGCCATGAGCATCACCGTGGATGCCTCGGCAGTACAGGCGGTGGCCGGCACCTATGATGTTATCTTCACCGCAGGAGACCTGCAGGTAACCGTGCAGGTAACCGTAAGCGCCGCATCTATCACGAAGTACCTGGTCACCTTTGACTACAACGGCGCAGGCAGCCCCACCTACCAGAATCTGGAAGCGGGCAGCAAAATTACCCAGCCTGCACGGCCCAGCCTGCTGGGGTATACCTTCGGCGGGTGGCTGGATGAAAAGGGAACGGCGTGGAACTTTAGCACCGGCACCATGCCGGCACGCGCCCTGACACTGAAAGCCAAATGGACCCCCACACTGTACACCGTCACCTATGTAAGCAATGGGGCCACCGTGGCAACTGAAAGCGTCGCCTACAACGCTACTGTTCCCAGCAAAACCGCGCCGACGCTGGCAGGGTACACCTTCCAGTACTGGGCGCTGAACAGCACCAGCGGCCGCGCATGGAGCTTCGCAAGCGACACCATGCCCGCTGGCCCGCTTACCCTGGTGGCTGTGTGGAGTGCCAATGCCCCAACAGACCCAACCTCTACCGGCGGCACCTCCTCTACCTCGCGCGCTGGCGGCACTTCCGGCAGTACCTCTGGCGGCACTTCTGGCGGGACCGGTACTTCCGGTAACACCACAGGCGACGGAACGGGCACCGGAACAGGCGGCACCGGCACCACCGGTACCGGAACAGCGGATGGCACCACCGGAACAGGCGGCACGGGCGGCGGCACTGGGACCGTCGGCACCATCGACCCAACCGCGGGCGCAACCGTTATTTCCGGTGACGACGCTGCTGGTGGAAACGGCGGCGGGAACGCTGGCGGAACCACCTTTGGCGAAATCTTTAATCCGTTGAGCGAGTATAACAACGGCACCACCGGTTCACTTGTAAACCTGCTGTTGACCCTGTTCTGCATCGCCGCCAGCATTTACCTGCTGGTCAGCGGGCTGAAGCAGGACCCCGCCACCCGCAAGATGAGTTGGCGCATCATGGGCGTACTGGCCGCTGTAGCCGCCACCGTCACCTTCTTCGTTGTAGACTTTGCAAAGCTGCTGCAGGGGATTACCCTGATTAACCGCTGGACGCTGCTGATGCTGGTATACGCGGTAGTAATGGTGCTAGTACTGATATTGGTCCGCAGCAAGAAAAAAGCCGGTAATGCTGGCTAATCACTCTCGTTCTATCTAATCTTCACGATATACTAAATGTCTCCTCTATTTGGAAATCCCCGCCCGGCAAGATTGCCGGGCGGGGATTTTATATTTACCGTTTGGTCACCAAACAGCGCCATAAGCTATTATAAAAATTGATGCACAATGTATAAAATAACGGGTATTTACCCCGGGGCAGAGCCCCATTCCCGCGCTTCGCGCGCTACCCGCGGCAGCTCGTAGGCCGTCACCCTTTAAATCTCTTGGGCAGAGACTGCGGGGCATTATACCGGGCAAAATAGCAGGCAAACCAACGTCGTGAAACGGTATCCTATCTTTGCGGAGAGGGTGGGATGCATCGCGTGCGCCGACGGTGCACGCTCTGTTGACCCCACGTGGGTTCGAACCCCACCCTCTCACAGAAGCGCCCCCGTGCTACTGCACGGGGGCATTTCTGTGGCGGAGAGGGTGGGATGCATCGCCCGCGCCGACGGCGCACGCTCTGCTGACCCCACGTGGCTTCGAACCCCACCCTCTCACAGAAGCGCCCCCGTGCTACTGCACGGGGGCATTTCTGTGGCGGAGAGGGTGGGATTCGAACCCACGGCTCCTTGCAGAGTCACTGGTTTTCAAGACCAGCTCCTTAAACCACTCGGACACCTCTCCAAAAGGGCCTGTGGCCAGCGCTTTCCCATGATAGCACACTCCCCCTTTTGCTGTCAAACCGGCAAAAACATCCCTTTTTTCGCCAGCATCTCTTTTCGCTTTCTCTGCCCATAACGCTACACAAGGTACGGCAAAGCGTAGTTTTTTGCAAAACTATTTCCCGTATGTAAACTTTCTGCACATTCCCGCATGTGCAACATAATAATGATATAATGTAAATGCCCTAAAAGGCGATCAAAAGAACAGAAGGTGGGGTTTATGGAACCGAAGCACCACATCAGGTGGGAGCATGCACTGGATTGGCTGTGTGCTGTTTTCACGTGTGCGCTGCTGGGTTTCACCATTATATCCGGCCGGAACGCTGCCCGGCCGGTGTCGTGGGCGCCGGTGCAGCCAGAGCTGCTGTTCATCGTGGTTTTGCTGGCCGGCAGTGGATTTCGTGAAAAATTTCCGCGCCGGTGGCGCCCTTTTTCCTACATCGGCATTGCGCTGGTGCTGGCAGGGTTCACCCTGTGGATGGTAGAAATAAACTGGGGGAAGTGGCCGCTGTGCGCCGGCATGGGCCTTTTAATCGCCACTGTGTTGCCCGCGCTGTGGGCAAAGTACCGCGGGCGCAACTTCTTCTTGTACCTGGCCAGCGCCATGGTTGCCGGGGTGTTTATTATGTCTGCAGCAGCCATTCCCCGACCTCCGTGGGAGCTGGTTTTGCTGCTGGGCCTAACGCTGACCATGGGGCTGTTTTTTGGCTTGGCATTTTTACCTGTTTTTGCCGACAACGGCCAAGTAGCGCCACCGCCACCAATACCGGCGCTACCCTCCAAAATCCAGCGCTGGCAATTATATCTATTGATCCTTGTTGCGCTTTCTATCCCATCTATGTTTACCGAAGCAGCCTATGATTGGTTCTTTCCGCGGCAAACTTTGATCACAACAATCAGCATGCTGGCACTGTGTGGCGGGGTGTTGGTCGCGGGTTTTTCTGCCAGCCGCCTGCAGCTTGCCCCTGTGCTGATGCTGTGGGTCGGCTGTGAGGTAGCCCTTAAAATCATCCTATTGCTGATACGCAACAACACCCTTTTTGCCCATGATATTTCCGTGTTTTCCATGGGCCTGATTCTGGCAGCATTTATCTGCCTGCCTATGATGATTTGGCCGGAGGCGCTGTGTTCTTTCCGCGTTTGTTCGGGCCTGGCGGTGGGCATCCTCATTATGTTTGTCATTCCCCGCACCGTCACGCTGTTTCTTCCAGAGAGCTGGCTGTTCACTACCAAAGTGGGCTGGACGGTACAGGGCATTGCGCTGTTGTACCAGTTTTTGCTTTTCTGCCTGTTTGGATATTACCTGCTTATTGGTCGCCCGCCCCTCGGCGAGACAAAGCCCCCCACGCCTGCACCCACACAGGCCCACACACTGCCCGGCACCCTGACAGAACGGGAAAAGGAGATTGCCCAGCTTTTGCTGGAGGGCAAAAACCGCAAACAAATTGCCGCGCAGCTGAACATTGCGGAAAACACCGTAAAAACCCATATGCGTAACCTGTTTGACAAAACGGGCTGCCACTCCAAGGTACAGTTCATCACCCATTTTCTGGGGTGATGGCGCCAAGGCTTTTTCCCTTTCACATCCTCGTTTGTTTGCTTCCCAGCCGCCTTTACCAGGGCGGCTTTTTGTGTGCCGCCACCGGCACGCTTCTTTTTTTGCTGCCTGTGCAAAGCATACAGCTATGTCACTTAAGCTATTTTTAAGGTTGGCGTGGTACAGTGAGTGCACACAAAACGCAAAAGGAGGAGCTGCCCATGGATGCAGGCCGTACCGAATTGAAACATTCCATCTCACCGCTGGACTGTATTTTGCTGCGGCAAAAGCTGGCGGCGGTGATGCGGCGGGACAAAAACGCGGGGGATGACGGCGTATATGTTGTGAACAGCATTTACTTCGACAACAGCAGCGACAAAATTCTGTCGGAAAAAATAAACGGAACCGATTACCGGGTGAAATACCGCATACGCTATTACAACGACGACCTGCGCTTGTTTAACCTGGAAAAGAAAAGCAAGGTGAACTCGGTATGCAAAAAGCTGGCCTGCCGGCTAAGCCCGGACGAGGTGCGGCGTATTTTGGCCGGGGATACCGCGTGGATGGAAACGGATGCGCGCGCCCTGGTGCGGGAGCTATTTTTGCAGATGGAAATATACCAGCTGCGACCCCGGAACATCGTGTCCTACACGCGCGAAGCATACATATACCCACACGGCAACGTGCGCATTACCATAGACACCAACGTGCGTACCAGCCTGAATGAAGTGGACCCGTTTGCCGCACCGCCCATGCTGCCGGCAAACGAGCCTGGCTTTGTGATACTGGAAGTAAAATTTGACGAATATCTGCCGGACGTGATAAGGGGCCTGGCTCAGGTGGAAAACCGGCGCACACAGTCCATTTCAAAATATATGCAAAGCCGCATATTTGGCTGACCGGTGATTCTTTGCCAAGTATTCCCGCCTCCGGCTCTTATACCGCAATTCTACCTTATAGCAATAACAACTACATTCTATATTAGGAAGGAACATCACCCATGTCTGAAACCATCCAAAACTTGCTGAACTCCAACTTCGTCGGAAACATCACCAGCTTTTCGCTGGTGGACGCCTTACTCGCTATCGTGGTCTCTTTTCTTTTGGGGCTGATGATCTTCGCCGTGTACCGCAAGACCTTTTCCGGTGTGTTGTATTCGCGCAACTTTAATATTTCGCTCATCGCCATGACCATGGCCACCGCGCTCATCATCATGGGGGTCACCTCAAACGTGGTGCTGTCGCTGGGCATGGTGGGCGCGCTGTCTATCGTGCGCTTCCGCACCGCCATAAAGGATCCTATGGATACCTTCTACCTGTTCTGGTCCATTGCCGCCGGCATCCTGTGCGGCGCGGGGCAAATTCCGCTGGCCATCATCGGCTCGGTGGTCATCGGCCTGGTCATGCTGCTGTTTGTGAACCGCGTAACCATGGAAAACCCTTATTTGCTGATTGTCAAAAGCGATGACGAACGGGTGGAAAAAGAAGTGGTGCAGATCCTAATTGGCAACGTGCCAAAGTTCGCCGTGAAAACCAAAACCCTGACGGACGGCAAAAGCGAAGTGACCTATGAAGTACGGCTGAAAGGCAAAAGCACCGGGTTTGTGAACCAAATCAGCGGGTTGTCTGGTGTAGAATCTGCCGTGATTTTGTCCTACGACGGCAATTTTGCTGCGTAGGCGCATAGACAGCATGGGCCACATGGCTGCCTAAAACCCATGCTATTCACATAATCCAAACCGGCACCCATTCCCACACCCGGCGCGTCGGCGCCGCTTACCCCAAAGGAGATCCCGCGTATGAAGAAAACCCTGCACAAACTGAAAATTCCCGCCTTGCTGGCGGTATTGCTAGCGGTGTGCCTGGCGGTGGTGGCATGTGTGCCCGCTGTGGTCACCTCGTCAGATTTATACGGCAACTTAAACTACACCAACACCGTTCTGAACAAGGACAAGGTGACCACGGTGGATATTGAAATAGCCGAGGAAGACTGGGCGGCTATTTTGGAAAACCCCACCGCGGAAGAATATTACACCGCAAACGTGGTGGTAAACGGCACCCGAGTGGACAATGTGGCCATTCGCACCAAAGGCAACAACTCGCTGACCACCGTGGCCAATGACGCTGACAGCGACCGCTACAGCTTTAAAATAGACTTTGACCAGTACGAGGACCAAAGCCTGTACGGTCTGAAAAAACTGTGCCTAAACAACTGCTACAATGACCCCTCCTACATGCGGGAATATGTTTCCTACTGCCTGATGGAGGAGATGGGCGTGCCCACGCCGGCCTTTGCCTATACCTGGATCACGGTGAACGGCGAGGACTGGGGGCTGTACCTGGGCGTGGAGGCGGTGGAAGAAACTTTCCTTACGCAAAATTTTGCCGATTCAGCGGGTGATTTGTACAAGCCGGATGGCACCGATCTTTCTTTTTCCAGCGAGGAGATTGACCGCTATACCGAGGCACTGGCACTGAAAACCAACGAAAACTCCAGCGATTACAGCAGCATTTCCGCGCTGTTGGATACCATCAACGGCGATGTCTCCAGCCTGGCCGAGGTGCTGGACGTGGACGAGGCTGTACGGTATTTCGCGGCCAACACTGCGCTGGTCAGCCTGGACAGTTATCAGGGCCAAACGCTGCACAACTACTACCTGTATGAAGAAGATGGGGTGTTCAGCATCATTCCGTGGGATTACGACCTGTCCTTTGGCGCGTTTGGCGGCGGAGGCGGTCGCATGGGCGGCGCACCGGCAGGCATAGCTGCCGATAACGGTGCTGCCGATACAGCCACTGGCGGCGAGCAAAACGTTGCTGGCGAGGGTAGTGTACCGCAGGGTTCCGCACCAGGCGCTGCTGCCGCACCAGACGCCAACGCCACGCCACCGGAACTGCCGGACGGCACCGTACCGCAGGCCCCACCGGACGGTGGGGACATGCCCGGCGGTGACATGCCCATCGGAGCGCCTGCGCAGCCCGAAGCCGGTACGCAAGCAGCAAGCACCCCACCCGGCGGCACCGCCGCGGCCCCCGACACCGCCACCGCAACCACCGGCGCTGAGGGCACCGGCGTGAGCAACGCAGGCGGCAACACTGGTGCACCCGCCGCAACCGGCGGCGATGGACAGATGCCTGGCGCGCAGGACTTCCCCGGTGCGCACGGCGGTATGGGCGGTGGCGGTGGCATGAGCAGCATCAACCTGAACGACGACACCATCAACTTTCCCATCGACACCCCTGTGTCCGGTTACAACGTGGCGGATTATCCGCTGATTTACAGCTGGCTGCAGCAGGAAGAGTACCAGACCCTGTACCACGAGTACCTGGCCGAAATTGCAAACGGTTTTTTCTCTACCAGCCGCATCCAAAAGCTGGTGGCGGAAACCATGGATATGATTAGTAAGTATGTGGAGGCAGACCCCAACAAGGTATATACCACCGATGCGTTTACCGCGGGTGCCCAGGATATCATTGATTTTTGCACCCTGCGCGGCGACAGCATCCAAAAACAGCTGGACGGCGAGGTAGACTCTGTACTGGAGGCCACCAGTACCGGCACCGGCATGGGCGGCGGCATGGGCTTTGGCGGCGATGATGCCGGCAGCCCACCTGAAATGCCCACCGACGACACCGACGGCAACGGTGGCCGCATGCCCGGTGGCGAGGACTTTACCCCGCCTGAGGGCTGGGATGGCATCATACCAGAAGGTGCACCTGCTGCTATGGGTGCGTTTGATGCCGCCAACCTGACCGACAAACTGCCCCAGACTATCGCCAACAACACGGAGGACGCAACCACCGCCGAAAATACTGCCGAAACCCGCACCGTGCCACAGCGCATGGGTTCCCCGGGCGCTCGCCCAGGCGAAATGGCAACGCAGAATAGTATCTCTTGGCCCGCGGTCATAGCAATATTGGCGGGCTGTGGGCTCCTGCTGGGCGGTGTGTTAGCCGTAATATTGCTGTTCCGCCGGCGTGGCAGCCATAAGCAAATCTGGTAAGAAAGCGTACAGCCACCCCCAGGAAGGCTGCGCATCTGGAGGGCGCAGTGTTTCTGGTCTTCGTGTGAAAACCCCACCTGTTGCCGTATTGATTATTTCCCGGAAAGACACAAACAAAAACAGCCCGCCGCCGGATGACAAAACACCGATTTTGCGGTATAGTGGAGGAAAGGCCGTGGAGCGCCGGGCTAGCCTGGCCGGGATTAATTCTTAACTGAACGGGAGCAAAGAAAGCCCACTCTTTAAAAAAAACAATATCAAAGGAGGCTGCGTTATGCGGTTGTTGCTGGTGGAGGACGAGGTACATCTGGCAAAGCCCTTAGCGCAGCTTTTGCGCGAAAAACAGTATGAGGTAGACTGCGTATATGACGGCGAGGACGGCCTGGAATACGCCCTGAGTGGCAGCTATGACGTGATCGTGCTGGATATCATGCTGCCAAAAAAGAACGGGCTGGAGGTGCTGGCCGCCCTGCGCAGCGCCGGCCTTTCCACCCCGGTGTTGCTGCTGACCGCCCGCAGCGAGGAACGCGATATTGTAACCGGCCTGGATAAGGGTGCCGACGATTACCTGACGAAACCTTTTTCCACAAAGGTGCTGCTGGCCCGCATTCGTTCCATCACCCGGCGGGGCGGCGGGCTGCAAACGACCCAGGATGGCGCGCTGCAATATGGGGACATTCAGCTGTGGATGGACGACCTGCTCTTGACTGCAAACGCAAAAAATGTGTCGCTGACCCGGAAGGAAGCTCTGATTTTGGAATACCTGATGCGCAACGCGCCCGCCGTGTGCGAAAAGCAGGCGATTATTGTGCGGGCGTGGGGATATGAAACCGAAACCCAGGACAACAACGTGGAGGTTTATATTTCCTTTTTGCGCAAAAAACTGAAACACATAGGCGCCACCGCCAGCATAGAAACCGTGCGCGGTATTGGCTACCGTATGGAGGACACCCATGTTTAAACGACTGCGCCGCCGGTTCACCACCATGAACATGCTGGTCATCAGCCTGCTGATGCTGGCGGCATTCACCACTGTGTATATTTTCACCTATACCAACGTCCAGCAGAAAACCAACACCGAGCTGCAGCGCCTGCTGGAGGCGCCCGGCGGGCCTGGGGACGTGCTGCCGCAACCGGAACGTGCAAACGGCGCCGCCCCGCCGGAGGGGGACGCATTCGCCGCCACCGGCGACGGCGCAAACGCCCAGGGCGGCGCCCTGCAAGGCATGCAGGAGGTTCTGCCGACGGGCCTGCCGCGCATCGGCTTTTCAGTGCGGTATACTGACGGCGGGTACGCGCTGGAGCAAGGTGGTTTTTTGGTGAACACAGAAAACTTCGACATTCCCGCCATGCTGCAGGCGGCGGCCGGGCAGAGCAAAGCCACCGGCAGCTTCCGGCTGGACGGGTATACCTGGGCGTACGAAAGTGCCCAAATGCCGGATGGCTCCACTAAAATAGCTTTTGTGGAAACCAGCGAAGGCCGGGCGCTGTTATTGACCTTGATAGAGGTGTTTGCGGTGGTGACGGTGGTGCTGTTGGTGGCCATCTGGTTGGTCAGCCGCTGGTTTGCCCGCCAGTCTATCGCGCCGATTGAAAAAGCATACGATGACCAGCTTCGCTTTGTGCAGGACGCCTCTCACGAGCTGAAAACCCCTGTTGCAGTGATGAAAACCAATCTGGAGTTATTGTCCTCGCATCAGACGGAAACGGTGGCCGACCAGGGCGAATGGCTGGACAATATGCGCACCGAGACCGTACACATGGAAAAGCTGACCGGCCTTTTACTGGCGCTGGCCCGCACAGAGACAGACGCACCAAAATCCGTGCCGGAAAACTTTTCCCTCTCGGATGCGGTGGAGGCGTGCATTCTGCCACTGGAGGCGGTGTTTTATGAGAAAGACCTGCGGTTCCACAGCCAGGTGGAGGAGAACATCCGCATGAACGGCAGTCAGGACGAAGTAGAGCGCTTGGTGCACATCCTGGTGGAAAATGCCATACAGTACACCCCGGCGGGCGGCGAAATAACACTGCAATTGAACCGGGCAAAGCACAAGGCCATGCTGCAGGTGACCAACACCGGCAGCGGCATTCCTCCGGAAGACCTGCCGCATATTTTTAAACGGTTTTACCGCGCAGACAAATCCCGCAACAGCAAAAGCGGCGGATACGGCCTGGGGCTTTCCATTGCCGAAAATATTGTACGGCGGGCCGGCGGGGAGATTTCTGCCGAGAGTGAACCCGGCGGCATTACCCGCTTCAGCGCTATGCTGCCGGCAGCGCCGTAGTGCCGGCGCGGAACTTGGATTGCACAACAAACATACGTGTATTGGCTGCTATGTTGGCCTTCCCCGCCCGACCATGCGAACACAAATTTTCGCACAATCTTCGCTTTTCCGGCCAATATAAAAGCGTTGCTCCTATTGAACCGGAGCAACGCTTTTGTTTGTTGGCTTGTTCTGCTGGCATCCTGTTCCACTCTCTTTGCTTTGTATCGTATCCTGCCCACCCGCGGTAAACACATCCGTGCAAAACTACTTGTGGTACTTTTCTTCCGCAACATACTCGCTGTATATGTCTTGTGTCAAGCCGCCGGCGCGAATCAGCTCGCTGAAAAAGGCACCACTGCGCTTTAATGTACGCACCTGGGTGGGGTAATCCACATGTACCAGGCCAAAGCGCGCGCTCTCCCCTTCCAGCCACTCGAAGTTGTCGGTGAAGGACCAGTGGTAGTACCGCTGTACCGGCAGCTCACTCTCGCATAGCGCTGCCAAGTGCTCGGCAATGTACCGCGCGCGGAATGCGTCGGTATTGTCACAGGTACCATTCTCGGTAACATACACCGGCCGGGGCAGCACCGCATACATTTCCCGCGCGCACTGCACAATGCCCTCGGGGTATATTTCCCAGCCCAGGTCATTCTTTGGCACGCCATCCGCCACCCCGTCGGCCAGGCCCGACACGGTGGAGCGGGTGTAATAGTTCAGCGCCAGAAAATCCGCATATGCCCCCGGCGCACATTTATACATGTTCTGCATCGGAACGGGAAACTTCCCCGTAAGGCACGCCTTGGTCAGCGCCCCCTGGAACAGGTGCCGTGCCAGCCGGGTGGCGGTGCGGTGCCAGGGGTTCTTTGGGTTTTTGGGGACAAACACCCGCATGTGGTGTGCAAAGCTGACCGCGGTATCGGTATACCCCATCTCCTGCCGGACGGCGTGAATGTACTGGTACGCCAGAATATGGCACCCCGCCAGCACCGATAGTACCCGCATGGCCTTGCCCACCGCAAAGCGCGTACCCGGGGGCCAGTCTCCGCCCACATAGCCCTGCATCATATACACGTTTGGCTCGTTTATGGTAATGTACTCGCTGGCCAAATCGCCAAATGCGCGCACCGCGAAATCTACATACCGCAGGAATATTTCGGCGTTTTCCGGTTTTTCAAAACTGCCCATCTGCTGGAACCACAGGGGGTTTGTAAAATGGTGCAGCGTGACCAGCGGGCGAATACCGCAGGCGCGGATGTACGCCAGCAGCTCGCGGTAATAGGCCACCGCGGCTTCATCGAACCGGCCGGGTTCCGGTTCCAGCCGGGCCCATTCCAGCCCCAGGCGGTACACCTGCAGACCCATATCGCGCATCAGGTCTATGTCCTCGTGCCACAGACGAAAATGCTGGTTCGCACGGCGAGGGGTGCTGCCGTCTTTAATATGTCCGGCGTCCGCCCACGCGTTCCAGGTGTGGTCCACGTCTCCGCCCTCTATCTGCGCCGCCGCGCTGGCCGCGCCCAGCAGCATGCCGTCCGGAAAACGAAACTCCATCGTTTTACCCTCCCCATTGTTTGGGTGCGCGTATTTTTCGGCACCCCATATTCTGCCAAAAACAATTGCAGGTTTGGTGGGGCCGCCTTCCCATTTTGCTTCCGCCGGCTTCAACACCATACCGGTATGACACTTTGGGTTGTTTTCAAAACCTGTTTTAGGGCCGCCAGTACTTCTTCGCTCTGCTTTTTTCTGCCGCTGCGTTTGCGTCCATTTTCACCACTGGTCAACATTTCTGGCAAATGAAATTCATCCTATGAAAAACGCCGAAACTCCTGCGAAGTATCGGCATTGTGGCACCCCTGGCGCGACTCGAACGCACTACGTTCCGCTTAGGAGGCGGACCCTCTATCCAGGTGAGGTACAGGGGCGTATTTATTAACCAACGAAGCGATAGCCGCGCAAAAAGCTCTGCTTTTGCAGGACCAAGCAAGGCGGGCCCAGAATAGTATACTACCCCTGCGGCTCTGCAGTGGAATACCCTACCATTCTTTTTGTAATGATAGATATAGGGTAGCACGTTTTTTTTTGAAAAGCAACCGGCCGGCGGGCAAAACGGCAGAAAAATGCCGCAGAAGCAAACACCCCTGCGGCAGGTTTTAGTGTGCGCTTTTTACACGGAGGCAGCCCTCCCCCATGCGCCGGGCTTATTCCTCCGCCGGCAGCAGAACCCACACCCGGTGGGTACCCATGCCGGACCAGCGCAGGGCGTTTTCGTGGGTATCTATGGCAATATCCAGCCGGTTTCCCTTGATGGCACTGCCGCTATCCTCCACACGGCGCACGCCCACGTCCTCTATGTACAGCCAGGTGCCGGGCGGCAGCACATTCCAGTCCGCCGCGCAGGTAATGCCCGGTGTGGGCACCGTGCCGGATGCCGTAACCCCGTTGCCGCCGCAGATATGCGGGTACACCTCGCAGCAGTAAGCGGTGGTTTTATATTCGCCAATGTACTCCAGCGACAACCCCTCCGACAGCGCCTGCTGCGCGGCGGCCAGGTCTTCGTTCGTTTCTTTTTCTGTACGCAGGGTTTCGTTCTCGGCCTGGGCCTGGGCCAGCTGCAGGCGCAGCGTCTGCAGCTCGGTTGCCATTTCCAGTTGTTCCTGCAGCTGCGCCTCGTCGTAGGCGGCGTACATTGCCTCTGCCTGGTAGCTTTGCGCACTCCAAAAAAAGCCCCCCGCGGCCAACACGGTGGCGGCTGTCAGCACCGAAATAGCAACCTTTGCGTTTTTTTCGGTAAACGCTGCTTTCACCTTATTCAGCATGTTCGCTGCTTTGTCGCTGTGTTTTTTAAGCATGCGCGCCTCTTCAACAACCGCTGTTTCGCCGGCGCACGGCTTGCTACCGGCGGTTTTGGTTCTTATACTATAGCACTATTTTTTTGAAATGCAAGGGGTTTTCGCCATTTTTAGCTGCATTCTTGCGCTTCTGCGTCGTTTGCTTTCCGCTGCTTCGCCTGTGTTTGCACCACCGCCACACCAAAGCCCACCCCAAAACTGTCGTTGCCAACCAGCGCAGCGGCAACACACGGTTTTGGGGTGGGCTTTGGTTCGCCAGGCATAGGCCCGGCAACGATATACCGAAGAAAGTGGGCAGCGGTACGGTGCTGCAGCAGGCCAGGCGGCATGGAACTGCGGAACCGCCGGGCGCCACTTGCACCATTCAGGCCGCTATGGAAAGGCTTGTGGGTGCCGAAGCAGCCGCGCTGTCTTCCTCCTCGGAAACCGGCTCAGGGAGGGAGGTACCCACCTCCGGCAGGGAAATGTCCTGTATTTCTTCTTCTATTTCCACCAGGCGATAATTTTCAGGGTTTTGCAGGCGGTCCTCGTGCTCCCACTCGCTGATATAATACCCCTCGTCCTCGGCCCAGTAGGTAGTATACACCTGGTCGGCCCAGCGGGTAACGGGCTCGGCGAACTGGTGGCGATTTTGCAGGGTCAGTTCGTAATGTTCGTCGCCTGTATAGTTCCCGTCATATTCGCCGCTAAGGCCATAGCTGTAAAAACTGGCATAATCAATATGCGGTGCAATCGCCTGCAGTGCCTTGGTCACCTTTGCCACATCCGCCAGGAAAGCGTTCTTGTCCTTATAATCATTCCCAAAGTAAATGCGGAACTGCACATACTGCTCCGGCTGAATATCCTGTGCAGTCATCTCGGTGTCCACGCCGTCGCCGTATGCCTCCACATAAAACTCCAGCGAGTCAAACTCTACCCCGGCAGCACGCAGAGCCTCGTATCCGCGGTCCTCCAGCTCCACCGACAGGCGGCGGGAGGCACGGTTTCCTTCTATTTCGTTATACACCAGCTGCGGCACCACCGCCACCACCAGGCTGGCGCCAATAAGCAGCAGGCAGATGAAAATGCTAAGGCCGTCGTATTTCAGCTTGTCCCCACGGTACACTGTGTTTGCCACCAAAATTTCAATGCCCAAAAACACCAGAATGACCGGCGACAGGCGGGCAATGGTAATATAGTCGATAGACGGGATGAACACCCACAATACCAGCAATACCCCGGCGGCAATCAGGCACAGGGACATGGTAATGGTACCCACGCGGCGCACCTTTGCGGGTGGCGGCGGTGGCTGAGGAGCCGGCGGCGCGGGCGGCATGGGGGTATTGGCCGGCGGGTAGGTTCCAGTGGGCAGGGCAGGGCCGCCCGCTTTGGCAGGCGGTGCCTGCCCGGTCTGTGCGGCAGCCTCCGGTTGTGCGGCGGGCATTTCGCCCTGTTGCTCCGGTGGCAGCAGTTCCTTTTTCTTCATGAGTGATCCTCCACGATACATATTGGGTTGGCATTGCGGCGAACCAGGGCAAGCCCCAGCACACCGGCGGCCAGGCACGCCGCCGCCACCGCCGGCAGCCAAACAGGCAAGCACCGGCAGCGCCGCCAGCCGTCCGATGTGGACAGCGAAAACGGACGGGGCAGCGGCCAATGCGGCCGGGCAAGTTTACGCATGGTCATCACCGCCAAAGGTCGCGTCGTCTTCCTCTGCGGGCGGTTTTTTCTTGCTGCGCAACATCCATATGCCCAGGATGATGACCGCCGCCGCTACAATCAAGGCCGGCAGGCTGCTGACCCAATACCCGATGAACGGATACCGCTCGCGGAAGAAATAGTAGGTGTTTTGGAAAAAGTTCTGGTACAGGATAAGCGCGCCGATGACAATGCACGCCCAGCCAAAGATTTTTCCCGCGCGGCCGCCCCGCAAAAACCCGTCCATCTTGTTCTGGCGTAGCCAGGTCCCGCTGGGGATAAAGTCATCCACAAAAGCAACCCGCTGGGCATCGCTGAGGGAGCGGATGTTGAAGGTATCGAAGAAGCTGTAGGCCCAAATGACCGGCAGCATCAGGTTCAGGACATACACGTTGGTCAGCGTGGACAGCGTGATGACCGCAAAAAACCATGCCAGCAGCGAAACACCGCGCCGCATATAGCCCTGGTACATCTGGCCGCAGCCCGGGAATACCGCGCAGCAGAAGGTAAGAAATGCGTTCTTTTTCATGATTGCCACCTCATTGAGTAATTATTTTGTTGTGCATCATAGGAGCGTTTGGGGTATGCACGCTTGGTCGGTACGTTTTTGTTCCCTTGGCCTTTGTTTCTTTGTGCGCATCCACACTTGCTGTTACTCTGTCCCCTGTGGTACAGGACCTGCAGATGTTTCGTGCGCGCAGCAGAGACGAAAACTTTCAGGCCGCCTGAGACTCGCAGGAGGATTCCGGCGAGGAAGCGTCTTGTTCATTTTGGTGCGGCTGCGGCATGGCCGGTTTTTTGAAAACGTCCTCTGCCTTGTCCTGCGCCGTGGATACCGGCGCGGTTTGCTGCGGCTGGGCGGTGTCGTCCGCCTGCGGGTACCAGGCAAACCAGCCGGTCAGTGCGGCGCCGGTTTTGTTCAGAACAACGCTCAGAGGGTTTTCTATGGCAGCTTCCTCCGCCGCGGCCTGGTCCGCCTGTGGCACCGCGGCCGGTGCAGGCGCATCCGGAAGGCTGTTTTGCGCGGCATATGGCAGGCCCAAGGCGCCCATCATCCACACGCCCACCGCCAGCACCGCGGCGGCCGCCACCATGGCGGTTTTTCCCCAGATGGTGCGCAGTGCCTTTTGCCGGCGGCGGCGCAGCACAGGCTGGGCCAGTGGTTCTGGTGGAGCCAGCATCACGTCCGGCGTCAGTAACTCGCAATATTGCAGCATGCAGGTATCGCAAAATCCCAGATGCTCGGCGGCTTCCAGCCGCTGTACTTCGTCCAGCTTGCCATCCACGAGAGCCGCGAAGCCCGCGTCACTCAGGTGACCGTCTTTCCGAAACAGATCCATCGCCGCTCCCTCCCTTCATCTTTTCCTGCAGTATGTGTTTCGCGCGGTACAGCTGGGTGTGCACCGTTTTGGGCGGGCGCTCCAGCCGGCGGGAAATTTCCTCCACCGTCTGCTCCTGCAGGAAATACAGCACCGCCACCTGATGGTATGGTTCCTTCAGCGCCAGAATATCCTGCCGGATGCACACCAGCTGTTCCTTTTGGATGGTGATGTCCTCTGGCCGCGCGTCCGACAGGAACAGCGCGCCGTTTTCCTCTGGCAGGGCGTCGTGCT
The DNA here is from genome assembly GCA_031549285.1 of Oscillospiraceae bacterium. Lineage (GTDB taxonomy): Bacteria > Bacillota > Clostridia > Oscillospirales > Ruminococcaceae > JAAYCI01. The sequence goes on along the minus strand of JAVBPZ010000008.1, from coordinate 60,836 downwards.
GTGTTGCCTGCACCCGCCGGTTGTATGCGCTTTTCAAAAAGTCCTTTGCCTTGTTGGCGGCAATGCGTGCCAGCCAGGGTTTCATGTTGTCCTGTGGGCAGCTGTCCATGTGGCTGTAGGCCGACAAAAAAGTCTCCTGTGCCAGGTCCTGGGCGGTGTGGTGGTTGTGGGTGAACTGGTAACAAATGGTGTACACCAGTTTTTCATACTGGTATACTACCTCGCCGAACTGCCGGTCGGTCATGCGCCGCCCCACCCACCTTTCCCCCCGCGCTCCCGCCAAAACCCCACCCCTGCAAAAGCCTTCAGCGGTTGGTTTTGGTTTGGAACACGGCACCCACGCTAATATAACGAGGGTGCCCCGCGGTTTTCTTCAAAGAATTCTTTCGCTGCCCTATCCCACCCGGTTTGCATCCTGGGTTTTCTCCCGCTTTTCTCAAAAATACAAAAACAGGCGACACGCTGCCACCTGTTTTGTGTTTTCACTTTGCCTATTATTAATAGTATATATACTCTGTTCCATGTTTGTTTCACAGCCTCACAGAAACGCCTGTTTACGCATCGGTCACCGGCTCATAATCATCCGCATCATCCGGCGCGTCCACTTCCTCCTGGCCCGGGTCCTCGCCCGCTATGCGTGCATAATACTCTTCCTTATACTTGCCCGCCAACTCATTGTACCGTGTAGCGGTGCCCTCGTGCAGGCCGCGGCGCAGGGCGTGCGGGTCAAAGCTGTCTGCATCCTGCGAAAGGCTGATCATGCGGGCAGCCACGTTGGAGCAATGGTCGGAAATGCGCTCATACGCCGCCAGTACCTCCAGGAAGATGATGCCCGCCTCGATGTTGCAGGAACCTTCTTTCAGCCGGGCGATGTGCTTTTCGCGCAGGGTCTCGCATATCAGGTCTATCGTTTCTTCCAGCGGCTCTACTTTGGCGGCCTCCAGCAGGTCGTCATGGGCAAAGCTGCGGATGATTACCTCAAATATTTCCTCCACCGCGTCGCTTAGCACGCCCAGCTCGTACTTTGCCCGGTCGGAAAAAACAATTTCTTTGTCCCGCATCTCGCCCGCGCGCTCCACCACGTTGATGGCATAGTCGCTGATACGTTCAAACTCGGTGACAAAATTCAGCAGGGTGGTCACCGCGCGGCTTTCTTCCTCGGTTAAATCCAGGTCGTTCATGTTAATCAGGTAGTTGGACACCGATACCTCCAGCTTGTCCACAACGTCCTCCCGCTGCTGGGCCAGCTGCACAATCTCCGCATTATACTGGGACAACAGCGGAATGGCCTCGCGCTGGTTCAAAAGGCCCAGCTCTGCCATTTGCTCCACCGCCTTGCGCGCCTGGGCAATGGCCACCGACGGGCTGTTGTACAGCCGTTCGTCCAGTATGGTGGCGGTCAATTCCGGATGCACTTCTCCCTTTTTCTCCGGCACGGTCCACTCTGCCAGCTTTACCAGCACCCAGCTGAACGGAATGAAAAGAAGGGTGGATACCACGTTAAAAATGGTATGGAAATTCGCGATATCGCCGCGGCTGACAGTGTCCTCCCAGGCTGGTATACCAAAAATCGCCTTAAAGCCATAGATGCCGATACAAAAAACTACGGAGCCGATAATGTTAAAATACAGATGGGAAACCGCCACCCGCTTGGCCGCACGGGATGCGCCGGTGGACGCGATGAGCCCGGTGGCGCAGGTACCGATGTTCTGCCCCAGGATGATGGGAATAGCGCTGGACCAGGTAATCACGCCGGTAGCGGATAGTGCCTGCAAAATGCCCACCGATGCGGAGGAGGACTGAATAACCGCCGTAACCAGCGTACCGGCCAGAATGCCCAGCAGCGGGTTTTGCAGCTGGGTGAACAGGGCAATAAACCAGGGGCTGTCCCGCAGGGGCAGCACCGCGCCCTCCATGGCAAACATGCCGGTAAACAAAATGCCGAACCCCAGCATAATCTGGCCCACGTTGCGTTTTTTGGCGCTTTTAAAGAACATATACAGGATAATGCCCACAAACGCAATGGTGGGGGCCAGGGCCGCGGGTTTAAGTAACTGCAGGATAAAATTGTCACCGGAAATATCCCCCAGGCGCAGGATCTGCGCGGTAACGGTGGTGCCAATGTTGGCCCCCATGATGACCCCCAGCGCCTGGGAAAACTGCATGATGCCACTGTTTACCAAACCAATGGTAATGACCGTGGTGGCAGAGGAGGACTGGATGATCGCCGTGATGGCAGCGCCCAGCAAAACCCCCTTTATGGTGGAAGATGTCAGCCGCTGCAGAATACTTTCCAGCTTGCTGCCGGCCAGCTTTTCCAGGCCAGAACCCATAATGGTCATGCCATACAGGAACAGCGCCAGCCCGCCCAGCAAGGTTAAAACACTTAAAAAAGACATGGGACACCCCGTTGTGGTTCACACCAATTTTTTGTTGTACACAGACCACATACCCGCGCGCTGCCGCCGCATGGCGGGGTATGTCGCCCAACAAGAAATAGTATACCATCGGCCGCCTGCCCGGCGCAAGGTATATCCAGCCATATATGAAAGCTTTCGGAAGAAAAAAACGAAATAAAAATGAAGGGTACACCCGCCGCAGCATTGGTGTGCCGGCATAAAGAATGGTATACTGTATGCGAACTATCCCACCGCCACAGGAAAAATAACGACGAAAGAGGCGCCCACATGCCACAGCTGACTGATACAGAATTTTTAGAGCTGGCAGACCGCTTTATTGCCCAGAACGAAACCGCCATGTGGAACGATCTTGCCACCCTGGTGGCGGTGCCCAGCGTGGAGGGTTCACCACAGGATGGCATGCCTTTTGGCCCTGGCCCGCGTGCGGCACTGGATGCCGCACTGGGCATGGCGGCACGCTGGGGCGTGGCCACAAACACGGGGGACGGGTACCTGGGCTGGGCCGAGGTGCCGGGGCAGTCTTTCGGGCACCTTGCCACCATAACCCACCTGGATGTGGTGCCACCGGGAGACGGCTGGGGCGCAGACCCCTATACCCTGCGTGAGCGGGACGGCTGGTTTATGGGGCGTGGTGTGCTGGACGACAAAGGCCCCAGCATCCTGTGCCTATATCTGGCAAAGTTTTTTGCGGAGGCTGGCCTGCCGCTGCGGTACGGGCTGCGGGTGTTGCTGGGTTGTAACGAAGAAAGCCATATGGCCGACGTGCCGTATTATCTGGCGCAGAACCCACAGCCGCTGTTTTGCTTTTCACCGGATGCGGATTTCCCGGTATGTAACGGGGAAAAAGGAATTTTTTCAGGGGATTTTCTCTCCTCTCCGCTAACAGGCAATCTGGTGGAATTTTTTGGCGGGGTGGCCAGCAATGTGGTTCCGGATACCGCCACCTGTTTGGTGAAAGCCGACGCCGCCACGCTGCAACCCACGCCGCAGGTAACGATGCACAAAACGGCGGACGGCCTGGCCCGGCTGGTGGCCACCGGCATCGGCGGGCATGCGTCCAAACCGGAGGGCACGGTAAACGCAATTGGCCTGCTGGTCCGCTACCTGCTGGAAAATAGGCTGTGCACCGCCGGAGAAGAATCCTTTTTGCGCCTGCTGCACCGGCTGCATGGGCACACCGACGGCAGCGGGCTGTCTATCGCCTGCACGGACGGCGCATTCGGCCCTTTAACCTGCATTGGCGGAATGATTGCGCTGGAGAACGGCCGGCTGCGGCAGAATATCAATATCCGCTTTCCCACCGCCACCACCGGCGCACAGCTGACAGCGCAGTTGCGGCAGGCGGCCGAACCGTACGGCGCCCAGTTTGTACCGGGCCTTGCCATGGAACCTTACTATATCCCGGCGGACAGCCCTGCCATCCAGACGCTGCTGGGGGCATATGCCACCGTAACCGGCCGCGCGGTACAGCCGTATACCATGGGCGGCGGCACCTATGCCCGCCTGTTCCGCTCCGCCGTCAGCTTTGGGCCGGACACGCCGGACGAAACCCTACCGCCGTTCGCCGGGCAGGTGCACGGCGCAAACGAGGCGGTGCGCCGCACGGCTCTTTTGCAGGCATTGCGTGTTTACCTGTATGCGGTGTGGAAACTGCAGCAGGTGGATTTGTAAATTTACCATTCTTGCCGCTTCCGCATTGCGGAACCATGTTAAAGAAATATCAAATTTTCCTTTGGCGTCTTGCGCCCGGATGGCGGATTCTGTATAATAAGATGGTTCCGTGGGCTTTGTCCCCCGGGCAGTACGGCGCATAGCGCGCCACATAAAAATTTTAGAAAACAAAAATATCGTATATTCGAAAGGATGAAAGACATGGGCCTGGGCAAAAAAACAGTAGACGACATTGATGTAAAAGGCAAACGCGTATTGGTACGGGTGGATTTCAACGTACCGCTGAAGGACGGCGTTATTACCAACGACAACCGTATTGTGGCGGCACTGCCCACCATAAAGAAACTGATTGCCGACGGCGGCAAGGTGATTCTGTGCAGCCATTTGGGCAAGCCAAAGGGCCCGGACGCCGCGTTTTCCATGGCGCCGTGCGCACAGCGCCTGTCCCAGCTGCTGGGAAAACCCGTGGTTTTTGCCGATGACCCCGAGGTAGTGGGCCCGAACGCCCGCGCCGCGGTGGACGCCATGCAGGACGGCGACGTGGTGGTGCTGCAGAACACCCGCTTCCGCCCGGAGGAAACCAAAAACGAACCGGCCTTCAGCAAAGAGCTGGCCAGCCTGTGTGACGTATATGTGGATGACGCCTTTGGCTCCAGCCACCGGGCGCACTGTTCCACCGTGGGGGTAACCGAGTTTGTGCCGGTAACCGCCGTGGGCTACCTGATGGGTAAGGAAATAGAGTACCTGGGCAACGCGGTGAACAGCCCCGTGCGGCCGTTCGTAGCCATTTTAGGTGGCGCGAAGGTGGCGGACAAGCTGCTGGTCATTGACAACCTGCTGAACAAGGTAGACGCACTGATTATTGGCGGCGGCATGGCCTTTACCTTCCTGAAGGCGCAGGGCTATGAAGTGGGCAAAAGCCTGGTGGATAACGAAAAGCTGCAGTACTGCCGCGAGATGCAGAAAAAGGCCGAGGAAAAAGGCGTGAAGCTGCTGCTGCCGGTGGATACCGTGTGCGCCAAAAGCTTCCCCGATCCCATTGACGCGCAGATTGAAACCGTAACCGTGGATGTGGAAAACATGCCAGCTGACCTGATGGGCCTGGATATTGGACCGAAGTCCAGCAAGCTGTTTGCCGACACCGTGGCCAGCGCCAAAACCGTGGTGTGGAACGGGCCGATGGGCGTGTTTGAAAACCCTGTTTTGTGCAAAGGAACACTGGACGTGGCCACCGCCATGGCAAACTCCAGCGCTACTACCGTTATCGGCGGGGGTGACTCTGCCGCTGCGGTGATGCAGCTGGGCCTGGCGGACAAAATGACCCATATCTCCACCGGCGGCGGCGCCAGCCTGGAGTATTTGGAAGGCAAAGACCTGCCGGGTATCGCCTGTATTCAGGACGCGTAAACCCACCTGAGCTTTCCAAACTGAAAAACACGCAACGCTATATAAATGGCAGGCAGCACCTGCCACGCAAGGGTTTCGTGAAGGAGAAAACACATGCAATGTAAAACCTGTGGGATGGCCGTCCCAGATACCAGCATCATCTGCCCGCAGTGCGGGAAATCTGTGGAGGGGGCAACCGCGTCCACAGGTACCACTGCACCGCTGTCTTCCTATGCTGCGCCGGCGGCGGGCGGATTTTCCGACCAGCCGGCAGCACCAGCGCAACCGGTCATGCCGCAGCAGCCCTATGCACCGGCTCAGCCGCCGCCGTTATACCAGCAACCATACGCCGCGCAGCAGCCGGGCATGCAGCCCATGGCCCCACCACCGCCGCAACCGGGCTATATGCCTCCCGCACCGCCCCCCTATCAGCCGGTGCGGCCCGCCGTTCCGGGCGCCAGCGTAGCACCTTTTGTGCTGGGCATCGTGGGCATCATTCTGGGGCTTTTTATCCCATACTTTGGGCTTATCTGTTCTGCGCTGGCCATTACGCTGGCCGTGCGGGACCGCCGCTTCCAGAAATCTTTGTCCACCCCGGCTATGATTCTGGGCATTGTCGGCGCCAGCATTTCCGGCCTTTTCTGGCTGATAAACTGTTTTATCTCCACCATAAGCTATTTCTAAAATCTACCATCAATCAGGAGTGAAATTATGGACAAAACAAAACGCAAAGCCGTTATTGCCGGCAACTGGAAAATGAACAAGACGCCCGCCGAGGCCGCGGCCCTGATAGACGAGCTGCTGCCTGCGGTAAAGGGCGCCGGGTGTGACGTGGTCATCTGCCCGCCGTATGTGGACCTGCCGATAGCGGTGGAAGAAACCAGCGGCAGCAATATAGGCGTGGGGGCGCAAAACCTGCATTTTGAAAAAAGCGGCGCATTCACCGGTGAAGTATCTGCCGACATGCTGGTGGAGCTGGGCGTCCGGTATGCCATCGCGGGCCATTCCGAGCGGCGGCAGTACTTTGGCGAAACCAACGAAACCGTAAACCAGCGCGCCCGGGCCGCTGTGGACGCCGGCCTGGTGGCAATTGTCTGCGTGGGCGAAAACCTGGCCGAGCGCGAGCAGGGCATTACCGAGGACCTGGTGCGGCTGCAGACCAAAATTGCGCTGCTGGGCTTTTCTGCCGAAGATATGAAAAAGGTCATTATTGCCTATGAGCCGGTATGGGCCATTGGCACCGGGCGCACCGCCACCGCCGACCAGGCGGAAGAGGTGTGCGGCGCCATACGCAAGCTGCTGGCAGAGCTGTACGGCCAGGCGGTGGCAGACACCATTACCATCCAGTACGGCGGCAGCATGAACGCCGCCAACGCCGATGAACTGTTGGCGAAACCCAACGTGGACGGCGGCCTTATTGGCGGGGCCAGCCTGAAACCCGCGGATTTCGCAGCCATTGTACAGGCAGCCAGCAAGTAATGTTTTCCCCGGCTTCCGCATACCGCGGGGGCCATTTTTTTGCCCTTACGGCATTTTTTCGCCTTGCCTCGCCCACCGACACCGGCATTGACGCAAATGGCGGTGCTGTGCTACAATAGCTTTAAACCATCGGGAAAGGAGCGGTGCTGTATGGCGCAAAGAATCCTCTGCGGCTGTAGCTGCGCATCGTTCCGGCAGGCCCGGTCGGTTTAGCTTTTTGCCGGCCACATGCCCGGAGCGATGCGTTGCTCCGGGTATTTTTATGTTTATGCTAACAAAAACCAGGCAAGCCCATCACCTTACTATTCTGAAACGAGGGAAACCAACATGGGGCTTTTAAGCGACGCGCGCAGCATTCGGGACAAGGACCCCGCCGCGGCCACCATGCCGCAGGTGCTGTTTTTGTACCCCGGCTTTCACGCGCTTATTTATTATAAGGTAAGCCACTGGTTCTACCGGCACCGGCGCTTTTTCCTGGCGCGCATGGTCAGCCAGTGGGGCCGTGGGTTCACCGGCATCGAGATTCATCCCGGTGCCACCATCGGCCAGCATTTGTTTATCGACCACGGGGCCGGGGTGGTCATTGGCGAAACCGCCGAGGTGGGAAATAACGTAACCATTTACCACGGGGTCACGCTGGGCGGCACCGGCAAGGACAAGGGAAAGCGCCACCCCACCATAGAGGATAACGTGCTGCTGGGCGCCGGGGTAAAGGTACTGGGGCCAATCACGATTGGTGAGGGTAGCCGTATAGGCGCCAACAGCACCGTGCTGAATGATATCCCGCCAGAGTCTACCGCTGTGGGCAGCCCTGCCGTGGTGGTGCGGCAGGCAGGTATAAAACATATCCCCAGCGAGGAGCTGAACCAGCGCGACTACCCGAACATTTTGGCGCAGCACCTGGAGGATGTGGAGGCACGGCTGGCGCAGCTGGAAAGCCGCGAATGCGGCGAAACAAAAACACCCGGCGCCGGCGAAACGCCGAATGGCAGCTGACCCACGGAAAACAAATGAACTGCGAAAATGTAACAGTGGCCGGTACAGAAGATTTCTGTACCGGCCACTTGCCTGTTTCTATGCTGATTTTCTAATACAGCTTCGCCTGACAAAAAACTGGCATCTCAAGGAATTCGTCCGTGTCTTTTGCTTACCAGGTAAACTTCGTGATGGTCAGCTGGTGGTACTTATCCCCTGCCCGCAGCAGTGTGCTGGGGAAATCCGGGTTATGGGGGGCATCCGGGTAGTGCTGCGTCTCCAGGCAAAACGCGTCCCGCCAGGCCAGTTTTTTGCCGCCTTTGCCGGGGAACGGCTCGTTCAGGAAATTAGAGGAATACAGCTGTATGGCCGGCTGCGTGGTGAAGATATGCATCTCGCGCCCGCTGGCCGGGTGCCGCGCAATGGCCGCCAGGGCCAGTTCCCCGGGCTGCTGCTTATCCACGATATAGCAGTTGTCATACCCGCCGCCAATGGCCAAGAGCGGGTCGTCGTTGGCAATGTCCCGGTTGATGGGTTTTTCGGTAGTGAAATCAAACGCGCCGCCCGCCACCTCCAAAATGCGCCCGGTGGGAATCAGCTCTTTGTCCACCTCCAGGAAGGTGCTGGCGTTCAGCTGCAGGGTCTGCCCGTCCATGGTGCCGGCCGCATGGCCCGCCAGGTTGTAGTAGGCGTGGTTGGTCAGGTTCAGGTGGGTGTCGGCGGTAGACACCGCGCGGTAATCCATCAGCAGTTCGTTTTCGTCGGTAAGGGTGTAGGTGACGCCTACCCACACTTCCCCTGGGAAGCCGTCTTCCCCCTCCGGCGATGTGTACACAAAGGAAACGCTGTTGTCGCCAATGCCTTCCGCGGCAAACACCCGTTTGGCAAAGGTTCCGTGCAGAAAATTCGTCCCATCGTTCTGGGTCAGCGAATAGGTTTTCCCGTCCACCTCAAACGCCGCGCCCTTTATGCGGTTGGCATACCGCCCAATAAACGCACCCTGGCCGGCGTGGTCCTGTTCATAGCCTGCCAGCTCGTCGTACCCCAGCACTATGTCGCAGGGGGCGTCTGCAGAAGGCAGAAACAGGTGGGTAATACGGCAGCCAAAATTGATGCAGCGCACTTCGATACCGGCTGCATTGCGCAGGGTAAACTCCTGCACCTCTTCGCCCGCGGCGGTTTTTCCATAGGGTCTACTGGTCAATGACATAAGCTGATCTCCCTTTCTCCAAAAAACTGTTTGCTGTGCATCTGGCTGTGGTACATCCTGGCTTTGTATATATATCCTTTGGTGCTTACAGATGTATTTGTTTACCCGCCGGGTTTGGCGTCGGGGTCCTTGGCCGGGGGAACTTTCCCCGGGCGAATGGCCTCCAGCTCATGGTAAATGCTTTGCATCTTTTTGTCCAGGCTGGCAATCGCCTCGGCGCACGCGCGCAGCTCCGGCACAATGTTCCGCGCCGCCTTTTCGCCGGACTTATACTGCAGTTCATGCTCCAGGCTCGCCCAAAAATCCATGGCGATGGTGCGAATCTGAATCTCCACCGGCACCTGGTGGGTACCGTCGGAAAAATGCACCGGAACGCTGATGACAATATGCAGGCTGCGGTATCCGTTCGGTTTTGGGTTCTTTATAAAATCCTGCGTATCGTCCAGCGTCACGCCCTCCTGCCGGCACAGCAGGTCCGCCAGCAGATAAATATCCTCCACATAGGAACAAATGACGCGGATGCCCGCGATGTCGGTCAGCTCACTGCGCAATATCTCCATATCCGGTGCCAGGTTTCGCCGGCCCAGTTTTTCCATGGCGCTTTGCGGGGTTTTCAACCGGGTCTGAATAACATGGATGGGGTTGCGCTTGTGCCGGAACTGGAACTCATCATCCAATATTTCCAGGCGGGTGCTCACCTCCCGGATAGCGCTGCGGTACAGCACCTGCATGTCCATATACTCAATGAGAAACTGTTCCATCTGCACAGGCGGAATGCCAAATTTTTTGGCGGCCATCTGGCTAAGCGGCTCTCCCTGGTCTTTCAAGATTTCGTCCATGACGGTACTCCTGTCTTATAGAGCAAAGGGCGGTTTGGGTACCATGCAGGTCTGCAAAAAGACTCTATTCCGGCATATGCCGCTGCATCCCGGGCGGCGTCCCACCTACAGCATGGGGGAAAAGAACCGGGCCACAATCTGCACCAGACGGCGGGTCAACGGAATATTTTTTGTTTCCTCCAGCGTTACCTCATGCGCTTTGGCAAAGCTTTCGTCCATGTCGCGCTTGGCCGCAGCCACCACTGTGCCGCCATAAAAACTGACGCAGTTTTCAAAGTGCAGGTACAGGCTGCGGTAGTCCATGTTGGCGCTGCCCACAATAGCAACCTTGTCATCGCTGACATACATCTTGGCATGGTTGAACCCCGGTGTATACTCGAAAATGCGCACCCCGGCACGCAGCAGCGCAGGGTAATAGCTTTGGGTCACGATGAAGATGGTGGGCTTGTCCGGAATGCCCGGGGTCAAAATTCGCACATCTATGCCGCTTTTTGCCGCCAGGGACAGGCTGGTAATCATTTCATTGTCCAAAATAAGGTACGGGGTGGAAATGTATACGTACTCGGTCGCATAGCGTATCACGTTCAAATAGGCGTTTTCCGAAACATTTTCGTTGTCCAGCGGTGAGTCCCAGTATGGCTGCACGAAACCATGTTCCAGCGTGGGAGCCGCCGGCGCCGGCAGCAGGGCCGGCCGGTATACCGCAAAGTCGCTGACCGTTTTGGCGACATAATCCCAGGTGCGCAGAAAGGTGACCGCCATGCTGTAGGCCGCTTCCCCCCGCACCATGAACGCCGTGTCCTTCCACTGGCCAAAGCGTTCCTTCACGTTGATGTACTCATCCGCAATGTTCAAGCCACCGGAAAAAGCGATATCGCCGTCCACCACGGTAAGCTTGCGGTGGTCGCGGTGGTTCAGCATGGCATAGTCCGACATGTGAATGGTAAACGCCAGCGGACTGAACGCATAACATTGTATCCCATACCCGCGCAGCTTTTCGGCGTAGTCCTGCGGCAGGGTGAACAGGCTGCCAAATCCATCCCAAATCAGGCGAACATCCACGCCCTCCGCGGCCTTCTGGCGCAAAACATCGATGGTGGTGTCCAGCATATATCCTTCTTCCCAGATATAGTACTGCATGAAAATATACTTTTGGGCATTTTTTGCGGCGTCCAAAAACCGGGGAAAGAAATCTTCGCCCACAGGGTAGTATTCCTCGCCCGCGCTTTGGTATACCGGGGAAAGCGCGTGGTTTGCCAGGTACTGCGCCTGATGCCCCAGGTACCGGTCCTGCCCCGCCAGCGCCGCCAGCACCGCCGGATCCTGCCGCAGGGCGGCATTGGCCCGCGGCTCTATCTCCATCAGCTGTTTGCGGGTACGGCGCGGCACATGCCGGTGGCCCCACAACAGGTAAAACAGCGCCCCAGACATCGGCATCAGCGTGATAATCAATATCCACATCAGCTTATAGGCGGGGTTCAGTTCGTCCTGCTCGAACACCGCCACCAGCACCACCACCGTCACCAGCGTAAGGATGACATAGGATATAACCCCCACGCTGGCAAACAGATATACCAGCACCACAAAAAGAACCACCTGCGCCAGCACCAAAATGGCCAGCGCGAAGGTTCGGGACAAAACTACTCGCATGATCTTTTTGAACATACCGTATTGCTGCCCTTTCTATTGTGCTGTTCGTGGCGCTGTCTGTTCTATGCCTCCGGCATGCTGCCCGCGGCCGATGCACCAGCATCATCCACCTGTGCCGGCAGTATTGAAACCGCCGATTCCGCCCCGGAGGCTGTATAGGTAGTGATGGTAATGCTGAGAATCGTCACCGGGTCTTTGGGACGGTTTTCTTCGTCCACCGCCACCGCGGCAATGGCGTCCACCACGTCCATACCGGAAATTACCTGGCCAAAGACTGTGTCGGTATTATCCAGATATGGCGCGCCGCCCGCCTGGCGATAGGTCTCCACCACATCGGCGGGCAGGCCGGCCGCGGTAAGGCTGTCGGCGGCTTCCTCGGTAATGGTATCCTGCCCGGCCGCCACAATGTAAAACTGGCTAAGGTGGGTGTCCGGCAGGCCGTCGGCGGCAGCCATGCACACCGCGCCGGTGTAGTGGTACAGCATTGCCGAACGCTCGGTGGCAAAGGGATGTCCCCAGATGCTTTCCCCGGAAAGCCCGGTACCGGTGGCATCGCCCGCCTGCACCATAAAGTCCTTCACCACACGGTGAAACACGGTGTCGTCATAATAGCCCCGCCCGGCCAGCGCGGAAAAATTTTCCACCGCCAGCGGCGCATACGCCGGGTACAATACCACGGTAATGGTGCCGCGGCTGGTTTCTATGGTGGCGATGGTGTCGCCCGCCTGCGGGGATAAAAACTGCAGCTGGTCGCTGTCCACCGTGTGGCGGCGGGTGCTGCCGCCCACGCTGGCCAAAGACTCCGCCGGCTGCTGGCCACACGCCGCCAGCAGCAAAAGTCCCGCCACCATAGCCGCCAGCATTCGTTTCATGCACCCGTCTCCTTCGCCATTTTGTTGTGGTATAGAAAGTACCCGCCCTATATTCATATGTCAGGCAGGTATATTTTGCATGGCGTATGGGGTTCCAGTCCCTTTGCCTTCGCTGTCATCGGTGGTGTTTGACCGGCAGAACGCGGTGATGTTTGACCGGCAAGGCGTGGTTTTGCGCCGGTTTGCAAGCGTTGACCGCTTTTTCTATATAATTATACCATATTTTATGGGCAGCCGGCGCAAGAATGACAAAACCCGCGTGGTTTTTTCACTTTGGGGCTTTTTGAGGGCGCAAAATCTTGACGCGCGGGGGTTGTTGGGGTATCATAAAGACAGAAAAAGCCTTTTAGAAAAAGCTTCTGATGCAGAAGGTAAAGGAGTACCTTTATGAGCGACGAGACCTCCCGCGGGCAGGATGCCGCACAGGAGTACGAACCGGATATCCTGACACTGGAAGATGAAAACGGCACCGAGCATGCTTTCGAGGTGCTGGACGCCACCGATGTTGGAGACGAGCGTTACCTGGCCCTGGTCCCCTACAGCCCCGGCGCTGCCGACAAGCTGGCAGAGGACAACGAGATGATCATTATGCGCGTGGGCGAGGAAGACGGCGACGAGTACCTGGACGTGGTGGACGATGAGGAAGAACTGCTGGCGGTGGGCCAGGTCTTTCTGAACCGGCTGAGCGAGGTATACGACATCGACCTGGAAGAACTGCGGAAAGAACTGGCCGCCGAGGAAGAGTAGCCGTTCCTTTCCCAGATTTCCCGCACTACGGTATTGTTTTTGGCAACACCCTGCCTTGTTCGATTTGTTGCGGCCACAATTATCCTACTAGTTATGAAAAGGGAGCCCGTGTTCACCGGAGGATGGCAGACCTCCCGGCTATGCCGGAAGAAGGGAGCGTGAAACCGGGGATAGGGCACCCACCTGCTTGAGAGAGTGGGTTATAACTTGGTCGCAGACGGCAAGGCGGGTTTTTTTGCAGATGTGCGGTCATGAGCCGCCGGGCAAAATACGCGTTTCATGACCTGGCAGGAAAAGGCAGCATGCAGCACCGGGCACCGGCAAATATGGCACAGGAACGTTGCGCTTTGGTGGGGAATTTTTGTCAGTTTCGACGTTTTTCTTCTTTCGAAAAGAAAGTTTTCCCTTCCCAGCCGGATTGCGCTTGAAAAACCTGGCGGAAGAGAGTATCATGTTGCATGCGGGCAGGTTGATGTCCGCATATTTTGCTGTTAAAGCGTATCCATGCGCGGCACCTGTGCGCAGCAAAAATCGGTTTGCGGTTGCAGTACTTCAGACCCACACACATTTTGTACCCGGAGGTGGCCCCATGGCAGAAAACAAGGATACCCTGGCCCTTGAACTGCGCCAGATTATTCAGGCGGACCGGATGGCTGCCGATATCATACAGCAGGCGCGGGACAGCCGAAAGACCATCCGCAACAACGTGGAAAAGCAAAAGGCGCAAATATTTGCCGATGCGGAAAGAAAAAAGCAGGAGATTATTGCGCAGGTGGAGGCACAGCAAACCGCCACGCTGGAAGAACGCAAAAACCAGGCCCAGGCGGATTTCGAGGCGAAACGCAAGGAACTGGATGCAACCATGGCCAAAAAGCGTGACGCGTGGAAAGCCGAGATTACCCAGCGCATTTTGAATGGCGCAGAAACGGCAAAATGATTTGTTTTTTGCCTGGCCAGGAGACCCCCACTATATTATTGCCACCCCGCAGACAATGATCGATACTACTGAATACTAGCCAAAAGGAGGCGCCGGCAGATGCAAGCAGTGGGTACACAAGCAATTATCCCCAAAGCCCGCGGCATGTATGCCAAGCGCCCCAGCGATGCAGAGTACGAAGAACTGATGCGGCGGCGCTCAGTGGCCGAGGTCGCCGCGCTGTTAAAAAAACATGTGTATTTCAAGGACAGCCTGGCCACCCTGTCCACCACCGAGCCCCACCGCGGCCAGATAGAAGAGCTGCTGAACATGGACATTTTTACGAAATACGAGGCGCTGGTGCATTACGACGTGGGCAAGGACAGCTTCACCAGCTATTACCTGGCCGAGTGTGAGGTGCGCGAGATTATCAAGGCACTGCACCTGCTCAGCATTAGCGTTCCCGGCGGGTATTTGGCCCAGATACCAGAATACCTGGTGGGGAAAACCCGCTTCGACCTGTTTGCCCTGGCCCGCGCCACCAACCTGCCCCAGGTGGAGGCAGTGCTGCACGCGACCCCCTACCAAAAAATACTGCGCGGGCGCTTTTTGGCCGACCCCTACCTGCGGGATTTTCCTGCGCTGGAGGCCGCGATGCTGAAGTACCTGTACGATATGATTTTTGAGCTGATAGCCCAAAGCTTTTCCGGCCGGGAGCGGCAGATGGTGCGGGAGCTGTTTTTGCAGCAGGCGGAAATATACAACCTGCAGCTGATGGTGCGGGTGAAAACTTATTTTGCGCATATATATCCCGGCGCCACCGTACAGCAGTTGCTGCTGCCGTATACCTTTCACCTGACCAAACACAAGTTGGAGGAGATGGCGGCCGCACCCAGCATAGAGGCATTTTTACAGCTGTATAAACAGTCCGGCGCCGTGCGCTATGGCCTGCCCACCAACACCGACGATATGCTGCACCTGGGCAACCAGGTCTTGTTCAGCCACGCACGGCTGATGCTGCACTTGACTCCCTCGCCCGCGGCGGCGCTGGCGGCATTTCTGGCGCTGGCGCGGCTTATCCGCGAAAATGTCATTAATATTATTGAGGGCGTTCGCTATGGCCTGGCGCCGGAAACCATGAGCGCCATGATGCTGAACTAGTTTTAAACGCCAAGATTTACCAAGCAGGAAGTTGCCCGGCGGGGCTGGAAAGGACGAAACCATGGCCGTTGCCAAAATGACCTACCTGAATGTATATGGGCCGGAAAAACAGCTGCAGTCTGCACTGGGCGCCGTTGCCCGCAGTGCCTGTTTCGCACCGGAAGAGGGCGAGGCAATCCACTCGGCCATTCGTTTGGGTACCAATAAATACGAGCCGCTGCTGACCAAGGCCAAGGGCCTGCTCAGCGACCTGGGGTATTCCTCTATCGCGGCGGATTATATCGGCGCGGACGATGCGTATACCCGGGCCGAGGTGTCGGACTTTCTGGAAAAATTCGCCGCCGAGGTTGCTCGCCGCTCCAAACGCAAGACCGATATTGAAACCGAGCTGGACCTGCAGCGGAAAACCGAGGGCATCCTGAGCCACTTGACCGACCTAGACATTACCATGGACGATTTGTTCAAGGTGGAAACCCTGAAGGTACGGGTGGGGCGCCTTCCCAAAAGCAGCTATGTCCGCCTGAGCTATTACGCGGAAAAGGGATTCAACTTTACCTCGTACTTTAACTTTATTGTGTACGACTTTGACGGCGAGTATTACTGGGGAATGTATTTTGCACCCAGTGACTCGGCCCAGGATATAGACGATATTTTCAATTCGCTGTACTTCGAACGGGTGTGGGTGCCGGAGTTTGTGCATGGGCGCCCAGAGGAAGCACTGGACAACATACAAAAGCGTATAGCGGAACTGCAGGAAGAGCTGGCGCTCATCACCACCCCGGCGGGCATTGCCTCGGAGGAGGAGCTGAACAAAATTGCAGACATGGCCGCGTGGTTGTCCTACCTGAACCAGCTGTATGAAATGAAAAAATATGCACTGGTGTTTAACCACACGTTTTACATCAGCGGCTTTGTGCCGGAGGATAGTTTCGACACCTTCAGCGCCGCGGTGGAAAAGGTGCCGGCGGTGCGTATAAAGGAAGCCACCGACTCGCAAGAGGTGCCCGCCAAACCGCCGGTGAAGCTGAAAAACGGCTGGTTCTCGCGCCCATACCAAATGTTTACCGAGATGTACGGCCTGCCTACCTACACCGACATTGACCCCACCACCATCGTGGCCATCATTTACTCGGTGCTGTATGGCGTCATGTTTGCGGATCTGGGCCAGGGGCTGGTGTTGGGGCTGTTCGGGTACTTTTTCATGTACCGGTACAAAAAAATGGCCATTGGGCTGATATTGGCGCGGGCTTCTATCTTCTGCTGCATTTTCGGGGTGTTGTTTGGCAGTGTGTTTGGGTACGAGGAAATGCTGGATCCCCTGTTTCATGCGCTGGGCTTTGCCCACAAACCCTTTGAAGTGATGGCGTCCACCAGCATCAACACCATCCTGCTGGTTTCCATCGGCATTGGTGTGGCGGTGGTAGCCATGTCCATTATCACCAGCATTATTTCAAAGCTCAGCCGCCACAAACGGGGCGAGGCCATTACCAGCCCGAATGGGGTGGCCGGTTTGATTTTTTATCTCTCCATCGTTGCGTTCCTGGTGGACAACCTGGTGCTGCACATCGGCTTTGCGTCCGGCACCGCGTACCTGGTTTGCCTCATCATACTACCGGTGCTCATCATGTACCTGCAGGAGCCCATTGCCCAGTTTATTGACGAGGGCAAAGTCCATATTGAAAGTGTAAGCGACCTTTTGCTGAGCGGATTTTTCGAGCTGTTCGTCACCATGCTGGAATTTTTGGCCAACACCGTCAGCTTCCTGCGTGTGGGCGGGTTTGTGCTGGCCCACGCCGGCATGATGAGCGTGGTGGTTACGCTGGCAAATATGGCGGGGGCGCTTTCGCCGCTGGTCATGGTCATCGGCAACGCGTTTGTCATCTGTCTGGAGGGGCTCATTGTGGGCATACAAGCGCTGCGCCTAAATTATTACGAGGTGTTCAGCCGGTTTTATGAGGCGGACGGCAAACCGTTCGAGCCGTTGCGTATTGTTTCCGACACGGTGGAGCTGTAAGGTTACAAAAGCCGGCTGCTCTTGCCTGCTTGTCTTTTGATAAATCCAATTTGTGATAATAGGATCGGAGGAATGGTTGTTATGAAATCGAAAAAAATGTTGGGCCGGGTCATGCTGATTCTGGGGGTACTGTGCGCGCTATTCTGTGTGTTTGGGGTACCGGTGCTGGGCGCCGAGGGAGACGTGGCCACCGCCGCTACCAGCGACTGGGGTTTTGGCCCGGGCATGGCATACCTGGGCGCGGCGTTGTCCACCGGCATTGCGGCCATCGGCGG
The DNA here is from genome assembly GCA_031549285.1 of Oscillospiraceae bacterium. GTDB lineage: Bacteria > Bacillota > Clostridia > Oscillospirales > Ruminococcaceae > JAAYCI01. The sequence continues at coordinate 43,221 of JAVBPZ010000008.1, read as the reverse complement.
CGGCATCGCGGTAGGCGCCGGTGCACCGGCTGCCATCGGCGCGCTGACAGAGGACCCCAAAAGTTTTGGTAAAGCGCTTATCTTTGTGGCGCTGGGCGAAGGCATTGCGCTGTACGGTATGCTAATCGCAATCTTAATCCTGAACAAGGTATAAGTATTTGCTATGAAGTATTTTTTGATCAGCGACAATATTGATACGCTGGCCGGCCTGCGCATGGTGGGGGTGGACGGCGTGGTGGTGCACGAGGAAAACGAGGTGCGCGCCGCCATTGAGAAGGCCCGGGCGGATGACGACATCGGCCTGGTTTTAATCACCAGCAAGCTGTTCAAGGAATTTAGCACCATGATTTTCGACTACAAGCTGCACAGCCGTAAACCGCTGATTGTGGAGATGCCGGACCGGCACAGCGGCGATAACGTGGCCGATTCCATAAAACAATACATTGCCGAAGTGGTCGGCATCAAGATTTGAGGTGAACGGCGTGGATTTTAATCAGTTAGAGCTGGACCGCCAGACCATGTTCAAGGACGCCGTTTTGTCCGAGGCGGAAGCCAAAAGCATGGCCATCATTACCGCGGCGCACGCCGAAGGGGAAGAGGAACTGCGCAAGGCGCGCCTGTTGTGTGAAGAGGCGGACGAAGCATCCATCACCGCAAGGCTGGCCCAGGCGGTGGAGAAAGAATACTCCACCGTGGCGCAAAACACCCGGCGGCAGCTGCTGCTGCACCGGGCACAGCTGGTGGACGGCCTGTTCGCCGAGATTGAAAAAGACCTGGCGGACTTTGCCGGCGGCAAAGGCTATCTGCCGTGGATGAAAAAAAAGCTGCTGGGGTATGCCACATTTGCAAAAGAACATAAGAACGTTACGATATTCCTGCGGCCGGCGGACAGCAAAAACGCCGCTGCACTCGAAAAAGCGCTGCCAGGGGTGACCGTGCGGCAGTTGGAGGAAATTCGCCTGGGCGGTTTCCGCATACAGGGTGGCAACCAGCTGTACGACGAAACGCTGGACGAGGCGCTGGCAGAGGAAAAACAGCGGTTCTTCCTGGAAAGCGGGCTGCGGCTGTAACCGGCGGCAACCGGTACCATCTTCACGAAATGCGGGCAAAAACAGGACGAGGTGAACACACAGGTGAAAGACACGATTTTTTCTATCAACGGGCCGGTGGTGACGGTACAAGATACCGACAGCTTTTCCATGCTGGAAATGGTATATGTCGGGAATGCCGGGCTGATTGGGGAAGTTATATCCGTGAATGAAAAAGCCACCACCATCCAGGTGTATGAAAACACCACCGGGCTGCTGGTGGGTGAGCCTGTGAAAGGCAGTGGCGCGCCGCTGTCTGCCACGCTGGGCCCCGGTATCATGCAGAATATTTTTGACGGGATAGAGCGGCCGCTGAAGGATATTGAAGGCAAAAGCGGCGCATTCATCGCCACCGGCCTGCATGTGGCCAGCCTGGATGAAGAACGTAAATGGGACGTTACAGTGGCCGTAAAGGTTGGGGATGCCGTGAGTGGCGGGGATATCATCGCCACCTGTCCCGAGACCGAGGCCATTTTGCATAAAAGCATGGTGCCGCCGCACATGGCAGGCACCGTTACCTGGGCCGCCAAAGACGGCGCCTATACCATTACCCAGCCCATCGTGCGCATTCGAAACGCCGCCGGCGACGAAAAGGAAATTTGCCTGGCGCAGCGCTGGCCGGTGAAAACCCCGCGCCCGGTGAAAAAACGCGACCCCATTGACCGCCCGCTGGTAACCGGCCAGCGCGTGATAGACAGCCTGTTCCCCATAGCAAAAGGCGGCACCGCCGCCATTCCCGGCGGGTTTGGTACCGGCAAAACCATGACCCAGCACCAGATAGCAAAATGGAGCGACGCGGATATTGTGGTGTACGTGGGCTGCGGCGAGCGCGGCAACGAAATGACCCAGGTGCTGGAGGAATTTGGCGAGCTGGTGGACCCCAAAAGCGGCCGCCTGATGACCGACCGCACCGCACTGATCGCCAACACCTCCAACATGCCGGTGGCGGCACGTGAGGCATCCATCTACACCGGGGTCACCCTGGCAGAATATTACCGCGACATGGGCTATGACGTGGCGCTGATTGCGGATTCTACCTCCCGCTGGGCCGAGGCGCTGCGCGAAATTTCCGGCCGGCTGGAAGAAATGCCGGCGGAGGAAGGCTTCCCCGCCTACCTGCCCAGCCGCCTGGCCAGCTTTTATGAGCGCGCGGGCAGCACCAAAAACCTGAACGATACCCTGGGCAGCGTGACCATCATCGGTGCGGTGTCCCCGCAGGGGGCGGACTTTTCCGAGCCGGTGACCCAAAACACCAAGCGCTTCATCCGCTGTTTCCTGGCGCTGGACACTTCCCTGGCTTATGCGCGACACTACCCGGCCATAAACTGGAACACCAGCTACAGCGAATATTACGACGACCTGGACCCCTACTATATAGAACATGTCGGCAAGGATTTCCCCGAACTGCGCGGCCAGATTATGAGCCTGCTGAGCGAGGAAACCCGCCTGCAGGAGATTGTAAAACTGATTGGTACCGACGTGCTGCCGGACGGGCAAAAGCTGACACTGGAGATTGCCCGGGTGACCCGCGCGGGCTTTTTGCAGCAGAACGCCTACCACCAAAACGATACCTATGTCCCGCTGGAAAAACAGCGCGACATGATGAAGGTGATTTTGTACCTGTACGACAAAACCCAAAGTTTGGTGGATGACGGCGTGCAGGTGAGCGATATACAGGCAACCGGTCTGTTTGAAAAACTGATCAAGATGAAATATGACGTGCCAAACGACCATCTTGAGCTGTTTGAGGGGTATTACCACGAGATTGACGCCGCGTGCACCCAGCTGCTGGACGCGCACAAAAAGGCGACGACCTTTACCGCGGCGCGGCCGGGATAAAGCGCTTGCCGGCGGGAAAACCGCCCGGCAAAACCAGCAGCGCGCGCTGCCAGATGGGCATACACGGCGGACAAGACAACCCCGCCGCAGATGGGAGGCAAGCATGGCAATGGAATATCTGGGCCTGCAGGATATCAGCGGCCCATTGGTAACACTGGATAAAGTAAGCGGTGTTGCGAACGAGGAAATGGTGGAGCTGCACTGTAACGGCGAAACCCGCCTGGGCCGTGTGACCGCACTGTCCGGCGACAAGGCGGTGGTACAGGTGCTGGCCGGCACGTCCGGCCTTTCGCTGGACAACGTGAGCACCCGGTTTCGGGGCGAGCCCATGCGCATGGCGCTGGCGCCAGAAATGGTGGGGCGCATCTTCAACGGCGCGGGCGAGCCGATTGACGGGTTGGGGCCTATATATGCCGAGGAACTGCGTGATGTGAACGGCAGCCCCATAAACCCGGTCAGCCGTACCTACCCGCGCAACTATATCCGTACCGGCATTTCCTCCATCGATACGCTTATCACGCTCATCCGCGGGCAAAAGCTGCCCATTTTTTCCGGCAGCGGCATGAGCCACAACCGCCTGGCGGCGCAGATTGTGCGGCAGGCACGCATCAGCGACAACGACGCCGAGGGCGGGTTTGGCATTGTGTTCTGCGCCATGGGCGTCACGCAGGATGTGGCGGAATATTTCCGCCGCAGTTTCGAAGAAAGCGGCGCTTTGTCCCACGTGACCATGTTTTTGAACCTGTCCAGCGACCCCATTGTGGAGCGCACGCTGACCCCGCGCTGCGCGCTGACCGCGGCGGAGTACCTGGCGTTTGACAAGGGCATGCATATTCTGGTGGTCATGACCGACATGACCAGCTATGCCGAGGCATTGCGGGAGTTTTCTTCCTCCCGCGGGGAGATTCCCGGCCGGAAAGGCTACCCCGGTTACCTGTATTCCGACCTGGCCAGCCTGTACGAGCGCGCCGGCGTTATAAAAGGACGGCCCGGCAGCGTGACCCAGCTACCCATCCTGACCATGCCAAACGATGACATCACCCACCCGGTGCCGGATTTGACCGGCTATATTACCGAGGGGCAGATTGTGCTGGACCGGTACCTGGACCAGACCGGCATCTACCCGCCGGTCAGCGTGTTGCCCAGCCTGTCCCGCCTGATGAAGGACGGCATTGGCGAGGGGTATACCCGCGCCGACCACCAGGCGGTGGCAAACCAGTTGTTTTCCTCCTATGCCAAGGTGGCGGATGCGCGGGGGCTGGCCAATGTTATCGGCGAGGAAGAACTTTCCCCCACCGACAAGCAGTATCTGGATTTTGGCACCCATTTTGAGACCGATTTTTTGAACCAGAAACCGACTGAATCCCGCACGATAGAAGAAAGCCTGGACCTGGGCTGGCGGCTGCTGTCCATTCTGCCGCGCAGCGAAATGGACCGGCTGGACGAAAAGCTGCTGGATGAAAAAATTGGCCCGAAACAGGAAAAGGACGCAGCAAGTATAGCCGGGGCAAACACTGCTGCGCCACAGGACACCCCGGAAGCAGCAAAAGAATAACGGGTATTTTATCGCGGGGCATGCCCTGCGCCCACCCTGAACAAGACAGGAGGTGAAGCCGATGGCAGACAAACTGGCGCCCACCAAGGCGAACCTGTTGATTGCAAAGAAAAACCTGGCGCTGGCCCGCACCGGCTTTGACCTGCTGGACCGCAAGCGCAACGTTCTGATGCGCGAAATGATGAAGCTGATTGACCAGGCCGCCATCTTGCAGCGGGACATCGGCGATACCTTTTCGCGGGCGTACCAGTCGCTGCAGATGGCGAACGTGACCATGGGCATTGGCACCACGCTGGAAAACTGGACGCCGGAAGAAACCGGGTTCCAAATGACCAGCCGCAGCGTCATGGGGGTAGACCTGCCCACCGCCCACCTGGAGGCCAGCCCCCCGAAACCGTTTTACGGGTTCTGGGGCAGTAACTCGTACCTGGACTCCACCTACATCCTGTTCGACCGGGTGCTGGAACTGTCCACCCGGTTGGCCGGAACGGAAAACAGCGTGTACCGCCTGGCGGTTGCTATTAAAAAAACCACCCGGCGGGCCAACATGCTGGAAAATGTGGTGATTCCCCGGTACGAAACCGCCGTGAAGTTCATTGGCAGCGTGCTGGAAGAGCACGAGCGGGAAGAATTTTCCCGCCTGAAGGTGATTAAGCGCGCCAAGGCACGCAAGGCGGAGGGGTAATGTCTCCGCCGGCCCGGGCTTATGCAAAAATTTGTTTATTATACTATATACCAATTATTGCCACAAAAATCCCCGCCGCCGGTAGCACAAAATGCCGGCAGCGGGGTCATTTTTTTGTATGCGGCAAAAGGGCCCTGAGTCCTTTTTTCGTGGGCATGCACCAAGATACTTTCTGCCCTTACTTCTTTATCACCGCGGCGTATTTTTCCGGGTACTTTCGAAACGCCGCCGACACATAGCTGCACAGCGGTGTAATCTTCGCCTGCTTTTGCACCGCCAGCGCCACCAGCGCATCCAGCAGCTGGCCGGCATACCCGTGCCCTTCGAATCCCGCATATACCTTTGTAGACGTAGCCAGCCATTCGTCCGGTTTGTGGGGAATATATTCCAGCTCCCCCACGGGGGCGCCGTCCGGCGCGGTCATGGTAAAGCGGTGGTTTACGCTGTCGTGTGCTATGGTCACCGGCGGGCTCCTTTCATGTGGGCGGAATGGGTGGCGGCACAGGCGCAACAACAGCGACAGGATTGGCACCCCAAAACTATCAACAGCGCTGCCGTTAAATGCCCACCAGCTCTGCCAGCTCACGGTCGATGATAACCGTGGCGTCGTGGTGCAGCTTCAGGAAGGTGGCGGGGTTATGCGTGGTGATGGCATCATCCGCGTACAACCCGCGAATCGCCTCACGCTTGGCAGCACCGGTGGCCACCAGCACAATCCGCTTTGCCGCCAAAATGCCGCCCATACCCATGGTGATGGCACGGGTGGGCACATCCTCGGCACAATCGAAAAAGCGTGCGTTCGAAGCTATGGTTTCCTGGGTAAGCGTTTCCACATGGGAGGCCGCCGTGGCGGTATCCCCCGCCTCATTAAAGGCAATGTGGCCATTGTTTCCCACGCCCAGCAGCTGCAAGTCCGGGGCGCCGCCCGCGAATACTTTTTCTTCCAGCTCGGCCGCGTTTCGTTCTTCATTCCCGCACCCGGCCGCAACAAAGGTGTTTTCCTGCGGAATATTAATATGCTGGAACAGGTGATGATCCATAAAATAGCGGTAGCTCTGTGGATGCTCCGGCGGCAGGCCGCAGTACTCGTCCAGGTTCACGGTATGTACCCGCGAAAAATCCACCTGGCCGGCCCGGTTCATTTCCACCAGGCTGCGGTAGATGGGAACCGGCGTATCCCCGGTGGCCAGGCCCAGCTTGGCGTCCGGCTTCTCTTTCACGATATCACGAATGATCTCCGCCACAATTTTGCAGCTTTCGTCATAGCTTTCGGTTACAATCCACTTCATATAAATAGGGCCTCCTCCGCAGGTTTGCGCTGGGCAATCACTGGTTTGTTCCGTCCACCGCAGGGCCGCCGTTTTCGCCTGTCGGCAGCTGCGGCACGCTGCATTCCATCAGCAATTGCGCTAAATAGCTCCGTTTTTTATCATACCGCAAATCGGGGTCGTTGAAAAGATTTTTTTCTATACGCAGTTACGCCTTTTCTGTTTATAAATACATTTCGTCGCGGGGCTGCTCTTCCAGAGTGCTCTGACCGGCCGCCGCATACCTGGCGCGCCATTCGCCCGGGGAGATACCGGTGGTTTTTTTGAACACCCGGCACAGATAGTTCGCGCCGGAAAAGCCGCACATGCCGGCCACCAGCTCCAATGAAAAACCACTGTTCATCAAACTTTTGGCCGCTTCAATACGCACTGCGGTCAGATACTTTCCCGGCGCAATACCCACCGCCGCCGTGAACAGGCGGATAAGATGACTTTTGCTGACCTCCAGCTCCGCCGCCAGTTCCTCCACGCCATACACCTCGGCATATTGCGCATTTATTTTTCCCAGCGCGGCAGCCACCAGCGGCGAATGCACCGTCTGGAGCGGCTCCCGGACATCGGAAAGCACCGCTGCCAGCCGGCATACCAGCGTATACGCCAGAATGCTGCGTTCCGCCGGCGGCAGGCGCTTTCCCACGGCCAGCTGTGGCAGAAGGCCCACCGCATCTGGGCATTCGGCCACCGGCAGCACCCGGGATGCGGGACGCAGCTGTGCGGCCAGTGCCTCCGGCGCGCTGCCACGCAGTGCCACGCCCACGGCCAAACAACCGGCCTGCGCGGCAAACGGCATCGGTGCACAGGCCACCAGCAGCTGCCCCGTGGTCAGCTCTACCTTTGCATCTTGTCCGGCGGCGCAGCCCCCCTGGTGTACCCACAGAACGGCCAGTTGGCCATCGTCACCTATCACACCTATTTCGCTACCGGAAATGTGCCGCCCGGCACCCGGTGTGCAAAAGCTTTCATAGGAAAACATCAATACTTTCCACCATATATCAATATTGTACTATTTCACAGCTAAGAAACTTATGATATCATTACTATAACAGGATTTTCCATAAAGTCAACGCGTTCCTATTTTTATCAATAAAATGACATTACAAGGAGAACTCCATGGCTGGCATTACACTGAAAAACATTTATAAGGTTTACCCCGGCGACGTTACCGCGGTAAATGATTTTAACCTTGAAATTCCGGACAAGGAGTTCGTGGTGCTGGTGGGCCCGTCCGGCTGCGGGAAATCCACCACGCTGCGCATGATTGCCGGGCTGGAAGAGATAACCAAAGGTGAACTCTACATCGGCGACCGCCTGGTGAACGACGTGCCGCCGAAGGACCGCGATATCGCCATGGTGTTCCAAAATTATGCGCTGTATCCGCACATGACCGTGTACAAAAACATGGCCTTTGGGCTGGAGCTGCGCAAAACACCCAAGGATGAAATTGAACGCCGGGTACGCGCGGCAGCAAAGGTGCTGGACATAGAGCACCTGCTGGACCGCAAGCCAAAGGCACTGTCCGGCGGGCAGCGGCAGCGCGTGGCGCTGGGCCGCGCCATGGTGCGCAATCCCGCCGTGTTCCTGCTGGACGAGCCGCTGTCCAACCTGGACGCAAAGCTGCGCGCCTCCATGCGCACCGAGCTGATTAAGCTGCACCAGCGCCTGGGCACCACCTTTGTTTACGTGACGCACGACCAGACCGAAGCCATGACCATGGGCGACCGCATTGTGGTGATGAAGGACGGGTTTATCCAGCAGGTAGACGTACCGCAAAACCTGTACGACCGACCCTGCAACATGTTTGTGGCGGGGTTCATCGGCAGCCCGCAGATGAACTTCGCAGACGGGCGCCTGCGGCAGGAGGGCAATGATTATTACGTGGAAATGGCCAACGACAAGCTGCACATTGACCCCGCGCGCGCCGGCAGCGCACTGGCCGCGTATGTAGACCAGCCGGTGAAGATGGGCATCCGGCCGGAGGATATCCACGATGAGGAGGCGTTCCTGGCGGAGCACCCAAAGGCGGTAATCTCGGCCACGGTGGACGTGTCGGAGCTGATGGGCAGCGAGGTATACCTGTACCTGAACTACGGCGATATCCGCCTGACCGCGCGGGTGGCCGCCGGCAGCGGCTCGCGCACCGGCGACGTGGTGAAGGTGGGGCTGGACACCCGAAAAATCCACCTGTTTGACGCAACAACCGAAGAGGCCATTTTTAACTGAAACCTGGCTAACTCAGCCGTCCCATACCGGGGCGGCTTTTTGTTACGGCAACGGATGTTCCTTTGCGCTGCCCTGGCGTTTTCCGGCACCTGGCCGGCCGGGCCGCAAAACTTGTATTTTGCCCTATGTTGCGGTAAAATAAAATGAGCCATTTGAGAGGGGTGTCCATATTGTCAGATTCTGCGTCGCTGTCCGGCGACCGTTTGTTTTCTTTCTTGTGTGAAGAGTACCAAAAGAACAACTACATAGACCCGGAAATTTCCGAAAAACTGGGCGTAAAGCGCGGTCTGCGCAATGCGGACGGCACCGGCGTTTTGGCCGGCCTTACGAATGTGTGTGACGTGGTGGGGTACCAGATACAGGACGGGGTAAAGACCCCTGTCCCGGGAAAACTGATCTACCGTGGTATCGACGTGGAAAAAATCACCGCCGCCGCGGTGGAAGAAGACCGCTTTGTGTTCGAGGAGGTCATCTGGCTGCTGCTGTTTGGCACACTGCCCAGCGCGGGGCAGCTGGCCGCTTTCCGGGCGGCGCTGGAGGAATACCGCGCCTTGCCGGATTCCTTTGCCGAGGACATGATTCTGAAAGCCCCCAGCCCGGACGTAATGAACAAGCTGGCCCGCAGTGTGCTGGCGCTGTATTCCTATGACGATGCAGCCGAAGACCAAAGCCTGCAAAACATCCTGCGGCAATCTATCCGGCTGATTGCCAGCCTGCCCACCATCATGGTGCACGCGTACCAGGTAAAGCGCCGGGTGTATGATAAAAAATCCATGTACCTGCATCTGCCGCAACCCGGGCAAAGCACCGCAGAGCATATTTTGTCCACCTACCGGGCGGACAAAAAGTTTACCAAAGAAGAAGCAAAGTTGCTGGACATCTGCCTGACATTGCACGCCGACCACGGCGGCGGCAACAACTCCACATTTGCCTGCCGGGTGCTTTCTTCCTCCGGCACCGACACCTACTCCGCCATTTCGGCCGCCATCGGCAGCCTGAAAGGGCCAAAGCACGGCGGCGCCAACCTGAAGGTGATGCAGATGCTGGGCGACATGCGTACGGGCGTTCAGGACTATAACGATGATGACGAAATTGCCGAGTACTTGCGGCGGATTTTGCGCAAACAGGCGGGGGATCATTCCGGGCTTATTTACGGCCTGGGGCACGCGGTGTACACGGTAAGTGACCCGCGGGCCATGGTACTGCGCCGCTGTGCCGAGGACCTGGCGGTGGAAAGAGGCTTTGGCGATGATTTGAAACTGCTAGCAGCGGTGGAACGCCTGGGCCCGTGCGTGTTTGCCGAGGAAAAAGGCCACAAGGAAGTGTGCGCCAACGTCGATTTATATTCCGGCCTCATTTACACCATCCTGGGCCTTTCGCAGGACCTGTTCACTCCCCTGTTCGCCATCAGCCGCATCCCCGGCTGGTGCGCCCACCGTGCGGAGGAAATTCTGTTTGCCAACCGTATCATCCGCCCCGCGTACAAGTACCTGGGCGTAAAACAGAAGTACCTGCCGCTGGCCGAGCGTACATAAGTAGGCGGGAGCGACTGGAACCTGCCGTTTCCCCCGCCGGCAAAATAATTGCTTTGTGAGGTTTCTGCAATGAAACGCAAGCTGCCCACCATTTTGGTTTTGCTCGTAATGGCGCTGATTGGCGCGATGTACTGGGTGGATGTCACCTATTACACCGACCCTGTTTCCGGCTTTTTGAACCGGGGCGAACTATGGATGCGCTATGCCGTGCTGGTACTGCCGCTGGTCATGAGCCTGCTGGGCCTGCGCACGGTGGGCCCACGCGCCGTGGGCACCATGCGCACCGTACACCGGGGCCTGGCGGTGCTGTTCTGCGTAGCGGCGGCGTCCGGCGCCGCGCTGGGCGTTTCCGAGATTGCCTTCGGGGTTTCCCCGTTAAGCGTTTTTCGCCTGATTTTGGGCGCGCTGTTTTTGTGGTATGCCGTCTGGATGCTGCTGGCGGCGCTGCAGCTGTTTGGCCAAAAGACCCCTTCCCCCACCAAAAGCGCGTATTTTGGCATTTTGGCGGCGCTGCCGTATTGCATGCTGACGGTGTACCGCATCTTGGCAAAGCCCACCAGCCTGTACCGCATGGGCCCGCTGGTGCGCTGTTACGCGGCGCTGTTTGCCATGCTGTGGTTTTCCATGCTGCTGCGCTCGCTGTATGTGGCGCTGCCGCGCCGGTGGGTACGCTGGATGTACATCTTGGGGCTGTTCACCTTTTTGTTCGCCACCTGCCTGGAGCTGCCGCAGGCCCTTTGGGATACCTTCTACCGCGGGCAGGCCGGTATCGATTTAATGGAATCCTTAAACATGAGCATACTGGGCCTACTGGCGGGCTGTGTGTCTGTGGCGCTGGCCGGCCAGCCGGAGGTTGTGCTGCAACCAAAACCCAACCCACTGGACGGGTAAATAAGTACCGGCTTCCAGGAGCCAGCTGACCAAAACCGTATGCCGCTTACCCGGTACAGACACTCTGGCGCCCACCGCGCGAAACCACAGGAAAAAAGGGGGAACCCGCTTTGCAAAAGAAACTGCTCCCTGTTTTGCTGGGCGCCGACATGAACTGCTACAGCATGGCCCGCGCGTTTCACGAGGCATATGGCGTGTGCTCCCAGGCGTTTGGCCGGTACGCCATGGGCGAGACCAAATACTCCCGCATCGTGCATTTTACCGTGGTGGAAAACATGGACACCGACGCTGTACTGCTGGAAACGTTGTCTGCCTTCGCCGCGCAGCACCCGGACGAAACCAAGATTTTGCTGGGCTGCACAGATGATTACGCCGCGATGCTGATACGCAACCAGGCGGCGCTGCAGCAGGAATACATTGTTCCCTACATTGCGCCGCAGTTGGCCGAGCGGCTGGTTTCGAAGGAAAATTTTTACCGCTATTGTGATGAATATGACATCCCCTATCCCCAGACGGTTGTGTTACGCCGCGGGGAGGGCCTGTCCGCAATAGACCTGCTGCCGTTCGCGTTTCCGGTGATCCTGAAACCCAGCAGCAGCATTGCGTACTGGAAGCATCCCTTCAACGGGATGAAAAAGGTGTATGTTGCGCACACGGCAGACGAGGCAAAAGGCATTGCACAGCGCATTTTTGCCGCCGGATATGACGACGCCCTGCTGGTGCAGGACCGCGTGCCCGGGCCGGACTGCCGCATGCGGGTGCTGACCGCCTACTCCGGCCAGGACGGCAAGGTGCAGATGATGTGCCTGGGCAACGTATTGCTGGAAGAGCATACCCCAAAAGCCCTGGGCAACCACGCCGCCATTCTTACCGAGCATAACCGCCCGCTGATGGAAAAGCTGCAGGCCTTTTTGGATGCCATTGGTTATACCGGGTTTTCGAATTTTGATATTAAATATGACGAACGGGACGGCAGCTACCGGGTGTTTGAAATTAATCTGCGGCAGGGGCGCAGCAACTATTACGTCACCGGTGCCGGGCTGAACCTGGCAAAATATCTGGTAGAGGACCGGGTGCTGGGCCAGCCGGCCGGGCCGCCACTGCTGTATGAGGGCACTTCCTTTTGGCATTCCATTCCCAAAAGAATTGTGTGGGAATACACGGCGGACACCACCCTGGTGGCCGCGGCAAAGGCGATTGCAGGCGCGGGCAAAGATACCACCACACTGGGCTATTCCTATGACCTGCGCGGCAACCCCCGCCGCCGGCTATATACCCTGGTGCATGACTATCGATATTACAGAAAGTACGCCATTTGGTGTGAAAAACCCGGTGCAACAGGGCAAAGGCGGTGAGCAATATGCCAAACAGCAAGGTACTCGGGGTGCTGGGGGGGCTTGGCCCCATGGCCACCGTTTATTTTTATGAGCTGATCACCGCGCACACAAAGGCTGCGCGCGACCAGGACCACATCGACATACTCCTTTCCAGCCGCGCCTCCACACCGGACCGCACCGCGTTTATTTTGGGAACCAGCACCGAGGACCCCTTTGCCGTAATGGAGGCGGAAGCGTTTCGTCTGGCGCACTGCGGCGCCCAGGTGCTTGCCATTCCCTGCAACACCGCCCATTATTTTTACGACCGGCTGCGGGCGGGCCTGCCGGTGCCGGTGCTGAACATGGTGGAGGACACGGTGGACAAGGCGCAGCAGATGGGATGCCGGAAGGTTGGCATTTTGGCCACCGACGGGACCATCCGCACCGACACCTACCAGGCGGTGTGCCGGGCCAAAGACATGCCCTGCGCCGTTCCGGGACCCGAAGCCCAGCAGGCGGTCATGCGCCTGATTTACGAGGATATCAAACGCGGGCGCGCACCGGATATGGCGCTGTTCCGCACCGTGGCCGACGAGCTGTTCCAGGACGGCTGCGATGTGCTGATTTTGGCCTGCACGGAACTGTCGCTGCTGCAAAAGGCCGGCCTGCTGGACGGGCGGTACCTGGACAGCATGGCGGTGCTGGCGGAGGCTGCCATTCTGGCTTGTGGCAAAACCCCGGTGGGGTTTCCCTGGCAGCAGGACAACGTATAAATGCCGTAGACAAACCCCAGAAACACTATATTATTCCCCCGCAGGAGGAAACGCGCCCATGTGTGGCTTTGTAGGCTTTACCGACAAGCGAGACCCCGAAAGCAAAAAAGAAATTCTGCACCGGATGATGCAGCGCATCGTGCACCGTGGGCCAGATATGGCCGGCCTGTTCGCAAACGACGCGGTGGGCCTGGGCTTTCGCCGCCTGTCTATCATTGATTTAACCGAGGCCGCCGCCCAGCCGATGTACAACGAGGACGGCACGGTGGTGGCGGTGTTCAACGGCGAAATATACAACTTTATGCAGCTGCGGGATGACCTGATTGCCAAAGGACACCGGTTCGTCAGCCACGCCGACAGCGAGGTGCTGGTGCACGGATACGAGGAATACGGCGAGGGATTGGTAAAAATGCTGCGCGGCATGTTTGCGTTTTCCCTGTGGGATACAAAAACCGGCGCGCTGTTCGCGGCGCGGGACCCGTTTGGCATCAAGCCATTTTATTATTCCCAGCTGCCGGAGGGTGGCCTGCTGTTTGGCAGCGAAATAAAAAGCTTCCTGGAGCACCCGGCTTTCCAAAAAGAAATAAACCCGGACGCCCTGCGCGCTTACCTCACCTTTCAATATGCTCCCGGCAATGACACCTTCTTTAAAGGGGTGCACTGCCTGGCGCCGGCGCATTATTTTGTGTGGCAGAATGGCGAAATGCGTACCGAGTGTTACTGGGACACCATTTTTGATGCAGATGAGTCGCTGGATTTTGCCGGATATGTGGACGCGGTGGACGCCGCCGTGCACGAAAGTGTTTCCGCCCACCGCATCAGCGACGTGGCCCTCGGCAGCTTTTTGTCCGGCGGGGTGGACTCCAGCTATATCACCGCCTGCCTGATGCCGCAGAACACCTTTTCAGTAGGGTTTTCCCAGCACAAGTTCGACGAAACCAACTATGCCGCCGAACTGAGCGAAAAGCTGGGCGTGGAAAACTTTCGCAAGCTGCTGAGTGCAGAGGAATGTTTCGCCGCCTTCCCGGATATCCAGTATCATATGGACCAGCCGCAGGCAAACCCCTCCAGCGTACCGTTGTGGTTTTTGGCAAAACTGGCAAAGGAACAGGTGACGGTGGTGCTGTCCGGCGAGGGCGCGGACGAGCTGTTCGCCGGGTATGAGCTGTACGCCGATACCCCCGCGATGGAACGGTTCAAAAAACTGCCCCGGCCCCTGCGGCGTATGCTGGGCAGCGTGGCAAGCGTGATGCCGCGGTTTAAGGGGCGTAACTTCCTTTTAAAAAGCGCCGAAAGCCCGGAAAACTGGTTCATAGGCCAGGCCGACGTTTTCCCCGAGGGGGAGGCCCGGTCTATCCTGAACCCCGCCTACCGGGGCGGCCCCACGCCGCGCCAGCTGGCCGCGCCGTTTTACGCGCGGGTGGCGGACAAGGACGAGGTGACAAAAAAACAATATGTGGACATGCACCTGTGGCTGCCGGGGGATATTTTGCTGAAGGCGGACAAGATGTGCATGGCGCACTCGCTGGAACTGCGGGTGCCGTTCCTGGACAAGGAACTGATGGCGCTGGCCGGGCGCATTCCCACACGGTACCGCATTCGCGGAACCGAGAACAAGGTGGTGTTCCGCACCGCCGCGAACAAAACCCTGCCGGGCGCGTGGGCCAACCGGCCAAAAAAAGGCTTCCCGGTGCCCATTCGCCACTGGCTGCGGGAAGAAAAATATTACCGTATTGTGCGGGAATATTTTGAAAGCAGCTATGCCGCACAGTTCTTTAATCAGGCAAAAATTCTGCGGTTGCTGGACGCGCACTACCAAAACAAGGCGAACAACGCACGCAAAATATGGGTACTGTTCACCTTCCTGGTTTGGTACAAACGCTTCTTCATTGACGAAGGCGCCGCGGCTGCACAGCCGGTTTCCCCGTGAATACTTGCACGCTTTTGCGCGGCAGCGCGCAGGGCACTTCCGCACCAACGCGGCAACACATACTGCCAAGCACCCGCGCCACCATAACCCGATACCAGCAAAAACCCATTCCGGCAAAAAATGACACAGTGTAAGGGGCTATTTTTATGTCGAAGGAAAAATATTATATTACCACCGCCATTGCCTATACCTCGCAGAAACCGCACATCGGCAACAGCTATGAGATTGTGTTTACCGACGCGGTGGCCCGCCTGAAACGGATGCAGGGATATGACGTGTTCTTTTTGACCGGCACCGACGAGCACGGCCAAAAGATTGAGGAAAAGGCCGCCGCCGCAGGCGTGACGCCAAAGGAATATGTGGACGATATTGCGGGGCAGGTGCGCGGTATCTGCGATCTTTTGAACACCAGCTATGACAAATTTATCCGCACCACCGACGACTATCACCAAAAATCCGTACAGGCAATTTTTACAAAGCTGTACGAGCAAGGGGATATTTACAAGTCCAAGTACGAGGGCTGGTACTGTGTGCCGGACGAAAGCTTCTTTACCGACTCCCAGCTGGTGGACGGCCGCTGCCCGGAGTGTGGCCGCGAGGTGGTGCGCGCCGACGAGGAAGCATACTTCTTCAAAATGTCCAAGTACCAGCAGCGGCTGGAGGAACATATCGAGCAGAACCCCCATTTCATTTTCCCCGAAAGCCGCAAAAAAGAAATGGTGAACAACTTCCTGAAGCCCGGCCTACAGGACCTGTGCGTGTCACGCTCGTCCTTCACCTGGGGCATTCCGGTGCCGTTCGACGACGGGCACGTTATCTATGTCTGGGTGGATGCCCTGTCCAACTATATCACCGCGCTGGACTACATGCCGGATAACCCTGGAGAATTATACAAAAAGTATTGGCCCGCAAATGCGCATGTCATTGGCAAGGACATCCTGCGGTTTCACACCATTTACTGGCCCATTCTGCTGATGGCGCTGGGCGAGGAGCTGCCAAAGTCCATCTTTGGGCACCCATGGCTGCTGTCCGGCGAGGACAAAATGAGCAAAAGCCGCGGCAATGTGCTGTACGCGGACGGGCTGGCGAAAATGATTGGCGTGGACGGCGTGCGGTACTATCTGCTGGCGGAAATGCCTTATGCACAGGATGGCACCATTACCTATGAGCGCATTTTCGAGCGGTACAATTCCGACCTGGCGAACACGCTGGGTAACCTGGTAAACCGCACCATTGCCATGACGCAGAAGTACTTCGGCGGCACCATTCCTCCCGCGCGCCGGGCACAGCAGGTGGACGAGGAGCTTATCTCCGCCGCGCTGACCGCGCGTGGTGAAATGATCCAGCATCTGTCCGCTTTCCGCTGTGCGGACGCGGTGGACGCCGTAATGACCCTGGCAAAGCGCGCCAACAAATACATAGACGAAACCACGCCCTGGCTGCTGGGCAAGGACCCCGCACAACAGGACCGGCTGGCATCGGTGCTGTATAACCTGGTGGAAGCCATCCGCTTTTTGGGGGTACTGCTGGCGCCGTTCCTGCCGGCCACCAGCGAGGAAATTTTCCGCCAGATTGGCTGCCCGGAGGAGTTCCGCAGCCTCGTAAGCATCGAGGTTTTTGGCTGGCTGCCCGGTGCAACCGTGGCCCAGCCGGTACCGCTGTTCGCCCGGCTGGATACCGACGCGCTGCTGGCAGATATATATGGCAAAGACGCCGACGCCAACGCCAAAAATGAAGATGCCAACGACAACGGAACTGCCGCGGTACAGCCCATGCCAGAAATCACCTATGATGACTTTATGCGCACCCAACTGCTGGTGGGGGAAATCCTTGCCGCAGAAAAGGTGGAGAAGGCGGACAAACTGTTAAAGCTGACGGTGTTTGACGGTACCCGCGAGCGCACGGTGGTCAGCGGCATTGCCACGTGGTACACTCCCGCGGACCTTATGGGGAAAAAGATTGCGCTGGTGGCGAACCTGGCGCCGGCCAAGCTGCGCGGTATTCTTAGCGAAGGTATGCTGCTGGCGGCTGACGGCCCGGACGGCCGCGCCCAGGTGGTGTTCCTGCCGGAGGACGCCGTACCCGGCAGCCGCGTGCGGTAATATACCCACTGTCGGCCACGCACTCCCTTCCCTGTCCACCACAAAAGCATGCGGTTCCCACCTATCTCTTCTTTACTATCCGTATTTTAAAAAAAATATATACAAAAAGTCAAAAGCGTGGCACCGGAACCCGGCGCCACGCTTTTCCTTTTGTTTATTCACAATAGAGTTTACACTGCCTCAAACGCCTGCCGAATATCCTCCAGGATGTCGTCCACATTTTCCAGCCCCACAGAAAACCGGATAAGCCCCGGCTGTACGCCGGCAGCAACCAGTTGTTCGTCGGTCAGCTGGCGGTGGGTGGCGCTGGCCGGGTGCAGCACACAGGTGCGAATATCCGCCACATGCACCTCGTTCGAGGCCAGCTGCAAGGCATCCATGAACGCAATTGCCTTTTCGCGCCCTCCTTTTATAACAAACGAAATCACTCCGCTGGCGCCTTTCAGGTATTTTTGGGCCAGGGCGTAATATTTGTCCCCCGGCAGGCCCGGGTAGGTGACCGCTTCCACTTTGTCAGACTTTTGCAGGTACTCGGCCACCTTCATGGCATTTTGGCAGTACCGCTCCATGCGCAGGGCCAGCGTCTCCAGCCCCAGGTTCAAAAGAAATGCCGAGTGCGCCGCCGGGTACACGCCATAGTCCCGCATCAGCTGCATGCGCGCTTTTATGATATAGGCTGCCTTGCCATAGGTGCCGGTATAGGTAATGCCGTGGTAGGAATCATCCGGCTGGGTAAATGCCGGAAAGTTGCCGTTCGCCCAGTCGAAGTTGCCGGAATCCACAATAACGCCACCCACCTGCACAGCATGGCCGTCCATGTATTTAGAGGTGGAATGCACCACAATATCCGCGCCGTATTCAATCGGCTTGCACAAAATGGGCGTGGGGAAGGTATTGTCCACAATCAGCGGCACATTGTGCGCGTGGGCTATGCGGGCAAATTTTTCTATGTCCAGCACGGTAAGCGCCGGGTTCGCCAGTGTCTCACCAAACACCGCCTTGGTGTTTGGGCGGAAGGCCGCATGAATCTCTTCTTCGCTGGCGTCGCTGTCCACAAAAATACACTCGATGCCCAGCTTCTTCAGCGAAACCGCAAACAAGTTCACGGTACCGCCGTAAATCTGCGTGGTGCTGATAAAACTATCGCCCGCGTCGCAGATATTCAAAAGAGACAACAGCGACGCCGCCTGCCCGGAGGAGGTACACATGGCGGCCACGCCACCCTCCAGCGCGGCTATCTTCGCCTCCACCGCCATCACGGTGGGGTTCGCAAAGCGGGAATAAATCAGGCTGTGGGTCGGCTCATCAAACACCGCCGCCACCGCCTCGGTGGAATCATACACATAGGTGGTGCTTTGTACAATGGGTACCACGCGCGGTTCCGCGTTTTTGGGCTCGTACCCGGCATGCAGGCACAGTGTCTCATCTTTCATGGGTGGGCCTCCTTCTGTAAATCGTATCCTGTACATTGGCATTGTTGGTTTTCGCGTTTGCTTTTGGCGGTTGCTTTCACCGCCGCTTTGGTTGGAAATAGTATAGCGCAGTTTATCAGCTATAGTGTAACACTAAAATACTATATTTAAGTATAGCTTTTTTCTATATCAAACACAATGATTCACCCATAACCCGTTTCCCTGCGGGGTAAGGTCCCCGAGCGCTCACTTCACCGTTTGCGCAATGCGCCGCAGCGCGGCCAGGTAAATTTCGCACAGCTGTGTGGGGCGATAGTCCTTGTGCATAATGACCCCCACCCGAATGCGCTCCTCCACCTGCAGCGGCACCGCTACAATATCCTCGCCATGCAGGTACGCCGGGAACACCCCGGTGGAAATCGTATACGCATCCAGGCCAATAATCATATTCACGATGGCGGCGCGGTCGGTCACCCGGATGCTTTTTTTGTGGCTGAGGGTGCTTAAAATTTCCTCGGCAAAGTAAAAGGAATTGTTTTCGCCTTGCTCACAGGTAAGGCAGGGTAGATCCTCCAGCTCGGCCAAGGCCACGCTGTCCCGCCGGGCCAGGGGGCTGTCCTTGCTGATGAACACATGCGGCCGGGCGCTGAACAGCTGCGTGAACACCAGGCCGCTTTCCTGCAGCAGCTTGCGCAGCACCGGCTCGTTAAAGCTGCTCAGGTACAAAACACCCAGCTCACTGCGCAGGGTGCGCACATCATCAATAACGTTATACGTAGTGGTCTCCCGCAGGGTGAATTCATACTCGTCGGCGCCATACTCCTTTATCAGATCCACAAACGCATTGGCGGTGAAGGAATAGTGCTGGGTGGAAACTGAAAAGCGCTGTTTCGGCGGGGTGCCGCTCAGATATTTTTCCTCCAGCAGCTCGGCCTGCTGCACCACCTGCCGCGCATAGCCCAAAAATTCGCTGCCCTCCGGCGACAAAATGATGCCGCGGTTGGTACGTGCGAACAGCGTAAGGCCCAGCTCCCCCTCCAGCTCTTTCATGGCGGCGGAAAGGCTGGGCTGGGAAATAAACAGCCCTTTGGCAGCTTCATTGATAGACCCCTTGTCCGCCACGGCTATAACATATTTTAGCTGCTGCAAGGTCATACCCCGCCCTCCCCTCTGCTTTTTCACGCGCGGTACATTTTGGCGCCCGCTTACACGATTATACCATATCGCCCGCCTCCAGCGGGCAAAACATTCTGCCGGCTGCCGTGCACCGCGGCCTCCCGCCTAACCTTCCGCAAAGCCACAGGCGCCGGCTTGCCCCTGCCGGGGATATGCTATATAATATGTACACATTCGAGACAAAGGGGAGCACACATATGGAACGGCTTATTTTTGACACCCATGCGCACTATACGGCCAAAGCCTTTGACGCGGACCGCGACAGCCTGCTGGCTGGCCTGCCGGATGCCGGCGTGGCCTTTGTGGTAGACTGCGGAACAGACCTGGCCACCAGCCAGGCCAGCCTGGCGCTGGCGGAGCAATATGACTGGATCTACACCGCCGCCGGGGTGCATCCCCAAAGCCTGATTGAGGACGATTCCTCCACCACCTGCCAGTTCGACGGGGAATGGCAGCGGGAACTGGGGGTTATTGATCCCCTGTATGTACACCCAAAGGTAGTGGCGGTGGGCGAGTGCGGGCTGGACCACCACTGGCCGGTACCGCAGGATGCGCAGCTGGCACTGTTCGAGGAAGAACTGCGCACCGCAAAAGAGCATGACCTGCCCATCATTGTGCATGACCGCGAGGCGCATGCGGAAACCTATGCCCTTTTAAAAAAATATAAGCCGCGTGGCGTGCTGCACGCGTACTCCGGCTCGGCCGAGGACGTGAAATGGCTAACCGCGCAGGGAATGCACATCGGGTTCACCGGTGTGGTTACGTTTGCAAATGCACACCGCCCACTGGAGGCCGCAGCCGCCGTGCCGCCGGAGTACCTGTTGCTGGAAACCGACTGCCCCTACATGGCGCCGGAGCCCATGCGGGGCAAACGCAGCGATTCCGGGATGATCCGCTTTACCGCCGAAAAGCTGGCGGAGGTGCGCGGGGTGGCGCTGGACGACCTGCTGCGGCAGACACTGGAAAACGCAAGGCGCCTGTTCCGCATCCGCTGATACCGGCAAAACCGCGGGCGGAACTTTCTGCGGGTGCATGTAAGAAAGACGCTGGGATGCTGCTGATTGCCGGCAACACTTGCAATGATGATTAGATGGCCATTTGAACAAAAATCGGTGACAGGATGGATATCTTTTCGGGGCCACCCTGCCATTGGTGTTTTGTCGTTTGTTCTGTAAACCATTTTTTCTTTTTGGGTTGACAGCATCTGTCCTTGTAGCATATACTTTTCACAGATTACAAATTGGACCATCGATAGCGTTGTGTACCTTTACACCAGCCCCATACCCCACCGCCAACAGGAGGCGCCCATGACCACCAAAAGCCGTTTGCTGTCCTTGCTGGAGCAGTCCCGCGGCAGCTTTGTCTCCGGCCAGGACGCCGCCACGCAGCTGCACGTTTCCCGCGCGGCGGTGTGGAAGGCGGTGCAGGCCCTGCGCGCCGCCGGCCTTCCGGTGGAGGCAATGCCCGGCAGCGGGTACCGCCTGGGCCCGGACAGCGACTTCTTGTCCCCGGAAAGCCTGCGTACCTTTTTGCCTGCCGATACCCCGTTGCAGCTGCTGGCGGAAACCACCTCCACCAACCTGGTGGCAAAGCAGTGGGCCATGCAGGACGCCGCCCACGGCAGCCTGGTGGTGGCGCTGTGCCAAACATCCGGGCGCGGGCGCCTGGGCCGCGGGTTCGAAAGCCCCGCCGGCGGAATATACATGAGCGTGGTGTTGCGCCCGCGCGGCGAAATGCAGGCTACCGCGTGCATTACAGCCGCGGTGGCGGTGGCGGTGTGCCGGGCGGTGGAAAGCCTGTGCGGCATCCAGCTTTCCATAAAATGGGTAAACGACCTGTTTTTTCAAGGCAAAAAATGCTGTGGCATTTTAACCGAGGCAGCCTCCGGGCTGGAAACCGGCAGCCTGGACTATATGGTGGTGGGCATTGGGCTGAACTACACCATAACACAGGCGGCCTTTTCACCAGCGGTACAGGATATCGTGACCTCCCTATACCCGCAGGGCGGCGCGCCGGTTCCTCGCGCACAGCTGTGTGCAGAGATACATGCCCAGCTTTTGGCACAGTTTGAAACCCTTGCCACCGGTACTTTTTTGGAGGAATACCGCCGGCGCAGCTTGGTGCTGGACCGGCCGGTAACAGTGCTGGCGGCCGCCCCCTACACCGCCACTGCTGTGGAAATAGACGATGCGGCGCGGCTGGTGGTGCAAACGCCGGATGGCGCGCGCCACACCCTTTCGTCCGGGGAAATCAGCGTGCGGATGTTGCCGGCAGAATAACCCGCGGCAACCTGGCACCAGGCGTGCCTTTGCCTGTATATATTCATATTACCTGGTGTCCCCGTGTTTCCTGCTGCTTGTGGTTGTATTGTAAAGATTTCCACCTCTGCGCCCGCCCGGCATCCATAGACATTACACCGCATCCACCAAAATCCCATCCCCGGAGGAAACGTCCATGAAATATCGTTCCAAAACCAGCCTGTTGCTGGCCACTGCGCTGCTGGCGGCACTGCTGGCGGTGTGCGCACAGATCATTCTGCCGCTGGGGCCGGTGCCGTTTTCCATGGCGGTATTCGCTGTCTTTTTCGCGGGGGCCATGCTGCCGCCACTGTACGCGGCCGGGTGTGTGGCGGTGTATCTGGCGCTGGGGCTGGTGGGGGTTCCGGTGTTCTCCGGCTTTTCCGGGGGGCCACAGGTGCTGCTGGGCCCTACCGGCGGCTACCTGCTGGGGTACTTTGCGCTGGCGCTGGCTGCCACGCTGGCAATGCGGTTCAAATTTCCGTTCTGGCTGCAGATTTTGGCGGCACTGGGCGGTATCATTGTTTGTTACCTTTGTGGCACCTGCTGGTTTATGCTGTGGTCCGGCAGCACATTTTGGGCCAGTATTCTGCTGTGCTGCGCGCCATTTTTTCTGCCGGATATCGCCAAAGCGGCGCTGGCGCTGGCGCTGGCGCGGCTGCTGCAAAAGCGAATGAATAGAGGGAGGGCCGCCGAATGAACTATGTGGAGATAGAGCGAAAATGGCTGGTAGACAAATTTCCGGACCTGCCGGTGGACGGCGCGTGCCGCATGGAGCAAGGCTACCTTGCGTTTGAGCCAAACACCGTGCGCATTCGCAAAACCGTGCAAAACGGCAGCAGCGAATATATCCTGTGCATAAAAGGCCAGGGCGCGCTGCTGCATGCGGAAATTGAACTGCCGCTGACCGCGGAACAGTATGACGCGTTGGTTCTGCTGCTGGCAGCGCCCGCCGCCACAAAGGAACTGCGCACCTATCGCCTGCCGGGGGGCAGCCTGCTGGAGTGCAGCCTGGTGGATGAAGGCAATGAAAGCAGTTTCTTTTATGCCGAGGTGGAATTCGACACCGTGCAGGCCGCCGACGCTTTTGTCCCGCCGGCCTTTCTGGGGCGGGAAGTAACCGGGGAACCTGGCTACAGCATGGCGGCCTATTGCCGGCAGAAGGGTACCTGTTAGCTTTTCCTGCTTCGCATATGTCGCTTTCCCTTTCTGCCCGTTTATGCGCAAACGGTATTGCAGCCACCCGTCCGCGGGCAATACGGAAACACAAACATAAGAACAGTAAAAAGCACCTCCCCAAGTGGGAGGCGCTTTCGTTCATTCCATTTCATGGCCCGTCACTTCAGGCAACCATTACTTTTCTGCCGCGGTCTCTGCCGTAGCTTTTTTCATCATGCGCGAAACCTTACGGCTGGCCGTATTCTTGTGAATCAGGCCCTTGCCACCGGCTTTTTCCAGCGCGACCACTGCCGCTTTCACATCGGCGCCTTTATCCTGGGCGTTTGCCTCAATGGAGGCGTTTGCCTTTTTTACCGCGGTGCGCAGTGCAGATTTTTGCGATTTGTTGCGCGCGGTCTGCTTTTCGGAAAGGCGCACACGGTCCTTTTGCGACTTAATATTAGGCATCGTTCCACCTCCTTATCTTTATGTCCACAACGCACTTTATCATACCATCAAACCTAAAAGAATGCAAGCACTTTTTCCGATTTGCCCAACAGCGGGGGGCACGAACGATAAACCGTCGGCTATCCTGTCGGCTTGCCCTTTGTTTCTGTGGATAAGCCTTGCCTGCTCCCTCTGGTGCGGCCTGTCAAAACCCGGGCAAGCGGCACAAGCCGGAAAGCTGCACATATACCGGGGAATACCGGTTCAAGAGGTAATCTGCGGCATCGCTGCCCAGCAGTTCCTCCTCCTCCTGCGCCAGCGGCAGCGAAATATGAATACCGGTTCCTTCCCCAAAGCGGCTTTCGGCAGCCACACTGCCACGGAACCGCTGCACCGACTCCCGCACAATAGACAGCCCCAGGCCCAGCCCCGGCCGCTCGGCACTGTCGCCATATGGATCCATCGAAAAATACGGCTCAAACACATGCGGCAGGTTCTCGGCGCGAATACCCAGGCCCTTGTCCTCCATCGTCAGCACCGCGCGGTCCCCTTTTTTTGCCAGGCGAATGCGAATAACATTGCCGTCACGGGTATACTGCAGGCTGTTGCGCAGAATATTCAAAAAAACGCTGCTCAGCACCTTGGCATCCGCTTTTACCGGCAGCGGCCCCGTAATTTCTTTTTCTATATGGATGCCGCGTTCCTTGCAGACAGACTCCGCGCATACGCACAAAGACTCCACCAGTGCCGCCATGTCCAGCGTGTGCATCTCAAACGTCTGTTTTTCCACCCGGCCGGCTGTTTCCAGGTTTTCTGTCAGCCGCAGCAGATAATAGCAGCTCTGCTGTATCTCCTCCGCATAGCGCAGGTCGCTACCGTCCAGCCGCTTCGCCAGCAGCGGCAGCACCGCAAATATATTCGCCAAGGGCTCGCGCAGCTGGCCGCTGAATGCCGACACCGGGGAAGCGCCATCTTCCGACGCGGTTGCAAAAATGCCGTCCGGGTGCGGAATGACCGTAAGCCCCTGCAGCCGCAGGGCATCGGTCAGCACGGGCAGGCTTTGTGCGCCGGCCGCTTCGCCGGTACGCATACCCCGGGCAAAAGCGTCCAGCAAACGGTGCATAGCATCGGTATCCGCCCACAAACCACGGGCATCATTGGCGGCGGTATTGCTCCAAAAGATACCGTCGCCACCCAGCCAGTAGCATGGATAGGGCACCGACGCAAAAGATTCATAAAACTTGTGGGTCATAAGAAGGGCTCTCTTTCTGCTTGTTAACCGCTGGTTTTACGTGTTTTGATTATAGCACATTTTGTCATTTTTTGTCGAATGAACTATTGCCGGTTTTCCCGCCGCAGAACGTGCTTTTCCGACGAGCGGGCATTCCCGCCTTTGGCTGATAAATCTTTCACACACCCTTGTAGTTTGCGAAAGTTTGGTATAGAATAAGAAATAGTATGCGGGAGGGGTACGGATAGTTATTTCGTTCGCTGCTTCTCTGGTAATAATTAGGAGGTAGATTTCAATGAGCATCAAAGTAGGCATTAATGGGTTTGGCCGTATCGGCCGTCTGGTTTTCCGTGCCGGCCTGTCCAACCCGAACATCGAGTTTGTCGGCGTGAACGATCCGTTCATGTCGCCGGATTACTGCGCATATATGCTGCGGTACGATTCCATCCACGGCCAGTACAAGGGGGACATCAAGTACACCGACACCGCCATCATTGTGGATGGTCGCGAAGTGAAGTTTTATGCGGAAAAAGACCCGGCCAGCATTCCGTGGAAAGCCTGCGGCGCGGACTATGTTGTGGACGCCACCGGCATTTTCCACTCCAAGGACAAAGCCCAGGGCCATATCGACGCCGGCGCGAAAAAGGTTGTGTTCAGCGGCCCGTCCAAGGACGACACCCCCATGTTCGTATGCGGCGTGAACCTGGACAAATATACCCCGGACATGAACTTCGTTTCAAACGCGTCCTGCACCACCAACTGCCTGGCGCCTCTGGCCAAGGTTCTGAACGATACCTTCGGCATTGCGGACGGCCTGATGACCACCGTTCACTCCACCACCGCCACCCAGCTGACGGTGGACGGCCCGTCTAAGAAGGACTGGCGCGGCGGCCGTGCGGCTTCCGCCAACATCATTCCGTCTTCCACCGGCGCCGCCAAGGCTGTGGGCAAGGTTATTCCCGAACTGAACGGCAAACTGACCGGTATGTCCATGCGTGTTCCCACCCTGGACGTTTCGGTGGTGGATTTGACCGTGAACCTGAAAAAACCGGCCACGTATGCCGAGATCTGCGCGGTAGTGAAAAAAGCCGCCGAGGGCGAACTGAAGGGCATTCTGGGCTATACCGAGGACGAAGTGGTCTCCAGCGACTTCATCGGCGACGCCCGCACCTCTATCTTTGACGCAAAGGCCGGCATTGCGCTGACCGATACCTTCGTCAAGCTAGTTGCCTGGTACGACAACGAGTGGGGCTATTCCAACAAGGTCCTTTCGCTGATCGAGCACATGGACAGCGTGAAGTAATCCGTCCCGTTTTCCCTCAGCCGAAAGACCCACCGGGTCTTTCGGCTGTTTCTTTTTGGCTGCCCGCAGCCATGCCTGAAAACAATTTGCGGGTAAGTCCCCCAGGTCTTTGCCTACCCGCCGGCTTCTGCCGTCAATGTTGCGCCAATATGTATGTTCGAAGCAGGTAACGCTTAAACACATCTATTATTACCAAATTTTTGTGTTTAAATAGTGTTCTGCGCGTCAATTTTTGCCGGAAAGCATACACAAATGCCTAAAAAACACAATTAATTGTGTTTTTTTTGCTTCCTGTTTGCCATTTCACTTTAAATGCGGTATAATAGCGGAAAGATATGGCACGGTAGGTTGCCGGTTTGCCGCAACCATGTGGAAACCGGGAAGAGGTGAGGACTTTGGCCGACGACAAGGAACTGAAAGAATACGCCGCCAGGAAACGTAAACGCCGCATTAAGCGCGGTGTACAGCGTTTTCTGGTACTGTTTGTCGCCGTCCTGGTCATCTTGGGGCTGGCGGCGCTCATCACCCATCTCATCCAAAGCGCCGCCGATGACCCTATCCCGCAGGCAACCACCGGCGCACCGGTAACCCCCATGGCACCGGAAAGCATCCCCACCAACCTGTCAAATCTGCCGGATATTGACGGCAGCGAATGGAATTTCATCGGCCCGGTGGAACAAACCATCAATGAAATGGAGATCACCGCACCGGATTATCGCATGATTGCTCTACCGGAAAACGGCCGGGTTGACATGACATATTTCGATAACGTGACATTTGTTGGTGATTCTATCACACAAGGCTTGCAATTATTCCAGCCACAGGGCATACCAAACGCCCATTACTGTGCGTACAAAAGCATCAGCCCGCGGGGTATTTACGACGGTTCTATTCACACCCGCGCGGACACAACCGATGAAGTGCCAATGGAGGCACTGGTTGCCAGCCAGCCGGACAACGTGTACATCCTGCTGGGCACCAACGCCATGGTTGGCATGGAAGACGATGACATCCTGCTGGCATACTATAAAGAAATGCTGGACGCCATACGCGCCAACCTGCTGCCGGGGGTTAACTTTTACATCCAGTCGGTCACCCCCATTCGCCCGGAGGCCGCCAAGGGCTTCCTAACCAACGAGCGCATTGTCGGCTTTAACAACAAGCTGGCAAAGCTGGCGTTTGAGGAAGGCTACTATTTCGTGGATCTGCACGAGGCTTTGGCCGGGGACGACGCGTACCTGCGCAGTGATTTTGCCGCCGCCGATGGTATTCACATGAGCCGTGCCGGCTATAGCGCCTGGGTGGAATATCTGGTCACCCACACCGCCTACAGCCCGCGCAACCCCTACCTGGAGGGCAGCAGCTATTATGCACAGGATCCCAGCTCTACAACAACACCGGAAGCATAACGCAGCATAAAAACCCAAGTGAACCAATAGCACGTTTCCCTGCGCCGCGCGCACCAGCTGTAACAAAAGAGGCCCCCCATAACCGGGAGGGCCTCTTTTTTTGAATTCCCTATACGCACATTTTCACACACAAACAGTACAGTCCCCTGGCTGTTGCCAATGTACCTAAAACCCGCCTACCAACCAAAGGAAACCATTGGCAACATTATGTGGGGATGGCCGCCACCATAGCGATCTTCACCCGGTATTCCTCCACCGGCAGCGTCGCCTGTGCCACCGAGCGGGCCGGCTCATGCCCGTCGTCCACCCATTCGTCCCATGCGGAATTGAACGCGCCATAGTCCGCCATATCTTTCAGGTAGATGGTAGCGCTTAACACCTGGTGTTTGTTGGTTCCGTGGAACACCAGCAGCTTGTCTATCTGCTCCAGCACATTCTGCACCTGCCCGGCGGTATCCGCCGCCAGGTCCACCGTGGTAATGCCGCTAATATACAGCAGCCCGCCATACGCAACACAACTGCTGCGCCGGCCGTTTCCCCCGGTGCGCACAATCTCGCTGTTTTTCCCTCTCATCAGTACAGGTCCTCCATGCACTCATCCTCGTCATTGTAAATCTCGATATAATCGCCTTTTTGATCGCTGAAATACCGCAACGCAGCCAGCGCCGCAAACACAACGCCCAGGGCAAACAATACCTTAAAAAACACGCTAAATACCGTCTTGAACATGGATTTCACTCTCCTTGTCTTTTGTGGTTTGTGGGAAAAGATTACGCTGCATGGTGTGGGCCGTAGTGGACCACTGCACATGGTATCTAATACCGCGCGGGCGTAAAGCGACTAAAATTTTCAAAAGCCAGCTTTTCGCCACCCGGCAGCGCCTCAAACGAGGCGCCAAAAGCATCTTCATCTGTGCGCGTCTTAAACACCGCCGCCGAAAACTCCCGCGGCAGGGGGACCATTCCGGCCTGTGCCAGCAACGGCGCCGCCAGTGAAACCTGCGCGCCCCAGTACCAGCCTTGTTCGTCCACACCGCTAAAAAAAGCAGGCGGGGGGGCCGGTAACACCAGCGGCATACCCCCGCCACAGCGGGACAGCGTGGCACCCTCGCGGGACAAGGAAAGCAGCAAAAACGCCTTTTCTGTGCCGCCCACCGCAAACTCTATCCGGGTGGCGGCGTCCGGCGCGCGCTCAAACGCGCACAGGCTCAGCTGCAGGCTATCCTTTAAAAAATACATCCGGGCATAACAGTACACATTGCCCATCTTGCTTTGGCCATGGTACCGGCGCACCTTCAACGCGGGCAGGGTATCCAGAACCACCGGCAGCGTGCTTTGCATCACAGGAAACGCCACGCCCATCCCCCGCTTTCCACAGCGGCCATCTATTCCACCACGGCTCGCCACAAAATCTATATGGTGCTTATATACAATATATAGTATAGCATACCTGGTTGCAAAGTAAAGGGGCGACCGGCAGGCAATATGGGGGTAAAACCCGCAGACCGGCCTCTATTCCCGCCCCTTCTGTCTGCGAAAAAATCCCCGTTCCACAGGCACAGAAACGATAGTTTGTGTTGACACTATCCCGGGGAATGCTTACAATAAGAGCGGTGGGTTTTTTACTGTACCGGGCCGGTGTGCCTGCTTTGCGTGATAGGATTGCTTTTCGTCACATCGCAGCAAAGCAACGTACAGTGGGCCGCCGTTTTGTTTATTGTACAGAAAACACAGAAGGTATTCCAAACAGGCCGGGCGCGCCGTGTTTTGCGGCAATCGAAGCACGCGCAATGGTACGTACTTATTGGTTCTGTTCACCGCAGGTTTCGCCTTTTTCACCTAGCCAACCTGCTACAGGTGACACTCGCCAAACCGTACCTATATTGGCCGGGCAGTATTGTCCAGGAGGGATTCCATGTTCAAAAAAGTCATGCACGCTCTTGGCGGTACACCGGTACCGCACCTGAAAGCAACCGCGGCGCTGGGCACGGTTATCATGCCGCCGCCAGCCAAAATCACTCTGCTCATGCAGCAGCATGTGGGTGCGCCATGCACGCCGGTGGTGCAAAAAGGCGACGCGGTGGATGTGGGTACCGTGGTGGGAAAGGCCGAAGGGCTGGGGTCCGATATCCACTCCGGCGTTTCCGGTACCGTGAAAAGCGTGGAGCAGGTCATGGCGGTCACCGGCCAGCTGGTGGATGCCGTGGTCATAGAGGCAGACGGCCAACAGAGCATCGATGCCTCCATTCTGCCGCCCACCGTGCGCGACCGGGAAACCTTCCTGGCCGCCGTGCAGGCATGCGGCGTGGTGGGGCTGGGCGGCGCGGGGTTCCCCACCGCGGTGAAGCTGGCGCCCAAACATCCGGAAGCCATCGATATGCTGATTATCAACGCGGCGGAGTGCGAGCCGTATATTACCTCGGACGAGCGGGAGATTCTGGAATGCAGCGATTCTATCCTGTCCGGCATCATGGCCGCCAAAAAGTATCTGGATATCCCTGAGGTGGTCATCGCCATAGAGCGGAACAAACCCGAATGCATCGATTTGATGTTCAGCCTGACCAAGGGCGACGACGAACTGTCGGTGATGCCGCTGAACACCCGGTACCCCCAGGGCGCGGAAAAGGTGCTGATTGAAACGGTTACCGGGCGCGAAGTTCCCGCGGGCGGCCTGCCGGCGGATATCGGGGTGCTGGTGCTGAACGTAACCACCGTTTCGTTTATCGGAAAATATTTAGCCAGCGGCATGCCGCTGATGCACAAGCGCATCACGGTGGACGGCGGCGCGGTGGTGGAACCCAAAAATGTGGAAGTGATTGTGGGAACCTCCGTTGGCGATGTACTGGATTTTTGCGGCGGATGCAAAGCGCTGCCGGAAAAAGTGATTACCGGTGGGCCGATGATGGGCCTGACGGTCCCGGCGCTCACCTACCCCATTGTGAAGCAGAACAATGCCCTGCTGGCGCTTACCGCCGAGGAAGCCACCCTGCCCCCGCCACAGCCCTGCATCCGGTGCGGCCGGTGCGTGGGCGCCTGTCCCGTGCATTTGTCGCCCATTGAAATTACCGAGGCGTACGAAGCGGAAAACATAGACGAGCTGCGCCGGCTGTCAGCAGACGTGTGCATGGCCTGCGGCGTATGCAGCTATGTTTGTCCGGCAAAGCGCCTGGTTTCCCAAACGGCTGGGCTTGCGCGCGGGTATCTGTTGCAAAAGGGGGCAAAGGGATGAGCGAAGAAAACAAACTGATGGTTGCGGCGGCGCCGCACATTACCGGCACCCGCTCCACGCGGGGCATCATGCTGGCGGTGGCCTGCTCGCTGCTGCCCACCCTCATTGCTTCCACCATCATCTTCGGCTGGCAGGTACTGCTGCTGACCGGCGCAACGGTGGCCGCCTGCGTTGCGTTCGAGCTGGGCTACTGCGTATTGATGAAGCGGCCGATTCCCATCGGCGATTTTTCGGCGGTGGTTACCGGCCTTATTTTGGCGTTTAACCTGCCGCCGTCTTTTCCGCTTTGGATGGCAATCATCGGCGCATTTGTGTCCATCGTCATCACCAAACAGCTGTTCGGCGGCATCGGGTTCAACTTCGCAAACCCCGCCCTGGTGGGGCGCATTGTCCTGCAGCTCAGCTTCACCGGCGCCATGATTAACTACACCTACCCCACCACCTATGGCGGGGTGGACGCACTGGCCAGCGCCACGCCGTTGTTTGCCTCCCGGTCCACCCAGCTGCCGCTTATTGATATGCTGCTGGGCACCCATGGCGGCATGCTGGGCGAAACCTGCGCTATTACGCTACTGTTGGGCGGGCTGTTCCTGCTGTTCAGCCGGGTCATCAGCCCCGCCATCCCGCTGGTTTACCTGGGCAGCACGTTTGTGCTAAAGCTGGCGTTGCTGTTTGGCGCCGGCGTGAAAGAAAGCGGCTTTTCCTTGGCGGTATCTTCGCTGGGGCAAAACGCATATAACAGCATGCTGTACCTGATGGCCGGCGGCATATTGCTGTGCGCCTTCTTCATGGCCACCGACTATACCACCAGCCCCTACACCCTGCGCGGACGGGTGGTCTTTGCGGTATGCCTGGCGGTGCTCACGGTCGCCATTCGGGAATGGTCCAACATGGCCGAGGGCGTTTCCTTTGCCTTACTAATCATGAACCTGCTGGTTCCTTACTTTAACGTACTGTTCCGCCAGCGGCCCACCGGCGTGGCGAAACGCCGCAGGAAACCCGCGGCTGCGCGAAAGGAGGCGGCATAACCCATGGCCGAAAGCAAGAAAAAGAACCCCGCACAGCAAGCGGCCGCACCCAAAGCCGCCGCCCCCAAAAAAGCCACCGGCAAAACAGTCCCGGCGAAAAAGGCTGCCGACGGATCCCCGGCAAAACAGACGCCGGCAAAAAAGGCTCCGGCAAAACCCGCACCCAAAAAGACCACGGTGGCGGCTGAAAAAACCGACGGCGCCAAGACCTCTGCCCCAAAGAAACCCGCCGGCAAACCGGCCACCGCCCCCAAAACGGGCACAGCTGCCGCAAAAACCACTGCTGGCAGCACGGCCAAAAAACCGGCTGCCACACAGAAAACGACTTCCGCTGCGGCCACCGCGAAAAAACCGGCAAATGCCCCGGGCAAGGAAAGCGCTGAAAAGAAGGCCGTCGCGCCGGGGAAGGACGCTATCTCAACTGCATCCACAGAGGCCGAGCGAAAAAAATGGTTTTTCCGTCCGGGAAATGGCGAAACAAAGCCGGGCACCTCGGCCGAGGAAAAACCACCAAAGCCGCCAAAACCGCCGAAGCCCCCGAAGAGCACGGAGCAGCTGGCCCGGGAAGCGGCGCAGAAAGAAAACTTTAAGCAAAAAATATGGGCGCCTATCCTGCGGCCCATCGTGGTGCTGGCGGCCATCTGCCTGGTCACCAGTTTCCTGCTGGCGCTCACCAACCAGATCACCGCACCCATCATTGAGCACAACACCAGCCAGGAAGCAGACACAGTGCGACAAAAACTGCTGCCGCAGGCAGACGGTTTTGTCCAGATATACTTTCCCGAGGATATTCCCAACATCACCAGCATGTACCAGGCCACCAACGGCGCGGGATATGTGATTCAGGCATATGCACCGGGGTACGGCGGCGAGGTACCGGTGATGGTGGCGTTCGATGCCGACGGCAACATTGCCGGGGTACAGTTCCTGGAAAATGACGAAACCCCGGGCCTGGGCCAGCAGCTGGTCACCGATACCGCTTTTGCAGACCAGTTTGTGGGCATGCCAAACCAGGCGATTGTCCCCAGCGAAGTGGACCGCATCTCCAGCGCCACCGTTTCTTCCAACGCCGGCATCACCGCCATCAATGCTGCCATCTCAACATACAACAAATATGTGCTGGGCATCACCTCCGACGCCATGACCCCCGAACAGGTGCGCGCCGCGCTGCTGCCGGATGCCACCACTTTCACCCAGCTTTCCGTTACAGCGCCAACTGTTACTGAGGCCTGGAAGGGCGATGACGGCAACTACATCATTTATGGCGAGGCGCCCGGCATTTACGGCAAACCGGTTACCGCCGCTGTGGCCATGGACCCGAACGGCGTCATCCTGGGCGTGTGGCTGGATACCTCTGGCGAGACGCAGGGCTATGGCAAGGAAATGTCCAGCGACCAGGCATTCCTGGACAGCTTTGTGGGCAAAAGCGCGCCCGTGACCATCACCACCACACCCGCCACCGACGCAAACGCGGTGGACGCCGTAGCCGGCGCCACCGTAACCAGCGACGCAGTAGGCACGGCTGTAAACGCAGCGCTGGCCGCGCTGCCCAGCGCAAAGGAGGCCGGTTGATATGGAAAATAAACCATCGAGCCTGCGGGTATTTACAAACGGCCTGCTGAAAGAAAACCCGGTATTGCGGCTGGTGCTGGGCACCTGCCCCACCCTGGCCATCACCACCGCTGTTTTTAACGGTATTGGCATGGGTATTGCCGCCACCTTCGTGCTCATTTGTTCCAATGTGGCCATCTCGGCACTGCGAAAGGTCATTCCCCAACAGGTGCGCCTGCCGGCTTTCATCGTCATCATCGCCAGCTTTGTCACACTGGTCCAGATGCTGGTACAAGCGTTCGTTCCGGCGCTGTATGTGGCGCTGGGGGTATACCTGCCGCTCATCACCGTAAACTGCATCATCCTGGGCCGTGCGGAAATGTTCGCCTCTAAAAACCCGGTGGGCGCCTCGGCGCTGGACGGTTTGGGCATGGGCATCGGCTTCACGGTGGTGCTGGCGGTCATGAGCGCCATTCGCGAGCTGTTGGGCGCCGGCACTCTGTTGGGCTTCCAAATTTTGCCCAGCTCTATCGCCCCCATGAGCATCATGATTTTGCCGCCGGGCGGGTTCTTCGTGTTTGGGGTGCTGATGGCAGTGGCCATCTTCATCGAGGAAAAAACCGGCCAACCGGAAAGTCAATATGCCGGGTGCGGCGCCTGCCCCTCTGCTGAAAACTGTCCCGCGAAAGGAGTGGGTGAATGATGGGCGCAAAACTGGCATTTATCTTTTTCAGCATGATTTTGGTAAACAACTATGTGCTGGTAAAGTTCCTGGGCATCTGCCCGTTCCTGGGCGTTTCCGGCAAGCTGAATTCTTCTATTGGAATGAGCGCCGCCGTCATTTTCGTTATGGTGCTGTCCACCGCGGTCACCTGGCCGGTCTATACCTACCTGCTGGTTCCGGCGGGCCTTGGGTACCTAAACAACATCTGCTTCATCCTTATTATTGCCGTGCTGGTACAGCTGGTGGAAATTTTCCTGCGGCGGTTCGTGCCGCCATTGTACAAGAGCCTGGGCATATACCTGCCGCTCATCACCACCAACTGCGCCGTGCTGGGCGTTACCATGCTGAACATTGAAACCCCCAGCCTGGTGGATCCCTCGGCGCCGTACTACACCTACCCGGAGGCGCTGCTGTGCGCGCTGGGCGCCGGCATCGGTTTCGGCCTGGCCATGGTGCTGTTCTCCGGCGTGCGCCGCGTGCTGGACAAGGCCCAGCCGCCAAAGCCTTTCCGCGGCCTGCCCATCACACTGGTCGCGGCCAGTATCACCAGCCTTTCCTTCATGGGGTTCGGCGGTCTTTTTGAAAACCTGTTTGGTTTGCAGGTATAATATCCTGCGTGGCGCAGCTGCGTCACAGTAGCCGTTACTGTGTGATTACAAAAAACTTCAGCACGACCCCGCCCCTGCAGGCGCGGAAAGGAGAACCTGTATGACTTTGCTCACCGCCATTATAATCGTCACGGTTACAGGCGTGCTGGGCGCCGTAATTTTGGCGCTGGCCTCGCAGTTTATGCGGGTAGAGACCGACCCTCGCATCGCACAGATAGAGGACGTTTTGCCAAGCGTGAACTGCGGCGCTTGTGGATATGCCGGCTGTTCAGACTATGCCGGCAGCATTGTGGAAAACGATGAAAAAACCAACCTGTGCGTACCCGGCGGCGACGCCACCGCCGCCAGGGTTGCGGACATCATGGGAACCCACGCGGGCCACGTGGCCGCGTACAAAGCCATTGTTGCCTGCCAGGGGACGGTGGATCATATTACCAAAAAGTACCGCTATGCCGGCGTTGCCACCTGCCGCGCCAGCAACGCGCTATATGGTGGCGCGTCCAGCTGTCCCTATGGTTGCCTGGGCTTTGGCGACTGTGCGCTGGTATGCCGCTTTGGCGCCATTGAAATACAAAACGGCGTGGCACGGGTGAACCCCGCGAAATGCACCGGCTGCGGCGCTTGCAAGGACGCCTGCCCCAAACGGGTAATTTGGATACGGGAGGTCAGCGAAAAACCGGTGGTGATGTGCGCCAACCACCAGCGCGGCAACATGACTGCAAAGGCCTGCACCGCCGGGTGCATCGGCTGCATGAAGTGTGAGCGCACCTGCCCGGAACGCGCAATAAAAGTAACCGACAACGTGGCGCGCATCAACCTGGCCAAATGTGTTGGCTGCCGCGCCTGTGTGAACATCTGTCCGGTAAAGGCCATTGCGGTGCCAAAGGTCATCTAGGCAAGTGCCGATTTCCTATTTCGGGACATCATTACAGTCTATCCCGGCTCATTTGTTTCCCCTGTAAAATACATACCACCATGCACTGCTGCGGGGAAGGCTCCTGTTTTCCCGCAGCGTCGTTTTTCTTGACATTCTGCAAGAAAAATGCTACTGTATTAATCGGTTAATACAACTTGCACAAAGGGGACAACTATGCGACCGGTAATCGACATTCGCAACCTATATAAAATATACAACCCCGGCGAAAACGAGGTGCGGGCGCTAAACGGCGTGAACCTGCGGGTGAACAAAGGTGAGTTCGTGGCCGTGGTAGGGCATTCCGGCAGCGGAAAATCCACGCTGATGAACATGATAGGGTGCCTGGATATTCCCACCGCCGGCCGGTACTACCTGAACGGCATTGACGTAAGCTGCTTGACCGACAACGAACTGTCGGTCATACGCAACGAACAGATCGGCTTTGTGTTCCAAAGCTTTAACCTGATTCAAAACCTGACTGCCTTTGAAAATGTGGAGCTTCCACTTATATACCGGGGCCTGTCCGCCAGCCAGCGGCGAAAGCTGGCCACCCGTGCGCTGGTGCGGGTGGGGCTGTCCGACCGCATGGGCCACCGGCCAAACCAGATGTCCGGCGGACAGCAGCAGCGGGTGGCGGTGGCGCGGGCCATCGCGGGTGAGCCGCCGCTCATTCTGGCGGATGAGCCCACCGGCAACCTGGACTCCCGCGCAGGCAAGCAGGTTTTTTCCATCATTCAGGAGCTGCACAACGAGGGCAACACTGTGGTGCTCATCACCCATGACGAGGGTCTTGCCAGCAAAGCCCAGCGCAAAGTGCGCATCACCGACGGGCAGATAGATGCCAACTTCTAGCAGAAAAGACCTGTTACAACCATTGAAACGACGAGGTGCAGTAATTTATGGCAGAGGACAAAAAAGCCACCGGCCAGCCGGAACAAGCCGCGGAGAATCAACCGGAAACGCAAAAAAACACGCATACCGGCGGCGACAAAAACAAACATGACCATACCGGTGTATCCGGCACCCCCAAAGAAAACCTGCTGCTGTCGCCGGACCTGCCGGAGGGGTTGGATTTCGATTATCCCCCCATAGAACGCCCGCGCAAAAAACACAACGTAAAAAAAATCGTCCTCATCAGTGTTGCGCTGCTGGTGGTGGGGCTTATTCTGTTTAACGTTATCCTGAATACCGTTCGCGGTCCGGCGCCGGTCTATGTGGAAACACAAACCGTGCAAGCCGGCGACGTGTTGCAGACCTTGTCCACCAGCGGCATTGTCACCTCCGGGGAGCGGGTCACCATATTCGGCGCGGTCACCGCGCCCATCACCGCTGTGAATGTGGAAACCGGCAGCTATGTGGCCGCCGGCACACCCATGTTCACCTATGACACCACAGATCTGGAACGCAACTGGCGCCAGGCGTCGGCAGCGCGGGGTATCTCTGGCCTGCAGGCGCAGTCTGCGGTGGATGCCAGCGACGACAGTCAACAGGCGGTGAACGACACCCAGGCCAGCATAGACAACCTGAAAATCCAGCTCAGC
Organism: Oscillospiraceae bacterium; assembly: GCA_031549285.1. GTDB lineage: Bacteria > Bacillota > Clostridia > Oscillospirales > Ruminococcaceae > JAAYCI01. The sequence goes on along the minus strand of JAVBPZ010000008.1, from coordinate 5,930 downwards.
ATCGCGCAGGAGCGCCTGGCGCAGGCGGTGGCGGAATATAACGCACAATACGCCATCGTGGGCCCGCAGATGGAAGCGGACAAGCTGGAACTGGAAAACCTGAAGTTAATTCCGAACCCGGACGCGGCCACCGTGGCGCGCATGCAGGCGCTGCAAACCAGCATCGCCGCCGCCGAGGCAACCCTGGCGCCCTATGCCACAGCGGTCACACTGGCCCAAAACGACGTGGACTACCAAGCCGCGCTGCTGGGCCAGATGCAAAGCGCCAACCAACAGGCCCAGGCCGGTGTGCTGGACGAAAACGCCATGAAACAGCTGCAGTACCAGGGTGTGGCGTCGCAGGTGGCGTTCGAGATTGCGGACGAAAACCTGAAAAAAGGCCAGGCCGGCGTGCAGGCGCCCATCAGCGGCGTGCTGACCACGCTGAACGTGGAAAAAGGCTCGCTTTCCAGCCAGTACGCGCCCATGTGCGTCCTCGAAAGCATCAGCACGGTGAACGTGGTTATCTCCCTGTCCCGCTATGACCTGGAGCGCGTGCAGGAAGGCCAAAGCGCTGTGGTAACCACCATGGGCAAGGAATATGCCGCCCAGGTTACCAAAATAAACAAGATGGCCACCACCACAGCCACCAGCAATTTTGTGGCCGCCACCATCGCTATTGCCAACCCCGACGGCGACATCTTCCTGGGTGTGGAGGCAAACGTGGACATCTCCACCGGCCGCGCAAACAACGTGCTGGTCATTCCCATCACCGCTGTTAATACCGATGTGGATGGAACCTATTGTTATGTCATTCAAGACGGCGTCGCCCACCGGCGGGATATCACCATCGGCCTGTCCAGCGACACCGCGGTGGAGGTCACCTCTGGCCTGTCTGCGGGCGAGGAAGTAATCCTGTCCTCCCAGAACATTACCGACGGCATGGTGGTCACCACCGACCCTGCCTACAGCACCGCCACCGTAGATATGACCGGCGGCGTCTTCACCGTAGGGTAAAGGGTTTCTGCTCGGGCCGGTCTTTTCCGGCTCTCAGCGCCGCCATCCTTTTTCCCTGCCTAGCGCAAATCAAGCAAACACCCGGAAAGGAACCATCATGCGCCAACTGTATGAATACGCCAAAATGGCGCTGCGGAACATCATCGGCAACAAAATGCGCTCGCTGCTAACCATGCTGGGCATCATCATCGGCATTGCGGCGGTCATTATTGTGCTGTGCATCGGCAGCGGCGGCCAGCGCAGCATCGAAAGCAATCTTTCCGGCATTGCAAATGGCTCGGTATACATCATGGCCGCCGGCGACAACCGCACCCGCGCGGATTATTTTACCGACGACGACATCACCGCCATCTCCCAGATTCCGGGCGTGGCGGGGGTTACCATGGTGCGCAGCGTAAATGGCACCGCGCACGCCACACGGGAAGATGTGGCCGCCAGCATCCAAACCGGCAACGAGGCCATGAGCCTGGTTTCGCCCCCCACCATGGAGCGTGGCCGCTACTGGAACCTCAGCGACGTGGCCGCCGCGCGCAAGGTCTGCACCATAGACGTAGAGGGTGCCAAAGAGCTGTTTGGTTCCGACAACGTGCTGGGCATGACCATTCAGCTCACCATCGGCAACCGCTCGGCGGATTTCACCGTCATTGGCATCACCCAGACCTCTGGCTTCAACATTGGCAGCCACGTCACAGCCCAAATCTCCGCCCCCATCACCAGCCTGAAAACCATCACCGAGGCCGTAAACGGCCCCTATACCGATATTGCCCTGCTGGCGCAGGACCCCACCCAAAGCGCCGCGGTAGGCAAACAGGCGGTCACCCTGACCGAGCTGCGCCACGGCAACGCCGGGCGCGATATGTACTATGTAGTGGACGCCAGCCAGTTCATGAGCCAGATCAACACTGTCATCGGCCTGTTCACCACCATCATTGCCGCGGTGGCGGGCATCAGCCTGCTGGTGGGCGGCATCGGGGTCATGAACATCATGCTGGTCAGCGTAACCGAGCGCACCCGTGAAATTGGCATACGAAAGGCGCTGGGCGCGAAAACCCGCACCATCCTGTTCCAGTTCCTTATTGAAAGCGCCACCCTCACGCTGGTGGGCGGCCTCATCGGCATTTTGCTGGGGGTTTGGGGCGGCTGGGCCATCGGCAGCTACATGGGCATCGACGCTAGCATCAGCCCCCAGCTCATCGTGTACATCGTGCTGTTTTCGTCCGCCATCGGCATTTTCTTTGGCATCTACCCTGCGCGAAAGGCCGCCCGCCTGAACCCCATCGATGCACTGCGCAGCGAGTAAAGCATGCTTCCACATCCCCACCCTTCATAAAAATTGAATTGGCCGTCCCCGCCACGGCCCCACCAAAACAAAATCAGCCCGGAAGGCCTTCGCAAAGACGGCATTCCCGGCTGATTATTTTTTCGCATGCCCTGATTTATAAACCCACCCCGCCAAAAGTGGCGTAGTCGTCACTTCGTATAAATCACGCCTTCGTTTTTCAGCGCCACCAAAATCCGCTTGTAGGATTCGGCATCCGGGCAGCGGATGGTATGCATATGCACACCGTCGGTAACGCTGCACAGCAGCGATGCCCCGGTAACCGCCACCCGTTTCAAAAAGGTGTCCGCCTCGTACCGGCTGCGAATCTCCAGCGGCTCGGTGATAGCCCCGTAAATAGGGTGATCCACCATCACATTCAAAAGAATGCCACCGTTGTCCACAATCGCGTACAGCTCCGCCTCCAGCAAACCCTTGTCGTGGCGGCAGGCTATCACATAGCTATCGTTCGCCAGCTCATCCGCCCCGCCGGTTTTGTTCAAAATATACCCCCGCGCCGTGGAGACAACATCCACACCGGATGCCCGCAGCAGCGCCACGTCCCCCACAATAATCTGCCTGCTTACCGAAAAGCGCTCTGCCAAACGGCTGGCACTCATGGGTTTCATATCCATCTGCAACAATTTCAGTATTTCCGCCCTGCGTTCCGCTGTGTCCACACTGGTTCCCTCCATTGATTCGATAGTGAAATTTGTCCGCCCCAGCCCTGTTGCTCAAAACTGCGCCGGCTGAATAGACCGTGTAACAAATCTATTGACTATATTTCTCTTTTGCCACAGCCCATCTTGTCATCCGCCCTTTTCTTTTAGGTGACAAGCCGATTGACAAGACAGTTCCCCTGTTCTTAGTATAGGTCACTACCCATTGCTTTGCAAGCAGAAGTTGCAAACAGAAAGCAACCCGGAACGGTGGGGATCCGTCTCCGGGTTGCTCACTTTGGTACATAGGGTCGTTTTCTTATCCGTGCTTCACATATACCTGCTCGTTGTCCTCGTCGTCATCCTTGTCTTCCCGCTTTTTCACGGCGGCAAACACAATCGCCAGAACGGCATGAACCACAAACGCCAAGGCGATCCACGGGGTATACTGGTTGATAAATGCCATCGGCAAGCGGATGTTGTCCAGGACCAGGAACAGAATCATGGGGCAGATCCCCGCTATTATGGCGATGATGCGAAGCGGCAGCAGCCTGTGTCTGCGCTGCTTTTCTTCCTCTTGCTCCGTTTTCGCCTCCTGCGGGTCGGCTTCAAACTCGTCTTCCTGTTCCTCCTGCTTGCGGGACCGCGTGAAGAAGTAGCTGATGAACAGCACCGCCGCTATGGCAAGGGCCAGAATCGACAGAATCAGGCTCAGCAGGCTCCACGAATTCTTCTCCTGCAGCCCGCCCAACGGGATAGCCCCGTCTGAAAGGCCTGTCCCGGAGACGGAAGAGTTGCCGGAAACCACTACGGCGCTCGCCTGGCCGCCTCCACTGATAATCGTCCCGCCACCGGTAGAGCTTCCTCCAGTCGGTGTAGAGCTGCTGCCACCATTTTGCGAGCTGGGCCCGCTGCTGGTGCCGCCGGTCGGCGTCCACTGCGCATACAGCGTCACATCATGTGCCGGCATGCGGGTGCTGCCAAAGTTCCAGGCCGCGCCGCCACTGGGCGACAGGGTCCACCCGGCAAAGGTATATCCGCCTCTGGTGGGTGTTCTTTCGGGGGTTGCCGCCAGCTGGCCCTCCTGCAGGCTTTGCGAGCTGGGCGCCCCGCTGCCGCCGTTGGCGTCGAACCGCAGGGTGTAATACCCGGCCAGCCACTGGGCGTATACGGTGATATCGCTGGTCACCACATAGGATGTGTTGAAGCGTTCACCGCTGCCATCCGGCCGTGTGTTCCACCCGTCAAACCGGTAGCCTGGGCGGCTGGGTGGTGTCGGCAACGAGGACACGCGGTCCTGTGGCGGCGTTACCGTCATGGTGCCGGGGTTCGCCTGCACCGTGGCGCCGTTGCCGTTATAGGTTACCGTGTAGCTCTTGGGCACCGCGTTCCATTTCGCATACACCACCGTGTCCGCGTAAATTTTGGTGCTGAAATCAAACTTGGTGGTCAGGGCGCTGGTGGTATACCAACCGTCGAAGGTATACCCGCTTTTGGTGGGGTTGGCCGGCTGCTGGGCGGTCTTTCCATCCGCCACCGTCTGGCTGGCCACACTGGTACCACCGTTTGTCTCGAAGCGAACGGTGTGCGTCTTAACCAGCACTTCGTTCCAATCCGCGTAAACCACCGTGTCTTGGTAAATCTTGGTGCTGAAATCGAACTTCGTGCTCAGGGAACTGGTGGTGTACCAGTCGTCGAAGGTATAGCCGCTTCTGGTGGGGTTGGCCGGCCGCTGTGCGGTTTTGCCTTCTTCCACCCGTTGGCTGGCCACCGTGCTCCCGCCATTTGTGACAAAGCTTACCGTATAATAGTTTTTCCATTGTGCATAAACGGTAATGTCACCGGTGACCTCCGTGTCAATGGTAAACCATGTACCGGACCCATCCCGTTCTGTGTTCCATCCCAGGAAATCGGCATTGGTCTTTTCCGGGTCCTGTGGCAGGTCGGAAAGGTACTTGTTCGGAGTCGTCACCGACATGGTCTCCGGATCCGGCGGCGTGGTGGCGCCGTTTCCGTCGAAGGTGACAGTATAGGTAATCTGTTTTGCGGGGAACCACACAGCCTCCAGGTACACGTCCCGGTCAGGCACCAGGAAGGTGTCGCCGCCGTCATAGCTTTGCCCATTGGGCATTTCTTTCCAGTACTGGAAGGTATGGCCCGCTTTTGTCGGAATCTGCGTGTCCACTGTGTGGGTGTCGCCCGGGTATTCCTGCTGCGGGGTGGTCGGCATATTGGTCACGCCTTCGCCGCCCGGCAGGTAATGAATCTCCACCGGGGTTTTGTCCGGCACGTCCTCCACCCAGCATGCGGTAAAGGTTACGTCGCTCGCCGGCATGGTAATCTCTTGCCCGCCGGTGTAACGGCTGTTCGCCTGCTTGCTGTATTCCCAGCCCACAAAAATGTATCCGTCTGCTGTCGGCACCGTACCCGACACCTCATACCGGCTGCCTTCCTCTATGATCTCTTGCGGCGGCAGGTTGTCCACAGTCACCTGTGCCGGCAGGTTGCCCCGCGCATAGGTCACGGTGTATACATCGGGATTTTCATTCTCTTCCCACTGGGCGGTCAGGGTCACGTCTTTATACGGCATTTCGAAAATATCCGCGCCAAAGTAGGTTTTCCCGTCATCGCTGGACAGCCAGCCTTTGAACACATAGCCAGTGCGCATGGGGGTCATGCCCTGCACGGTGTAGTCTGCGCCCGGCATCGCGTACTCGTCGCCCGGCACATTGCCCACGTTGGCTGCGCCTGCGTCGTACTTCACCTGGTACCACACTTCTTCATTCCACACCGCCACCAGATATACATCCTTGGCAGGCATCAGGAAACTTTCGCCCGGCTGGTACATATCGCCGGTCTCTTCGTTTTTCCACCCGGCAAAGGCATAGGTGGTTCCGTCCGCGGCGGTGGTACGGCTCGGCACCACATCGCTGACGATGTACGCGTCGCCTGCCACC
>JAVBPZ010000028.1:0-36271 GCA_031549285.1 Oscillospiraceae bacterium | reverse complement strand
AGAGCAGTTTTGCCGTTTCAACGGCGGCAGGGCATGAGATGCAAGAGGCATGACCTTTTCAATGCGCCCTCAGGCGCCAGCCGGTACCAGCGCCTTCTAGGCGCTGAGCAAGCCACCCGCTGAGCGGGTGGTCATGACGGAGGATTCTATATTTCTTTCACAGGGGTATGGATACACAGCAGTTTTGATGGGGAGAATATTTCGCATAATAAAAGCTAATGTAAGAGAATTTTTTGTCGATTCATTTAGTAGAGCCTAAACATATAATTCTATCATGCGATATTCACATGTGGAGTGAAAAAACAAACGCACGGGTTGTGTGAAATGCACAAAAATAAAATTTTTTTGCAATATGCCTAAGTGGCAGGCTATTTAATACGGCTATATATATGAGACGGTGAGAATCCGTTCTGGGGGAAGAAACATGGCGGACAAAAAATTAGTTTCTATGGTAAAAAAGGCGAGTGAGCGAGATCACGCGGCTTTTGTTGAGTTGTGCGAAATGAAGGCGAAATATATTTTATATTTTTGCCGTCAGTACATGAATAATCCATTAGATGCGGAAGATGCTGCGCAGGAAGCGTTCATTCGCCTGCAAAAGGAAATAGTGAAGCTGGATGCGCCGGAAGCGTTCAACACCTGGCTGAACAAGCTGCTGCTGTATACCTGCATCGATATGAGGCGGAAAAAAATGAAAGATGACGGAAATATTTCGATGGAGGCTGGTGTCATGGACTTTGTCAGTGATACACTGGATAGCCTGCCGGAAGAATATATAGAGGAAACTTCGCTGCGGGAGTCGGTCGTGGAGATGGTGCGCGGGCTGCCGGAAAAATATAAACAGTGTGTGCTCCTGCATTATTACCAAAATATCAGCTATGCGCAGATAGCGGAAATGCTGAATATTTCCCCGGAGATGGTGGGGTATAACCTGACCATGGCCCGCAAGCATTTGAAGCTGGAGCTGGAAAGCAAGATGGATTCCTGGAAGCAGTCCGGCACGCCAATGATGGCTATTTCCCCGGCGCTGAGCGCGATACTGAGCCGTTCGGCGGAGGAGACGGTGCTGCCGGCTGCGGCGGCACAGTGTATGGAAGCCGCCGGCGTGTATGCGGCGTTTTTGTCTGGCGGCGCGGCTGCGGCCGGTGCTGCTGGTGCCGCGGGCACTGCCAGTATTACTGCCTTTTTCAGCGGGCCGGTTTTGAAAGGCCTGCTGAGCGCGATAGCGGCCACCACGGTGGCTGTCACGGTTCTTTTTTCTTCGGCTTCTGCCCCGCTGCCGGCAAACGTGCCTGTGGTAAGCGACCCCCAGCGCTTGCCACAAGCCGGCGGCGGGTATGAAGATACGGCATCTATTGTAGATGCCGAGATTCCTGACGCGCCTGCCCCGGCACAGAATATTTCTGTGCCGGGCGCAGGAGTTTTTGCACCGGGGTCCGGTGCGGCGGAAAGCCCCGCCGGCGGCGCGGTGGTACCGGGCGATACAAGCCAGGCGAAAGCGACCAGCAGCCCGGCGGCAACCACGCCCGCGGTAACACCCACCCCCGCGGCAGCCACAGGAAAAGAACCACTGCTGACCGGCAGTGTGGTATTTAAAAAAGCCGACGGTACGGTGATACCGGGCGGCGGGAAATATGCAAAGGATTTTGTGGTAACGCTGGAGGACAGCAGCACGGTGTTTGCCCAGACCAAGGTGGACAAGAACGGCGAGTATCAGTTTATGGATTTACATATACAGCAAGCGGGGCAGTATAGCATTGTGATAACCCCGCCGAGCAGCCGTGGCGCGGCGTTTGCGGCGGAAAACCCGGTGGGCAGCCTGACGGTGGTACTAAACCCCGCAGAAGAGACGCAAGCGGTAGCGGTACCCACGCTGTACATTACTGACACCGAGGCGCCGGACGTGAATATTTTGTTGCTGGACAGCAATAAGCAGCCAAACCCGGTGAACCCGGCGCAGGCGGCGATAACAATAGAGGATGAAACCGGCACCACCTGCCGCTGGCAGGTAGTAACGATGGATGGCAGCCAGGTGCTGTACAGCGGCACCGGAACGAATATTATTTCACCGTTTGCAGCGATGGCCAGCGCGGGGCAGACCGGCCGATTTATTTTGAAGGTGACCGCTACTGACGCGGCGGGAAATGTAACCGAAGCGCAGCAGGTGTTTTACATGGTTTAGGCTTAGCGCGGGTGTTGATAAATAGCAAAATTCCAGCAGGGATGCTGCAATACATATGGAAAAATATAAGCATGAAAAAGTATAAAGAGCGGGGGAATATCGCATGAAGAAATTTACAGTAAAATGGAAAGAGCTGGCCAAAAGAGGGCTGCTGGTCCTGCTCGGGCTGGTGGTATTTGCGTCGTTTGTGCCGGAGGGCGCCCTGCCGGTGTACGCGCAGGGCGGCGAAGATAGCAGCGAGGTGGGCGGCACCGGTGAAGGTGCCGGGGCTGCTGGTACTTCCGGCAATACCGGTGCCGAAACCGGCGGGCAGAGCAGCACCCAGAGCACCGGCACAGACACCGCCGGTAGCAGCGCAGCCGACCAAAGCAGCACGGGAGATGCCGCCAGCAGTGGGGCAGAAGCCAGCAGCGGCAGCGACGCAAACGGAGCAGGCAGTTCCGCCGGCGCCACCGGTGCTGATGAAACCGGCACCGGCGTATCTGGCGCTGCCAGCCAGGCCGCGGCAAAACCACAGCAGGCGCCCAAAGGTGTGCAGGGGGAAGGCGGCGCGGGGACGCTGGCGGCGGGTGTACCGTTCGAGGTACTTACGCTGACCAGCACCAATGCGGGGGCATATGTTACCAACAGTACCAATACGGCGATGCTGACCGTGGCGGGGACATTCAGCTTTACCGACGCAACACAGGTGGGCACAGCCAGCGACACGCTGACAATACGCCTTACCAACAATGCTAACGCGCGTGGCGTTTACTTCACCGCGCCGGTAGAAGCAAACATCAACTGGCCGGTGGGCGCGGCGGACAAAAGCATTGTTACGGAACCGAATGGTGATGTAGTGATTTCTTGCACTTTAACCGGAGCATACAACACAACAGGTAACTTTACAGTGGTGTTCCCCTTTGACCACAACACACATGACGCGTGGGTGCCTAATGGAGCAACGCTGGCAACCGTGACGGCGCAAGCAAGCATGCAGGCGACCGAAAAGAAAATAGATGTGACAGGAAAGACGACCGACCCGAACGGCCTAAGCGTATTTAACAAAACGCCGGCGGGTGATGTGACAGTAGATACAGAAAATATACTTACAATGAATTTCTCTAATGGCAATAACGTTCTTCCCACATGGTACAATGAACCAGGCAGTACGATGGTACTGGGATTTGATTATCCGGCGGGCGCCGTGGTTGGCGGCAGCTTGATGCCGACCAAATACAGTAATAATCTCTATCCACCAACAGGCGTTGATGACGGCAATGGCACAGTAATATGGGCATTTACAAAAACAGCTGGTGCAGACGGTATGTTTCCTGAGGATGCGGGGTGGTCAAGTGCTTCCGGGAACATCGACAGTTACGGTTTTACAATTCCCGCATACGGCAACCTGTCGATCTCTTTCCCCTCAGATAAATTTCAACCCGGGGAGACAATAACGCTGACCGCATGGGCGGAATATACACGTGCAGGAGAGACCGAACCGACGCGGCAGGAAAAAACGATCACATTTAAAATAAAACAGGCGGAAATTCATTTGCAGGAGGGTACCGTATCCTTTCGTTCTTTAGGAGCATTTGTAAGGATTGCCCAGCCGACGGCAACCAGTACAAACGATTTCGGTTGGCGGGCCATCCGTAATGTGGGCGGGGCGGCAATTCCAAATTTGTGCCTGACGGTGCAAAACGACCCATCCGCCCAAAAAGCGAATTTTAATACGTTCTATTTAGCCAACAACGGAAAACAGTTCAAGATACAGGTGCGAGCACTAATAAAAAATGATGCGGGCGGGGCAGACCGCGGCTGGGTGACTTTATATGTTGATCAGGCGTCTGCTGTTGGAGGATATGCCACTTTTTACATTCGTACAAGCGGAACGGAGAACGCCACGACGCTGGTATTGCAACCGGGCGAATATGTGGAAACAATCGAGTTTTATCCGCTTAACAACCCGAACGACTCGGTAACTCAATTGCGCAGCGGTGCGGCGTCGCCGGTATTTGCGTTGCCTTACCCGGCCGAGTTTAGCGTGAGTGAAAACTATACAAGCTGGCCAGGCGGTGTATTTCCTGATGGCACAACAGCTATCCAGCATGGAGATATATCGCGCGTGACCGCCATGCTTACCTGGGAAGACGAAAGCTACCCGGAAACACATGTGGCAAAGTCTGGCCTAAACAATGCCGTTTACAGCCAAAGCGGAAACACCAGTATGCTAACTTATACGAGCGGCGTAACAGACGGGGTGCGGTATTCCGGGGAGACGCCTAACCCATACGTGCTGTATGAACTGGCGGAAAACCAAGGCGGCAGCCGCGTACCAGGCGAAGAAGTGAAGGCGTATATCCGATTTAAAAATCATGCGAACGGCTACGCAAACTGGGTAGACCCTGTATTGCTGGTATTCCCGCCCGATGCGCTGGAACTGGACATGAGCAAAACTGTATTACCGGTAACTTATGGAACCGACCCAACACCTTTGGCGCAGACGGCTGCGGTGGAGGAGATCACGATTGCCGGCCGCAGGGCATACAAAATAACCGTAACGGGGCTTTCCATGCCGGCGTCAAACTCAAACGGGAATGCGATGCAGTATAAGATTCCCGTAACATTTAAAGTGCGCGCAGGCACTACAGCTGGTACATACTATTTGGCAAAGAACCAATCTAATGCCGGATATACCGCAACCTGTGGTATGTTGGTAGGCACAAGTAATCCCCCCAATGGTCTGCTCTATCCTTTGAACGTTGCCACCAACCCGGAGTATTTTGCAGATGTTGACAATTTGGATGGGTATACGGCAAACGGGGGTGACAAAACTCCGTATCTGAAAAGCAGTTTTGCCAGCGTCTCATTTACCGTCGACCCCAGCAACAGCATGGCACCCACAGCCTATTTGCTGGACAACACGGCAAACACGCCCACATGGACGGATGTTGCCACACCGGGCGCGCAGGGCACAGTGCAGCTTTCCGGAACGGGCCAGTTCCAGCTTGAGATACTGAACCAGGGCAACAGTTATTTGGGCGACGTCCAGTTATTGAACGTGTTGCCCAATACGGCCGACGGTCAGGGTAGCCAGTGGTACCCGTACCTTGCCACCGCCCCCACGGTAACTGTTTACGACAACAATGGTGATCCAGTACCTGCGGGAACATTCAGCTACTCGTTCCAGTACTGCACTAACGGCAACCCCAGTTACAACTCAGGCGGTCTGGTCCGCAGCGGAAGCGGCGCGTTCAGCAATAACAGTGCCGGCAACATCGCAGACGCGAAATCGTTCCTGTTCCTGTGGGACAGTAGCGCGGCCAACCGCCTGCCTGCGGGATACAAAATTGTGATTGAGGGCACGTTGACCGCCCCGGCCAGTGCCACCAGTGCGCAGATTGGCCAATCCGCATACAACTGGTTTACGGCCAATGCGGCGTTTTATGGCAACAACACCGATAACACCAACAAACAGGTGTCCCCCCAAATGACGCCGAACCGCCAGAAATTTGTGCTGGCGGACAGCGGCACGGCCAATCTGGGCAAAAATGGTTTTGTGTTCAAAGACATCAATGGCGACGGCAAATATACGGCCGGAACGGATGAGGTGTACGAAGGCGTAACGGTGGAGTTGTACCGCGACGAAAGCGGCAGCCCGGCGGAAAGTTACAGCCGTCAAACTACTACCGACACGAACGGCCAGTACGCGTTTAACAACCTGGGCGGCGGGGATTATTACGTGAAGGTGATTTTACCCACCCATGCGACCATAACGAACGCATATTCGTTTACTGTAAAAGGCACTGACGGTGTGGCTACTGATTCGCATGTGAATGTAACGACAGGCTTTTCCAGTAAGTTTACACTGAACCCGGGGGCAACTGCAACGGTAGGCGTGAACGCGGGCGTAATTGCCAACGCAACGCTGACGGTGGAGTTCCGCGAAACAAACGCGACGGGTACACTGAAAAAGACCGTGACCGATGCAACGATGGGCCTGATGCTTTCGCCGCTGCCACAGAACGGCACGTTGACGGTACCCACCACTACCGGCCTGACATTGCCAGCAAATTACCATATCAAGAGCGGTACCGACACAGCCAAAGCATATAGCCTCACGTGGGATGCGCCCCAGCAAACAGTGGTGTTTGTGATTGAATCAGACGATTGCACTATTATGTTCGATGCGCAGGGCGGCACCCCGGTACCGGCGGACCAGAACCTGCTGCCAGGTACGCTGGTGGTAAAACCTGCGACCGACCCCGGCCTGACCGGGCAAAGTTTCATTGGCTGGTTTACTGACCCTGTTGCTGGCGATATGTGGAATTTTGCATGCGATACGGCACCGGTTGGCGGCACCACCTTGTACGCCCAGTATGCCCCGATTGCCTACAAGCTGACCTTTGATTACAATGGTGGCGGGCAAAATGCGGTGCAGACAAAATATTATCAAGACCCCATTGCAAAACCCACCGACCCCACCCGCACTGGCTACGCTTTTGGCGGCTGGTTTGACGAGCAGGGCAATGCGTGGAACTTTGCCACCGGAACCATGCCGGCGCGCAACCTGACGCTGAAAGCCAGGTGGACGCTGAACAGCCACGTGGTAACCTATGTAAGCGAGGGCGCCACACTGGACACCAAAACCGTGAACTATGGCGCCCTGGTACCCAGCTTTACCCCCAGCCGTGATGGCTATATCTTCCAGCATTGGGTGCTGCAGGGGACCGCCGGCGCGGTGAATTTCGCCACCTATACCATGCCGGACAACGACATCACCCTAGTGGCGGTGTGGCAGGAAATTCCGGCGTCTGTGCCGGTCTCCAGCAGCGCGGCTAGTTCTTCCGGCAGCGCGTCCCGCAGTGTTTCCTCCAGCAGTGTGGCCAGCTCCTCTGTGCCCAGCGTGCCGGTGGTGACCTCCACGGAAAGCGTGCCCCCGGCGCCGACATCCACCAGCACCGCGCCGCAGCCCACCAGCGGGGCGATCCTTTCGCCGACCTTGAGCGAAGCGTTCAGCAACCAGAGCGGTAACCCCCTCACCGATATCTTTAACGGCCGGGTACCCACCGGTGGCCTGGACGTGGTTTCTGCCTGGAGCTTTGTCAGCCTGCTGCTGGGCGTGCTGGGCTTCTTCCTGAGCGTGCTGTTGTTGGTTACCGGCCTGGCAAAAAAGCGCCGTGGTGACGACGAACAGGATATCCGGTATGCCCAGGAAACCGGCAGTGATGCCGCTTCCGCGAGCAATGACACCACCCATATCGGCGCCCAACCCCGCCGTCCGTTGGCGCTGTGGTTGCTGAGCATATTTGCGGGCCTGCTGCCCGGCGCATTGTTCCTGCTGCTGGATGATATTTCGCAGCCGATGGTGTGGTTCAACCGCTGGACGCTGCTGATTGCCGCGGTGTTCGCAGGCTTCGCCGTCTTGGTGGGCATCTACCTGGCGGTGAAAAAGCGCCGGAGTGCAGATGAACAGCAGGACGCGGAAGAAAATGGCTAGCCTGGTGGAAAAACGCTGCAATATCAGCGACAGCGCGGGGTAAAGTATAACCCAATGGAAAAGAAGCTATTCATATAATGGAGCTTCGCGAAAAGAATAAAAATGCAGGAAGGGCGGGCTGCCGAAAACGGGGGCCTGCCCTTCCTGTATAAGGTGCACGCCGATATTGGTGATGTGCGATGCGAGGGCTTTTGTTTTTAATGGCCGGGCGGGAATTACTGCTGTAAAAAGCGGCGCGAAACCCTTGTAAACACGCGGTGGGTGTGCTATACTATCTCACGGTACCTTTGCGCAGTGGATGGCATGTCCCTCATGAAGTGGCTCATCACCTCCACCGGGCAAATGGCAAATAAAGCAGCATTGTGTGCCGAAAGGGCGTGCCTTGCCGCGAAAATGAGGAGAAAAGTAATGCAGGACAAGAATGAAATCATTAAAGAGTACGCAACCCATGAAGGGGACACCGGCTCGCCTGAGGTGCAGGTCGCGATTTTGACTGCGCGCATCAACCACCTGACAGAGCACGGAAAAGCAAACCCGAAGGACCATCATTCCAACCGTGGCCTTTTGAAAATGGTTGGCCGCCGCCGTAACCTGCTGGCCTATCTGCAGAAAAAGGATATCGAGCGGTACCGTGCACTGATTGCACGCCTAGGCCTGCGTAAATAATGTAGTATCCGTTCCTGGGAGCAGGGGTATATTGCCTCTGCTCTCGGGTAAATTTTTTTCAAGGGCGACGGACCTTAGCAATGAATGGAGCGTTTTTGCCTAAAAGCGCCGCATTGATTGCTAAATTCGCCGGTCTTTGATGAGTGTGTAGGAGGCGAGAATAGTGAGCGAAGCATTGGAGTTCAGAAGTAAACTGGAAACATTCCCGAATTACCGCAAGTGGGAAACCACCGTGGCGGGCCGCCCGTTCAGCGTGGAAACCGGCAAGATGGCCGGCCTTTCGAATGGCAGCTGTTTCATCCGGTACGGCGAAACCTGTGTAATGTGCAACGTTACCATGAGCGAAAAACCCCGCGAAGGGATTGACTTTTTCCCGCTGAGCGTGGATTTTGAAGAAAAACATTACTCGGTGGGGCGCATTCCCGGCAGCTTTATGCGGCGGGAAGGCCGCCCGGGCGAGAAAGCGGTGCTGACCAGCCGCGTGGTGGACCGGCCGATTCGGCCGCTGTTCCCGAAAGATATGCGCAACGACGTGGCGGTTGTAATGACCGTGATGAGCGTGGACCGTACCTGCAGCGCCGAGGTTGCGGGTATGATTGGTACCTCTATTGCGCTGTCTATTTCCGATATCCCGTGGAAGGGCCCGCTGGCGAGCGCCATGGTGGGCCTGGTAGATGGGCAGCTGGTTTTGAACCCCAGCGAGGAGCAGCGCGACAACGGTGATTTGGCCCTGACGGTGGCGGCCAGCCGCGAGAAGATCGTGATGATAGAAGCAGGCGCCAACGAGGTGGATGAAGCCGTCATGATGGACGCCATCAAGATGGCGCACGAGGAAATAAAAAGGGTCATTGATTTCATTGACGGCATTGTGGCGGAAATTGGCAAGCCGAAGGTGGAGTTCCTGTCCATGCATCTGGATGATGCATTGTTCCATGAAGTGCAGGAAGCCTATCTGAATGATTTTAAGGCGGCGATGGATACCGACGACAAAAACGTGCGGGATGCACGCCTGGCGCCAATTCGCGAAGCGCTGACCGCCCGGTATGAGGAAGAGTGGGGCGCTGGGGTTGTTGAGACAATCATGTACAAGATGCAGAAGATTGTGGTGCGGCGCTGGCTGATGGATGAGGGCAAGCGCGTGGATGGCCGCGGTATCAATGAGATTCGCCCGCTGGCCGCGGAAGTAGGCATTTTGCCGCGCGCCCATGGCAGCGGCATGTTCACCCGCGGGCAGACCCAGGGGCTGACCATCGCGACCTTGTCCACCATGCGGGACGCCCAGTTGATTGACGATTTGTCTACCGAAGAGCACAAGCGGTACATGCACCACTACAACTTCCCGCCGTATTCCGTGGGCGAGGCGCGCGCACCGCGCAGCCCCGGCCGCCGGGAAATTGGGCATGGCGCGCTGGCCGAGCGTTCGCTGCTGCCGGTGCTGCCCAGTGTGGAGGAATTCCCGTATTCCATGCGTTTGGTATCGGAGATTTTGTCCTCGAACGGGTCCACCAGCCAGGCGGCAATTTGTGGGTCTACCCTGGCGCTGATGGATGCCGGTGTGCCGATTAAAGCCCCGGTGGCGGGCATTTCCTGCGGCTTGATTACCGAGGGCGACCGCTGGATGACCATGCTGGATATTCAGGGTGTGGAAGATTTCCACGGCGACATGGACTTTAAAGTAGGTGGTACCGAAAAGGGCATTACCGCCATCCAGATGGATATCAAGGTGGACGGCCTGACCTATGCCATCATCGAGGAAGCGTTTGATAAATGCCGCAAAGGCCGGCTGTATATTCTGAACGATATCATTCGTCCGGTGATTGCGGCGCCGCGTGCCGAATTGTCCCCGTATGCGCCGAAGATGCTGTCCATCGTGATTGACGTGGACAAGATTCGCGACGTCATTGGCAAAGGCGGCAAGGTGATTCAGGAAATCAGCGCTACCAACAACGCGAAGATTGATGTGGAAGAGGACGGCCATGTGTATGTTTCGGCCATCAATATCGAGGATGCCGAGCGTGCGCTGCATACCATCAAGACCATTGTGGAAGACCCGGAAATAGGTGCTATTTATAAGGGCAAGGTGACCCGCCTGATGAACTTTGGCGCGTTTGTAGAAATTGCCCCCGGCAAAGAGGGCCTGGTACATATTTCCAAGCTGGACGCGAACCGCGTGGAGCGCGTGGAAGACGTGGTTGCGGTGGGCGACGAGCTGCTGGTGAAGGTGACCGAGATTGACCAGCAGGGCCGCATTAACCTGTCGCGCAAGGATGCCCTGGCGGATCTGGCGGCAAAACAGCAATAAAAAGCAGCATAGATTGCCGGTACTGTGGTTTCCCGCGGTGCCGGCAGTTTTGTTTTTGGGGCGGGTAAGCTGGGGTTGGTGGGTTCCGCTGGCAGCGGGTAGCAGGTGGAAAAAGCATCATGGGATAGCGACGTAAAGACGGCAAGAAGAAAAAATACAGAGCGAAAAATGCAGGGAGGTGCACCATGCCGCGGGAAGTGATGAAAACGGTGGAGAATTTGGTGGAGCATCAGAAGCTGGTGTATTTAGGGTCGGTGGGGGAGGACGGCTACCCCGGCGTGAAGGCCATGCTGGCGCCGCGCCGGCGGGAGGAGATGCGTGTGTTTTACCTGACCACAAATACCTCGTCCCGGCGGGTGGCGCAGTTTCGCCAAAACCCAAAGGCATGCCTGTATTTTTGCGACCAACGGTTTTTCCGCGGGGTGGCGCTGCAGGGAATGGTGGAGGTGCTGGAAGATGCTGTTCATAAAGAGATGATTTGGCAGGATGGCGACATCATGTATTACCCGGGAGGCGTAACCGACCCGGACTACTGCGTGCTGCGCTTTACGGCGGAAATCGGCCGGTTTTACAGCAATTTTAAATCGGTGGATTTTTTGGTGGAGGGTGAAAAAGAAGCGCGGTGATACTTGAAGAGCAAGCCGTATGGTGCTGTATGGCGTCTGGCGGGGATGGTATGCGTGGGTGACAAGGTTGCCCCCGGCGACCAGCGAAGAAAGACAACAAAAAAGTCCCGCCCATGGCATCCGGCAGATGCTGTGGGCGGGATAATATTTTAAACTACTATGCGGGTACCGTTTCGCCGCGCAAAGAGTATGCGGCGAACGACTTAATATCCAAGATAATCCAGGGTACTGTCAATGTCGGCCTGATATTCGGCCGGGGCGGTGCAATAAATGAAAGTGTTATCAATGCGGGAAATGACGTAATAATTTCCGCCGGCGGTGAGCTGGTACCGGTTATAATTATCTCCCTCATCGGTGGTGTCGGTGTCACCGTCGGCTTTGTTCTGGGAAAACACGTCCTGGTTAGAACTGAAGGAGGCAAAGGCGCTTTCCACAGTGGGGGTGATATAGAACTCAAGCTGGTATTTGCCGTTGGTAGCCAGCAGTACGGAATTTACAAGCCCGGCCTCGAACTGGCTGGTTACGTCGTATACCTCAAACCCCTGGCTTTCCATTTTGCTGGTGAACTGGCTGGCGGTAAGCGGTTTTGGTCCGGATGAACAGGCTGTGAGCAGCACGAAAAATGCGGCAAGGCAAAGGCAGGCGATGGCCCTTGCTTTTCCCGGCCTGACGCTCCGTGTCCTAAGGTTTGTTTTCATGTAGTATCTCCCCCAAAGTTTTGATGCCGAAAGTGTGTGTCTTACACACTGTGGAAAAAGAAAAATATATTACTGGCTGTAGTGCTGCGAAATTATAACAAAATGATGGTGCAAATGCAAGGGATATTTGTAAAAAAGAACGGAACCGTTTGCGATCGAAAGGCAGGCGTGTAAGTGGAATGGGGTGCGGCTCAGGCACCGGATGATTTTCAGCAAGATGGAGTGCGTTTTAGGCGTTAATTCGCCTAAGGGATTAAAAAAGGCCCCCGTCCCGGAATGGAGCGGAGGCCATTTAGTATATTTGGAAATTCTGTAATGGGGGTCCAGATCTGGCTAAACACGTACAACGAACCAAACGTTTGCCTGTAGATCGTTTGTGAGATATTGAATACTGCGATAGGACCATTCAGTAATACCTCTGACCGGTACAGGATAGTAGCAATTTGATCCGGACAGATTTCCTGCGGCGGCCAGCGGAACCATTGATGCACAGTTTGTTGTGCGGCTCCTGTAGAATCGGCCACCGGGTCGTGCTTCGTTTTACCAGACTTCGTTCCCTGTTACAAGTACAAGCAATTAACAATAAGACGCCTGCACCGGCCAGAAGGTTTCGATCGGGTTAGACCTGGACCCAAAGACACCTTTCCATCTTGGCCGGCCCTTCACCACAGAATAGAAGCGAAGAAGCCGACCTGCCGGGCTACATATTCCCGGCTCCGGCCGCGTGGGACAGGACGAATGTGACAGGTATCATGCTTTCAGTGTAGACCGGCACGAGCCGTGTGTCCGGAAAGCTTGCCAGCCATCAGACTCATGGCCGACGCATCGGCCATCCAAAGATGGCACCAATGCAAAGTTTCCTTTGGCTCAGGACCTACCGGATTTTTTGTTCCATATCGGAACTGGATTAAAAGCGGTACCTATCTGGATTCGCCCTGCCCAGACTGGCCGGGTTCTTCAATCTGGTACATCGGACTCACCCCTTCCGTTTTCTGTGTCTACATGATACCACAGCGGGCTAGGGAATTCCATTGGCAAACTGCATGGTTTTATAGTCTTTTTATGTGCGGGAGCAACAAATTGTGAAGGAATTATGTTTTGGATGCAGTGCATGTTGCACAAATAAGTGATGGTGAATTCTGTGGGTTGACGAAAACGGTCAAGGGGTCGATAATAGAAGAAAGCGATTTTAACCGCTCGGTAATACAATGTAAAATTTTCAATAATTATGTGACCAAATAAAAAGAAATGGAATGGCAGTATGGGTTGCCGCCGATTCCAAGGGAGGCGCGGATGGTAACAATTGAGGATGGCATTATCCAGATGCACACAAAGGATACGAGCTATATTCTGTCCGCGCGGCGCGCGGGGCTTTTGGAGAATATGTACTATGGAGCGCGGGTGCACCTGGCAAACCCGGCGCCGCTGCTGGCAAAGGTGGATGCCGGGTTTGGTGGGGATGTACTGCGTGCGCCGAGTGAAGCGGCGCTGTCCAGCTTGTGTTTGGAACTGTCGCCGGTGAACCGCGGGGATTACCGCCGCGCGGCGCTGGTGGCGCAGATGACGCACGGGGGCGAAACCAGCGACTATCATTTTGAAACGGCGGTGTTGCAGAAAAGTTTGGCCCCGGCCGGCGGGATGCCGCAGGCACACGGCGGGGACGAGGTGGTGGCGGTTTCGTTTTCGGAGCCGTCGGGTCTTTCGGTGGAGCTGTTCTACACCGTGTTTTATGAAGCGAATGTCATCACAAAAAAAATGCGTATTACCAACCGCGGCACAGCCCCGGTGCGGCTGAGGCGGGCGCTGAGCAACCAGCTGGACCTGCCCCGGTGCGATTTTGACCTGTTTACCCTGACAGGGGCATGGGCACGGGAGATGCAGCTGACCTGCCGGCCGCTGACGCCAGGCGTGTTGCGTCTGGGGAATGGCACCGGCGCGTCCGGGAACCGGTGTAATCCGTTTTTCTTTTTGGCGCAGCGTGGTGCCAGCGAGACTGCCGGGGATGTGTACGGCTTTAATCTGGTGTATTCCGGCAGCCATGAGGGCACGGTGGAGGTGGATTCCCACGGTCGCACGCGGGTGCTGCATGGACTTTGGTGCGATTCATTTGGCTGGCCGTTATCCCCGGGGGAGAGCTTTATTACGCCGGAGGCGGTAATGACCTTCAGCGACGCGGGCAAAACCGGCATGAGCCATAACATGCACCACTTCATTCAAAAGCATATTCTGCCGAAAGCGTGGCAAGGGCGCCCTCGGCCGGTGCTGGTGAACAACTGGGAGGGAACCTATTTCAACTTTACCGAGGCGAAGCTGTTGCGCATGGGCCGGGTGGCGGCCAAGCTGGGTGTGGAACTGCTTGTGCTGGACGACGGCTGGTTTGGCCGGCGGAATAATGACAAAGCGGGCCTGGGTGACTATGACGTGAACCGCAAAAAACTGCCGTCTGGGCTGGCGGGGTTGGCGGTCAAGCTGGGCAGCCTGGGGCTGCAGTTTGGCCTGTGGTTTGAGCCGGAGATGGTGAACGAGGATTCTGCGCTGTATGAGGCACACCCGGACTGGGTGGTGCAGACGCCGGGGTACCAGCCGGCCACCGGGCGCCAGCAGTATGTGCTGGATCTGTGCCGGCCGGAGGTGCGGGAATACATCATTTCTTCGATGGGGAAGGTGCTGGATGGGGCGGCCATACGCTATGTGAAATGGGATATGAACCGCCATGTGGCGGATAACTATTCTCCGGCGATAGCGGACCAGGGGGAGTTTCAGCATCGCTTTACCTTGGGGCTGTATGAGATTTTGGAGGAAGTGTGCGCCACCCGGCCGGAGGTGCTGTTTGAGGGGTGTTCCTCCGGCGGGAACCGGTTTGATCTGGGCATACTGTGTTTTATGCCGCAGATATGGGTGAGCGATGATTCCGACGCGCACGAGCGCCAGCGGATACAAACAGGGGCCAGCTATGGGTACCCGCCATGTACCATGGGGTGCCATGTGTCCGCGGTGCCAAACCACCAAACCCTGCGGCGGCCCCCGCTGGATACCCGTTTCAACACCGCGGTGTTTGGGCTTTTAGGGTATGAACTGGATCTGACCCGCCTGTCCGCGAACGAGCGCAAAGACGTGGCGGCGCAGATCGCCTTTTACAAGCGGCACAGGATGCTGCTGCAGTTTGGGGAGTTTTACCGGTTGCGGGACCCATTTTATGAGGACGGCTGCCGCTGGATGGTGGTGTCGGCGGATAAGAAACAGGCGGTAGTGGGCGATTTCATGAACCTGTTGGTGCCAAACAGCGCCCAGCCACCCATGCGCCTGGCGGGGCTGGCGCCGGAAACGTTGTATGAAATAGAGGTGCGGCGGCAGAAAATCAGCATTGATACCTTTGGCGGGCTGATTAATTTTATTCTGCCGGTGCATGTGAACCCGGAAGGCGCGCTGGTGAAAACGGCAAACAAGCTGTACCGCCTGGATACCGAGAAGGAAAGCTATACGGCGTATGGGGATTTGCTGTGCAAGGCCGGGGTAGTGCGCGCGCAGGATTTTTCCGGCGCGGGATATGGCGACCCAATGCGTTTTATGACCGATTTTGCCAGCCGGCTGTATGTGGTGAAGCCAGCCCAGCAGCCACAGGAGCAAAAACAGCCGCGGCAAGAGGAAGAAAAACAGGCATAGGGATACCTTGTGCCAGAACCCGGCGATCCCAGTCGACAATCTATATTTTTTGTGTTTGTGTATCACCCGTGTAAAGTATAATACTAAAAAATCCCGGAGCACCCTGCTCCGGGATTTCATGGTACAGTACGGATGCGCCTTACATGACGGCGCCTTGGCCCTCTTCCTGCTCTTTCATCGAGGCAAAGCACTCGCTGCAGTAGACAGGGCGGTCTTCGCGGGGCTGGAAGGGAACCTTGGCCTCTTGGCCACAGTTCGCGCAGACGGCGGTGTGCATTTCGCGTGCGCCGCGGCCAGCAGCCTTGCGGGAATCACGGCAGGTTTTGCAGCGCTGGGGCTCGTTTTCAAAACCGCGGCTGGAATAAAACTCCTGCTCACCGGCGGTGAATACAAACTCCTGTCCACAATCTTTGCACACTAGTGTTTTGTCTTCGTACATAACTGGATTCTCCTCTGGAATTCAAATTTGCCCGCGAAAGGGTTCGAACCGTCAGCTTTGCAAAAGACAAACGAACGGGTATGAAGCCACTGGGGGCATATTTTTTACAAAGGCACGGGGCCTTGTGTAAAACGACATCGGCGGGCGCTACTTTAGCTTGCGGCGAATGCGGCTGAGCGCATTATCAATGGCTTTCGTGTCCTTTTGCAGTACCTGGGCTATTTCGTCGTAAGACATACCCAAAAGGTAGTAGTGCAAAACCTCTTTTTCAAAGCGGGACAACACAGCCTGTGCCTTTTCCAGTGTGCGAGAAACCTGTTCGTTCGCAATGGTCTCTTCTTCCGGGCCAGGAATGCTCTGTTCATCAGAGATAGGGACGCTGCGGTTCAGCGGCTCGTGTTTTTTGCGGCCGGCCGCTTTTCTGGCCGAAAGGATAGCGTTTTGTATGCAGGCAGACGCATAGGTAGAGAAAGAAGCGGCATTACTTTCGTCGTAATGACCGATGGCGTTGAACAGGCCAATAAGGCCTTCCTGTACGGCATCTTCAAAATCAAGGCCCGGGGTGGTGGCCTGCCGTGCAAGGCGGCGAATGGTGGGCATTTGCCGGGCGATGATGGAGGCGAGAGCGGCTTCATCACGCTCTTTGGCGGCCCGGATTTCCGCGCCGGTGATGCGTTCTTTCATGCAAAAACCATGTCCTCTGTCTAGAATCCCCTATATTGTACAAACCTTGCCGCGAAAAGTCAACACAAACCTGTGTTTTCGGGCGCAGGTTTGTGTTTTGCAGCGCGAAAAAATGAAAATATTGGCGAAAAAGGCAGAATAAAAATAAAGTACGTTAGGAGTGTAAAGCTTTGGCGCAAATGGTTGATTTTCCTGGTGGGGCATGGTAAAATACTTCACTTTGCAGTAGCGTCAAACCAGGAGAAAAGCGGTGTGATTTTTGGGCGTGGCCTATGTGCCGCGACACCGCAAGGCAGAATGGGAACGGCAGGTAGAAGGTGGAGAAAATGCAGGATGGTAGCCGGCTGGAAAAAGAAATGCGGAATATGTCCCAGGAGGCGGTGCAGATACTGCTGACCTGTTTAAAAATGCTGCGGGAAGACCCGGATGCCGCGGCGCCGCTGATATACAAGCTGGGGCAGGAGCACGAGGAACTGGGCAAAGAGCTGCAGGCGCTGGCCCAGCATGTGAGCCGGCAGAAGCTGGCGGCGGAAGAAACCGGGGACGAGCGCAGCCGGCTGCTGGTTGAATTGGCGGACAAGCAGCCCCAGTGGATTGTGGTGATGGAGGAGCAAACCGGCGAGGTGTTGTATGTGAACCATGCCGCAAAATTGGTGCAAAAAAACGACGAGGAACTGGTGCGGAAGCTGGAAAAATGGCTGCGCGGCCGGCCGGTGAAAGAAGTGGGCGAGACACGCGAACTGACGCTGCCGCGCGAAGGAGAGATGCGGTTTTACTCGGTATCTGTATATCCGCTACACTGGCAGCAGCGCAACGCGGCCGCCTATGTGATTACAGACGTGAACGCGGAAAAGGAGCGTGTAAAGCGGCTGGAAAACCATGCGCACCAGGACACATTGACCAGCGTGTTTAACCGGTATTATGGGATGAAACTGTTCCGCGAGTGGTTGGCGGCGGGCAGAACGTTTTGCATCTGTTTTGTGGATTTGGATAATTTGAAATATGTAAACGATAATTTTGGGCATTTTGAGGGAGACCGGTATATCATACGCGCGGCGGATTTGCTGGCGGATTTTTCTCCGAACGCAGTAGCGGCGCGGCTGGGCGGGGATGAATTCATGGTGTTGATTCCCGAAATGAGCGTAGAAAAGTGCGAAGAACGCATGGATGAAATACGCAAAACGATGGATGCGTATTATGTGGAGGAACAAAGCCCCTATATGTGCGGGCTGAGCTATGGTGTGATAGAGGTGGAACCGGGCAGCGGCATGTCTGCCAGCGACCTGCTGGGCAGCGCGGACGACAAAATGTACCAGTACAAGCGCTCGCATAAAAAGCGGCAGCGCAAGGAGTATTTTGGTATTGAGCTGGAGTAAGGAATACTGGTATTAAAAAGGGGACCGCACCGGGATTGGCGCGCGGTCCCTTTTGTTTTTTTGTGGAAGTTTGCGCAGGCTTCTTCAATATCCGCTAGGAGTCTTTTGGAGGCGTGCCTCCCTGGTCGCATTTGCCGGCGTGCGGACAGCCGGCACAGCCGCCGCCACAGGTTTTGCCAGCCTTTTTTTGGCGGCGGTAAAACCAGAGGGCCAACACGGCAAGCGCTAGAATGCCCGCCAGCAGGATATAATCGAGAGGTTGCATAGGCGGCTCCTTTGTATAAATGTATGGAGAAAACTGTTGGCCGGTGGCCGGCCAGGAAAAGCAACCGCGCCGGCGCCGGAAAACACCTGCTTACAGTAGCAAGGCGCCTATTTGGTATACGCCGCAGGCGACCACCCAGGCAACCAGGCACTGCGCCAGTGCAACACCGGCTGCGGCCAGGCCGCTGTTCAGTTCGCGCTTCACGGTGGCCACCGCGGCCACACAGGGGGTGTACAGCAGGCTGAAAACCAGGAAGCTGAACGCGGACAGCGGGGTGAACATACCGGCCAGTACTGCCGGCAATGCCTCCACCGAGGTGCCGGAAAGTACCGCCAGGGTGGAGATGACCGCTTCCTTTGCCATGAAGCCGGTGATGAGCGCCACCGCGGCCTGCCAGAACCCAAACCCAAGTGGGGCGAACAACGGCGCAATGAAGCGACCAGCCCAGGCAAGGATGCTTTGTCCCTGGTCCGCCACGGGGTTCAGCCGCAGATCAAACGACTGCAAGAACCAGATGACGATGGTGGCGACAAAAATGACCGTGAATGCACGGGTAAGAAAATCGCGTGCTTTGTCCCACAGCAGCAGCCCAACGGTTTTCATGCTGGGCAGGCGGTAGTTTGGCAGTTCCATGACAAATGGTACGGGGTTCCCTTTAAAATAAGGAATGTGTTTTAGGATAAGCGCGATGAGAATGGCCACCAGAATGCCCAAAAGATACAGTGCCATCATGACCAGAGGTGCGCTATTTGGGAAAAACACCGCAGTGAACAGCGCATAGATGGGCAGCTTTGCCGAGCAGCTCATGAATGGGGTGAGTAGGATGGTCATTTTGCGGTCCCGTTCGCTGGCCAGTGTGCGGGTAGACATGATGGCCGGGACGGTGCAGCCAAAGCCCAGCAACATGGGGACAATGCTGCGGCCCGACAGGCCCAGCCGCCGCAGAGGTTTGTCCATTACGAATGCGACGCGCGCCATATAGCCGGAGTCCTCCAGCAAGGACAGAAAGAAAAACAGGGTGATGATGACCGGCAAAAAGCCGATAACCGAGCCGACGCCGGTCAGCACGTCGTCCACCACCAGGCTGCGCACCACGGGGTTGATCTGCAGAACAGCAAGGCCGTGGTCCGCCTGGGCAATGAGCCAGTCTATGCCGCTGGCCAGCAGGTCGCTGAGCGGCTGGCCAATGACCCCAAAGGTGAGCCAGAAAATGAGCAGCATGACGCAGAGAAAAATGGGGAACGCAAAAATGCGGTGGGTAAGAAGGGAATCTGCCCGTATGCTGCGCAGGCGCTCCCGCGTGCGGCCGGATTTTATGACGGTGGCAGCGCAGACACCTTCGATGAACTGGTAGCGCATATCCGCCAGGGCGGCCTCGCGGTCGGTGCCCAGTTCCTGTTCCATCTCCTCCACCATGTGTTCCAGGGCTTCCTGTTCATTGGCGGAGAGGTGCAGCTTTTTCAGCATAGGCTCGTCGCCTTCCACCAGCTTGGTGGCGGCAAAACGGTGCGGGACCCCCAGCCGGTCGGCGTGGTCCTCCACCAGGTGCGCCACACCATGGATGCAGCGGTGTACCGGGCCGGTGCAAAAATCCTGTACCTTGGGGCGCAGGCGCTCTTGGGCGGTTTCTATGGCGGTGTCTACCAGTTCATGGATGCCTTCGTTCCGGCTGGCGGAGATGGGAACCACCGGGATGCCCAGCTGCTCGGAAAGAGCGCAGATATCCACCGTGCTGCCGTTGGCGCGCATTTCGTCCATCATATTCAGCGCCAGCACCATGGGAATATTTAACTCAATGAGCTGCAGGGTGAGGTAGAGGTTGCGTTCGATGTTGGTGGCATCTACGATATTGATAATGCCGTTTGGCTTTTCATCAATTAAAAAGTCCCGGGTGACGATTTCTTCCTTTGTATAAGGGGAGAGGGAATAGATGCCGGGGAGGTCCACCACGGTGGCAAAATCGTGTGCTTTTATGATGCCGTCTTTGCGCTCCACGGTGACGCCGGGGAAGTTTCCCACATGCTGGTTGGAGCCGGTCATCTGGTTAAACAGAGTCGTTTTGCCGCTGTTTTGGTTGCCGGCTAGGGCGAAGGTAAGGGTTTTGTTCATGTGGCCGGCCCTCCTTCTACGGGGGTAATTTCGATGCCTTGGGCATCCTCCAGCCGCAGGGTGAGGGAATAACCGCGCAGTTCCAGCTCTACCGGGTCGCCCATGGGGGCGGCCTTGTGCATGTGAACCTGTGTGCCGGGGGTCAGGCCCATATCCAACAGGCGGCGGCGCAAAGCACCCTGGCCGCCAACCGCCGTGATGCAGCCGGTGCTGCCGATGGGAAGTTTGTTGAGTGTCAAAATGATTCCTCCTGAAGTTTTTTTGGTAAGATAGCATGGGCGAAAAGATAGCATTGCTAAACGGGGTATGGGGTCCGCCACTCCTATGAGTTACCCATGGCTAACTCATAGATATTTTCGCATATCTGCCGGTGAATGTCAACGGGGAAAAATAGGTGGAGGAGAAAAGGAGCGGTGGGCAGGTTTCCCGCTGTTATTTATTGCCCAACGAAGCGAGTGCCACGCGAATGCTTGCATTCTCATGGCCGAGTGAGGAGGGCGACAACGGGTATACTACCCCGCGGTCTTCGCCCAAGCGATTAAACGGATGGCGGCCTACGGGCTGCCGCGGGAAACAAGCGAAGCGCGGGGCCGGGGCTCTGCCCCGGGGTTAATACCCGGTATATGGCGTTGGTGCTTGCGGGAAGGCGCCAAAATATGCTACACTTACAGACAATATCCAGGTAAGTAATGAGGAACCCTTGGTAAAAGGATTTGCGGGAAAATGACGCAAAGGCGCCGCCAAGGGATGAGGCGAGTGCTTACCTGGACACTTTATTCGGGTGGGAGGCGCGGTGCATGGCCAGTGTGAGCGTGTGCATGATCGTGAAAAACGAGGAGGCTGTTTTGGCAGGGTGCCTGGATTGCCTGCGGGATATTGCGGACGAAATCATTGTGGTGGACACCGGTTCTGCCGATGCCACCAAAGAGGTGGCGCGCCGGTATACCGATAAGGTATATGATTTTGAATGGGTAGACGATTTTGCGGCGGCGCGGAATTTTTCCCTGTCCAAGGCGAGCGGGGAGTATATTTACGTGGCGGACGCGGACGAAGTGATGGATGAAGAAAACCAGCGCCGGTTTTTGCAGCTGAAGGAGGCGATTCTGCCGGAGGTAGAGGTGGTGGAGATGGCCTATGCCAACCAGATGCGGTATAACACCACCGCCAACTTTGACGTGGAGTACCGGCCGAAGCTGTTCCGGCGGCTGCGGGCGTTCCAGTTTGTGGATCCTATTCACGAGGCGCTGCGCACCGACCCGGTGGTGTACCGCAGCAATGTGGTGGTTCGGCATTGCCCAACCTCGGACCACGGTGGGCGGGATCTGGCGCATTTTGCGCGGCTGGTGGGAAAAGGGAAACGGTTTTCCTCGCGGCTGGAAATGATGTATGCGCGCGAACTGATGATAGCGGGCACGCCAGAGGATTTCCGGGTGGCGGCGCCATATTTTGAAGAGGTGCGCACCGACCCGTCCCGCACAGGCGAAGCGGTGCGCCGGGCGGCGTGCATATTGGTGCAGTGTGCCGCCTATGCAAAAGACGGCGAAAAGCTGTTTCGCGTGGCGGCGCCGGAGCTGGTGGGAACCCCGCCGGCGGAAATATGCTGTGCGCTGGGGGCGTATTATTTGGAGACCGGGGACGAAGGGCAGGCGGCCGACTGGTATGGCGCGGCGCTGTCCGGTGCGGAGCCGGAGCTGGTAGCGGCGGCGGCGGGGCGTATTCCGCTGGAGGGGCTGGCAGCCTGTTTTGAAAAAGCGGGAGACGACGAAAAAGCGGAACACTTCCGAGAGGAAGCCGCCGCCTGGAGTGCGGAGCATATGTTTGAAAAAAGATAAATAAACCCGCGGAGAGCGGAGAAATTCGCGGTAGGCGGGCCGGAAATAATGGTGGCCAAAAGGCAGCCGGGGGAATGAAATGAAACGATCTCCGTTTGTGTATCTGTTGCCTGTTTTAGGCGTATTTGTGCTGCTTGGGGCGGTGCTGTATTTCATTCACCCCATGGCACCGCTGTTTTTGGTGGCCTCGCTGCTGATACAGGCGCCGCTGGTGTGGGTGCTGTCGCGTGCGTCGCTGGGCAGCAGTTACCGCGAACGTGCCGCCGCCCGGCGGCAGCAGTATGAGAAGGACGGCAACGCCGAGGCGTGGGTGGCGGGGGAAGAAAAGGAAGCAGCCAGTATAGGATACAAGTACTGGTCCAAGGCGGGAAAGAGCATGTGTGAGCTGAACCGGGCGGACGGACTGGTACATTTAGGTAGAAAAGGTGATGCGGGACAGGCGTTGGCGCAGGTGGCGCCGCAAAAATTGGCTGCGCAGGACAGGGTTCGCTATGAGGAGCTGTCCCAAAAGCTGGAGCAGATGGAATAGGGCCTGTAAAGTATTTCAGCAATAAAAAAGACCGCCTATAGGCAATCTTTTTTATTGCTGAAGGGTAAGAGATATTAATCTGCATTGCGGTAGGTGCGATACAGGGTGGTGGCGGTATCCACCACCAGGCCAAACAGGACGAGCCCGAGGAAAATAAGGCGGATGTTCGGGATGAGTACCGCCGGGAAAGCGGCGTCAGCGTCCACCAAGACAAGGAAGGCCGGCGTAAATGCGGGGTTGACCACGGCGGGGCTGGCGAAGAGCAAAATGTACAGCACAACGCTGAGGAGATTGGACACGGAGACCCATGCGGCCAGGCGTTTGGTGTAGCGGCCTTCGTACAGCTCTGCGCTGCCGGTTAAGATGCCCAGGATAGCCAGCAGGACAATCAGGTACCAGTGTGCGTGCAGGAAGGGTATATTAAAATAAGGTACATAGCGGAAGGGGGCCAGCCAGATGCCCATGATTTGCGGCACCGCCAAAAACAAAACCGCAAACAAGACAGAAAATACAATGCCGGTAATGGCGTCGGATTTTGGGAGAAGGGATTGCTTTTGTGGCACAGGCGGCAGGTTGTCCAGGCCGGTGACAGTGCTATCCAGCGGAACTTTCTGCCACTGGAATATAGCAAAGATGATGGTGACGATGGCAAAGGAAATGAGCAGGCCAGAGGCCAAAGAGCCAATTGTCATGAAAAAGACCGCATACCAGGGGTTTGCGATAGGATCACTGAGCAAAGAAGCGATGGTGCCGACCATGATGCCGAAGATAACGCACGGGAATACGATTTGCAGAACGAACTTATATTTTGAAAAATAGGGTAGACCGATTAGCACTTTATCGCTGTCCGGCAGATATTTTTCCGCCACTTCCGCCGGGGTGCCCAGTTCTGTGAGCACCACACGCAGGTCATGCTCGGTGGGAAGCACATCTCCACAGCGGGCCTCTAACATGTCGCCAATCAGTTCTCGCAGCTCGCTTTCAACGTCAGCGCGTATCTTTCGCGGCAGTTTGCGGACGATGGCATATATGTAACGTTCCAGCAAATCATTATTCATGGGGGGCCTCCTTATCAGTGGGCGTGGGCTGGGGCTGCTGTAACAGTGCGTCAACGTTTTGTACGGTTTTTGCCCAGTGGTGGGTGAGGCTGTGCAGTATTTCGTTGCCGGTGGCAGTCAAAACATAGTATTTTCGTGGTTTGCTGCCGGTGGTCTCCCAGTTGCTGGATAGTAACCCCTGGCCCTCCAGACGGCGCAGCAGTGGATATAGGGTGTTTGCCTCCACGGTGACGCCATGCTGTGCCAGTGTGGTGATTAGATTATACCCATAGGTGGGGGTGTGCAGTTGGCTGAGTACCGAGAGCACAATGGTGCCCCGGCGTAGCTCCAGTATAAAACCGGAGAGGATCTCTTCCTGTGTCATGGGAGGCTGCCTCCTGTTGCTATTGTGGAAAAGAAGTTCAATCGAATTGTGTTTGTCAATAACCATAATACTGTGTGGCACACAATATGTCAAGAAATAAATTATTACATAAAATTCAAAAGAAAAAGATACGGACCAAAATCAAAATATGGATGTAATAACATAATTAAATAAGTATACGTTAGATGTTTAAATAATAAAAAAGCAAATTTATAAAATTGATGTGTGTTGATAATTAGCATGACATATAACAATATATATTGATTGACGGTGTTGTGTTTTTCTTACAAAGATGTTTTCTCGAATGTCAAAAAACAGATGATAATGCAAAAATAAAAACAAAACTCCCGGTATATTTTGCGCATATCGCAAAATATACCGGGAGAATAGAAAAGGATACTTACTTGGCGAGGAAGTCGCTGACCGCCTGTGAATAGGCGACCGGATCAACCAGTGGAATACCTTCAATGAGCAAAGCCTGGTTATACAGGATATCAGCGTATTGCTTCAGTGTCTCTTGGTCGTTTTCATAGAGTGTTTGCAGCTTGGTGAAGATGGGATGGGAAGCATTGACTTCCAGCACCTTTTTGCTTTCCACTTTTTCGCCGGTGGGCATGCTGTTTAGAACTTTTTCCATCTCCAGCGAGATGCCGCCGGACGCTGTGATGATGACCGGGTGATCTTTTAATAGGCCGCTGGCTTTTACGTCGGTTACCTTGCCGTCGAGGGCTTTGGTCAGAAAATCGAACAGGTCTTTGTTGTCATCGTTCTGTTTTTCCACTTCTTCCTTTTCTGCCTCGGTTTCTAGGCCCAGGTCGCTGTTGGAAGAAATATTCCGGAATTCTTTTTTGTCATATTCCCGCAGTACCTGCAGGACAAATTCGTCCACATCCTCGGTAAGCAGCAGCAGGTCATAACCGGCTTCCCGGATGCGGGCGGCCTGGGGAAGTTTTGCCAGGCGGTCGGTGTTGTCACCGGCGGCGTAGTAAATGTATTTTTGTTCTTCAGGCATTTTTTCCACATATTCCGCCAGTGTGACCGATGCCTCTTGCCCGGCGGAATAGAATAGCAGCAGATCCTTCAAGTTGTCGGCTTCGGCGCCATACCCGGCGTAGGCGCCCACCTTCAGCTGCAGGCCGAAATTTTTAAAGAATGCCTCATACTTTTCGCGGTCGTTTTCCAGCCAAGCGGCAAGCTCTGAGCGGATTTTACGCTCCAGCGAAGTGCGGATGAGGCGCAGCTGGCTGTCGTGCTGCAGCATTTCGCGGCTGATGTTCAGCGAAAGATCCTGGCTGTCCACCAGGCCTTTCACAAAGCTGAAGTGATCCGGCAGCAGATCGGCGCATTTTTCCATGATGAGCACGCCGGAAGCGTACAACTGCAGCCCTTTTTCGTATTCCTTTGTATAGTAATCGTATGGTGCGCGCGAGGGGATAAACAGCAGCGCGTTGTAGGTGGCGGTGCCCTCGGTTTTGCTCAGGATCACCTTGGCGGGGTCCGAGAAATCGAAGAATTTCTCTTTGTAGAAGGCCGCATAGTCTTCGTCCGAGACATCCTTCTTGGCGCGTTTCCACAGCGGAACCATACTGTTTAGGGTGGTAAGTTCCACCACGTCCTCGTACTCGTCGTCGTTCCCGCCTTCTTTTTTGCGGGTCTCGGTACGGTTCATTTTAATGGGATACCGGATGTAATCAGAGTATTTTTTCACAAGGCTTTCCAGGCGGTATTCCTCTAAAAATTCGCTGTACCGTTCGTCCGGCACGTCTTCTTTCAGTACCAGAATCACCTCGGTGCCCACGGTGTCCTTTTCTACCGCGGTGACGGTGTAGCCCTCGGCGCCTTTGCTTTCCCATTTCCAGGCCTCGGCGGCGCCAAACGCCCGGCTGATGACCGTGACCTTGCTGGCAACCATGAAGGCGGAGTAAAAACCGACACCGAACTGGCCAATAATATCGATGTCCTCGGCACCGGAATTTTCCTGGCGGAAAGAAAGGCTGCCGCTGTTGGCAATGACCCCCAGGTTGCTTTCCAGCTGTGCCTTGTCCATGCCCACGCCGTTGTCTGTGACGGTGAGGGTACGGGTGTCCTTGTCCGGAATGATATGAATTTCGAAGTCTTCGCGGGACATGCCGACAGAATCATCGGTGAGGGAAAGGAAGTAGAGCTTGTCTATGGCGTCGGACGCATTGCTAATGAGTTCCCGCAAGAAGATTTCTTTGTGGGTGTAGATACTGTTGATCATCAGGTCCAAAAGGCGTTTGGACTCCGCTTTAAACTGTTTCATGACGCGTGACCTCCTGTACGCAGCGTGTTGCTAGCAGTCTTGTTATGCGAGTGCTAAAATATAGTGTACACCATTTGTGATTTTTGTGCAAGAGGGGGGCAGGGGAATTTTGCGGAGGTATTTTGGGGCAGAAAGGGCACTTGATTTTGCCTGATAGGGAAGATAAAATAAAGGCGAACAGAAGAAGTGACACGACAATAAAAAGGAGGCGACAGCATGAAGGTGCTAATGGTGAACGGCAGCCCGCACCGCGAGGGGTGTACCTATACGGCGCTGCGGGAAGTGGGCGCAGAATTGGAGAAAAACGGTGTGGAGACCGAGATATTTTGGCTGGGCGACGGTATGGTGCGCGGCTGCATAGACTGTGGTGGCTGCGATGATACCGACCGGTGCCTGTTTACCGACGATGCGGCGAACGCGCTGATAGAAGCGATACAAAAAGCGGATGGGGTTGTGGTGGGCTCACCGGTATATTATGCGGGGCCAAATGGTGCGCTGTGCGCCGTGTTGGATCGTGCATTTTATGCGGCGGGGGGCAGCTTTGAGGGAAAGCCTGCGGCGGCGGTGGTTAGCTGCCGGCGTGCGGGCAGCACCGCGGCGCTGGACCGCCTGAATAAGTATTTTATGATATCGCGCATGCCGGTGGTTTCCTCGCAGTATTGGAACATGGTGCATGGGAACCGGCCGGAGGATGTGGCGCAGGATGCTGAGGGGCTGCAGATTATGCGGACGCTGGGCGCAAACATGGCGGCAATGCTGCGTGCGCTGGATGCCGGGAGCTGGAGCCCGCCGCCACATGAAAAACATGTATGGACAAGTTTTATTCGATAGTACGATTTGACGCATAGTTTGAATTCACGGATCCGTTCCATACCAGAACAAAAACGAAGCACAGCTCTTCCGCGCCGTATGGCGGATGGGAGAGCTGTGCTTAAATTCATATCTATACAGGTGGGTTCTGCCGGTTCCCATGAACGGGATAAAATGGAAGGCGGTTCCGTTTGGAAGACCCTATCGGTGGCGGAAAAGTGGGAAAGCGTGTAAAACTTCGATATAGAAGAATGGTCTGCCTGCTGGATTTCAGTCAGCCGGAAGTGGTGTTTTGCCAAGCGGCGGGGTTGCTTTGCCCATTTTCTGCATCTCGTTCCATACCAGCAGGATGGCCACAATGGCGGCGGCGCCATCGGCCAGCGGGCCGGCATACATGACCCCGTCAATGCCCCAAAAACGTGGCAGCAGCAGAATAAGCGGGATGAGGAACAAAATCTGCCGGGTAAGCGAAATGAGGATGCCTTTGGTGGCTTTTCCGATAGAAGTGAAAAAATTCGCGCTGAGCGGCTGGATTCCGTTTAGGCAGGTGAGCATCATGAAGATGCGCAGGTACCGTTCCGCGAACTGGAAATATTCCGCCTGGCCCTGGCCAAAAATGGAGGTAATTTGCCGGGGAAAGAGCTGGAACGCGGCAAATGCCATAAGCGCAATGATACTGACCGCGAGCAACGCCGTGAAATAGGCTTTTTTCACCCGATCGTACCGGCGCGCACCATAGTTGTAGCCTACAATGGGCTGATTGCCCTGGGCAATGCCGACCATGAAGGCCATAAAGACGATGTTTACCTTGGAAATGACCCCCACCGCCGCCAGCGGGATATTGCTGCCATAGATGGAATCTTCGCCATAATAGGTGAGAGTATTGTTCAGAGTGATTTGCATGATAGTCATAGCCAGCTGGTTAAAACAGGAGGCGATGCCCAGAGAAGCGATGTGGCGCATGATGACCCCGGACAGGCGAAAATGGCTGCGCTCAAACCGGACCGAGCGGAAATGCAGCAGATACCGCAGGGCTAAGATTGCGGAAACGATTTGACCAATGACGGTGGCGAAGGCGGCGCCCGCCATGCCCATGTGAAAAACAAAGATGAAAATGGGATCCAGAATGGTGTTCAGGATGGCGCCGACAAGAGTGCACGCCATGGAATACACCGGGCTGCCGTCTGCGCGGATGATGTGGCTGGCGCCGGTGGTGAAGATGAGAAACGGCAGGCCATAGGCGGTAATACGGGTGTAGGTCTCGGCATAGGGAAGCACCTCTGCGGTGGAGCCAAACGCCTGCAACAGGGGGCGCAAAAACAGCAGCACCAATAGGCACAGCGCGACACCGCTGGCGGCCAGCAGAACGAAGCCGTTGCCGGCTATATGGGCTGCTTTTTGTTTGTCACCGGCGCCCAGTGAAAGGTTAAAGTTGGCGGCGCTGCCGATGCCCAGCAACAGGGCGATGGCGGTGGCGATGGTGACCAGTGGGAACGCCACATTGGTAGCGGCGTTGCCCAGCATACCCACGCCCTGGCCGATGAATATTTGGTCCACAATATTGTACAGTGCCCCCACCAGCATGCTGATGATGCTGGGGATGGCAAACTTAAACAGAAGTTTGCTTATTTTTTCGTACCCAAGCGGGTTTTGCTTTGGGGTTTGCGCGGCGGTTTCCATGCGGGCTCCTTTTTTGGGCGGTGTGATACGGGTGTTTTTGGGTTCGAGGGAGGCAGGGTAGCCTGGGCAGGAAGAGAGGGCATATCAGGTGGCTTCCTGCACCTGCGCGCCGAACGGAACCGGCGACGCCACAAACACCTGTTTGGTGAGTGAACGCAGGTGCTCGGCGGCGGTGTCGGCGGTTTCTTTTTCCCAAAACAGGCCGAATACCGCAGCACCGCTGCCGGTCATCATGCTGGCGGCGGCACCGGCAGCATCCAGCGCCTGCCGCAAACGCAGTGTGGTTTCGTCACCGCTGGCGCGCTCCAGTGCGTTGGTCATGTGGGGGATCAGGCCGGCAAAATCGCCGTTCACAATGGCGGTGGCGGCGGCCGAGACGTCCGGGTGCACCGGACTGCCCACTTCATCATACCGTTTGTAGACGGCAGGGGTGGAAACGCCGCCGCCGGAAGGCATAGCCACCGTAAACCAGCACGGCGGCAATGGAGCCAGCGCTGTCAAAGTGGTGCCGGTGCCCGTTACCCGGGCGGTACCGCCCAGCAGCGCGAAAGGAACATCGGAGCCCACCATGGCACCCAGCTCACACAGCTCGGCCATGGATAGCCGCGCGCCATATAATGCATTTAAGCCAACCAAAACGGCGGCAGCATCGGCGCTGCCGCCAGCCAGGCCCGCGCGCACGGGGACTACTTTATGGATGGTGATATCCGCGCCGGCCAAAAGACCGGTTTCGCGGAAAAAAACACCGGCCGCTTTGGTGGCGGTGTTTTTTTCGTTGGTGGGAACCGGGCTTTGCGGGCAGCGCAGGGAATATCCCATGCTTTTGGTGATTTCTACCTGCTCATACAAGCCGATGGCCTGCATAATCATGTCCACGGTGTGGTACCCGTTTGGCGCCAGGCCGGTGACATCCAGCGCCAGGTTCAGTTTTGCCGGCGCCGTAACAACAACCCGATTCATCTTGCCGTCTCCTTTTTGGTTGCAGGGGATGCGCTTCATTAGGGGGGCGAGGATCTTTTTGCCTGGGTCCTGGCGTGCAAAGAATACCCCGGTGTTTTTAAATCTGCAGCAAGAAGTTCTTGCGAATGTCGATTGCTTTTGCCGGGCACATTTCATGACAACAAAAACAACGGATGCATTCCTTCGGGGCGATGTGGGCTTTTTTGTCCCGCAGTGTGATGACCGTCTTAGGGCAAATTTCCACACATTTTCCGCAGCCGATGCAAATATTTTTCTTGATAACAGGGCGAGGAAGCATAAACTGCATTATTCCGGCGCGCACTGGCGCGGGCAACCCGGATAAAAAAGGTACTTCCTTGCCGCCGTAGCTGCGCGGCATTTGAAAATCCGTGAAGGTTTTTTTTGCCTCTGCGCTGCCCACCAGCAGGGTCTCGTCCAGGGCGGCCGGGCACAGGCCCTCGGCGTGGGCGGCGGCCAGGAAGGGCGGGAACATAGGATCCATGCCGATGGTGCGGCAAAGGGCCAGATCCACCAGATAGGGGTTTTCCCCGGCGAACAGCAGGTTGCAGACACGTGGAGTGCCGCCCGCAGGCCCGTCGCCCTCCATGGCCAAAATGCCGTCTACAATGTGCAGGTCGGCGTCGGCGGTTTCGCACAGATCCACCAGCATCTGGCCAAAATTTTCCGCGTCGGGAAACCGGGAATGGAACTCCGGCTTTTGAAAGCCCGGTACCAGCCCAAACAAGTTTTTCACCGCGCCGGACAGGCCGGTGAGCGCGTGAGTCTTAAGTTTCGGCAGGTTTATAATAAAATCACAATCCACAGCCGGAGAAATGAGCGTAAACTGCCGCACAAGCTGCGCTGGGCGCACGCTGGCAGGAACGGTGACACTTTTGCACGCGGTATACAGCGTGACACCCAGCTCTTCGCACGCGGCAGCCAGGCCGCTGCCCTTGTAAATGCTTTTCAGCGCCATGGCGGAATAGGGCCCGCCGGGGGAATCTGCCAGGGTGATGTTCGTAACGCCGCGTTTTTGCAGCGCCAGCACCACCGCGCGCACCACCTCCGGATGGGTGGTGACGGCCTTTTCCGGTACATACCGTGCCAGCAGGTTTGGTTTTAACAGTACCTTGCTTTTGGCCGATAGCTTTTGGGTGGCGGGAACTTCGGCAAAGATTTGTTCCACCACGTCGATGATTTTTTGCCGGTCATGAATGGTGACGTGATGGACGAAAACCTGTGAATCGGGCATGAGATGCCTGCTTTCTTTGGGAAAACCCAAGGTACATTTTGTAAAGATGCTGGCCGGAATGAGGTGGACTGCGGTGTTTCAGCTTGTCTTTCATTAAGCAAGCAGTGCAGGATCGGGGGTGCGTAGGTTAACAGAAGGTATTCGCCCCCATACGCCGGTGGCGCGCTGCTTCCGCGCCTTACCCCAGCCGGCGCAGAAAGGCCGCCGTGCGGTCCATTGCCTCGGACAGATGCTCCAGCGAGTAGGCGTAGCTGATGCGCACGAACCCCTCGCCAGAGTCCCCGAACGCGGTGCCGGGAACCATGGCGACCTTGGTTTCCAGCAGCAGCCGCTCGCAAAAATCCTCGCTGGACAGGCCGCTGCCCCGGATATCGGGGAAGACATAGAACGCACCCTCCGGTTCGAAACAAGGCAGGCCGATTTCGTGAAACTTCTGCATCAGGAACCGCCGGCGCATGTCATACTCGTCCCGCATGGCGAATATTTCCTTGTCGCAGTCCCGCACCGCCACAATAGCCGCATATTGGCTGGTGGTGGGGGCGCACATGATAGCCGCCTGGTGAATGGTATTCATCACCGCAATGAGCGGCGCCGGACCGCAGGCATAGCCCAGGCGCCAGCCGGTCATGGCATAGGCTTTGGAAAAACCGTTCACCACAATGGTGCGTTCCGCCATGCCGGGCAGTGTGGCGAAACTGACATGCTGTGCGCCACCATAGGTGAGCTCGGCATATATTTCGTCGCTGAGCACCATGATATCGGTGCCGCGCAGCACCTCGGCGATTTCCTCCATATGTTCCCGCCGCATGACCGCGCCGGTGGGGTTACAGGGAAAAGGAAAAATGAGCAGCTTTGTGCGCGGGGTGATGGCGGCCTTCAGCTGCTGGGCCGTCAGGCGGAAATGATCCTCGTTTTTCAGCGGTATAGGTACCGGTGTGCCGCCCGCCAGTGTGGTGAGCGGATGGTAACAAACAAAGCTGGGCTCCGGAATCAGAACCTCGTCGCCGGGGGAAATAAGCGCACGAATACACGCGTCGATGGCCTCGCTGCCGCCGACAGTGACGAAAATCTCCTCCTGCGGGGCATAATGCAGCGAAAACCGCCGGGCAAGGTAGTGCGAGATTTCACGGCGGAGCTCCAGCATGCCGGCGTTGGAGGTATAGAACGTATGCCCCTGTTCCAGGCTGCGGATGCCGGCCTGGCGGATGCTCCAGGGGGTTTTAAAGTCCGGCTCGCCCACACCCAGGGTGATGACATCGTCCATTTCGGCGGCGATATCAAAAAAACGGCGGATGCCGGACGGGCGCATGTTTTTTGCGCCCGGGGAAATTAATTTCGCATAGTCAATCACAGTGTCGCACGCTCTCTTTCATCCCGGGCGTCCTGCCCGTACAAGGCACCATCCTTTTTATAGGTGCGCAGCACAAAGTGGGTGGCGGTGGACAGCACGTCGTCCATGGGGGACAGGCGCTGTGCTACAAACAGGGCAACCTCCTGGAAGGTGGAGCCGGAAATCATGACCGCCAGGTCGTACCCGCCGCTCATCAGGTAGACGGAGTCTACCTCCTCCAACAAGGCAATCGCTTCGGCTATTTCGTCGAATCCATGGTCTTTTTTTGGGGAAACGCGTACCTCAATAAATGCCTGTACGCCGTTGCCGCCCACTTTTTCCCAGTCTATGAGTGCCCGGGTGCCACGAATGACACCGGCGCGTTTGTATTCATCCAGCCGCGCGGCCACCACGTCCGGCGCCTCGCCCAGCATGGCGGAAATTTCTTCCAAAGATAAGCGCGCATTGCGCTCGATGACCCGTAAGAGTTTGTCCATAGCGAAAACAGTCCTTTCCTAACGGATATTGTGACAGGGTGTGAAACGGTTACATATAAGAAATATTATAATGAAAAATGGTCGCTAAGTAAACAGGCAGGGGGCTATCTGTGTTAGCGGCCTAGAAAAAATATGCTTTTGGGCGGCAGGCAGGGCAGAAGGATTATACGCTGCCGGCCGATTGTGGTATAATAATTCGTGGTTGGATTTTGGCAGGCTGACGGTGGGCGCCCGGGTGGGAGGCCGAACCGGGAAGAGCCTGGATAGGAGTGAGGAAAATGCAAGCAGTGATTACGGTGGTAGGGTCCGACAAAGTAGGGATCCTGGCAAAAATAAGCACCATTTGCGCCGAGGCGGGCGTGAATATTGAGGATGTGAGCCAGACCATTTTGCGCGGTACGTTTGCGATGATTATGGTGGTGGAGATTCCGGAAAGCGGTGTAGCGTTTGGCCAGATAGCGGATAAACTGCGCGAGGGCGGCCGGGAGCTGGGTATGGACGTGAACATCACCCGGCAGGATACCTTTGACGCGATGCATCGGGTTTAAAGTGAAAGAGGGCGCGGCGGTTTGCAGGCGAACTATATGAACACCTGATGGAAAACGCGCGGCGGCCCGAACCCGGAAAACGAACAACCCAAGAATGCCTGAAAACAAAAGGAACCAATAGATATGATTGAAACAAAAGATATTTTAGAGACGATTGGTATGTTTGGCGACGAAAACCTGGACGTGCGTACCGTGACCATGGGTATTAGCTTGTTGGACTGCGCGGACCCGGACCCGGCGCGCGCATGCGAAAAAATTTACGAGAAAATTGTACGGCGGGCAAAATACCTGGTGCCGGTGTGCGAAAGTATCACGGCAGAGTATGGAATCCCGATTGTGAACAAACGCATTTCTGTGACGCCGATTGCCATGCTGCTGGCGTGCTGCCCCACCGGCAACCCGGTGGATTTTGCCCGCGCGCTGGACAGGGCGGCAAAAGCGGTGGAGGTAAACTACATAGGCGGGTTTTCCGCGCTGGTGCACAAAGGCTTTTCCGCCGGGGACGCGCGGCTGATAGAGGCGATGCCGGAGGCGTTGACCGTGACCGACGCGGTGTGTTCCAGCGTGAACATTGGCTCCACCAAAAGCGGCATCAACATGGACGCGGTGGCGATGATGGGCCCGGTGATTCGCCGGGCGGCGGAAATGACCGCGAACAATAGCTGTTTTGCCGCGGCAAAGATAGTGGTCTTTTGCAATGCGCCGGAGGACAATCCCTTTATGGCGGGGGCGTTCCACGGCGTGGGCGAGCCGGACTGCGCCATCAGCGTGGGGGTATCTGGCCCCGGGGCGGTGCGTTCCGCGCTGGTGAAGCATGCCAAAGGGCTGGATTTGGCCGGCGTGGCCGAGGTGGTGAAGAAAACCGCCTTTAAAATAACCCGCATGGGGCAGCTGGTGGGTACGGTGGCCAGCGAGGCACTGCGGGTTCCGTTCGGGATAGTGGATTTGAGTCTGGCGCCGACCCCCGCCGTGGGGGACAGCGTGGCGACCGTGCTGGAAGAAATGGGTCTGGCGCAGGTGGGGGGCTATGGCACCACCGCCGCGCTGGCGCTGCTGAACGACGCGGTGAAAAAAGGCGGCGTGATGGCGTCCGGCCAGGTGGGCGGGCTTTCGGGGGCGTTTATCCCGGTAAGCGAGGACGCCGGAATGATTGCGGCGGCACAGGCGGGGACATTGCGCCTGGAAAAACTGGAGGCGATGACCGCGGTGTGCAGCGTGGGGCTGGACATGATTGTGGTACCGGGCGACACGCCGGCGGATGTGCTGAGCGCGATGATTGCCGACGAAGCGGCGATAGGCATGGTGAACAGCAAAACAACGGCGGTGCGTGTGATTCCGGCCATTGGCAAAAAGGTGGGCGAGAGCTTGGATTTTGGGGGTTTGTTCGGGGTGGGCCCGGTGATGGAGGTGAACACTGCGTCGCCGGCAGAGTTCATTGCTCGGGGCGGGCGTATACCGGCGCCGATGCAGGCGCTGAAGAACTGAGCGGCGGGGCGGTGTAAAAGAACACCGCTATGGCGGTTTGTATACAAATTTTATATACTTTACAGCTGGGTTTGCCGCACGGTGGCGGGCTGTATTGATAAAACCCATAGAAGTCGAAATTTTGTGTCTATGAAGGAGGAGGCAGGGGCAATGCTACAGATAAAAATTGCAACCAAACGTGCTACCGTCACATTACTTACGGTGATGTTACTACTACTATTCACTGCCTGTGGCGGAAGCGGAACGCCAAGTAGAACAAACGCGTCTTTTAACACCACAGCAACGCCAGACACAATGTCCGCTGCAGCCTCAACTGCCAACACGCCTGAAAATTTGGACGAGGCGGTGGCACAACTTGAATCATCTAACACTATGCGTATATATAGAAGTGGTACCTACTCAATACGGTTCAGTGTGACGGTTAGCGCCGATGATAGCAATGAAAATTCAACGAGTGAGAGATATGTTTGTGTGGATGGCGGTAAATCCTACGAAGAAACCACAAGCGAATCCGCAGAGGGGGAGCGGACAATCATTATGATCTACAAAGACGGGCTTTCCTATGGATTCAATGTGCAAGAACGCACGTATTCAGTTTACGAAGTTCCTGATGGTGAACAGCGAAATGTTGGTTTTGATTATATCGAAAAGTTGCAGCCCAGCGGCTTTGGTAGCGCAGTGGTAGCAGGTATGACGTTGCCATATGTGGAATACATAAGAACGGAAAATGGGGCTATAGAACGCTGGTATTTAGCGGGCGGGGAATTATTTGCCATTGAAACAGTACAAGGGAAATGGCACACGGTAAATGTAGTAACAGAGGTCACGGAAACCGTGCCAGATGGTATCTTTGAGGTTCCTGCCGGGTATGCAGAAGTATCAGAATAATAACAAAAGGATACTTGGCGTACAAAATTTTTAATCATTAATGTTCTTTCGCGACTGCTTAACTGCAGGATATGCGCATACACTACGCCAAAGGCCCGGGAGATTCTCCCGGGCCTTTCTATTGTAAAGCAACCCCCGGCTATGCCGGGGAGCAACATATAGCTTTAGCGTTGAAAATCACATAAAAACTCCTTTGATATACTGAAGTCTGCGGCCTGTCAACTGCAAACCAAAGATATCAAAGGAGGACATTCGTATGCCG
>JAVBPZ010000005.1:0-58872 GCA_031549285.1 Oscillospiraceae bacterium | reverse complement strand
CCATGTGTTGCCGCCGGCCGGGGGTTCTACACATTAAAAAGTCACACGTTCTTCACTCCACCGCCGCCGTCCAGCCATGCGTATCGGGAATGCGTCCCCACTGTATCCCGGTCAGCGTATCATACAGCCGCCCGGTCACCTCACCTGTTTTCCCCTCATTAATAAACACCGTTTCCTCTTTATACCGCAACTGCCCCACCGGGGTAATCACCGCCGCGGTCCCGGTGCCAAACACCTCTTCCAGCCGGCCCATCTTCGCCTCCGCCAGCAAATCCTCTATCGCGATATGTGCTTCCCGCACCGGGTACCCCCATTCGCGCAGCAGCTCTATACAGCTCATGCGGGTAATGCCCGGCAGCACGGTTCCCCCGGAAAGCGGTGCGGTCAGCACCTCGTCCCCTACCTTAAAAAAGCAGTTCATGCTGCCCACTTCTTCCACAAACCGGCGCTCCACGCCATCCAGCCACAACACCTGCGCATACCCCAGTTCTTCCGCCTTTTTCTGCGCGGCCAGGCTGGCGGCATAGTTCCCGCCGCATTTTATCGCGCCGGTTCCGCCGGGCGCGGCACGGGTCAGTTCATCTTCTACATAAATCTTCACCGGGTCCAGCCCCGCCTCATAATACGGCCCGGACGGCGAACAAATGATAAAGAAAATATACTGGCTGCTGGGCTTCACCCCCAGGTATGGCTCCACCGCGATGGTGCATGGCCGGATATACAAACTGGTATTTGGCGCATGCGGCACCCAGTCCTTGTCCAATGAAACCAGCGCCTTCACCGCCTCTACAAACACATCCTGCGGTACTTCGGGAATACACAGCCGGCGGTGGGTCGCCGCCATACGCGCGGCATTTTTGTCCGGCCGAAACAGCTGCACCCTGCCCTCTGGCGTACGGTACGCTTTCAGCCCCTCAAAACACTCCTGCGCATAATGAAACACCAGCGACGCCGGGTCCAGGCAAAACGGCTCATACGGTTTAATCTCCGGGTCGTGCCAGCCTTGTCCCTCATCATACGGCATCACAAACATATGGTCGGTATAGTGCACCCCAAACCCCAGATGATTCTCATCGGGTTTTGTTTTCGGGTTTTCGTTTCTTTGTACGCGTATCTGCATGTTTTGCCTGCCCCTTTCCCTTCGTTAAAGCCCGCCTGCTATTTTTTATTGTAGCCTCCGCCACCCCTGTTGACAATACATTTGTCCCACTCTGGCGAATTAAACCACGATTTAATCCCTATTTATCGCATCATTTCTTTCGTTTTTTGTTTTTTATTTTTCCGCGCATAAACGTTTTAAATTCTTCTCCAGTACCATCAGCAAATCCATCTTTTTTCACCAGCATGGCCCCTCGCCCTATCAAAATAACCACCGTGGTTTTTCCCTCCCGCAGACCGGTCACGTCATGGTACGCAAAGCGCAGTTTGCCCAGCTTGCTTTGCTGCA
The DNA here is from genome assembly GCA_031549285.1 of Oscillospiraceae bacterium. Lineage (GTDB taxonomy): Bacteria > Bacillota > Clostridia > Oscillospirales > Ruminococcaceae > JAAYCI01. Next base: position 57,425 of record JAVBPZ010000005.1, on the reverse strand, counting down.
CAAACACATCGTCACAAAAATCCACTTCTTTTTCCAGCGTGGGGCCGCCCCACAGCTTTTGCTGGCGTTTGGTATATTGCCCCACTTTAAACAAATATCCCCACTGGCCCAGGAATACCGCTGCGCACCCCATCAGGAAAAACCCAATAGCATAACCGATGGCCGCCGGCCCCTCGAAAACCAGCTGTAACACCCCATACAAAATCGAAATGCCCCCGATCCCCAGCAGCACCCAGCGAAAAATCCCCGCGTTTTTGCTCCAGGTCAATGCCTGAAACTCCCGGCAGGTATGCTTGTCCATCAGGGTTTTGTTTTTAAAAACAATATCCAAATCTTTTCTCCTCTTCCGTTGGTGGTCCCTCCGGCCGGGCGTTCTTTTATGCTTTTCTTTTCAGGGCAAGGCAGGGGATCGAACTCCATACGCTTTGTTATATTTTAGCACGATTTCGCGGAAGCGTACAGCGCAAAATCTATTCTGCTACCCCCTGTGTGCTTGCATGGCCGGGTTACACCACGCATGCCCGCGGCAAAAGCCCTGTCTGCGGGACACTGCCATGCAAATTCCCCTCCCGGCTCCCGTCGGGTTTCGGCCCGTCCCCCGCCAGCCACTTCTACGCCCCACCCGGCCGCAGGCCGCCCCGTACGCTGCGCGTACGGGCCCACGGCGGGAAAACCCCCGCCGTGCCGCGCTGCGCGCGGGGCCTGCGGCCGCCATTCCCCAGTCACCTTCCTCCCCCAAACTTCACCCCCGCAAGCTCCCGTCCTTCGCCCTTGTCACGCTCTTCCAGTAAAAAATACCAAAAAACAAGACCACCCACAACCCCCTGTGGATGGTCCTGTTTCTCTTATTCATTTGTCTTTCCTACACCACTTGTATGGCAAACCCTTATCCCTGCGTTTCTTCCGGCTCATACAGCTTGGTCAGCCGCTGCAGGTACGCATAGCGATCCTTGCTCAAATCCACCGCTTCCTCAAACAGCACATTCGCCCGCTCCGGGAAGGTCAGCTTCAGGCGGCTGTACCGCGTCTCGCCGCTGATAAACTCCAGGTAATCCCCGGTCGGCTCTTTCGAGTCCAGCGTGAACGGGTTTTTCCCCTCGGTCTTTTTGCGCGGGTCAAACCGGAAGTTGTTCCAGTACCCGGCCGCCACGGCCTTTTTCATTTCAGCCTGGCAGTTCACCATGCCGCCCTTAATGCCATGCATCTCGCACGGGCTGTAGCCAATAATCAGCGACGGGCCCGGGTAGCTCTCCGCCTCCACAATCGCCTTGATGGTCTGGTTCTGGTCGGCGCCCATGGCAATCTGCGCCACATACACATACCCGTACGCCATCGCCATTTCCGCCAGGCTCTTTTTGCCAATGTTCTTGCCCGCCGCGGCAAACTGCGCCACCTGGCCAATCTGGCTGGACTTGGACGCCTGGCCGCCGGTGTTGGAGTACACCTCGGTATCAAACACAAACACGTTCACGTCTTCGCCGCTCGCCAGCACGTGGTCCAGCCCGCCGTACCCAATGTCATACGCCCAGCCGTCGCCGCCAAATATCCACACGCTCTTTTTGGACAGGTAGTTCTTTTCGGCCAATATCTGTTTCGCAATGCTGCACGCCGCGCAGTCGCACTTGTCCTTGCCCGCGCCCTTCAGCTCTTTCATGTGTGCCAAAAACTCGCCATGGCCGGGGTTACCCTCCGCAGGGGTGCTTTCCAGATGCGCAATCGCCTCGTCCACACACAGCACGCCGTCCTCCAGCGCCTTCACATACGCGTCCGCCGCCTCGGTGTTGGCCTTACCGTCGTCATAGGTTTCCAGCCACTTTTCCGCGGCCGCTTTCAGCGCTTCGTCCACCCATTCTTCCTTCACCAAGGCTTCCGTCAGGCGTTTCAGCCGCGCACGAATGGCCTTCTGGCCCAGGTACATACCATACCCATTCTCGGCGTTGTCCTCAAACAAACTGTTCGCCCATGCCGGGCCAAACCCGCTCTTTTTGCTCACGGTATACGGGCTGGTGGCCGCCGGCCCGCCCCAGATGGAGGAACAGCCGGTCGCGTTCGAAATATACATTCTTTCGCCAAACAGCTGGGTCACCAGGCGGGCATACGCGGTCTCGGCACACCCGGCGCAGGAACCGGAGAACTCCAGCAGCGGCTGGTTGAACTGGCTGCCCTTCACGCTGGTCTCGGTCATCATGCCGGGTTTTTTTGCCACATTCGCCACACAATAATCAAACACGTCCTGCTCGGCACACTGGCTCTCCTGGCTCTTCATCACCAGCGCCTTGCCCGGCGCGGGGCACACCATGGCGCACACGCCGCAGCCCATGCAATCCTCCGGGCTCACCGCCTGCAGGAACTGGTACTGGTCCACGCCGTTGCCCTTCATCTGCGCGGTGCGAATATTCTTCGGCGCCTTCGCCAAATCCGCCTCATCCAGCGCAAACGGCCGAATGGTCGCGTGCGGGCACACATACGCGCACTGGTTGCACTGAATGCACTTGTCGTTCTGCCATTCCGGCACATCCACCGCCACACCACGCTTTTCATACGCAGACGCGCCCTGCTCAAAGGTACCGTCCGCATGGTCCACAAACGCGGATACCGGAATCTCGTCGCCGTCGTTCAGGTTCACCGGCTCCATGATGTTCTTCACCATCTTGCCCAGCTTGCCGCCCGCTTTGGCTGCCGCCTCGGCGGTATCGGTGGCATTTTTCCAGTCCGCCGGCACGTCCACCTTCACAATGGCGTCCACACCGGCATCTATCGCGGCATAGTTCGCGTTCACAATCGCCTCGCCCTTAGACGAATAGCTCTTGTACGCGGCATCCTTCATATACTTCACGGCCTCGTCTATCGGAATCACGTTCGCCAGCTTGAAGAACGCGCTCTGCAAAATGGTATTGGTGCGTTTGCCCATACCAATCTCGCGCGCTTTGTCGATGGCGTTCACCAGGTACACGTCAATGTTGTTTTCCGCGATATACCGCTTGCTTTCCGCCGTCAAATGCTCGTTCAGCTCCGCCGGGGTCCACTGCGCGTTTATCAGGAACTTGCCGCCCGGCTTCACGTCCTGCACCATCTTGAAACCCTTGATAACATACGACGGGTTGTGGCACGCCACAAAGTCGGCCTTCTTCACATAGTACGGCGCCTTAATAGGCTTGTCGCCAAACCGCAGGTGCGACACCGTCACACCGCCGGTCTTTTTAGAGTCGTACTGGAAGTACGCCTGCACATACTTGTCGGTGTGGTCGCCGATAATCTTGATAGAGTTTTTGTTGGCGCCCACCGTACCGTCACCGCCCAGACCCCAGAACTTGCAGCTGATGGTCCCGGCAGGGGTGGTGTCGGCACAGTCCATGCGCTCCGGCAGGGACAATTCTGTCACGTCGTCCACAATGCCCACGGTAAAGCCGTTCTTCGGCTCGGCCGCTTCCAGGTTCTCAAACACCGCAAACACGCTCTTCGGCGGGGTGTCCTTCGAGGACAAACCATACCGTCCGCCCACAATCTTCGCGTCGGTTTTGCCCATCAGCGCGGTCAGCACGTCCATGTACAGCGGCTCGCCCAGGGCGCCCGGCTCTTTGGTACGGTCCAGCACCGCAATCTTTTTCACGCTCTTCGGCAGCGCCGCCAGCAACCGGTCGGCACAGAACGGCCGGTACAGCCGTACCTTCACAATGCCCACCTTTTCGCCCGCCGCCATCAGGTAATCAATCACCTCTTCGGCCACGTCGCAGATAGACCCCATCGCAACAATCACGCGCTCGGCATCCGGCGCGCCATAGTAGTTGAACAGGCCATAATCGGTCCCCAGGCGCTTGTTCACCTCGGCCATATACTCTTCCACAATTCCGGGAACAGCCTCGTAATACTTGTTTGCCGCCTCGCGGTTCTGGAAGAAGATATCCGGGTTCTGGTGGCTGCCGCGCATGGTGGGATGCTCCGGGTTCAGCGCCCGCGCACGGAACGCCGCCAGGGCGTCTGCGTCCATCATGCCCGCCAGCTCGTCATAGTCCCATACTTCTATCTTCTGAATCTCGTGGCTGGTGCGGAACCCGTCAAAGAAGTTCACGAACGGCACCCGGCTTTTCAGCGCGGCCAGGTGCGCCACCGGCGTCAGGTCCATAACCTCCTGCGGGTTGCTTTCCGCCAGCATGGCGTACCCGGTCTGGCGGCAGGCATAAATATCGGAATGATCGCCAAAAATGGACAGCGCGTGCGACGCAACCGTCCGCGCCGTCACGTTGATAACGCTCGGCAGCAATTCGCCCGCCATCTTGTACATGTTCGGAATCATCAGCAGCAGGCCCTGGCTGGCGGTATAGGTGGTGGTCAATGCGCCGGCGTTCAGGCTGCCGTGCACCGCGCCCGCCGCGCCGCCTTCACTCTGCAGCTCAATCACGCTCACGGTATCGCCAAACATGTTTTTCAGGCCGCTGGCAGACCAGCTGTCGGTAACCTCCGCCATGGGGGAAGATGGGGTGATGGGGTAAATCGCCGCCACCTCGGTAAACGCATAGCTGGCGTGTGCCGCAGCGGTGTTGCCGTCCATCGTCTTTTTTGTTCTTGCCATTTTCATGCCTCCAAAATTCATTGTTAAAATAATGCTTTAAATCCCATTTATTCTTTTTGCCGCGCCGTTTTCACCATCCACGGCACAGCTTCGCGCTCGTTATTATTCTAACATTTCAGCAAGACAAGTGCAAGGGAAACCGCTCGACACCAAAACCCCTCTTCCCGCCCAAAAAACCGGCGCTGTTCCTGCCACAAACGGGTCCCACCCGCATTTGACAAGCCCAGCGCCAAAAGCATACTATAAAATTACTCTTTGCTTGTACTTTCCGGCCCCTGCCGGGCCACAGCACAAAACACCTCCTTGGCTGTCCCGCTTACGGCCGGCCGCAGGCCCCTGTCCCGGGCTGCCGCCCGGGACAGGCCCGTCGCGCCACGCGCGCCGGGGCCGGTCTCCCCGCTGCGCGGGGCCCCCGGCGGCCTGCGGCCGGGCAGAACCCACGCGCTTACCCCACCGTCAAATACCCCGCCAGTGCATCGCCCACCGGGTACATCCTGTTCTCATCCTGATAAAGATACCTTTTGCACAACTCTCGCTTTGTTGCCAATCAAATTTTTTATTAAACAGCAAAAGGAGACCGTCCATGCCCCTACATACTGAACAACAGCTTTCCTCCACAGAAATCTTTTCCGGCAAGGTGTTCCGCGTCACGCTGGACAACGTCCGCCTGGAAAACGGCAATACCGCCCAGCGCGAGGTGGTTCACCACACCGGCGGCGCCGGCATTGTGGCGCTGAACGAAAACGGCGAAATAGCCCTGGTGCGCCAGTACCGCTATGCCCAAAACCGCGAACTGCTGGAGATCCCCGCCGGCAAAATCGAACCCGGCGAAGCCCCCCTGGCCACCGCCGCGCGCGAACTGCGCGAGGAAGCCGGCTGCACCGCCGCCGCCATCACCGACCTCGGCAGCATCATTCCCACCTGCGCCTATTGCACCGAGGTCATCTACCTGTTTTTGGCCACCGGCCTGTCCGCCGCCGGCCAGCAGCTGGATGTAGACGAGTTCCTGGATGTCCTGTGGCTGCCGCTGTCCACCGCGGTGGACATGGTACTGGACGGCCGCATCACCGATGCCAAAACCGTGGCCGCGCTTTTAAAAATAAAACTGCTGCGGGACACCGGCGCCCTTTAAAATGCTTTGAACCATTCTCCCAATTTAACCCAAATTAAATCAACTTTAATTCCTATTAAATGATAGGACAACCGCAGCCGCGAAACGGCCGCGGTTGTTTTCTTCTGCTTTATTCCCCGGACAATATTACCGCACGCGCGTGTCATTGAAACCGCAAACAGCACACATCACATCATATACACCAGCCTCTCCCCTATCCCATACATCGCGAAAAGATAAAACCCCAGAATTGCGCCATATACCAGCATGCTAATGGCACAAACAAACACCGATATCATACTGAGTATAAACGCGATGGTATTTCCCCCGGCTGGTGCGCCCTGCGTGCCGCGGCGTGCCTTTGCCGCGCGCACCAGCCCCGCAATTCCCAGCCCCAGCCCCAACCCCGCCGCCAATGTACACCCACCATACACAAGAAATATATACTCCCCTGCGAACAACGCCATAAAAAACACCACCGGAAACAGGCCAATCATCGCCACGCCCATCACGCCAGCGGAAATTCCCAATGCCAACCCCTGTTTTTGCGGGTGCCCGGCTGTCGTTACGGGCATCCCGCCCGGCACGCTCCCCCGCGCCATCGCACCCCCACCTTCGGCTCCCGGCGCATTCCACTGTCCCTGTGTCACCCCGCCATATGCCACCTGTGCATTTTCCCTGTTTGTTTCCATTCTTTATTTCTCCTTTTTGTCCGTCATTTTTGTTGTCGCTTTTTTACCGTCACCCTGCCCTCACCCCACTGCCACAGCGCCGCCAGCGCGCACCCCACCGCATAGCATCCCATGTCCCCCCACGAAAAGGCGTTCCCCAGTATCGTCAGAAAAAACCGGTTGCCGTCAAGACCCAGCACCTCCACCAAATGAAAATACTGCGAAACCTCCACCGCCACGGCAACCGCAAAAACAGCTGCCGGCAGCCACCGGTACGGCGGCAAAAAAATGCGCCAGAAACAATACAGCAAAACCACCACCAGCACGTCGCCCACATACGGCCGCACAAAGGCATCGTGCACAAACAGCGCAATGCAAACCTCCACCGCCAGCAGCGCAAAAAATGCCGCCGCATACCATCCGTGAATTTTCTTCATCAGCATCCTTTCTTTGCATTTTTCAGTATTAAACCGCTATTTATTTTTCTTATTAAAAATATTATTTCCTTCTTGGGTTCAACAATATAAACACTCTATATATCGCTTTATTTATGCACGGTTCCCTGCCGTCCAGCTTACCTCGTTTTCTCCTCCTCCCGTATCTGTGCCAGCCGTGCGTCCGCCCGCATCCGCGCATACAGCACCGTGTCCCTGCTGCCGCTTTCGCTGTCCTCCGCCACCCACCACGCCTCCCGCGTTCCATCATAAATCACCCGGCCCAGTTCGGTCCTGGCTTCCTCATTTTCCTCTTGTTCATACACTTCCAGCGCGGTGAACACCCCATTGGGCAACGACCGTCCCACAATCGTCGTATCAAAACTGGGCAAACTGCCGTTCATATACCTTGCGGCGTTGTACCGCAGCACCATCCCGTCCAGGTTGCACAGGCACAGCGCGCACAGTAGCCCGACCCCCACCACCGCGGAAAACCGCAGAATGGAAAACGCGCGGAACTGCAGCACAATCACCGCCACGCACACCGCTGCCAAAAAAACCATAAACACACAGGTCATCACCCGCTTTGGCGTCAGCCCCTGGGCCGAAATATACAGCCCCATCTTGCTGAACGCGGTCGCTATCAGCAGCAGCGTCATACCGCACAGCACTATGTTTGCCAGCCGTAGAGGCTTCGAATCTTTCCGCATCGTTCGCCCAAAAATATTGCTGAACGCCAGCAGCGACAGGTTAATCGCCGCAACCCAGCACATTTCAAAAAACCCTTCCCGCGCATATTCAGAGTACACCGCATATTCTGCCGGCCGCACCCCCACGAACGCCGAGAAGAAATACGGGATCTGGCTGCCCACAAACACCACATACAGCCCCGATACCAAAAACAAAACCGTAATCAAGGTCGCCAGCGGAATCACCCGCAGGTGTTCCACACCTTTTTGCACCTTTTTCGCATCAAACGCCCCCAAATAGCGTTTGTGGGCGCTCCCCGCCACCAGTCCACACAGGTAAAACGCCACCGGAATCCCCAGCATAAACTGGACAACATACACCCAAACAGGCCCCCGAAACAGTTTGGCAAACACATTCCCCACATTTTGCAAAACACTGGCAAACCCACCGGTATCCGCCGCCAACAGCTGGCTCATCAGCAGCGGCAGCACCACCAAAAATGCCAGTACCCCCGCCAGCGCATACAAAATCCGCTTGTTTCTCAGCGTCTTTTCCGGGGTTTTTTCTCCTTTGGAAAATCCCATCACCCCCAGCACCATCGCGGCAAAATTCCGAAACGGCACCACAAAAAACAGGTTGATTCCGTCCAGTATCATATAGTTGCCCGTTTTGCCGGCTATCAGCGTACCAAACAGGCTGCCACACCAGTACACCGCCGTAAAAAACAGCAGCAGCCCCTGCCACCCACCCATGGACCCCGCCGGCCACAAACAGTACACCCCGCCGGTCAGCAGCAAAATGGCAAACCAAAACCAGCTGGCTTTGCTCGGCCGAATATTCTTTGCATAGCAATACAACAAAACCGACCCCGCAAACAACACTGTAAACGCTGTCACGCCCCAGCCCTGCATCTCACTGAAAAACAGCCAGCGCATAAACAAAAACCCCAGCACAACACACCAAACGGCAAACAGCGCATCCGCCAGCGTTGCGGTGAATGGTTCCTTTTCCTTTGGTTTTGCCGGTGTAAAAGCATAGCCATATCCATACCCATTGCCGTACCCATATCCATTGTTCCACCCAGCGCTTGTACTGCCCACTGGCACCGCAGGTTGCGTTGTATCATACGGTGCTGCCTGCGGCTGTGCCCCGGCCGGCGGCGCCGTACTTTGTTCCGCTGCCATGGCCTGTCCGGCTACCGGCACAGCCGCCTCACCTGTGGCCAACGCGGCAGGGGTTTCCGCGGGCGACGCCGCCGGCACGTGTGTAACCAGTCCCGCTACGCTGTTTCGCGTGGGGGCCGCCGTCAGTTCATGCGGCATCGGCGCCGCCGGGCTTTTCCCTTTCTCATCCATCTCTTTTACCGCCATTTCTTCATTTTTGGGTGCACTTTCTAAGGGCGGGGCCATTTTCCCCATCATGTTTGAATCCTTCATTTTTACACCGCTGTTTCACTTTTTATTTTCTAAAATATATGCTTTAAATCATCTCCGACATTCCTCCACTGCGTGGCCCGCGCATGTTGCTCCCATCTCCTATCCCATCCGACAAAAAAGGTACAACAAACCCAGCGCCACGCAACCCGCGTGCACTTTTTCTTTCGCATTTGCTCGGTCACTTTCGCGTCCAAAGCACCTATTTATTCTTCATTTAATCCCCATTTATTTTCCGCGCTCAGTGTGCCCGGCCGGTATTCCAAAATATCCCCCGGCTGGCACTGCAGCGCCTCGCATATCGCCTCCAGCGTGGAAAACCGCACGGCCTTTGCCTTACCTGTTTTTAATATGGAAAGATTTGCCTGGCTAATGCCAACCGCCTCCGCCAGCTCCCCGGAGGAAATCTTGTGCTGCGCCATCACAACATCCAGGTTCACTACAATCGGCATCTCTTTCCTCCTTTCACCGGTATCCTATACAACAGCACCAGCTGCCACATACCGCGGCATACTCTATATCGTAAAATCATTTTCTTCCTTCAGCGCCACCGCCTCTGCCAGCAGGTTCTTCACCACCCGCATCAGCAGCGCCAGCATGGCCCCAGCCAACGCAACAATAAACCATGGAATATAATAAAACCCGGAAATAAACGCGATAGCCGCCCCCGCAAAGCAAAACCAGGAAATCCGCCGCAAAAAGCTTACGTTTTGCTTGGTGAACACCGCTCCCTTTCCCAGGTTATTTAAAAACCGATATAAATAAACCAGCACCCCGGCCGCCGCCACGCCGCCCGTATATATCGTTGCCAAAAAGAAGGACGGCTGCGTCACATACACAGAAGAAATAGCCCCCAGCCCCAGCCATGGCCCCAGCCAAAACCCCAGCCGCGGCCCAAACCACATAGCCAGCCAGGGCGCCGCCACCAATAGCACCAGCAGCAGCACCATAAACAGTATTACCGCAATCTTGCTCAGCAGCAGCGACCGCTGTTTATTCCACATACACCGTCCTCCACCTTTCGCGTCCGTGGCATTTTCCCGGCCATACAGCCAATCCATTTCCTGCGCCCATTATAGCAAGGAATTTATTGAATTGCAAGCATTTTTTATCGTTTATCAATATTTGCTGATTTTCCCATCATTTATTTCCTGTTGCCGTAACCCCTAATACCCCACATACAAAACAACCCCGGCACAAAAGCCCGCCGAGATAGTGGCGAGCGTTTGTGCCGGGGTCATTCCTTTAGTTACTATCTTTTTTTCACACCACCACCGCGCCGCGCCCTCGTCGGCAAACCCCACGGCGGCGTAAACCCTATCGTTTTATTCCTTTTCTGCCTCTGCTTTTCCCGCCGGTTTTTCTTTCTTTTCTTTTTTCGCTTTGGCGCCGGCGGCATCTATATCGCTACCGCCTTCGTCGCCATCCTGGCCCTCGTCGTTCTCGGCGCCTTCGTCCACGCCGTCGCCCATCGCCGGGTTCATCGCGAAAAACGCCGCCAAAACCAGCAGCAACATGCGCCCCAGCAGCACCACAAACCGCCAGATAGGTTTTTCCAAAAAACCCACCAGCGCATAATAAAAGCTGTCGGTGCCATACGCGCTCAGGCTAGCCACCTGGCTCAGCAGCAGCGTCGTTTGTATCTGATAGGTCAGCAGCTCAAACACCACCACCAGCGCGGTAACGGCCACCACCACCCGCCGCGCACCACTGGACAGCTCCTTGTCACTGGAAAACATCCACAGCGCCATGCCCGCGGCCCCCAGCATAAACAGCATTTCCATCTGCAGCGCGCCCGGTATGCCAAACAGCGAAACCTGCATACAATAAATATTGATAAATACCTGGAAAAGCGCGTACACACCATACAGCACCCCGGCCGTTATGCGGAACACATTTCGCCCACCCGGTACGGCCATCGCTTCTTGTTCCACCACATCCTGCGTCTCTGCCGCACTCGTTGTTTTCACATCGCCTGTCATTGTCGGCTCCTTTCCCGGCGGCATCGCTGCCACACCTCTGCGTGTTTATATACATCCATTTATCTTCTATTTAATTGCGTTTTTTCTGCCCCGCAACCCTAAAAATTATTTCGTTATTACGTATCTATTCGTGTTCTTCTTGCGGCCACCGCCACACGCATTTTCTTCCGGCAAACACACCCGCTTTGCCACCATGTTCTGTATCTTCCCGCTCTTCACCGGTTCTTTTTTTAGCCATCCGTGGTTGTCCCAAACGTGACGGAACCATCTGTGGACAGCGCCCCTCTACCTTTGTCTAAAAATCGATATCGCCGGGCAGCACATACCCCCGCCCGGCGATATTTTTTCATCATGGAACCCCTTCCCATCCGTTCCGTTTGTTTGAAAGCCCACGGCCCAAACGGTCCTGCGCATTCGCTTTAAGTGCAATGCGCAGATTTTATTGGAAACCAAAAGAATAGCGACTGTTATTATATGGCTTCGTACGACATTGTCACTGTGTTTCCAGGTTCTTTCCCTGCTCATTCACTATCTTCTTCGTCCTCTGCCCCGTCTTCCTCGCCGTCCGCCTCCTCGGCGCCATCGTCGGCTTCGTCATCCTCCGCCGCCTCGTCCTCGCCGCTGTCTGCGTCCTCTGCCTCCAGCCGTGCCAGCTCCTCGGCGCTCAGCTCTTCTTCGTCTTCTGCCTCCGGCTTGGCAATTTCTTCTTCCTCGCTGTGCTCGGTGCGGGCCATGGTCACCACCTTGTCCCCTTCGGCCAGCCGCATCACCCGCACGCCGCTGCCATACCGGCTCTGCACATTCACATCCGCCGCGTGCATGCGAATAATGACCCCTTCCATCGAGATCAAAATAATATCGTCGGTTTCATCCAGTACCTTCACCGCCGCCACATTGCCGCCACGGTAGTTCAATATCCCCTTGCCGCCACGGTTCTGTATGCGGTAATCCTCTATCCGGCTGCGCCGGCCCTTGCCTTCTTCGCTCACCGTCATCAGGGTGGCGCCCTCCCGCAGGATAGACACCCCTACCACAAAATCATCCTCCGCCAGGCGAATCGCCCGCACCCCGCGGGACGCGCGTCCCAGCACACGGGCAGCGCTCTCGACAAAGCGTATCGCCCGGCCCTTGTGCGTCGCCACCATCAGCTCATCCTCGCCGGTGGTAATGCGCGCCCACGCCAGCGCGTCCTCTTCCTCCAGCCGTATGGCAATCAGCCCGCTCTTGCGAATATTGCGGTAATCCGCCAGTTTTGAACGTTTAATCAGCCCGTTCCGGGTCACCATACTCAGGTACCCTTCCTCGCTTCCGGCCTCCACCCGCAGCATGCGAATGACCTTTTCGCCGTTCTGCAGCTGCAGCAGGTTCACTATGTTGGTCCCCTTGGACGCGCGGCTGCCTTCATACACCTGGTACCCTTTCAGGCGGTAGGCGCGGCCCCGGTCGGTCAGGAACAGCACAAAGTCATGGCTGGAGCCAATAAACAGCTCCTCCACAAAATCCTCTTCCTTGCGCGCAAGCCCGGTCACCCCGCGCCCGCCACGCCGCTGGCTGTGGTACTCCGCCAGCGGAATGCGCTTAATATACCCCGCGTGGGTCAGCGTGAACACACACTGCTCCTCCGGAATCAAATCCTCTATGTCCACTTCGCCGGATATCGCCGCAATCTCGGTGCGCCGCTCGTCGCCAAATTTTTCCCGCAGCGCCAGCAGCTCCTCGCTCACCACCGCCAGCACCTTCTCTTCGTCCATCAAAATGGCGCTCCACTCGGCAATCTTTGCGGTCAGCTCGGCAAATTCATTCTCTATTTTTTCTATCTCCAGCCCGGCCAGCTGTCCCAGCCGGAACGCCACAATCGCCGCCGCCTGCGGGTCATCAAAGTCAAACTTCTCCATGATGGCCTTTTTCGCCTCGGGGCTGCCGCCCTTGGTCGCGCGGATGGTCGCTATCACCTCGTCCACAATATCAATCGCCCGGCGCAACCCGTCCAGAATATGCGCGCGGTCCTGCGCCTTTTTCAGTTCAAACTCGGTCCGCCGGCGTATCACCTGGCTCTGGAACTCCAAATACCGCACCAGCATGGTTTTCAGGTCCATCACCTTGGGTTCGCCCTTGTCCAGCGCCAGCATAATCACCCCAACGGTATCCTGCAGCTGGGTCATGTGATACAGCTGGTTCAGCACCACCTGCGGGTTTGCGTCCTTGCGCACCTCTATCACGATACGCATGCCTTTGCGGCTGCTCTCGTCGTTTATGTCGCTGATGCCCTCAATGCGTTTTTCCTTCACCAACCGGTCAATGTCCTGCAGCAGTTTCGATTTATTCACCATATACGGAATCTCGGTGACAATAATCTGGAACCGGCCATTTTTCATTTCTTCTATTTCCGCGCGCCCGCGCAGAATCACCTTGCCGCGCCCGGTGGCATACGCGGAACGAATGCCGCTGCGCCCCATAATAATGCCGCCGGTGGGGAAGTCCGGCCCCTTCACGTGTTCCATCAGCCCGGCCAGCTCTATCTCCGGGTCCTCTATCACCGCCAATACCCCGTCAATCACTTCGCACAGGTTGTGCGGCGGAATATTGGTGGCCATGCCCACGGCAATACCGGTAGACCCGTTCACCAGCAGGTTCGGGTACCGCGCCGGCAGCACGCTCGGCTCTTTTTTCGATTCATCAAAGTTTGGTACAAAATCCACCGTTTCTTTTTCGATATCATCCAGCATCGCCACCGCCATACGGCTCATGCGCGCCTCGGTATACCGGTAGGCCGCGGGCGGGTCGCCGTCCACGCTGCCGAAGTTGCCCTGCCCTTCCACCAGCGGGTACCGCATGGAAAAATCCTGTGCCAAGCGCACCATGGCGTCATATACCGACGCGTCGCCGTGCGGGTGATAGCTGCCCAGCACCGAACCCACGGTATCCGCGCTCTTGCGGGTGGGGTGGGACGGGTCGTTTCCACGCTCGTACATGGTATACAAAATACGCCGGTGCACCGGCTTCAGCCCGTCGCGCACGTCCGGCAGCGCCCGCGCCACAATCACGCTCATCGAATAATCCAGAAAGCTATCCTTCATCTCTTTCTCGATATCCCGCACAATCAGCGTAGCGTTTGGATATGCTTCCACAAATACTTTTCTGTCTTGTTCCATCTACGGCGCGTTCCTCTCTGCTGGTCGCCTTTTTGGTCCACAGGCCACCCGTTTTTATAGTGAAATTAACTCAAAATAGCTCCATCGCTTTGCATGTCACGGCCGAACCGGCCGTGTAAATATATCGCGTTAGCGGTATATTTACGGTTTTGTTCTACATCGTCGACTGGAGTGATGGAACCCTTTTCCCATAAATCGACCACGGAATGAAATACATGCTTTTAATTCTAAATTTAATGGGATTTAAATCCCATTAAATACTTCGCAACACCACGGGAAACCGGCTTTTCCTGTCGCATCCCACCGGCGCACGCTCACACATCCAAATGCTTCACATACTTCGCGTTGGTCTCAATAAACTCCCGCCGCGGTTCCACCTTGTCCCCCATCAATATGGTAAACGTCTCGTCCGCCAGCTCGGCGTCATCCACCGATATCTGCACAATCATGCGGTTCTCGGGGTTCATGGTGGTTTCCCACAGCTGTTCGGCATTCATTTCGCCCAGGCCCTTGTACCGGCTCACCTTCGGCTCGCTCATTTCGGCGGACAGGCGGCTCATCTCTTCGTCGGTATACGCATACCGTACATCCTTGCCTTTTTGCAGCTTATACAGCGGCGGCTGCGCCACATACACATGCCCCGCGTCTATCAGCGGCCGCATAAACCGGAAAAAGAAGGTCAGCAACAAGGTGCAAATATGGCTGCCGTCCACGTCGGCGTCCGCCATAATGAAAACCTTGTGGTACCGCAGCTTTTCCAGGTCAAACTCTTCGCCTATGCCACAGCCCAGCGCCATCACCACCGGCATCAGCTTCTCGTTGCCATATACCCTGTCCAGCCTCGCCTTTTCCACGTTCAGCATCTTGCCCCACAGCGGCAAAATCGCCTGGATGGTGGAATCCCGCCCCTGCTTCGCCGTGCCCCCCGCCGAGTCACCCTCCACGATGTACAGTTCGGTCTTGGACGGGTCGCGGTCGCGGCAGTCGGTCAGCTTGCCGGGCATGCGGTTGTTTTCCATCACCGTCTTGCGCCGTACCAGCTCGCGCGCTTTTTTGGCGGCTTCACGCGCCCGCGCGGCAGACAGCGCCTTGTCGTAAATGGTTTTCGCCACCGCCGGGTTTTCCTCAAAAAACTCCTTCAGCTTGTCGTACACCAGTCCTTCCACAATGCCGCGCATCTCGGTGTTGCCCAGCTTCGCCTTGGTCTGCCCCTCAAACTGCGCGTCGCACAGCTTCACGCTGATAATCGCCGTCATGCCTTCGCGCACGTCGTTACCCTGCAGGTTTTCTTCCTTTTCCTTGATATACCCTTTTTCGCGCCCAAAATCATTAAATGCGCGGGTAATGCCCACCTTGAACCCCTGCTCGTGGGTCCCGCCATCCGGCGTGTGGATGTTGTTCGCAAAGCTTAACAGCAGCTCGTTGTAGCTGTCGTTGTACTGCAGCGCCACCTCGGCAATGTTTTCGCCCACCTTGGTCTCGAAATAAATAACCTCTTCATGCAGCACTGTCAGCGAACGCCGCTTGTGAATATGCTCCACAAAGCTGCGAATGCCCCCCTCGTACAGCATGGACTTCGCCTGTTCCTGCCCCGGGCGCTCGTCGGTCAGCGTAATGCGTACCCCGGCGTTCAAAAACGCCTGTTCGCGCAACCGGGTCAGCAGCGTATCATAATCATACACCGTCTCTTCAAAAATCTCGTCGTCGGCCTTCCACCGCACAATGGTCCCCTGCTGGTTGGTGGGCCCCATTTCCTTCAGCGCCCCGTCCTCCAGCCCGCGGTGGAAGCTCTGGGAATACGCCGTACCCCCGGTCAATACCTCCACCGTCAGCCACTCAGACAGCGCGTTCACCACCGACGCGCCCACGCCATGCAGGCCGCCGGCCACTTTATACCCGGAATTATCGCCGCCAAACTTACCACCCGCGTGCAGCATGGTAAACACCACCGTCACGGCGGGCTTGCCCACCTTCGGCTGAATCCCCACCGGGATCCCACGGCCGTTGTCCACCACCTCCATAATGTTCCCATCCTTGATGGTCACCTCTATGTGGTCGCAAAACCCAGCCAGCGCCTCATCTATGGCGTTGTCCACAATCTCATATACACAGTGGTGCAGCCCGCGCGGCCCGGTGGAACCAATATACATTCCCGGCCGTTTGCGTACCGCCTCCAGTCCTTCCAGCACCTGAATCTGGCTGCCGTCATATTCGTTTGCCTGCATGTTCTGCACTTTTTCGTCTGCCATTGGTTTTCCCTTCTATCTAAAGACATTTCTTTTTATCTGCTCTTTTGTTGCTATTTGTTCCGTATTAAATTGCCATTAAACCGGCATTTATTTCTTGGGGTTTTCGTTCCATATATCGCCGCTGTTTCCGCATTCCCGTCCGCTTCCGCCGCTCATCCCCGTTCCTTGTCCACCCGCTTTTTCAGCGTCCCCGGGGCCAGCTGGCTAATGTACACTATTCTTTTTTCCCCGGCCATCACCGCGAAACTTTTTGGCAGTTCGGTGGATACATTCACCACCCGGCCATCCTTCTCCGCCTTGGCCAAAAACTCCCGCGTTTTTTTCGACACGCTGGTGGTGTCCAGGTCAAACAGCCCCACCACTTCGCGGGTATTCACCACGGTTTCCTGCCCCAGGTGTAAATACATTTTTGTCTCCTTCGCCGGTGGCTTTTCGCCGTCCGGCCTCCTGTGGCGTCTTTCCGTGTCCCCGGCCAGTTTTCCGTTTTTCTTTGGTCCGGCGCTCGGCTGTCCTTCCCCGGCACCGCGGTCCTCTGGGTCTCCTTCTTTCAAAAGGCTACCCCTCATCATGCTATCCTGGCAAAATGTCGGCGTCGTAACCCTGGCAATCAACAAACCCTACACCAAAATCCGGCCTTCCTGCACCTGCACCACCAGCCCCGCCGTGCGCGCAAACGCCGACGCGTCACAGGTGGTCACCACGCTTTGTTTGCCGTCCATCCGGCCCAGCAGGTACGCTTGCCGGCTTTCGTCCAGCTCGCTCAGCACGTCGTCCAGCAGCATCACCGGGTGTTCCCCGGTCACCGCCTCCGCCACGCTGGCCTCCGCCAGTTTCAGGCTCAGCACCGCGCTGCGCTGCTGTCCCTGGCTGCCAAATACCCGGGCGCTGCGCGCGCCTATCTGCACGTCAAAATCTTCCCGGTGCGGCCCGGCGGTGGAAAACCCCGCCCGGATATCCGCTGTGCGCGCCCGCTGCAATAGCTCCGGTAACGCGCCGCCGTCACAGCACGGCAGGTACCGCATCTGCATTTCCTCGGCGCCGCCGGCCAGTTCGCGGTAAAACCCCTCGGCAGCCGGTGCCATCTGGTCCAGGTATTCAGCCCTCCGGCGGGATATTTCTTCCCCGCACCCGGCCATCTCGGTATCAAACACATCCAGCAGCCCTGCGGCATCTGCCGTCTCATGGTATTTCTTTAAAAGGGCGTTGCGCTGGGTCAACACCCGGGAAAACCGCCGCAAAATAGCCAGATATCCCGGATACAGCTGGCACAGCGCCGCATCCAAAAACCGGCGGCGGCCTTCCGGCCCGCCCTTCACCAGGTTCAGGTGCCCCGGCTCGAACACCACCGCGCAAAACACCCCGGCAATGCCCCCTGCCCGGCCATAGTCCACGTCGTTCACTTTCGCAAACCGGCCGCGCCGCGCACCCTCGGCCCCTTCTATCAATAGTTCAATCCGGTTTTCCCGCCCATTTTTGGTTATTTTACCTTCTATTTTTCCGAAGGCCTCCCCCTCGCGCACCAGTTCCATATCCTTCGCACCCCGGAAACTGCGCGAACCGGTCAGCAGCCACACACATTCCAGCAGGTTTGTTTTCCCCTGTCCGTTTTGCCCGGCAATCACCGTCAGCTTTTCGTCCGGCGCCAGGGTGGCCTCCCGAATATTCCGGCAGTTTTCCACCACCAACCGTTCCAGTGTCACCTTGCCGCCACCTCGTATTTTTCTCCGTCCAGCACCACCACGTCGCCCGCCACCAGCTTTTTTCCGCGTTGCAGGCACACCTCGCCGTTCACGGTAACCAGCCCGCTTTGCACCGCGTCCTTGGCTTCGCCGCCGGTTTCGCACGCACCCGCAAACTTCAAAAAAGAATCCAGCTTAATAAACGGCGTGGTAATGGCCACCTCAGTCATTTTTAAACCTCACCGGCAGCACCAGGAATAAGAAATCGTCCCCCTCCGCCGGCAATATCTTCACCGGAGACAGCGGCCCCGAAATCTCCATCACCACCATGTCACACCCGGAATACCGCAGCGCGTCCAGCAGATACCGGTAGTTAAACCCTATCTCCACTTCGTCCCCTTCCACCTGGGCCTCCACACGGTCACTCACCTTGCCCAGCGGTGTCTGGCAGCGGATATCAATCCCGCCTTCCTCAAACTTCAGCCGCAGCGGGTTTTTCAGCCGCTCGGTAATAATCACGCTGCTGCGCTCTATCGCCTTTTCAAACACCGGCACGTCTACAATCACGCGGGTCTTATACCCCTCCGGTACCACCGTCTTGTAGTTCAGGAATTCTCCCTCTATCAGCCGGCTCATCACCGTGTACTTTCCATTGGAAAACACCACATACCGGCGGTTTGCATCCACCCGTATGGTTTCCCCGCTGTCCCCCATCAGCCGCGCCGCTTCCGCCGCGGTTTTGGCCGGCACCACCACGCTAATATCCCGGTCGGTCACCACCGGATGCTTGGTTATCGCCAGGCGGAACCCGTCCAGCGCCACAATGGTCACTTCCCCCGGCTCTATTGCAAACAGTTCGCCGGTATGCGCCGGTTTTTTATCATCAGTAGAAACCGCGTACAACGTCGTCCCCACCATCCCGGCCAGCTCCGCCGCGTCTATGTCAAACGCCCGGTCGGCGCCCGCTTCCGGCAGTTCCGGGAAATCTGCCGCATTCATGCCCATCAGGTCATATTCCGTTATCCCACTTTTTATATGCACCGCCAGGGCCTCATTGCTCTCTATCTGTACCTCTTCGGCGGCCAGGCTGCGCAGCATGTCACCAAACAATTTTGCCGGCAGAACAATCTCCCCCGCCTCGGTCACATTCGCCTCCAGCGTGGTGGTTATCGCCATCTCCAGGTCATACCCGGTCAATTCCAGCTTAAACCCATCCGCCTTCACCAAAATCCCCTGCAACACCGGCACCGAGGAAGACGGCGTCACCGCGCGCGAAACACCCGCCACCGCATCCGCCAACAGTTTCTTCTCACAGGTAAATTTCATTTGGTATCCCCCGTCCTCTTTCAAAAGTTTCTTTCTTCCATTTCTTCAAAAAAACAATCTTCTCTTTTCTTTACTAGTAGTACTAGTAGGCACCGTTAATATGTTGAAACCTTCCGTTTTCCGCAGCGTGCTGGCAAAAACACACGCACGTTCTTCCTAAAAACCCGTGGAAACTTTCGGGGAAACTTCCTCCCCTTCACCACACTGTTAAAACCCACGCAAACTTCTTTGTTAACTGTTCAAAACTTCGTGGAAACTTGTCACGGAAAACTCTCCCCATCAGCTGCGCACATTCTTGATGATATCCTCCACCGTTTCGCGCATATGGGTATCGGTTTTCAGCCGCTTTGCAATGGTATTACACGCATACACCACGGTGGAATGGTCCCGCCCGCCAAATTCCGAGCCTATTTCCTCCATACTGATACCGGTAATCTCCCGTACGCAATACATGGCCACCATGCGCGCGGTGCTCACGCTGGCCACCCGCTTCCGGCTGCGAATATCCTCGGTGGTCACGTTATAGGTGCGTGCCACCTCGCTGGTAATCTTTTCAATCGTAACCGGCAGCGGTTGCGTCTCGTTCAAAATATCCTTAATCGCATTCTGCGCAGCGCCTATCACCGGCTGAATCCCTTCCAGAAGGTAATAGGCGTTCAGCTTTTTCACGGTACCTTCCAGCTGGCGGATATTGTTCTTCAAATGGTTCGCAATAAAATCCGCCACGTCATCCGGAATATCCAGGTTTAAAAGAGCGGCCTTCCGGCGAATAATCGCCACCCGCGTCTCAAAATCCGGCGGCTGGATATCCGCGGTCAGCCCCCACTCAAACCGGGTCCGCAGCCGCTCGTCCAGGCTGCGAATCTCCTTTGGCGGCCGGTCACTGGCCAGTACAATCTGCTTGCCGGAATTATACAACGTGTTGAATGTATGAAAAAATTCCTCTTGAGTAGATTCTTTCCCGCCAATAAACTGCACGTCATCCACCAGCAAAACATCCGCCGTGCGGTACTTGTCGTGAAACTCGGTCATGCGCTTTTCCTGTATCGCGGTAATAATCTCGTTGGTAAACCGGTCGCCGTCCACATACGATATTTTATAATCCGGGTGGTTTTTGGCTATTTCATACTGAATGGCAAACAGCAGGTGGGTCTTGCCCAGGCCAGACGCCCCATATATAAACAGCGGGTTCCAGGAATGGGAAGGGTTGGCCGCCACGCTCAGTGCCGCCGCGTGGGCAAATTTATTGTTCTGCCCCACAATAAAATTTTCAAACGTATAGTCATAACTGCCGCCGGACAAAACCGGGGTCTCGGCCTGTTTTTCTTCCTCTACCACCAGCTCCACCGTCACGGTGAACCCCAAAAGCCCCTGGAATCCCTCTGCCAGCATCGGCATATATCTTTCTTCCAGCACCCCGCGCACAAACTCGCTGCGCACCCGCAGCTTCGCCACCCCGTTTTCAAACGAAACCGGCGCCAGGTCCGCAATAAAAAGATCATAGGTAGCCGGTGCCACCCGTTCTTTACAATATTCCTTTACACCCGCAAAGATCTCCACAAACGAATCCACCGCACACACACCCTAATACAAAATAAAGAGCGAATCAACAAAGAAAAAATCCCATAATTCGGGATTTTTTACCAACAAAAACCCAGCAGCCGGCACACCGTCCGCGCCCATTTGCTTTGTTAGAATTATAGCACAAAACCACCCCCCATGGCAACCGAAACAGCGTCCTTTATATAATAGTATTATAATGTCCCCTCATTGCCAGCCATTGCCCCCTAAAATCGACTTTTGGGGCAAATAGATACTGCCAAAACCTTGACAAGCGAAACGCCCCTGCTGTATACTTAACACTCGTAGGATTGCCCTGTGTCTCAGCTGGGCGTTCGAACAATAAGAGCGCCCGTGTTTCGTGGGCTGATCGATGGAGGGACAACAGAAATGAAAAGAACATTCCAGCCGAAAAAACGGCAACGCACCCGGGAGCATGGCTTCCTCAGCCGCATGCGCACCCGTGGCGGCCGCGCGGTCATCAAGGCCCGCCGCCAAAAAGGCCGTGCCAAGGTAACCACAGTCTAAGCAAAGGCGCCGCATCCATTTCGTTTTGCCGGCGGACGCAAGACGAAACCATCCCGGAACCTTTCCGCCATCCACTTCGGCAGGCAGCCTTGCACGGTTGCCCCGCCGGCGCCTTTCCAGAGGACGTGAGGAGGCCACGCATCACAGCGGGGGCCTCTTTTTTTTTTGTGGAGTATTTCTTTTTCAAAGGCAGAAGATGAGAACGATTTAATACGCCGCGGCTCTCCCCAAGAGAAAAAGGATGATAGCCTACCGGCGGCCGCGAAACATGTTGCATAAGGCATACGGAAGAAATATATCCCATTCGTCAGCCGTCGCCATTTTTTCAGGGAAGAATCATACAGTAAAGGAATCCCACCATGCGCTACCATCCCATCACCCGCAACAATGACTTTGGCCGTGCTTACCGCCGTGGAAAAAACATCGTGCACCCACAGGTGGTTTTGTATATCAATAAAAACCGTGCGGGCACCACCCGCGTGGGCATCACCTGCAGCAAAAAAATCGGCAACGCCGTACAGCGGAACCGTGCCCGCCGGGTCATTCGCCACGCGCTGTTCCAGGTGCTTCCGGTGGATATCGGCGGCATAGACCTGGTGCTGGTGGCGCGCGGCCAAACCCCGCGCCTGAAAAGCACCCAGCTGGCCGTCACCCTGCGCCGCCTGTTCAGCCAGGCCGGCCTGCCCACCCTGCCACAGAGCCCATCTTCGGCAACGCACCCAAAATCAAACGATGCCGCACATCCCACCATACCCCCGAAAACACTATGAAAAAAATACTGTTGGCCCTGCTGCGCGGCTACAAAAAATACATTTCTCCGCACCTGGGCAAGAACTGCCGCTTCACTCCCACCTGTTCGGAATACGCCATGCAGGCTATTGAAATTCACGGCAGCGCCAAGGGGGTACTGCTTGGCACCTGGCGGCTGTTGCGGTGCAACCCTTTTGGTAAGGTCGGGTACGACCCGCCCCCGCCCAAAGGCCACTGGAAAAACCCCGAGCGGCAAATTTACCGCGAAAAATAGCGATTACCCCCCAAAATAAATCCCGAATAAATCCCATTAAATTGCAAAGAACAAAAACCCAAATCCACTAAAGGAAACAAATAGGGCAGGGAAGTACCATCGAAAACCCCTCCTATATACCCCCACCGGCTGGTTTGCCACCCGGCCGCGCCGGCCCATTTGTTGGCCACCGGCTTTCCATCCCCTCGTTCCACACTCCGTTGGTTTTTCCGTCCGCTGAAAAAGTATCTGCGCACAGCCGGGCGAGGAATAAGGAAAAACTGCCCTTAAAAGCGGTTTTACTTCAAAATAAAATAATACGAACGCCGCGCGGCGCATCGCGGCAGGAGGAAAAGACATGCTGGACATTTTTCGTATCCTTGCGGTCCCACTGGGTTTTTGCATGCACTGGATCTACACCCTGCTGCAAAACTATGGCTGGACCATCATCCTGTTCACCTTCATCGTGCGGCTGCTCATGTTCCCGCTCTCCATGAAACAGCAAAAGAGCACCACGCGCATGTCGGCCTACCAGCCCATGATCCAGGAAATCCAGAAAAAATGGGCCAACGACAAAACCCGTCAAAATCAGGAACTGCAAAAGTTCTATGAGGAAAACAACATCAAGATGACCGGCGGCTGTGCCCCCATGCTGGTGAACATGCTGGTGTTGTTCGGCATCATCGCGGTGGTGCAGATGCCCCTCACCTACATGCTGCGCATTCCCACAGACCAAATCAACACCGGCGTGGCCATCGTCATGCAGTACGAGGCCGAGCTGGACATCAATAAAAACGCCACCGCGCAGCAGTCTATCCTCATCGGTGCCATCGCCGCCGACCCAGACGTTTTTGTGAACGGAACCGAGGTCGCCTACGGTCATAATGATGCCACCGATACCGACGAGCCCATCATCCTCGCAAACGGGAATCATTTGTTTGTACAGGACGACCAGGTAGTCTTGGAAAGTGACAAGGACACCTATTCGCTGGACGGCACCGACCTGCTGGACAGCAAAGGCAATGTGGTATATTCCGACGTTCACCCGGAAAAAATCAGCATGGACGCCGACGTGGTCAGTGAAATCGCCGACTTTAAGTTCAATTTTGCGGGCCTGAACCTTTCCCAGGTACCAAACTTCGGCAACATTACCTCGCTCATCCTGCCCATCCTGTCGGTGCTCACCATGATCGCCTCGCAGATCATCATCATGAAGACCAGTGGCCAGACCCAGGGCCAAAACACCATGTGGATCATGACCATCGCCATGAGCCTCTTCTTTGGCTGGTATGCCTTCACGGTTCCGGCGGGCTTCTCGCTGTACTACACCGCGTCAAACGTGGTCATGACCGTCCAGCAGTTGGTGGTCCGGCGCATATATGATCCGGTAAAAATCCGGGAAGAAATTGCGCTGGAGCTGGAAGAGCGCAAAAAAGCGAAAAAAGGCAAAAAACAGGTAGCCGTGGCCGGTACCGGTGGTGTGGTGGAAACGAAAGAGCTCACCGATACCGAGCTGGCCCAGCTGCGCCTGGCCCGTGCGCGGGAAATGGACGCCAAGCAATATGCCGAGGACGATGCCGAGAATGAAAAGCTGGCAAAAGCCCGTGAACAGGACGCCCAAAAATACGGAAAAAAAGCAGCGGAAACCCCGGCGAAAAAATCTACGAAAAATCAAAACGCCGAGGCAGCCGACAGCGAAGAAGCTGACCTGACGGCAGAAGAACCACAGGCTGCCGATGGGGAAGACACCCCTGCAAGCGACCCCCAAAAGGCAGAGACCCCGGCCCCGGCGCCTGCCGCGGAAAAATCAAAACCAGGCCGCCGGAAGCGCGCCCGGGATAATAAAGCAAAAACAGGGCAGGTCAGTGAAGAAACATCGTTTGCCGATGCCGAACGCGCCAGCGAAAACGAAAATAGCCAAACCGACGAATAATTAACGAAAGCAAAAGGAGGAAACAACAATGCGTGAAGTAATAGCAACCGGCAGAACGGTGGAGGACGCAACCGAAAGCGGCTGCCAGGAACTGGGCCTGTCCCGCGATGCTGTCAGTGTGGAAATTTTGGAGATGCCCGGCAAGAAGCTGTTTAAAAATATCCCGGCAAAGGTTCGTATCACCGCGGACGAGCCAGCCGGCGCCGCTTCTTCTTCGGCGGAAAAGGCACAGCCGGCAAAAGCTGCCGCGCCGGCCCCCCAGCAAACCACCGCAAAACCCCAGCCGGCCGCCGCGCCGGCCGCGGGGCAAAAACCCATAAAAGACAAAACCACCGTGCTGGAAACCGAGCCGGAAGAAAAAATTGACCTGGAAACAAACCCAGCCGCCAAAATGGCCGCGGAGTACCTCACCGCCATCTTCCTGGCGGCCGGTGCGCAGGAAATCATCATCAACGCCTTCAAACAAGGGGAGGCCACCCTCTTGCGGGTAGAGGGCAGCGGCATTTCAGACGCCATTGAAACCCGCGGCGAAACCATCCAGGCGCTCAGCTATTTGGTGGACCGCGCGGTAAACAAAGGTGTGGACAAAAAAGATAGTGCCTACCTGCGGGTACGGCTGGATGTGGCCGGTTACCGCAGCCGCCGCGAAAGTGAGCTCATCGCCTTGGCCAACCGCACCGCCGAGGAGGTGCTTCGCACCAAGCGCAGCCGTACCCTCGCGCCGATGAATCCCTATGAGCGGCTCATCATCCACACTACCATCAGCGAAATAGATGGTGTCATCAGCGAATCCACCGGCATAGATACCGAGCGCCGCGTGGTGGTGAAATCCACCGCACCGGATGCAACCGATGGGGAAGACTGGCGTCCGCCGTACAACAAAGGTGGCCGTGGAAGCGATCGTCGCTCCGGCGGTTCGCATTCCGGTGGCAACCGTGGTGGCCGGGACCGGGACCGTGGCCCGCGTGGCAGCGGCAACCGTGGTAGCAGTGGCGGCGGTTATGGCGGCAACAAAGGTGGCTATGCGGGTGGCCGTACTTCCTCCACCCCAGAGCGCGAGTACGCCGACAAGCCCCACGACCCCACCAAAGAGCCGGTGGTCCCGCAGCGCCGGGAAGCCATCCGTGACGGGGAAGATATGCCGCTCTACGGCAAGATTGATGTCTAAAAATGACGATAATAAGAATAATATAAGAAATCGCGGCCGGTGCATCCTTGGATCGCCGTGCCGCGATTTTCCTTTTTTGAACATTGTTGAACCCGTCACATCACCGCAGTGTTCAAAAAAGGAAAATCAAAACATACACGGCGTATATTATGAAAACATTATTTTCATAATCAAAGACAAAAATATACATATAGACGAAACGCAAGTGAATAATCACGAAAACCGTTGAAAACTTGGCGAGATTTTTCGAAACAGCAAACGATGCACGCAAAAACAAGGCTTCCCTTGTCGGCAAAGCCATCAATTCACCACAAACGCCTTTTTTGGCGAATTTTTAGAAAAGCGATTTAAATATCCCAAAAATCAAAAATAAGTGCTGGCAAATATTATTGGCAGAACCATAAGTGCCAAACACCTCTTCATCACCATAGGCTTCACAGCCGGATGTTTCGTGGGCAGCAAAAGACAATAGGCGTATCCAAACGACCTTTTCTGTAGTATGCTCCTGACCTTGGGGTTTTTCAAACGGCCGCACCTCATTCGCCTAAACAATAGGGCCCACGCCCTTGCCCCTGGGGTTTTTCAAGAAGCAACGCCACATTCCCCTAAGAATACTATTTGTTTCGCGCCCACGCTCATATGGCTTTTCAAAAGACATGCTTCGTTCACCAGGAAAGCAGGGTTCGCGCCTACGCCCACAGTCCTTTTCCAAAGGCGCACTTTGTTCGCCTAAACAATAGGGTTTACGCCCATGCCCTTGATTGGTGGAATATCAAGGGGCAGCAGCAAATTTCCCCAAAGAGCATGATTGGTCCCGCGCCCACGCTCATATGGCTTTTCAAAAGACATGCTTCGTTCACTAGGAAAGCAGGGTTCACGCCCGCGCCCATAGAGCTTTTCTAAAGGTGCACCTTGTTCGCCTAAACAATAGCGCCCACGCCCTTGCCCTTGGGGTTTTTCAAGGGGCAACGCCACATTCCCCTAAGAATACTATTTGTTTCGCGCCCACGCTCATATGGCTTTTCAAAAGACATGCTTCGTTCACCAGAAAAGCAGCGTTCGCGCCCACGCCCACTGTGCTTTTCCAAAGGCGTACCTTGTTCGCCTAAACAATCGGGCCCACGCCCTTGTCCCTGGGGTTTTTCAAGGGGCAACGCCCCTTGAACCCTCGGAGAGAAATGCCCTTTACCTTCGAGCAAAGCGAGCAGCCCTTAATTTCTTTTAGATGTTTTTTCAATCATATACAAAACTACAAAAAGGAGGCGCACCATGCAAACAAGCATAGCCCCTATTCAGGCGCAGGATACCGTTGTTGCCATCGCTACTCCGCCGGGCACCGGCGGCATTGCGGTGGTGCGCCTTTCCGGCCCGGCGGCACACCTGCTGGCCGACAAAATATTTATCCCGAAAAATAGTAATAAATGCCTCGAAAAATCCAAAGGGTATACGGCGTTATTTGGAGAATTCACATACAAGGGTAAAATTATTGATGAGGGCATTGCGCTGTGCTTTCGCGCGCCCCACAGCTATACCGGCGAAAATGTGGCGGAACTGTCCTGCCACGGCGGCAGCGCCGTAAGTGAGGAATTGCTGCAGGCGTGCCTGGCAGCAGGTGCTGCACCCGCGCCTCCCGGTGAATTCACCAAACGCGCTCTGCTAAACGGCCGCATCAGCCTCACCCAGGCAGAGGCGGTCATGGAGCTTATCAGTGCCACCTCGCGTCAGGGTGTTGCGGTGGCAAAGGCCGGACTGTCTGGCACATTACAACGGCAGATCGACGAAATAAAACAACAACTTATTACATTGGCCGGGCACCTGGCCGCCTCCATAGATTATCCGGAGGAAGATGTGGAGGAACTGCCAAAGGAGCTGTTCCTGGAAACCCTTCAGGGCGGAAAGAGTACGCTCGACCACCTCATCCGGGAATATGACCGTGGCGCCCTGGTCCGCCAGGGGGTACACGCGGCTATCGTGGGCAGCCCCAACGTCGGGAAATCCACCCTGTTCAACCTGCTGTCCGGGTTCGACCGGGCCATTGTCACGCCGGTGGCCGGCACCACCCGGGATGTGGTGCGCCAGGAGATCCGTGTGGCGGGCATCCCGCTGCTGCTGTCCGATACCGCCGGCCTGCACGATACCGCAGACGTTATAGAAGCAGAGGGAATAAGGCGAAGCTACGATGAAATGGAGCAAGTGGATATTGTGTTCGCCGTGTTTGACGGTTCGCTGCCGCTGACCGACCGCGAACAAGAACTGGCCTGCCGGTGCGCGGGCCGCCCCGCGCTGGGCATCGTGAATAAAAGTGACCTCGGCACCGTACTTTTGCCGGAGCAACTGCAGCCATATTTCACCCGCCTGGTGGTGGTCAGCGCCACAGACGGCCACGCGCGCGAAACCATCGAGCAAGCCTTTCTTTCCATCCTCCAGCTGGATACCATCGACCCTGATGCCGCCAGTTTAGCGAACAAACGCCAGTTTTCAGCTGCTGTTGCCGCCCGCGACGCCATACAGGAGGCGCAAACAGCCCTGGCGGGCGGTATCGGTTTTGATGTGGCAGGCGTGTATCTGCAGGACGCATTGACGGCATTGGCCACGCTCACCGGCGAAAACGCCTCCGACACGGTCATAGAGGATGTATTTTCCAGATTTTGCGTAGGGAAATAGGCTAAATTACCGAAATTTCACAACAAAAGCCATCCATGTTGAAAAAGTCAACGAAAATTGAAAATATTGTAATAAATTACCAGCGAACACAGCAATCCTCACAGCAAAAAGAATAAACGTGCCAGAAGGCACAAAATCCCCAACAAAAAGTGGATTGAAAAAGACAACCCAAACGGCGAAGAAAAAAGGAAACAAACAAGACACAACCGAACGGCCCAGAGAGAGCAAGCGACTATCTACTGTTAGCCCTATGCGCCCGGCAAACACGCGGCAAACAACACAGCCGGTAAATACTTTGTGAATTATACGCAATATTCCGCCAATATTTCCAGAAAGGAGGCCGCCGAATGGCAACCCAAAAAACCAAGCAAGCAGCCAGTGCACCAACCAACCAACTGCCGCATACATCTGCTCATCAAGCATCCCACCCAACAACACAAATGGGACAGTACGACGTGGTGGTTGTCGGCGGCGGCCACGCGGGCGTGGAAGCGGCCGTGGCAGCGGCCCGCCTGGGCGCGCGCACGGTTTTGTTCACCCTCAGTCTGGATGCCATCGCGAATCTTCCCTGCAATCCCAGCATTGGCGGTACTGCCAAAGGCCACCTGGTGCGGGAAATCGATGCCTTGGGCGGCTGCATGGGCACGGCCGCGGACGCCACCTTTCTGCAAAGCCGCATGCTGAACCTGGGCAAAGGCCCGGCGGTGCACAGTTTGCGGGTGCAAACCGACCGGGCGAAATACCATTTATACGTAAAAAATATGCTGGAACAAACGCCCAACCTGGAAATTAAACAGGGCGAAATCGTGGATATTGGCGTAGCTGACGGTCAGGTGGAGTATGTCGTTACCAAGCTGGGCGCGGTATATGGCGCCAAAACAGCCATTTTGGCAACCGGTACCTATCTGGGTGGCAAAATATTTGTGGGGGAAGCGAGTTATTCCTCCGGTCCCGATGGCGTGGCGGCGGCGCTGCCCCTAACCGAGCGTTTGCGCGCGCTGGGTCTGCCGTTGTTGCGCTTCAAAACCGGCACCCCGGCGCGGGTGCATCGCCGTTCTATTGATTTTTCCCGTCTGCAGCGGCAGCCTGGCGACGAAACGGTCATTCCGTTTAGCTTCATGACCGACCGTGCACTGCACAACCAGGTCGACTGCTTCATTGCCTATACCAACCCGCGCACCCATGAGGTGATTCGCCAAAACCTGCATCGTTCGCCGCTGTACGCCGGCCAGATCGAGGGAATTGGCCCACGCTACTGCCCAAGCATCGAGGACAAGGTAGTGCGCTTCGCAGACAAATCCCGCCATCCCATTTTTGTGGAACCTTGCGGGCTGGACACCGAGGAAATGTACCTGCAGGGCATGTCGTCCTCACTCCCGGAGGATGTGCAGCTGGCCATGTACCGCACCATCGACGGGTTCGAACAGCTGGAAATTATGCGCCCGGCCTACGCTATCGAGTATGATTGCGTGGATCCTCAGGCGCTGAAGGCAACGCTGGAAAGCATGGATATTGCCGGTTTATATGGCGCCGGCCAGTTTAACGGAACCTCCGGCTACGAGGAAGCCGCGGGCCAGGGCCTGCTGGCGGGTATCAACGCGGCGCGGCGTGTAAAAGGCCAGGAGGAGGTCATCCTGACCCGGCAACAAAGCTATATTGGCACCTTGGTGGACGACCTGGTTACCAAAGGCGTCATTGACCCCTACCGCATGATGACCAGCCGCAGTGAATACCGCCTGTATCTGCGGCAGGACAACGCCGACGAGCGCCTTACTTCGCTGGGGCGGCAGCTGGGTTTGGTGGATGATGCGCGCTGGGAGCAGTTCCAGCAAAAGCAGGGTAGGAAAAACACGGAAATAAATCGACTGAAAAGCATCAATATATCTCCACAAAAAGCAAACCCCTTGTTGAAAACCCTGGGCGGCAGCCCTTTGCAAAGCGGCAGCACCGCCTATGATCTGCTGAAACGGCCGGAGGTAACCTATACTGCGCTCACCAGCATTATCGGTGGTGAAACCGAGCCGGAACTGTGCCAGAAAATAGAGACAGAAATCAAATATGAGGGGTACATAAAACGGCAGCTGACACAGATTACATCGGTGAAAAAGCAAGAAGAGATAATTATACCAGATGGATTTTGTTATAGTGGCATAAATGGCCTAAGGCTGGAGGCGCGGGAGAAATTGGATAAAATCCGGCCGCATTCGCTGGGCCAGGCGGCGCGCATCCCGGGTGTTTCGCCCAGCGATATTGCCCAGCTGGCACTGGCTCTGCAGCTGTTTGGGCGGCAAAGTGGAAAAAATGACACCTAGGAAATTACCCGGCCCAGTGCCCCTGTTGAAAAGTCTCGCGTGCATTCCGCGCACAGCCGGGAAAAGGTGGAATCGGTTTAAAACTGTTGAATAAAAGTGGAAAAGGTTGTTAAAAGCCCAAAAACCAACAATTATTTGAATAAGTGGCATGCCCAGCCTGCAAGAAGGCGGATAAAAGGCGCAGAATGGTCAAAAAGCGTGGAAATAAATCACAATTAATTACCAGATAATACGCACAGTTTTGTGGGTGGATGTGAAAAAGAGGAACAGGGTATCTTTGGCCGTCTCCGGCGTGCCGGCAGGCCCGCGTGCGGCTTGCTTCGTCTGGCACAGCCGGCCATGGAAGGCCCGGCCTCCTCTTTTTTGGGAAATAGGGCTCGGGCTTCACTAATTTGGGCGTATTCACCGGATGCAAAAAGAATGGAAGGGGTAACACAGCATGATAGAA
The DNA here is from genome assembly GCA_031549285.1 of Oscillospiraceae bacterium. Taxonomy (GTDB): domain Bacteria; phylum Bacillota; class Clostridia; order Oscillospirales; family Ruminococcaceae; genus JAAYCI01. Next base: position 26,512 of record JAVBPZ010000005.1, on the reverse strand, counting down.
ACAGAACGAATGCGGCAGCGGGCGGCCGATATCGGGGTGTCGGTATCCCCGCAGGTGTGCGCCAAGCTGGATAGGTATGCTGAAATGCTGGTAGAGTGGAACCAAAAGTTTAACCTGACCGCCATCACCCAGCCGGAAGAGATAGAAAATAAGCATTTCATTGACTGCCTAGTATTGGCCGCGCAGCCGGAACTGGCCGGCAGCGTGGTAGATGTGGGCAGTGGGGCGGGGTTTCCGGGCCTGGTTTTACAGCTGGCCCGGTCGGAACTGGCGGTAACCCTGATGGAGCCCACCGGGAAACGGGTTGGTTTTTTGCAGGCGGCGGCGCAGGAGCTGATAATCGCGCCGGAAATAGTAAAAGAACGGGCCGAGGAAGCCGCCCGCAAACAATGGCGGGAAAGCTTTGATATCGCTACTGCCCGCGCGGTGGCGCCGCTGCCGGTATTATGCGAGTACTGCCTGCCGCTGGTGCGGGTGGGTGGTCTTTTTATTGCAATGAAGGCGGATGCCCCCGAGGAAGTGCACGCCGCCGCCAGCGCTATCAGCAAGCTGGGCGGCACGCTGAGCAAGGTATACCCCTACACCCTGCCGGATGGCGCCGGCCGAACGTTGGTCTTTATCCAAAAAAACGCCTCCACCCCGCCGCAATACCCCCGGAATGGCGGCAAGATAAAAAAGACCCCGCTGTGACACTTGTGCAAATGTTCCACGTGGAACATTATTTCCGCTGAATGCAGTTGTATTCCCAATATTTCTATGATAAAATACAGGTGAGAGGGAAGAATGGTTCCCACTATTTCCTCAAAAGGCTCTTGCTGTGAACGCGAAAATCCCTTCTAGCTGGTGGCACCGGGCAAAAGATTGACATATTGCACAGTGCAATACTTTTAACGCTTTCAACAGAAAACCTTCAACATCAAAACAACAATAAAAGACGATTCTAAGAAAGAAAGCGTGAGGCTGTTGAAGCTTCTCCACGAAAAATGCGAAAACATTCAACCGGTTTTCAACAAAAAATGTTCCACGTGGAACATTTTGCAGGGAAATTGTCCCGCGGGGCGCTTCATTTTGTATGTGGGCCTATGCTATAATTGACCAAGCGGCTGTACCGACCACGCGCATTTTGCGCAAGCAACGGGCAGGGAAGCCGCCCCCCGGGTGGCCGCCAGGCGTATCGGCGGCGCCCCAGACACAAGGAGGGATCCCTTTGGCAAAGGTAATTACAGTAGCAAACCAAAAAGGTGGGGTGGGGAAAACCACCACCACCGTGAATTTGTCCTCGGCGGTGGCGGCCGCCGGCAAGCGCGTTTTGTTGGTGGATCTGGACCCGCAGGGGAACTCCACCAGCAGCTTTGGGCTATCCAAAAAGCAGGTGGCGAAAAGCGTGTATGATATCATGATTGGCCAGAACACCGCGGCCGAGGCGATTCAAAAAACAGCCTATAACTGCGATATCATCCCGGCAAACATCCAGCTGTCCGGCGCGGGCATAGAGCTGGTGAACCTGCCCAACCGCGAAAGCCGCCTGCGTGACGCGCTGACCCCGGTGCTGCCAAACTATGATTTCATTTTTATTGATTGCCCGCCGTCGCTGGATCTGCTGACGCTGAATGGCCTGTGCGCTTGCGACACCGTACTGGTACCCATTCAGTGCGAGTATTTTGCCCTGGAGGGCTTGTCCGAGCTGATGAACACCATTCGCACCGTGAAGAAAATGTACAATTCCTACATTGAGGTGGAGGGTGTGCTGCTGACCATGTACGACGGCCGCATGAACCTGACCCTGCAGGTGGTGCAGGAAGTGAAGAAGTATTTTAATGAGAAGGTATACAAGACCGCCATTCCGCGGAATGTTCGCCTGTCGGAGGCGCCCAGCTTTGGTGCGCCGGTGAATTATTACGACCCTGCCTCCAAAGGGGCAACGGCATATAACGAACTGGCGCTGGAGTTTTTGAAGAACAATAAGTCTGAAAAAGCCAGCTGACCCGGCAAAGACGGCGCGACAAGAGATAGCGGGCTGTGCGGTTGCGTACCTGCTTTTGTAGCGGGAAGCAAACCACGCGGCAGCGAAACACAAAAGGCAGGCGGCGAAACACAGCACGCCGCAAAGCAAACGGCGGCCTGCGCAGAAACTTTTCCGAAGAATAGCATAAAAGCAAAATAGACATGCCGTGTATAGAATGAAAATAAACGGCAGCAGACTACTTAGGAGGAACCCTATGGCGACAAAAAGAAGCGGTTTGGGCCGAGGACTGGAAAGCTTATTTGCAGATACCAGCGGTGGGCTGGGCACCAGCTATGACAACCCATTGTCGTTACCATTGCGGGATATTGAACCGGATAAAGACCAGCCGCGAAAGGCCTTTGAAAACCAAAGCCTGACCGAGCTGGCCAAAAGCATAGAGGATCACGGCGTGCTGCAGCCCATTATTGTGCGGCCTTCTCCCTCCGGCACGTATATTATTGTGGCGGGGGAACGCCGGTGGCGTGCCGCCCGCATGGCCGGGCTGCGGGATATTCCGGTGGTCATTCGCGAGGTATCGGAGTTTACCGCCATGGAGATGGCGCTGATAGAGAACCTGCAGCGGGAAGATTTGGATCCTATTGAAGAAGCGCTGGGGTACAAGCAGCTGATGGACCGCTGTAGCCTGACCCAGGAACAGGTGGCCCGAAAGCTGGCCAAAAGCCGCAGTGCGGTAGCGAACAGCCTGCGCATCCTCTCCCTGCCGGAGGAAGTGCTGGATATGATAAAAGAAGGCAACCTGACCGCCGGGCACGCCAAGGCGATTTTGGCGATACCGGACGCGAAAGCCCAGAAGGAAGCGGCGGCACTGATTCTGAAAGAGCATATGAATGTGCGGGAAGCGGAAAACCTTTCCCGCAAAATGCAGCGGAAGAAAAAGACCGCCCCGAAGCCCATGGCCCGGCCCAGCATTGCGGCGGAGGTGGAGATTAGCCTGCGGGAGGTGCTGGGCACCGAAGTGCGGGTGGAGTACCACGAAGGCAACGGAAACCTTGTGGTGGGTTTTTATTCCGACGAACAGCTGCGCGCGTTTGCGAACCTGTTGGGCGGGTATAAAGTGGAGCGGCCAAAGCAGACGGCGAAGCATATAGAGCTGCCGAAGCGGGAAGCCTGATGAAACGAAGCAGATGCAGAAAATAGCGTCGCTCGCAAAACAAGTACAGGGATATGGCAAATAGTAATGAAGCGTTTTCGCTGGGTATAAGAGAAAAAAGGTAGTGGAACGAAAGCGGTAACAGAGGAAAACCAAGGGGTTTACCGCAGATGCCGGGAGCGAAAAAGAAACCAACCAGGAGAGAAAAGAAACCATGCTGGATATCAAACAGATCCGAACCGAGCCGGACAAGGTAAAAGCGGACATCAAAAAACGCGAACTGAACATGGACGCTGTCATCGATGAGATTTTGGCGCTGGACATCGACCGCCGCGGCATGAGCGCCGCCGCGGACGCGCTGCGGGCGGAACAAAACGTCGCCAGCAAAAAAATTCCCATGATGAAAAAGGCAGGGGAAGACACCACGCTGGTGATGGAAGAAATGAAGCGGCTGTCGGAACAGATAAAAACCGAGGAAGCGAAACTGTCCGCGGTGGAGCAGCAACAGCGGGACAAGATGTTGCAACTGCCAAACCTGCCGGATGCCGACGTGGTGGCCGGCGGCAAAGAAAACAATGAATGCCTGCGGGTATATCTGGAACGGCCGCAGTTTTCCTTTCAGCCAAAAAGCCACATAGATCTGTGCGAGAGCCTGGGCCTCATTGACTATAAACGCGGCGTGAAACTGGCCGGCAACGGTGCGTGGGTATACCGCGGCAAAGGTGCCCGGCTGGAATGGGCGCTGCTGAATTTCTTCATCTCGGAGCACCTGGCCGATGGGTACGAGCTGCTGTTGCTGCCGCATATGCTGGGCTGGGAATGCGGCTATGTGGCCGGGCAGTTCCCGAAGTTTGCGGAGGATGTGTACCAGATTGCGAACCCGACCTCGGAAGATAAAAAGTTCCTGCTGCCCACGGCAGAGACCGCGCTGGTGAACATGCACCGGGACGAGATTCTGCCCCTGGAAGAACTGCCCAAAAAATACATTGCATGCACCCCGTGCTATCGCCGGGAGGCCGGCAGCTACCGCAGCGAAGAACGCGGCATGATTCGTGGACATCAGTTTAACAAGGTGGAGATGGTACAGTACACCACGCAGGAAGGTTCCGATGCCGCATTTGAAGAAATGGTGGGCAAGGCGGAGCGCCTGGTGCAAAAGCTGGGGCTGCATCATCAGGTGTCCAAACTGGCGGCCGGGGATGTGTCGGCGTCCATGGCGCGCACATTTGATATTGAAGTATGGATTCCCAGTATGGAGATTTATAAAGAGGTGAGCTCGGCCTCAAACGCGCGGGAGTATCAGGCTCGCCGCGGGAACATAAAATACCGCGCGGAAGACAAGACGCTGCAGTTTGCGCACACGCTGAATGCTTCGGGGCTGGCCACCAGCCGGGTGTTCCCCGCGCTGATAGAACAGTACCAGAACGAAGACGGCAGCGTGCGGGTGCCGGAAGTGCTGCAGCCGTTTACAGGCTTTAGTGAAATTCGCCCGGAATAACCGCAGGGGAATGGTCGTGGCGCCCGCCCGCGGGATAAAAATTCACGACGGACAATATAAAAGCGATATACCGTTGTTTTACAAAAAACAACGAAACCACAGGGCGAATGGCGAAGACTGGGGGCAGTCTTCGCCATTTTTGCGCAAAGGCAAGGAACGGGCCGGGAAACCCCGTGCAAAATACAGCGGATACGCCTGGTACTATTTTTCCCGCCACGCCCTGGTTGACAAGGCATTCGCCTTTCGATATAATAATCTATGTCGTCCCAAAGTAACCACTGATTTGTTCCGTAGCGGCAAGCTGTGGGAACCAGCGGTACCAAACCTGGGCGATGTCTCTTTGGCGGCATAGCTCAGTTGGCTAGAGCATTCGGTTCATACCCGAAGTGTCACTGGTTCAAATCCAGTTGCCGCTACCAGCACAGATTTCAGCTGAGATGAAGTGGGGTGCCGTCTGCAGTAGCGGATGGCCGGAGGCTTTGCGGCTTTCAGCTGAGGTCTGTCGTGCGAGGCGGCCGCAGCCGCCTTTCACACGGCCCGATGGTCAAGCGGTTAAGACACCACCCTTTCACGGTGGTATCCCGGGTTCGATTCCCGGTCGGGTCACCAAAAAGCACCGCCCATACACTTCTGCAGTGTATGGGCGGTGCTTTTCGTTTGTGTTGTATTTTACAGCCCGGCACAGTATAGCTAACGGAGTAAACACGGGACTTCAAAACAATAATTTACGATGCGTATAAAACGGTTTATAAATAAACGAAAAGTATAAACAAAAACCAACCTTAAAGAGTAAGATTTGTTCCGCCCCAAAATTGCCTGGCCATTATCCCAGAATAAGCGCGGAAAGCGCGGGGATATCCGCTGCCAGATACGCCGCACCGGCGCCGGCAAGTTCGTCTTCATCGCGAAAGCCCCACAAGACACCGCAGCTGGGAATGCCGGCATTGGCGGCGGTGTGCATATCCACATCGCTATCGCCACAGTACAGGGTGCGGGATGGCTCTGCGTCCAGTACCTGCAGCAGGTGCAGCGCCGAGGAAGGATCCGGCTTTGCGGGGAAATCTTCCCGCAGGCCCAGGGCGGCGCCGATGAGATCCGGGAAATACTGCTGTACAATCTGCTGGACGAAATCATCTGCTTTGTTGCTGAGCACCCCGGTGGCAACGCCGCGTTCCTTCAGCTGGGCCAGCAGGGAAACCACCCCGGGGTACGGGGTGGTGTAGTCCTGCATGTGCGCGGCATAATACGGCCGGAACAATGTCTGTGCCAGCGCACAGGTGGCTTCCCCCCGGTTTTGTTCCGGCAACATTCGCCGTAACAGGTTCGGGATGCCGTTGCCGACCATCTGGCGGTAGGCGTCCACCGGATGGGTGGGCAGTCCCATAGCAGACAGGGTATAGTTTCCCGCGGCGGCCAGATCTTCCAGTGTGTCCAGCAGGGTGCCGTCCAGGTCGAAAATTACAGATTGAAACATAGGTTGCCTTTCGGTTTCGCGTATTGTATGCGAATGTTGCAGCATAAACTTATCCGCGGTGTGCTGAGTAATGCTGTGGAAGATAGTACAAGTAACAAATATCCAAAATACCGGTAAAAAGAATATAGCAAAAAAGACAAACGGAGCAACGAAGTGGTGAAAGAAAACAGCGATGTGCAAAAGCTTACTTTTCGCGCCGGAGCAAACAGACCAAGAATGGCATACTACTCTACGCCCCCACAAAGGGCAACACAGACGGCGGTCTACGGGCTACCACGGAACATGCCCCGGTAGGCGCTTAGGGCCCAAGGCAATGGGTTTGCTCCCAGGGGATGACTCCATTCATTTCGTGTCCGGCTTGTTGTCGGTGGTATGTTCCACGGGGAGCGCTGCCGGTTTCTTTTCGGCCCCTTTTTTGGTGGTTTTTTTGGGCGGATCCGGAAAATCGGAACAATTAGAGCAAACATCTTCGTAAGCATCCTGATATTTTGTGTGTTTCATGCTGGGGAAAGCTCGCGCGAGGCGTCCCTGGATAATACGGCGGGCTTTCAGCAGCTGCTCCCGCCGGTGGGAAGGCGCGGCGGGCTCTGCTTTTCCGGTCAACTTCTCTTTTCCTTCCTCTACCACGCACTCAATATACTCGTACCCATCGTGCAGCGCGTGCGACACCTTTTCTTTGCCGTCATGCAGCTTGGATGCAATTTTTTCCTTCTGTGCCGGCAGGTCCAGATCCTCTACCTTTCCGGCTACCGATAAGGCAGTGTTGCCCAGGCCCTTGGCCATGGCTTCGCTGCCTTTGTGCATGCCGTCGGCCAGCCGGGTCAATTCGCCCAAATCCCGGTTGAACTTCAACACAGCGGCCACCGTTACCACCAGGTCGGTCAGCAGCAAAACATACGCGGCCACCAGCACCACCTCGCCCAGCAATGTAGGGAACCAGTCCACAAAAGCGGCCACCACCGGGTGTATCAGCTTCACCATTACCACACAGCCAATGCCCCAGAAGAGGCTGAACTTCAGGCAGATATAGCCGCCAAGATTAAACGGCTGGTCGGAATAATCCCACCAACTGGTGTGAAACAGTTTTTTCAAAATGAAACCGGCGACCAGCTCCAGCAGACTGGCCAACACCACCGAGGCCAGGTACAGAACAATGAGATTGTCCCCCAGCGGTACCAGCAGATATACGGCCAGCAGCCCGCCAAACCCGTAGATGGGGCACAGCGGTCCGTTTAAAAAGCCCCGGTTGACAAACTTCCCGGTATCCACCGAGCAATACACAACCTCCAGGCACCAGCCCAGCATCGAGTACAAAACGAAAAACCAGAGCAGCTGGTATACCGTAATGCCGCCAAGCGAGAAAGTCCACATGGGCAAAAGCCTCCTTTTGTACGGAAAGAATCGTTTTGCTGACGCATATCAACTTAAAAAAGGTAGCCCCCAAGGATGTTCCAGGGGGCTGTTGGTATTTCGGCCGATGACAGATAACAATTGGTGAACCGGGCGCAGGTCACGCATCGGCAGGAAATTTAGTCCCACAGGCAGAACAGTACACGTCTTTGGGGTCCGCCGCGTGGCCGCAAACGGCACAAACCTTTGTTCCGTTCAGGGCGGCCAGTTTTTCGGCCGCGGCGTCAATCTCGGTTTGTTTTTGGTCTGCCTGTTCCAACAGGGCGTCTATGGTCTGTTGGGCATCCACGGTGGTACCGTCTTCGGTTTTCACTTCGGCATCAAATGCGCCGGTGCGAACCAGAAACATGGTGCGGCCAATATCCGCAAACAGTTTTATCTGTTCGTCATGCAGGCGGTTTACCTCCAGCGTCAGTTTTACGGCGCTGTATTTTTCGTTAACAGCCTGTCCCGCGGTCTGCACCGCATCGCTCACGCCGTCTTTGGCAACACTGGCAGCACCGGCCAGATGGGCCAGTATTTGGTTGACCTTACTGTCTTTTTTGTCCATTTTTTACGCGTCCTTTCTGTAGTAGGTAGAAGAAGCATAAAACAATAAATACAACGAAGCATCATTCCAGAAGAGATAGAAACACCAGGTCAAAATATAACCCGCCGGAATGTGCCCCCATTATACCACAGCGGCACCGGAATGTATATTGGCAGCAAAGCCGCGCAAGAAAGTGCTATAATGAAGGCGACAAAATAAAGCAAGGCGGGCGAATTTCGATGGAAGGAGCGATTCTGATGGCGGACAGGGTCATTTTACACTGCGACTGTAACAGCTTTTATGCTTCGGTAGAGCTGCTGGACCACCCAGAGCTGCAAGCCAAACCGGTGGCGGTGGCCGGCAGCGCCGATAACCGGCATGGGATCATCCTGGCGAAAAACGAGGCGGCCAAAAAGTGTAAGGTGCAAACCGCCGAAACCATCTGGCAGGCCCGGCAAAAATGTCCCGGGCTTATTTTGCTGCCGCCGCATCACGCAAAGTACCAAAAATATTCGCGCCGCATCAACGATATTTATGCACAATATACCGACCGGGTGGAACCGTTTGGAATAGACGAAAGCTGGCTGGATATTACCGGCAGCTGGCAGCTGTTTGGCAGCAGCCCCCGCCAGGTGGCGGATAAAATTCGCGAAGAGGTGAAAGCAAAAACAAAGCTGACGATATCCGTGGGAATTAGCTTTAATAAGGTGTTTGCGAAATTGGGTTCAGACTATAAAAAACCCGACGCAACAACCGAAATCACACAGGAGAATTATCGTGATATCGTATGGCCGTTGCCGGCGGCGTCGCTGTTGTACGTGGGGCGGAAAGCGGAAGAAACGCTGAAAGGCCTGGGGATAGAGACCATTGGCCAGCTGGCAGAAAGCGGGGAAGAGCTGCTGGTGCAGGTAATGGGGAAGCTGGGGCGGCAGCTAGCCCAGTATGCGCGCGGGGAAGACAACAGCCCGGTGGCATTTATTGGCCAGCAGGAGCCGGTGAAAAGCGTGGGAAACGGCCTGACTTTCCGCCGGAACCTGATAGGCCGGCGGGATATTCGCACCGCCGTGGGCGCACTGGCAGATGAGGTCGCGGTTCGGCTTCGTTGGCATAAATTGTATGCACAAAATGTGCAGGTATTGATAAAAAATCCAGAATTAAAGAGTATAACCAGGCAAAAACAGCTAAAATATGCGACAAATTTGGCAAAAGACATTGTGGAGACGGCCATGCAGCTGCTGCAGGATAATTGGGATTTTGCAAAACCGATTCGCATGCTGACCATAACCGCACAGAACCTGACGGAGGATCCCTTCACCACACAGACCAGCTTGTTTGGGGAAGAAACAACGCAGAGTGAAAAAAGGGAAAAACTGGAAAAGAGCATGGATGCGATTCGAAATAAATACGGGTATTCGTCTATTTTTGAAGCAGGCGTACTGCACAATGATATTGGCGTAGAGGACCCGTCAGAAAGCAAGAATGAAAAAGAGAAATGATAAACCAGAAGAAAGGAAATAAATGTAGTAAATTCATTATTGTAGAGATATAAATTTAATTGAATTAATATTATGTTGTTATTGCTAGGTTTACACAGATTAATTCAATTGACAGACCTTAGGGCTAAGAATAGAGAGCAAAATGCGGGCCACCGGGAAAAACGGGGGAACATTTGTGGGGGAAAAGGGAAAACTGGGGAAATATGCAGGCGATATGGTAAGGGTCAAACCAAAGAAGTACTGAACCCGCCAAAGCACAAAAATGGCGAAAAGCAGGATGAAAAGACAAAATAAAAAACATTAATAATCAAAATATAATTATTTTGATTATTAATGTTTAAAATTCAAACGAGATTTACAGGGTATGCGAACGGGAAATAAAGCAAATCAAAAGGGAATGCTGTCAGAGTTACCCTTGTGACCGTGAAAAAACGAGACTACCCCAGCAGTTTTAAGCTGCGGGAGAGGAACATGCTGGTGCCGAACAGTGTGTAACGCGCCACAAAATAGCGCTCATCATACTCCACAAATACCTCGCAAAGAACACCGCCTTCGCTTTCTTCCTCCGCAACCAACGACAGACGCTCGCTGGCGATTTTCGCGTTGGAAAAAGCCTGGTGCACATCCACCACGGCGCAGATCTGCGGCCCGGCGGAACAGTCGTGCACTTCGGTGACGAAACGCGCAACCCGCTTGCCGACATCGCTGAACTCCGGCACGGCGGGGGTGGCGGCTGCCTGGGTTGCGGCGGACTGGGCGGCTACCTTTTCGGCCAGGGCTGCGGCGGCAGCCTGGAGTGTATCCAGGGAATCGGAAGAAAAATATCCGGAAGGCGGCGTGCTGGCGTATGCCGGCTGCGGCGCCGGTGTGGGATATGGTGCTGCACCAAACGCCGGATTTGGCGCAGGTGGGTTGTTTACAGGGATATTCCCTGTTGGGGCATAGGCCGCCGGTGGTGTATAAGACGCAACGCCGGTGTTTTGCGGGGGCGAAAAAGCCGGTTGTGCAAAAGACTGTGGGGCGGCGGCCTGCGGCGGATACGGATACCCGGAGACAGGGGCGCCTTCGGCAGGAAATGCCGGGGCGTTTTGTACCGGAATGCTTGTGGGATCGGGTGCAGCAGGCGCAGGCGGATAGGAAGCCGCCGGTGCCGCCGGGGCAAAGCCCGGTTCCCCGGGCGGGTATGCAGAGACATTTGCCGCTGGGGCGTCGGAAACAACAGGTGCCGGCGAAGCCACAGGGGAAGCCGGACGCGTTTGCGGGGACGGGGGATACGCCGTGGGAAGTGGCGCAGGCGTGGCATATTCCCCGCGGGATATAGCGCCAACGGTGGGCGCGGGTGTTTCGACAGGGGTTTGGCTGGCGGCGGCATAAGCGGAAGGCCGCGGAGGCGGCGGTGGTTCTTCCTCCTCATAAGCAGCGCCGTCGAAGGCGGGCTCCTCCTCCACATCCAGATAGCTGGACGCAGGGGGTTCGGGATAATTTTTTTCGGCAGGCTCGTCCGGTTCCTCCGTTATGGTGCCACCGGTAAGCAGGCGCTGTACCTCGCTCTCGGGGAAGCGCCACTGCCCGCCAATTTTACGGCCCTGCAACCGGCCGCTTTTGAGGTAGTTGCGGATGGTTCGCCCGGTAACCGAGGCCAACTCGGCAACTTCCTCCACCGTATACAATTTTTCAATCATTGTGCCACCTTCTTTCCCGCTCTTCCTAAAACCCTGGTTGCAATTACATTATAGTGGCCGGGTTTTACCAAAGCAAGGGAAAGTAGGACATTTGCATACTATTTCCCAATATTTCATAGATCTTTCAACCGAGCGATGGCGGCACGGTCCAGCTGGGCGGGGTGCATTTTTGCGATGAGCGCCTTTATAGGGATGTCTTCCTGTGAAAACATAGTTTCGTGCTCGGTGCGGATGTTCCAGCTGGGCTCGTCCTGGTGCAGGTCCCGGGTGGACCAGGTGACGGCGAAGCCGGTGTATGCAAAGTAACGCAGGGAATCCTCGAACAAGGCGTCGTCATCGGTTTTGAACCAAATTTCCCCGCCGGGCACCAGAAAGTCCCGGTACAGGGCCAGCTGGCGCGGGTGGGTGAGGCGGTGCTTCGCGTGGCCGCTTTTGTACCATGGGTTGCAAAAATTGATGTAGATACGGGAAACATTGTCATCGGGGGATAGAATGTCGCTAATCTTTTCGATGTTTTGCGAGGTGAAGGCGATGTTGGTGATGGGGGTATTGGCGGTGGAATACAGTTGCTCGCAGGTGCGTTTGGCGACCACCAGTACCTCGCTTTTTATGTCCACGCCCAGATGGTTGTACTGCGGCTGGCGCAGCGCCAATGACGAAAGGAAAAAGCCTTTCCCGCAGCCCAGTTCCAGGCACAGTGGCTGGTCCGGCGCAGAAAAGGTGGCGCGCCAACGGCCTTTTAGTTGTTCCGGCGCGTCTGCAAAATGCGGCCAGGCGGCCAGTTCCGGGCGGGCATAGGGCTTGAAACGCATGCGCATGAAGAGATACCTCGCTTTATTGGTGTTGGAGGGGGCTTTTTTGCCAAAGCAGATTGTGATGACCGGAAGGCTGGTCTGGCGGAGAAAGCGGTGGCAAAGGTGGAATTTTTGCAGAGAATGCGAGCAGAGAAAATGCAGGCGCCGGGAAAAGAATGCCCCGGGGGTAGGGTAGGTTTTTTTGGGGGGGAGCCCGGCCGAAGGCCGGCGGCGGAACGCCGCCCCCGGCGCAGGGGGCAAAAGGAAGAAGCTGGCGCGGGAGTGGCGGGGTGGTGTTGGATTTTTGCGGGGTGAAAACGTGCACCACCCCTGTGCCGGGCCTTGGGCAAAGCAACGCTTTGGCCAAGGGGCCATCGGCCGGGCAGGGTGGGCAGCACATGGGTGAAAATGTAGAAAAGCCCCCCGAGGAAAAAAGTGTGGACAGCCGGCGAGGTACAAAAGGCGAATGTCCTGCAGGTGGCGCAGCCTGGTGGGTGGCAGCAACCGGGCGTCCGCCCTCTGGCAGGGAACCGAGAGCAAAACGTCGCAGGGGGTAGTGCTTGCCGCGCTTTTGCACGCGGCAGTGCCAGAAGGCGGTGCGCAGAAAATTTTGCCGACCTTCCAGTGGCGCTTTTCGCAGGTAAGTGAAAACCACCTGTACCCCAACCGAGCGCAGCATCAAAAGTGCAAAAAAGCGTAGAGCCCCTGGACTTTTTGCCGGGAGCACGAAGGAAGCACGCAGCAAACACAGCAATATATACAGAGCATATGGCGTAGATGCAAGAACATTGTGAAAAATCTGTTGCAGTGGCGAGAAAGAAGTATTTCCGGTATAATTTACTAAAAATATACAATATATACTGGCAAGGAATGCGAGGGAAGCGCGATGAAGAGAATGACGGCCTTTTGTCTGGTGCTGTGTCTGGCGGCGGGGTGCCTGGCGGGATGTACGGTGGGGCCAGGTACCGGGCAGAGCGGCGCCAAAGGGCAGGCAGGTGCGGCGGTAAGTGCATCGGCGGCCACAGTGGTAGCCAGCGGCGGCTTGCGCATATTCCTGCCGGCAGACAAGCCAGCTCTGGCGCAGGTGATTCGCCAAATGGCACAGGCCGAAGAGATTGCGGTGGAGCTGCAGATCGGCGCTGGCGGGCTGGCGTACCAGGGGACACTGGCCGACGCACTGGCGGGCGAAGACGCACCGGTATTGTTTTGGGTGGACGGGCTGGCAGAGGCAAGGGCGCTGCAGGAAAAGGGCATACAGTTTGAGGATTTGTCCGGGCAGGCGGCAGCGCCGGCGCTGCGCAGCCTGACTGCTATGGTGCCGGAGGCGTTTGCGTTGGCCGGTGCCGATGACGAGGGTGTTCTGGGAATGCCGCTGGGGTATTATGGCGAAGGGATGCTGGTGAACCTATCGCTGCTGGGCACGCTGTTGGGCACACAGAACACCGAAATGCTGCGCAGGGATTTGATGGAATGCAGCTGGGGGGAATGGGTGGCGCTGGTAACGATGCTGGAAGATTACCTGCAGCAGCCGCGCCGGTTGCGCATAGAAATAGGGAATGGCACCTATACCACGCCGGGATACCGGCCGGCAGATGCCCAAAAGCTGCGGGGAATGTTTGCAGTGGCAACCGGTGCGCCGGAAGAATATGTAAACGGGGCGCTGGGGGCCACGCTGGGCATACCCTATGCGTCGCCACAGGCGCTGGATGCTGCCACGCCGCAGGAAGTGATCAATGCGTTGGCGACAGCATTGCCATCATTGTTTGAATGGCTGGATTTTGAAACGCTGCATATGGCCAGCGACAACGGAAGTTTCGCGCATGGGGAAGGGTATGACACAAAGCCCAAGTACACTGTGGACGAGGCAGTGCAGATGTTCCGTGAAGGGACCGCGCTGTTTTTGCGAGCGGACACCAAAACAGGGCTGGCGCTGGAGGCCGAAAGCGATACGCTGAAAATGAACCTGGCGCTGTTGCCGCTGAAGCTGCCCCCCGCAGAGACGGGGGAAACCCAGGAGACAACCAGCAGCGCGGCGCAGAGCCAAAGCGAAACAACCGCCAGCGCGCCCACTGCCGCCGAGCAGGCCGCCGCCAGCACAGAAGAAAACAACCGGCTGCTGAACGTGCGGGCGGATGGGTATTTGTGCATACGGGGCGGCGCGGATGAGACAGGGCAGGCCGCGGCAATTTTGATTCGTCTGTTTGCGTCCGATGAAGGAAACGCGGCCATTGCGGGTGAACTATACCTGCTGCCGCCGGCAACGCCATACCCCGCTGGAACGCTGGCGTATCAGCTGTCCGCGGCCATTACCGCGAGACAGGTACACCCCATAGTGGCGGCGCCCGCCTATCTGGCTGGTGCCCAAAGCACCATAGGCGAATGGGTGCAGGAGCACCTGATGGGAAAAGAGGAGTGGGAAGCAAGCGACGAAAAAGCCTTTGAAACAGTGGCGCGCAGCGCGCTGCGGTTGCCGCTATAGATGGAAGGTGTAAAAGGGCAGGTTGCGCAGGGAGGACATAAAAGGTATGCGGTTGGGTCTGACGTAACAGGGGATTTATTTTAATACGGCAGAAGTAGTACAAAAAACCAAAAACACAAATAAATCCAGACAAATCAAAAACAATTATGTTATTATATGCTATGTATGCAGAATAAATAGTAAAATAAATCCTTTGAAAAGGATTCACAATACCGAGTGAGACGGGATAAAGCAGAATGTCAAATTCGCACGGAATACATTCGCGCGATTGAAAACAAACGGGACAACGTGGCAGTAATTTCACTGTAAAAAAAGAAAAAACAAAAGCCAGGCGCTGGTATGGCTACCGCCTGGCTTTTTTGACCAATGAAGTGAGGGGCGCGCGAAAGCCAGCTTTTGTATGACCGAACGTGGGAGGCCGACAAAAAGTGCAGTCCCTTGGGGTGGACTGCGCCGAAAGGACGAGAGGTGGGGGCGTCCTCACGATATATACTACCCCTTATTGTTGCCTCAGGCATCGGCGAAAGTTGGCGTGGGATCCTGCGGGATTTCCTATGCCGCCCATTTACCGGTCCTTTTCCATGACCGCCAGCGCGTCCACCGCGGCGACGACAATGGCCGAGGCGGTTTCAACGTAGGTAGAGATGTCAAAATCCTCGCCGCCCAGTTCCTCTGCCGACTGTTCGCATTCGTCGCTCATGGTGCGCAGCACCACAAAGGGTACGTGGTTGCGCATGGCCACATGGCCCACGGCGGCGCCTTCCATCTCCACGCAGTCTGGGGCGAACTGCTGTTGGATGCGTTTTTTGGTATCGGAATCACCGATGAACTGGTCGCCGGTGGCGATGCGGCCGATAATGTAGCGCACGCCAGTAAGCTCGCAGCCGTGTTGCACGGCGTCCACCAGCAGCGGGTCGGCGGTATACTCGGCGGTACCGGGAGAGCTTTGGCACAGCATGCGGTTGTCGGCATCGTGATAAAGCACCGTTTTGCCAATGACCACGTCCCCCACGCCAATTTCCGTGCACATGTTGCCGGCAATGCCGCTGAAAATGACCGCATCGGCGCCAAAGCGGGTGATGAGCACCTGGGTGGCGGCGGCCGCGTTTACCTTTCCCATGCCGGCGCAGCAGACCACCAGGTGTTTGCCGGCGCGCGTGCCTTTATAGTACCGGACGCCGCCGTACTGCTCTTCCTCGCGGTGCTCCAGCGCGTTTACAATCAGGTCCACTTCTTCCGGCAGGGCGCCCAAAACGCCAATGGTTTTCAGCATGACAACATCTCCTGTTCTGTAAAAAATGTAATTATAACAGACAAACATGGACATAATCACGGGTTAAACAATCATAATATTTTGCAAATACAGCGACATTATACATTAAAACGAAAAAGGACAATGTCGCCGTCCTTCATCACATATTCCTTGCCCTCGCTGCGCACCAGGCCCTTTTCCTTTGCGGCGGCCATGCTGCCCAGGCGCATCAGGTCATCATAGGCGACCACCTCGGCCCGGATAAAGCCGCGCTCGAAATCCGAGTGTATTTTGCCGGCGGCCTGGGGTGCTTTGGTTCCATTTGTTATGGTCCAGGCGCGCACCTCGTCCTCGCCGGAGGTGAGAAAGCTGATGAGCCCCAGCAGGGTGTAGCCCTCCTGAATAAGATTGTCCAGCCCGGAGGCGGCCAGGCCCAGTTCCTGCAGGAAATCGGCCTTTTCCGCAGGGGCAAAGCTGGCAATGTCTTCCTCCACCTTGGCACAGATGGGCAGGCAGCCGGCGCCTTCCTGCGCGGCAATTTTTTGCAGCGCCTGGTAGTGTGGGTTTGCGGTGTAATCCCCCAGGATGTCGTCTTCCCCCAGGTTTGCCGCATAGATGACCGGTTTCGCGCTGAGCAGCGGAATTCCGGCCAGGATACGGGCTTCATCGTCATCTTTGGGCTGGAACTGGCGGGCGTTTTTCCCGTCGGAAAGATGGGCGGTCAGGCGTTCCAGCATGGCGGCCTCGGTGGCGAGGCTTTTGTCGCCGGTACGCACCAGCTTTGCGGATTTTTCCGCACGGCGCGCCACAATCTCCAGATCCGCCAATACCAGCTCCAAATCGATGGTTTCAATATCGCGCTGTGGGTTTACGTCGCCCTCCACGTGGATGACGTCACCGGAAGCAAAACACCGCACCACATGGATGATGGCGTCGACCTCCCGGATGTGGGAGAGAAATTTGTTGCCCAGGCCCTCCCCCTTCGACGCACCGCGAACCAGGCCCGCAATGTCCACGAACTCTATGACCGCCGGGGTGGTCTTTTTGGGGTGGTACATTTCGGTAAGCGCGTCCAGGCGCTTGTCCGGCACCGCCACACAACCCACGTTTGGCTCTATCGTACAAAAGGGGTAGTTGGCGCTTTGGGCGCCGGCGTTGGTAATAGCGTTGAACAGGGTGGATTTGCCGACATTTGGCAGGCCTACAATTCCGAGCTTCATTTGTGTGGTCCTTTCTGCAGGAGCAGGCCGGTTATGGCACAAGGCTGACAAACGATTGTCAACGCAATGCAACCAGCTCCTGTTAACGTATAAAAGTGAGGTGCCGGGCGCGAAAGAGGCGGGCACCGGCAGTGTTTTTTATCCTGTCCCATTATACCGTACCCGCCGGGCAGAAGTAAAGAAGTGGGACAAAAGAGCGCGAACCGGCGACAGATGCTTTTGAAATTTGCCGTAAAACATAGTATGTTCATAATTGGTGTAGTATAATAGTATGACCAAGCAGACGCAGGTGAGGATATTTTGTAAGCGCTGTGTGAACGGTGCGGAATGTGCCACCTGAGTAACCGCGGATTTAATGGAGCTTGCCGTAGGTGAAGGCGATTTTGAGTTGTGGCTAAGGCAAAACCGCAGGAAATACAAATTGTATTGACGAGGATTTTGCCGAAAAGGCGTGGCCGTGCCACAAACCAAAAGCGGCAAAACCGGCGGGGAGCGGAATAAGTTAGTGGTTACATAGTAAAGAAACCAGAGCATGGGAAGGGGAGTAAACAGCATGGCTGCACGAAAAATATTGATTGTGGATGACGACAAGAATATTTGCGAACTGCTGCGCCTGTATCTGGAAAAAGAAGAGTATGAGACCAAACTGGCCCATGACGGGCAGGCGGCGGTGGCTGCGTTCGAGGACTGGGACGCGGATTTGGTCCTGCTGGACGTGATGATGCCGAAGCTGGACGGCTGGGAAACCTGCCGGAAGATTCGCTCCTCTAGCGAGGTACCTATTATTATGCTGACAGCAAAGGGCGACACGTTTGACAAGGTGCTGGGGCTGGAACTGGGGGCTGACGATTATATCGTAAAGCCTTTTGAAGCGAAAGAAGTGGTGGCGCGCATCAAGGCGGTGCTGCGGCGCGCCTCCGCCGCCGCAAAAGAGGACGATGAGTCTGATAAGCAGATACACTATGAAAGCCTGTCCATTGACCTGTCGAAGTATGAACTGAAGGTGGGCGGCACCGTGATAGAGGCGCCGCCGAAAGAGATGGAACTGCTGTATTTTCTGGCCAGCCACCCGGGCAGGGTGTTTACCCGCGACCAGCTGCTGGACGAGGTATGGGGGTTTGAGTATTACGGGGATTCCCGAACCATAGACGTGCATGTGAAGCGCCTGCGGGAGAAGCTGGAGGGCGCCAGCGAAGAATGGAACCTGAAAACCGTGTGGGGCGTGGGGTACAAGTTCGAGACCAAGGAATAAGGTGAGAATGAGTAAAGTAGTATGAGAAAATCAATTCGGTATTACTTTTTTACCTCTATTGCCACGGTGCTGGCCTCCAGCCTGCTGATAATGGGCCTGCTGCAGATGTACATGGCCACCAACTATTTCCGCCAGGAAAAAGAAGCGCACCTGTCCAACATTTTGGTTGCGGTAGAGGAAGGGGCCCGCTTTGGGGCCATCAGCGCCGAGGACAGCCAATCGGTTCCGTTGCAGTATCTGGCGGATGCCGAGGGCATTATTATCATGATGACCGATACCGCCGGCAACGTTATGGTCAGCACAGACCAGGTGGTGGCGCCGCTGGGCACACAGGTGCCGGATGAGATACTGGACCAGCTATACAACAACGGTACCTATTCCGAGATGGGAACGCTACATAACGTATATCAAAATGAATATTATACCATGGGTATGCCGTTGCGAACCGAAGACGGGGCGCTGCGGGGGTTTGTGTTTGCGTCATCGGATGCCAGCGGGCTGCAGGTGTATTTGGGGGATATGCTGCCCACGTTTTTCATGTCGGCGGCGCTGGCGTTGCTGGTGTCCAGCATTTTGGCGGTGTTTTTGGCAAACAGAACCATCATTCCCATACGACGCATCAGCGCGGCGGCCCGCCGGTTTGGCGAGGGGGACTACACCGCCCGGGTGCCGGTGGAGGGCGACGACGAATTGGCCCAGCTGGCCACCACCTTTAACGAAATGGCCAATGCGTTTGAGGCGACCGACGTGTCCCGCCGCAGTTTTATGGGCAGCATCGCGCATGAGCTGCGCACGCCGATGACCACCATAAAAGGCTTTATAGACGGCATGCTGGACGGTACGATACCGGCCGGACAACGGGACAAGTACCTGGGCATTGTATCGGAAGAGGTGGGGCGGCTGTCCCGGCTGACCCGGAACATGCTGGATATCTCCCGCCTGGAGGCCGGAGAGTATGCCCCGGATACCCGGATATTTAATATATGGACGCCGATATCCGCCGTGATAGTGGGGGCAGAGCAACGCCTGGAAGAAAAAAAGGTGCAGCTGGACGTGAAAGATGCGGACGCCTATGTGGCGGTGGCGGCGGACGAGGATTTTGTGCACCAGATTCTTTTTAACCTGCTGGACAACGCGCTGAAATTTACCGAGGAAGACGGAACCATCAGCATTTCGGTACTGCCGGGCAAAAACGACGTGACCATAAGCGTGCGAAACACCGGCGCGGGAATTCCGCCGGATACCATTGCGTATGTATTTGACCGGTTTTATAAGGCGGACAAAAGCCGCAACACGAATGTGGGTGGTGCCGGGCTGGGGCTGCATATCAGCAAGGTGCTGGTGAACCTGATGGGCGGGCGCATCTGGGTGGACAGCGAGGTGGGCGAATGGAGCGATTTTCACTTCACGCTGCCGGCGGCGCTGGCCAAAAAGGCCGCCCCAAAACGGCGGGAATACACAGGGCGGTCAGGGCAACTTGGCACAGAAAATGCAGAGAATAATCAAACAAGAGAACTGTGACGAGCTTACAGTTTGTGAAAACCGCGGCGTCGTTTGATTTTGGGCGGGTGATGGTGTAGAATATACATCTATATGTGCCGCCCGGGTATGGCGTGCGGTGTACAGAGTACCATAAAGGGAAGGTGAAACGATGGTGCAGGTGGCGTCCTCCATATTGGCGGCGGATTTCGCGAACCTGGAGACAGAGTGCCGGAAGGTGCTGAGTGACGAAAACCCCATGCTGCATTTCGACGTGATGGACGGGGTGTTTGTGCCAAACCTGACGGTGGGGGTGCCGGTGCTGGCGTCGCTGGCAAAGGCGTTTCCACAGGCAGTGTTTGACGTTCACCTGATGATTGTGGAGCCATCGCGGTTTGTACAGGCGTTTGCCGCGGCAGGCGCCAGCAACATCATTTTCCATGTGGAGGCACAGCAGCAACCGGAAAAAACCGCACAGGCGATTCACGTGGCCGGGTGCCGGGCAGGGGTCAGCCTGCGGCCCTCCACCCCCATAGAAGCGGTGTACCCCCTGCTGCCGGCGCTGGACCAGGTGCTGGTAATGAGCGTGGAGCCCGGCTTTGGCGGACAGGAGTTTTCGCCCGAGGCGCCGGGGCGTATACGGGCGCTGCGGGCCGAGGCGGCGCGCCAGGGACGGGAGATAGTGATAGAGGTGGACGGCGGTATTAACCCGGAAACCGGCGCGCTGTGCGCGCAGGCCGGCGCGGATGTTCTGGTGGCCGGCAGCGCGGTATTCCACACGCCGGACCCAGCGGCGGCGGTACAGGCGCTGCGCGCAGCAGGCAGCGGCGGGGCGAAATGACGCCAGCCCAAAAGCCCAAACCCGCGGGAAAAAGAGATGCTGTGCAAAGAAATGTGAAAAAGCAAACAAGGATGTTTTGACAATATTGTTTTAATAAATGCTAGCATTTTGAAATAATACCGCTAAGATAGCGGTTTTGGATGAACGGGAAGGGTGCGAAGGAGACGGTATGAGCAAAGAGGCACAAAAGATTCATGAGGGCAATGCGTTTAACCGCGATATGATTGCCATGACCATGCCGCTGTTCCTGATGTCGGTGTTTTTTTATGGTCCGCGGCCGCTGATGATGGCGCTGTTGGCGGTGGTGGTGGCCCGCCTGACCGACCGCCTGACCGCGAAGCTGCGCGGGCGCGCGTATGACAGGACGGAAAATTCCTCGGTGACCATAGCGCTGTTGCTGGTGCTGCTTTTGCCGGCGTCGGTACAGTTCCGCGTGGTCATTGCGGCGGTGCTGGCGGCGGTGCTGGTGGGAAAAGAGGCATTTGGCGGGTATATGAGCTATCCGTTTAACCCAGTGGCTGTGGGGTTCTGTGTGGTGGTGGTGTCCTGGCCGGAGGCAATTACCCGGTACCCGGTACCGCAGAACTGGTTATTGAAAGGCACCACCAGTTTTCAGCAGTTGTGGGATTTATGGACCTTTAAAGATGTACCGCAGGTGGCCGGGCCGGCCCAAACGCTGAAAGCGGGGGGCATGCCGTCCATCGATACGCTGAACCTGTTGCTGGGGGACTATGCCGGGCCGCTGGGCGCTACCGCCTGCCTGGTTATTGTGGCCTGCGCGGTGTATTTGGTGGTGCGAAAGCGCCTGCCGCTGGGCGCACCGCTGTGTTTTTTGGCAACCATAGCGCTGATGGCGTTTTTGTTTCCCCGGTATCAGGAAATTACCTGGCAAACCTGGCCCGGCGATATACTGATGCGGCTGGATGTGGTGAAGATGGAGCTGCTGACCGGCACCACACTATTTGCCGCGGTATTTTTGGTGGATGAGCCCGCCACCCTGCCCAAAAACAGCCTGTCGCGGGTGGTATATGGGATATTGCTGGGGTTTGCGGTGATGATGTTCCGGTATTTCGGAACCTACGACCGCGGCCTGTGCTTCGCGTTCCTGCTGGTGAACGCGATATCCGGGTATTTTGACCGCGCGCTGGCCCGCAGCGCCGCCAAACGGAAGGGGGTCATTCGCGCATGAAAGACGATCGCCTTCGCTATTTTGCCAGGAATATGGACCTGTTTTCCCGGCGGGACCGCGTGTTTTTGAACAACCCGGTCATCATGCAGGGGCTGGGCCTGGCGCCCATTGTGATACCGGCGAACAGCATAAAGAACGCGGCCATTTTGGCGCTGGCGGTGCTGTTGCTGCTGACCCCCACCCGCATGCTGGCCACTTTTATTGGGCAGCACACGGGTTTCAAGTTCCGTGCGGTGATTTATGCGCTGACCGCCGGGGTGGTGTTTATTGGTGTGGCGTATCTGGTGGAGTACATTTTTGGCTCCGCGGTGCAAAGCGTGGGAATTTATCTGCCGCTGCTGGTGCTGGAACCGCTGATTATTAAACGGTATGAGAGCCCAAAGCGGGAACGATTGATTACTTCCTTCAAAAAAGGGATTATTACCACCATTGGGTTCTGTTTGGTGCTGTTTTTAATGGCGGGCATACGCGAACTGCTGGCGCTGGGCACGCTGGGCGGTATTGTGGTGTTCCGTGGGGCGCTGCTGCCGCTGGCGGCCATGCCGGCCGGCGGGTTCATTTTGCTGGGGCTGGTGGCGGCGCTGTGGCGCGCGCTGGTTTTCAGCTTTAAAAAGAGAGTAAGCATGGGGGTGAAGAACATCCAATGATGGTGTTACAGAACCTGGCCAGCTTTTTAATGGTGGCCTTACTGGCTGTTTTTGTGCAGAACGCGGTGTTTACGCGTGGGTTTGGCGTGTCCCGGCTGGTGAAGCTGGTGGGCGACCCCGGCGTGGACAGCATGATTTTCTGCGCGCTGTTGTGTCTTATTTTGGTGTTGTCCGCGCCGCTGGCGTACTTTGTGGTGGGGCATATGAACGCGGCACAGTATTGGTTCCGCAGCTATATTTTGCCGCTGGCGCTGACGGTTTGCGCTCTGGTGGCGTTTTTGGTGGTGCTGGTGTTTATTGCGCTGCTGCGCCTGGCCAACGCGAAGGATCTGATGGCGGTGCTGCCGCTGGCGACCTTTAACTGCGCGGTGCTGGGCCCGCTGCTGATTACCGCAACCCAGAGCTATACGTTTGTGCAGTGGATGGGTTTTGCGCTGGGCAGCGGGTTGGGGTATGGGTTTGCGGTGCTGATAGTGGGCGAGGGGCAGCGCAAGCTGAACAACCGGAACGTGCCTGCGCCGTTTAAGGGGTTGCCGGTGAATTTGCTGTATATCGGCATTTTGGCGCTGGCCATTTATGGCTTTACCGGCCACCGTGTGGCGATTTAGCGGTGGCTTTTGCTTTGCGCCCACTGGTGTGGCAGCGATTGTGCCGACAGGGCGCCGGCGACCAATAGGGCGAGGATAGTTTGCCAGACCGTATGGCACAAGGACACAGGAGAAAAGAGCAATATGGAAATGAAAAACAGCAATCACCCACCGGTGTTTGGGCCGGCGGGTATTTTACTGCCGGAGGACGGGTGCGATTTGTGCCGCTGGGCCAGCCTGGCGTGCGACCAGTTCACCAGCCAGCCGGAGTATTGGCGCGAGGCGGAGGAGATAGTGGGCGATGCGCCCAGCACCCTGCGCATGATGATACCGGAGGTATACCTGGAACAGCCGGGCCTGCCCGCGCGCATTACGGGCGCGCACGCCGCCATGCGGCAGTATGCGCAGCAGGTGCTGCGCCGCCGGGTGGACGGGTATATATATGTGGAGCGCATTTTTGAAGATGGCACCGTGCGCCAGGGCCTGGTGGGCCAGGTGGATCTGGAAGCTTACAGCTATCAGCCGGGTGCCGAGCCACTGGTGCGGCCCAGCGAAAACACTGTGCTGGAGCGCATTCCGCCACGGCTGGCGGTGCGGCGCGCAGCACCGCTGGAAAGCCCGCACATCATTATGCTGGTGGACGACAGCGAGAAAACCCTGATAGAGGCAATTGCGGCACAGAAAGACCGCTTGCAGCCGGTGTATGACACGCCGCTGATGCTGGGCGGCGGGCAGATACGCGGCTGGGCGGTGACCGAGGAGCAGACGCTGGCACAGATATCCGCGGCGCTGGCGGCGCTGGGGGATGCGAACCGATTTGCCCGCCTGTATGGCGCGGATGCCGGGCAAAAGCCGTTTGTGCTGGCGGTGGGCGACGGCAACCACAGCCTGGCCACCGCGAAAGCCTACTGGGAAGAGATAAAACAAACCATATCACCAGAAGCGCGGCAGACCCACCCGGCGCGGTGGTGTTTGGCGGAACTGGAAAACATACAAAGCCCGGCGATAGAGATAGAGCCGATCCACCGCGCGGTGTTTGGGGTGCAGATGGCGGATTTCCTGCGGGAGTTCGAGGCGTTTTTGCGGACGGCGGGGGCACAGGTGCGGGTGACGGATGTGGCGGCAGAGGCCGGTGTGGCGGAGAATGCCCCCGTGGCTGAAGCATGCGGCGGCATGGACGAAACCGGCGCGGAGGCAGAAACCCAGGTATTTGTGGTGCTGCAAAGCGGGCAGCGGACGGTTTTGCGGGCCGCACAGGCGCCCCAGCCGCTGGCGGTGGGTACGCTGGAGGCGTTTTTGCAGCAGTACCAGGCGCAGCGGCCGGAGAGAAAGGTAGACTATATTCACGGGGAGGACACCGTGGAGAAGTTGGCGGGAGAAGACGCCGTGGGCGTGCTGCTGCCGCCGTTTGAAAAGTCGGATTTGTTCCGTGGGGTGGCGCTGGGCGGGGTGCTGCCCAAAAAGACTTTCTCGATGGGGCATGCCACCCAAAAAAGGTACTATCTGGAGTGTCGGCGCATCGAAATATGAATTGAAAAAATACCCAAAGAATAGAAATAGTGGGGTGTTTTTAGGAAAAAGTTAGGAAAAAATGGGAAATTAGTATATTTGCGCGAAAATAAAAAGACCCGCACCGGGCAGCGGTTTAGTGGCTGGCCGGTGCGGCTCTTTTTATGTATGTAGAAGGCGAAAAGAATATTACTTTGGTTTGGGGGCTTGCTTATTTCGTCGGGTCTTTGGTGGGTTTTCGCGCAACATGGTTTCCACCGGGGACTCCAGGCCCTTTTTCTCCAGTTGGTTTTTGGCGTTTTTGCCCAGCAGGCGGTACAGGATGCTGCACAGCGGAATGAACAGCAGCATGCCGGGAATGCCCATGAGGCCGCCGCCCACCGTGACGGCGACCAAGATCCACACCGCCGGCAGGCCCACCGAGGAACCCACGATGTGCGGATACATGAAGTTGCCGTCCAGCTGCTGCACCACCAGGAAGATGATGACGAAGATGAGTGCCCGCCAAAAGCCCATGGAGACCAGGATGAGCAGCGCGCCCACGATGCAGCCGATGAACGCCCCCAGGATGGGAATGAGCGACGTGACGCCGATGAGCACGCTGATGAGCAGGGCGTAGTCAAACTGGCCAATAAGCAGGATGATGAAGTATACGGTGCCGATGGCCACCGCCTCCAGGCACTGGCCGGAAATAAATTTCGCATAGGTGTGGTTCACCAGCTGCGCAATCTCGATGAATTTCTTATATTTCTTTTCCGGCATATAGGCCATGAGCAAGCCGCGTAGCTGGGCGGTGAGGTGTTCTTTATCCAACAGCAGGTAGGCCGCGAAGATGATGCCGATGAAGAAGCTGACGATGCCGTTCACCACCGAGGTGGCGATGCCGACCGCGGACGACAACACACTGCCGGCGCCGGAAAGCACCACCTGGCTGGCTTTTTCCAGAATGGTGGGCCAGTCGATCTCCAGGCTCTTGACGAAGTCCTCTATCTGCGGCAGGTACTGTGCATAGGGCTGCAGCGCGCTTTGGATGCGGTCCAGGTAGGTAGGCATGGAGGAGAACAGTGTCTCGATAGTGTTGACCAGCTGTGGCCCGACCAGGAACACAACAAACGCCAGCACCGCCAGCACCAGGATGATGGTGAGCAGGAAGCTGGCAGGGCGTTTCAGGCGGCCGCCACGCCCGCGAAAAAGTACCCGCTCTATCCAGCGCATGGGAATATTTAAAAGGAACGCAATGATGAAACCCAAAATAAAGGGAAAAATAATGCTCCATATAGTGCCGAGCACTGTGCCAATAATAGGGAAATTGGTCAATAACCAGTTTAAAACGAGGCCGCCCGCCACCAGTAAGGAGAGCTGGATCATGGTACGTTTGCTGAGTGTCACCTGCCGCCACCTCCATTTGATTGTTGCCTGCGTTGCCGGGGTTTTACCCATCTTACCACAAACCACGATGTGCCGCCACCTGTTTTTGTCGGAGAGGATTTGGCAGGCAGGTGCTTTACAAAAACGGAAAGCTTGCTATAATAAAATAGTCCCGCAAAATGTGGGAAAACAGATAGGCGCCCGTAGCGCAGTTGGATAGCGCGTTTGACTCCGACTCAAAAGGCCGCTGGTTCGAATCCAGTCGGGCGTACCAAAAAAAGCTCCGCCTCGAAAGAGGCGGGGCTTTTTTTGTGGAAGGCGGGGGATTCGAACCAGCGCTGGGTCAGCCGGATGCAAGCGAAGCGAGCAGGCGGCATCCAGTCGGGCGTACCAAAAAAAGCTCCGCCTCGAAAGAGGCGGGGCTTTTTTTGTGGAAGGCGGGGGGATTCGAACCAGCGCTGGGTCAGCCGGATGCAAGCGAAGCGAGCAGGCGGCATCCAGTCGGGCGTACCAAAAAAGCTCCGCCTCGAAAGAGGCGGGGCTTTTTTGGTGGTTTGTGCTTTAGCACGAGAACACCACCGGCTATGCCGGTGGTCGGACAGTCCTTTGCTTTAGCTGTAAGGCCCTTGCCCTTTGTGTTAATAAAGCGGCTATCAGTTACCAATGTGCTAACAAAGAGCAGTTTTGCCG
>JAVBPZ010000010.1:0-74622 GCA_031549285.1 Oscillospiraceae bacterium | reverse complement strand
CGCCCCGTTTCGGGGGGCGCGCGCGCGGGCGCGGCCCCCCCTCGGGGGGCCCCTTACGGCGGGCGGTGGGGGGCGGCGGGCGCCCGGTCTGCCACCAACGCGCCACACCTCAGTATAAAAAAGTAATAAATATTCATTATATACTTGCATTTATGTATGATTATACATATAATGGTAGCTATGGATGCTTATTTGGCATTTGATTCCGATATTTTATGCAAAGAAACCCTGCGGCGAGAGGAGACACGGCCATGCAGCAGTTTACCGTATTTATAGACGGCGCCGCCGGTACCACCGGCCTGCGCATCCGCGAACGGCTGGCAATCCAGCCGGACATTGTTCTCCTTTCCTTGCCTGAAGAGCAGCGCAAAGACCTGCCCGCCCGCCTGGCCGCCGTACACAGGGCAGATGCCTCCATCCTGTGCCTGCCGGACGCCGCCTCGGCACAGCTGGCTGCCGCTGCAGACCCCGGCGCGCGCATAATAGACACCAGCACCGCGCACCGTACGGCGCCGGGCTGGGTATACGGTTTCGCGGAACTGGCCGCTCGCCGGGAAAGCATTGCCACCGCACACCGCGTGGCGGTACCCGGTTGCCACGCCACCGGGTTTCTTGCCCTGGCCGCGCCGCTCATTGCGGGTAGCCTGCTGCCCGCCGCCACACAGCTGTCCTGCCACTCGCTCACCGGTTACTCCGGCGGCGGCCGGCAGATGATTGAAGCCTACCAGGCGCCGAACCGTCCGCCGGAATACGCCGCGCCGCGGCTGTACGGCCTGTCCATGGCACACAAGCACCTGCCGGAAATGCAGGCGGTAGCGGGGCTATTGTCGCCGCCACTGTTCTGCCCGGTGGTGGCGGATTACTACAGCGGCATGTTGATCAGCCTGGCGCTGCCGGCCGCTGTCTTCACCCACCCCAACACCACCCCGGAAACACTCGCCGCTTTTTTCGAGAATTACTATCGAAACGAGCCGCTTATCACCGTACACGGCGCGCACGCGGCCCCGCCGGACGGCACCCTAGCCGCCGGGGCCCTGGCCGGCAAAGACACGCTGGAAATCTTCACGCTGGGCAATGACCAGCAAATTCTGCTGGCGGCCCGCCTGGACAACCTGGGCAAAGGCGCTTCCGGCGCCGCCATCCAGTGCCTGAACCTGATGCTGGGCCGAGACGAAACCGCCGGGCTGTGTCTGTAAACAACCGGCAACAAAATGAAGCGCATTCCCCGCAGCAAGCTATGGGGTATCTAGCGCTTGGGTTCCACATCCGCCCCAAGGGGCAGGGAGTGAATACCCTCAGGGGGATTCAAGCAACCCTCTGGAAAATCGCGTTGTCGAAGGTAACGGGAGTTACCCCCCAGGCAAAGCGGCCCAAGCGGAACATATGTACTCTACAATTTTAATCACGGAAGGAATCCTGCAGAATGAACACAAGCACCACCCAA
This sequence comes from Oscillospiraceae bacterium, assembly GCA_031549285.1. Taxonomy (GTDB): domain Bacteria; phylum Bacillota; class Clostridia; order Oscillospirales; family Ruminococcaceae; genus JAAYCI01. The sequence continues at coordinate 73,178 of JAVBPZ010000010.1, read as the reverse complement.
AACGAAACCTATACGCCCGTACCCGGCGGCATCTGTGCCCCGGTGGGCTTCACCGCCGCCGGGGTCCACAGCGGCATTCGCTACAACCGTGCCAAGGCGGACCTTGCCATGGTTTTGTGCGAGGTTCCCTGTGCCGCTGCCGCGGTGTATACCACAAACAAAGTACAGGGCGCGCCGCTGCTGGTTACCCGGCAAAACATTGCGGACGGCTACGCCCGGGGCATTTTGTGCAACAGCGGCAACGCCAACACCTGCAACCCGGACGGCGTGTATATCGCCGAGACCTGCTGCACCCTGGCCGCGGCGGCCACCGGCCTGGCGGCGCAGGACTTCATCATCGCTTCCACCGGGGTCATTGGCCAGCCACTGCCGCTGCAGCCGTTCCAGGAGGGCATTCCGCTGCTGGCGGCCCAGCTGTCCCCCGCCGGCAGCGCCGCCGCCGCCGAGGCCATCATGACCACCGACACCATCCGCAAGGAGTTCGCGCTGCAGTTTACACTGGACGGCAAACCCTGCCGCATTGCCGCCATCGGCAAAGGCAGCGGCATGATTAACCCCAATATGGCCACCATGCTGGTGTTCCTTACCACCGATGCCGCCATCAGCCCCGCCCTACTGCAGCAGGCGCTGGCCGACGAAACCGCCGCCAGCCTGAACCAAATTAGCATCGATGGCGACACCTCTACCAACGACATGGCGGCCATTTTGGCCAGCGGCCTGGCGGGCAACACCCGCATCGAAACGCAAAACGGGGACTATGCCACCTTCTGCGCCGCCCTGCACGAAATTTCTGTTGCCATGTGCCGCACCCTGGCCGCCGACGGCGAAGGTGCCACCAAACTGCTGGAATGCCGTGTCACCGGCGCGCCCAGCACCGCCATTGCCCGCGCGGTAGCCAAAAGCGTTATTTCCAGCGACCTTTTAAAGGCCGCCATGTTCGGCCAGGACGCCAACTGGGGCCGGGTGCTGTGCGCCATCGGCTACACCCCCGGGGATTTTTCCATCGACCGGGTGTCGCTCACCATCGCCAGCGCCGCCGGCAGCGTGCTTGTATGTGAAAACGCCATGCACCACCCCTTCAGCGAAGAGGACGCCGCCCGCGTGCTGGCTGAAAACACCATCAAGCTGCTGGTGGACATGGGCAGCGGCACCGCCGAGGGCACCGCCTACGGGTGCGATTTAACCTATGACTATGTAAAAATCAACGGCGATTACCGCACCTGATTTTCCATTTTATGACGTGCATTTTCAAGGAGTGAATTATGGAACAGCCCAGAATCAACGTAATGGCCGAGGTGATGGCCGAAGCAATGCCCTACATCCAAAAATATAAGGGCAAAACCATCGTGGTGAAATACGGCGGCAGCGCCATGGAAAGCACCGAGCTGAAGGAAGCGGTCATGAGCGACCTGATCCTGCTGTCGCTCACCGGCATTCGGGTGGTGCTGGTGCATGGCGGCGGCCCGGAAATAGCACTGGGCCTTGCACGCATTGGCAAGGAAAGCCGGTTTGTGGACGGCCTGCGCGTAACCGACGGCGAAACCATGGAAGTGGTGCAACAAACGCTAGCCGGCAAGGTAAACAAAGACCTGGTGGCCATGCTGAAAGGGCGTGGCATCGGCCTATGCGGCATGGACGGCGGGCTGCTTACCTGTAAAAAAATGGAAACCGAGGCGGACTTGGGCTTCGTAGGCGAAATAGAGCGGGTGCACACCACCTTGCTGCGTTTCGCGCTGGACTCCGGTTTCATTCCGGTCATCGCCACCATTGGCGCCGACGAAAATGGCGTGGCCTATAACATCAACGCCGACACCGCGGCGTGCAAAATAGCCATCGCGCTGGGCGCCACCAAGTTCATTAATATGACCGACGTGGCCGGCCTGTTGCGGGACAAAACCGATGAATCCTCGCTGATTTTGGACACCGAAATCGGCGAAGTGGAGGGGCTGGTGCAAACCGGCGTTATCGAGGGCGGCATGCTTCCCAAAATACGCGGCTGTGTGGAGTGCATCGAGCAAGGCGTGGACGCCGCGGTCATCATCGACGGGCGCATCCCGCACTCCATCCTGCTGGAAATCTTCTCCACCCGCGGCAGCGGCACCCTGTTCTACCGCAAAAGCCTGGCGTAACCGCGCCGTTTTGTGCCTTTTCGTTCCATTTTTTCGCACGACAGGAGGCCCCACATGCACACACCCACCAACGACCAAATCATACACCTCAGCGAAGAATACCTGCTGCCCACCTACACCCGGTTCCCCGTTTGCCTGGTGGCCGGCAAAGGCTGCCGCGCCACCGACGCCAACGGCAAACAATACCTGGATTTCACCAGCGGTATCGGCGTGAACAGCCTGGGCTGGTGTGACGACGAATGGGTGGCGGCGGTATCCGGCCAGGCCGCTACCTTGCAGCATACCTCCAACCTGTTCTACACCGCGCCCGGCGCCCAGCTGGCCGCCGCCCTGTGCCAGGCCACCGGCATGGCAAAAGCGTTTTTTGCCAACAGCGGCGCCGAGGCAAACGAAGGCGCCATCAAAGCCGCGCGTAAATACAGCCGCGAAAAATATGGCGAGGGCCGTGCGGTCATCCTCAGCTTGCAGGAATCGTTCCACGGGCGCACCCTGGCGACCCTTTCTGCCACCGGACAGGACACATTCCACCAGCATTTTCATCCCTTCCCCGCCGGGTTCCGCCATGTGCAGCCAAACGACCTGCAGGCGCTGCAGGCTGCATTAACGCCGGACGTCTGCGCCGTACTGCTGGAACCCATCCAGGGCGAGGGCGGCGTGCTGCCGCTGGATACCGCGTACCTTAAATCCCTTGAAGCCCTCTGCCGGGAAAAGGACATCCTGCTCATCGCGGACGAGGTGCAAACCGGCATTGGCCGCACCGGAACTTTCCTTGCATCCGAACTTTCCGGCATACAGCCGGACATGGTCACCCTGGCAAAAGGCCTGGGCGGCGGGCTGCCCATCGGGGCGCTGCTGCTGGCGAAAACCTGCGCCGGTGCCCTCGGGAAAGGCGACCATGCCACCACCTTTGGCGCAAACCCGGTGGTCTGCGCGGGGGCATTGGTGGTACTGCGGCGGCTTTCCCCCACCTTCCTTGCCGACATTGCGCAAAAAGGCGCCGCGCTGAAGGCACGGCTGCAAACCTTTCCCTGCGTGGAAAACGTCACCGGCACCGGGCTGATGCTGGGCATTACCTTCCGGGGCGGCTTCTCCGCCGCCGACGTGCTGGGGGCTTCCATGGATAAAGGACTCTTGTGCTTGCTGGCAAAAACAAAGCTGCGGCTGCTGCCGCCGCTTACCATCACACCGCAGGAAATTACCGAAGGGGTAGACATCCTGCAAAACATTTTGGAGGGGCTTGCATGAAACACCTGTTAAAAATCAGCGACTGGACGGCGGAGGAAATTCTGGCGACACTGGACCTGGCCGACCAGGTGAAAGCCGCCCAAAAGGCCGGAGAAAAAAACACCGCGCTGGACGGAAAATCCGTGGCGCTCATTTTCGCCAAAGCCTCCACTCGCACCCGCTGCAGCTTCGACGTGGGGGTATACCAGCTGGGCGGCCACAGCGTCACGCTGTCCAGCGCCGAAAGCCAGCTGGGCCGGGGCGAGCCCATCCGCGATACCGCGCGGGTACTGGGCCGTTATTTTGACGGCATCATGATCCGCACCTACAAACAAAGCGACGTGGAGGAGCTGGCCGCTTACGCCGGTATCCCGGTCATAAACGGCCTCACCGACGACGCGCACCCATGCCAAATTTTGGCCGACCTGCAAACCATCCGCGAGCATAAAGGCACGCTGGCCGGGCTGAAACTGGCCTGGGTGGGTGACGGCAACAACGTGGCCAACTCCATGATAGCCGGCGCGCTGCTGTGCGGCATGCAGGTGGCGGCCGCCTGTCCCGCCGGGCATGCTCCCCTGCAGCCGGTGCTGGATTTTGCCGCGCGCTTCCCGGGCTTCACCCTGACCCAGGACCCCGCCGCCGCCGCCAAAAACGCCGACGTGCTGGTCACCGACGTGTTCGCCAGCATGGGCCAGGAGGCCGAGGCCCAGCAGCGCAAAAAATTATTCGCCGGCTACCAGCTGAACAGCGGCCTGCTGTCGCTGGCAAACCCCGGCTGCATGGTGCAGCACTGCCTGCCGGCCCACCGCGGGGAAGAAATTACAGAGGATGTGTTCGAAGCGCACGCTACCGAGATTTTCGACGAAGCGGAAAACCGCCTGCATGCGCAAAAAGCGGTCATGCTGCGGCTAATGGCCGGCGCATAAACACGCGGCGAGCCCACCGCTCACATCGCTTTACCAAACGGAAAGGCGCCGTCCTGTTTGAAACAGGACGGCGCCTTTCTCGTTTCGTACAATCGGTCACGGAGGCATTCGATGACCGATCCCTTCCTCCGGTAACCACTGAACAACCGTTGGCCTGCTGTCGCATTGCCCGTCGTTCAGTGCCACCCTGCTCGCACAGCCGCATTGGCGAGTGAATCCATTTTGCAGCACATGCCGGGCGCACGGTCCGGCATTGCGTATGTTCCGGCCTGCATTCCCAAAGTGCCCCCCAGCAACTTCGGGAATGCAGGCCGAACGGAACTCCCCCGCGAATTCTATTCACAGTTTACCTCTGCCCTCTCAAGCCGCCTGGCACACCTGCACCGGCAGTGGGGCATTGTCGGCCGAACGCAGGTCGGCGCTGCCGCTTAGCAGCAGGAACATTGCACAGGCTATCGCAATCAACACAACTTTTTTCACCATGTTATTCCCTTTCCTCCAGCCGTCGGCTGCCCTTCGTGTACCCACAGTATATCTCATCGTGGTAACAAATTGGTAACAATGATTATTTTATTGTGACTGTTTCAATTTTTCCCGTTTTACGTGTTACCGCTCGCGTTTTTATTTTTTAATTGATTATACGTTATTTATTGAATCATTCGGCAGCTTCACACTCTGTTGTACAAAAAAATATTTCCTGCCCTAGAAAATTGTTTTGTAATTTTTTTCTAAAAATCAGTGACACGCCCTACCGTATCATGGTAAAATTATGCCCACAAATCCGGCACTCGATTTCTATATAGTATTGATTAAGTGAGATGACCCGTATGGACAAGCAGCAAAACCTTTGCAAAAAGTGTGCGGCGCCCCTCCCAGCGGAGGCCGGCGCGGTTTGTGCTGCCTGCGGAACGAATAACTCCCTGCCAACCGGCGCCATCCCTGCCCCCCGTGAGGCAGCGCCCACCACCACGTCACGGGAAAACGCCACCAGTGCCTTTTCCTACCCCACCAACGCGGCGGCGGCTTCCCGCCGGCTATATGAGAATATCGGAAAGGGTCCATCACCTTCCGGCGGCAGTGGTCAGCCGCCCCGCCTGTCGGACAGCCATGCGTTTTCCGCCATGCCTGCACGGCTTACCGCCGAGGCTTTTTCCGCGGCACCCACGGGGAACCCTGCCCCGGCAAAGACCACCTACACCGCCCAGGGCGGCACCAGCCCTGCCACCGCGGGCGTTCACCGCCGCACACCGCCGGAGCAGGTGTTGGCGCCACGGCGCCGCTGGCCTGTCCTGCTGCTCAGCATTGTGGCGGTGGTGGTGGCGCTCCTTACGCTGTTTTACTTTTTCTTTTCCACCCAGCTGGCGGCCGAACAGCAGGAATCTTACGCCCAGCTGGTGCAAAGCATCTGCGCCTCCAAAACACCAACCCAGGCCGCCGAATTCCGCGCGGAGCTGGATACCTTTGCCGCCACCAACCCCGGCATGGTAGAGCGGGACCTGGAAACACTGGTTGCTACCTGTGAAAACTACATTGCCGCGCCTGCCGGCGCCGACAAATTCACCCGTACCATTTCCCAGCTGGAGGCACTGACAAAATCCTCCATCGAGCGCATTGCTACCTGTGCAAACAATCTCCTCTCGCCCGTTTATGTGGATTACAACGCATTTCTGGAAACCGCGCTGGCCGCCACCAGCTCTTCCTCTCAGACCATTCTGGCCGGTGTCAGCACCGAAACCCCGCTGCTGGTGGAAGGCGCCGCCACACTGGGCACCGCCGACGGAGAAACCGGCTTTTCCATCACCGCGCTGAATACCTCCGGCAAAACCATCAACTATATCGAGGTGGTGCTGTTTTGCTACGATGCCAGCGGCAATGAAATCATCGGCAGCAACGGCTACAGCTGGGAGTGGGTGTACGACTACGTCACCCTGCCGGCCGGCCACCGCCACACCCCGGAGGAACACAGCTACTGGCATTTCACAAATTGCAGCAATGTCGCCATCGGCATCCCCTATATAAACTACGTACGCTTTGCCGACGGTACCGAATGGGGCTTCAGCACCTCTAGCATGGCCATCACCGATGATTTTGTGGAGCGGCTGTCGGTTTTTAAGCAAAGCTGCGATACCCAGGCAAAGAACTACGCCAGCGATGCCGCCACCACCGATGCCAACCCTTTGGAGGCGGTGACGCCACCGCAGGCCCGGCGGGACACATTCCCCGCCTTTTCTGACCGCAGCCTGTTCCCCACATGACCTATCTGAATTACCAAAACCCGGCGGGCTCCTTCGCCGGGTTTTTTTGCCTAATTTTTTCTGCATTCCACCCCGCCACGGCCTTGACAAATCCCGTCGTTTTTGGTATATTAATCCACGGCACGCGGATATGGCGGAATTGGCAGACGCGCTAGATTCAGGTTCTAGTCGGGGCAACTCGGTGGAGGTTCAAGTCCTCTTATCCGCACCAAAAGACACGTCGATATGATAAATATCGCGTGTTTTTTTGTTCACTACGCTGGCAGCACATTTTAAACGCGCCGGGTTTCCTTGAAATGAAGGAAACCTGGCGCGTTTGTTGTTTGAAACAGGTGTGGAGGTAACGGCAAACATTCTAATAGACAATGTCGCCCACCACCCGTACTCCCCTAAATACCAATGATCTGTACTTGTACCTTGCGTTCTCGCTTGCACGTTTGGTCGAAATCAATAAAATACACCTGCCCAAACGTGCCCAGATCCAATATCCCGTTTTCTATGGCAAGTGCTTCGCTGCGGCCGATAATTACAGAACGAAGATGGGCATCTGTATTCAACGTTTGCGGCCTGTCTTCTCCATGCCGCAAGGAAAACTCCGTTAGTTCGGGCCCCGGGTGCATGTATTGCCCCTCTTTTTTGCAGGTGGGAATAACCTTCTCAAAAATATCCAGCAGGTCTTGTTGCAGATACTCCAGCCCGTTATACGTTTGGTCAAAGGAACATTCCTGCACCATAACAGAGCAGGTGGTATGCCCGGAGTACACAAGGCAAATTCCGCTTTGCACCCTGTGCCGGGTAACGATTTCCTGTACCTGCTCGGTAATAGCGTAAAACGCTGGGCGATACCCCTCCGACTTAAGCGCAAATGTCTCTTTAATACTTTTCACTCTTCAGTCCCCTTCTTACCGCCACTTTTCCCTCTATTGCCCGGCGCACAGCGGCCACCAGCTCCTCCACCCGCGCACATGGATCCGCCGACGCAAACACCCCGGAAGCAGCGCCTGCCGCTTCCATACCGGCCAAAATAATTTCATACACCTGTTGCCCGCTTGTAATACCGGCAGCCTGCTCCACAAGGATAGCCGGGTCTATTTCCTTGATCGCTTTTACCGATTCCATCATAAACCGCATCTCGCTTGGTCGGCCAGCTCCAATCAGCTCACTCTCTTCGGTATTGATAATATCCGGCCCCAGGTGTGCAACGGCACGCGCTTCCGCAATGCTGTCGGCACAAACAAAAGTAAACAGCCCCACTTCCTTTGCCCTGTCAATGGTTTTCTTTAATATGGAAAGAGGCAGCGCTCGTTCGCTATGGTTCAACACCACCCCATGCGCACCGGCCGCTTTTATGGCTTCGGGCAGCACATCGGCCAGCCCTTTGCCAGGCCGCAGATAATCCATATGCGGCGCAAGAATCAACAGCTTCTGCGTATTCTGTGCCACACGGTATATTTCCGTATACGGCACAATCATCAGCACATCAACATCATATTTTTGGGCGGCGGCATCGGCAGCCAATGCTACCTTCACGACCTCTTCCCCATAAACATAGTTTTTAACACCAATTTCAAAAAATGGTACCGCCGGCATTTTTTTCATAGGCCCTTCCCTCCCGGGCAATTCTTTGATTTCTAGCCAGGCGCACCAAGTTCTTTCAGCAAGGCAGCCGCGTTGTCATAATACACCATCCGGCATTGGGCATCATCCCTGCTGGCCAACCGCACAGTTTCAAGCCTGTCGGTACATATATCGCGCGTTTCGGCCGCGCCATAGTCCGACCCAAACAGGATGCGCCCGGGCCTGGCGTTGTTCAAAATCTTTTGCGCGCCACGAATGGTAGAGCAGCTCATGCACAAATACAGGTTCGTGTGCGTGTTGCAGGCTTCAATGGCGCTATCCACAGAATCATACATCCCCGCATGCCCCAAAATAATCTTTGCCTCCGGATACAAATCTGCCAAATACGCAATCTGCAGGGTATCGCTGGTGGGCGGGGTCCCGTCGTGGAAAAGCACCGGCACCTTATATTGGATGGCAAGCTCTAGAATTTGCGCGGACGAGCGCATATGCACCGTTCCGCCCTGCATCCAGTAATGCACTTTGATGCCCCAAAAGCCTTCGTCTTCAAGGCAACGCCGAATTTCGTCCACAGCCTTCTGCTGAAAATATGGGCTCGCAGTCGCAAACATCTTGAACCGGCTCGCATATGGTTTCAGCGCCTTCGCCATGTTTCTGTTGTAGAAAACAAAATCATCTGCAAGCGCCCCGGTAGAGCTAATCCACATCTCCTGTATGCCCAGCGCATCCTGCGTTTCCACCATTTGCTCTGCGGAAAGGGTGCCCGCGCACAGCCAGTCTCCATCTATATAGTGGGTATGGGTATCTATAATCATATTTTGCCTCCCCACAGCTTTTGGGCATTGTCACACAGTATCTTTTCCAGCGCCTCTTCCTCCGGCACGGCATTGCGCAGTTTTTCCAGTTCAAACCCCTGCAGGCTTTCCGGGGCGGCAGACCCAAACAACATCTTGCCGGCAAGCTGCCGGGCTGCATTGCGCAGTGTCGCCGTCATATTCAGGGATGTTTCAAGGTAAACGTTCCCGCACATGCGCGCGGCTGCCAGTGCGTCGCCAATATAGTCGTTGGCGCCCATGTGGCCAATAATAAAATTCACCTGCGGGAACCGCTTTGCCAGGGCCATTACCTGGAACGGCAGCGCCTGCATAGGCGTGGCCATGTGGAAATATACCGGCGCGCCATATTTCTGGCAAAGCGACACAAATGGGTAAATCATGGGATCATTCGCCATAAAGCCCTGTATGGTCGGCTTGAAAAAAACACCGGCAAAGCCTTGCTTCAGGCACAGTTCCAGTTCTGCCTGTGCGTCATCCCCAAACCATGGGTTCACGGTCGCCATGCCTGAAAATGCATCCGGCCAACGTTCAAAAATTTCCCGAATATAGGCGTTCCCTTCTGCATTGTGCACCGCGGCATAAACATCGTCACAACAGAGGAATGCTCTTTCCATTCCGTATTCCTGCATACTGTATAACAGCTGAGACGCACAAAAGCCTGCCTCTCCGCTTTTCGTAACAGTACAGTTGGTATCCCAAATTTTCACCCACGGCACCTCCCTTTTTGCATTGCTGTGAAAGCACTGTCATCAACCCAGCTGGTAATACATAATCTGGCCCATACGGTCCCCAGAGCCAACCGCCAAAACCCTGTCGTCCGGGCTGATGGCGCACGAGGTGATGATGGGGCAGTTTACAGTGCTGTGGGGCGACGCTGCATCATAGGTGACATGCCCCAGCCAGCGTAAGCCATTTTGCGCATCATAGCGGAACACAATGCCCAAATCGTCCTCATCGCCGCCCACACCATACACAGTTTTCCCGTCGGAAGTGCAGCACAGGCTGCGTATGGGCCCGTTGTAAACAGCCGGCCCCAGCGCAAAGATATCTTCACCGTCACACACGGCAAGCATCCCTTCTTCCGTACCAACCACCATCTTGCCGCCGGCCATGGCAACCGCCGCGCTGGCAACCGCCTTGTACTGCCGCCCCGGGTAATAGGGCAAATCTTCTATCTGCGGCAATACAGCTTTTTGCGAAGCCAGTGCAGCATATAGCGCTGCATTTTCTTCTTTCGGGGTAATCTCCAGTATTTCGCCATTTTGGGTACGGAACACAAAATCTTTTTCGCTTCCGCAAATACCGGCAAGTGTATCGTTGCCTATCCACGCAAGGTTTTTCACGCGTGAATTTTCAATGTTGTCCGGCGCAAGGGCACGCCACAGCCGTGTGGGCGGGCATGCCATTTCATAGGGTACGCGCCAATTGTTTTTCGCGCCGAATTCCTCCTGCTCCAGGAAAAAATCGGCGGCGTCATTGTAGCGTTTTGACGCCGGGTTCATATAGTATTCGTCCACGATCTCCTCTTTGCCAAAATTGTACATATCCTTTTGAAAGGCTTTTAAATCCACCGCCGTAATGTCCGGCCCGTCGGCGGCATGGTTCGAGCCAATGATATACAAAATGTCATCCGGCCCAACACATACTTCGCTGGTCCAGCAGGCCACACGGTCTTTCGTGCCTGCCAACCCTAGCCATTCCGGTTTTCCGCCCCGCGTAATGTCCCAGCGGAAAAGGGAAGACGGCAGCCCTATTTCACGGATGCCGCTGTTACAGTTGCGGCTGAACACCGCATACCACAGCACCCCGTCGTTGTCGAAATGCATGCCAAAAATACCGTTGCGGGTTTCGCCGTTTACATGTACAGGATAGCCCGGCAGGTACTCGCCCATGTCTTCAAATTGCCGCGTGTCGCTGTCATAGGCAATAATGTGGCGGCTATAAAAGAAGCACATATACAGCCGGCCGTCGGGGCCAATACCGCCGTTGCTAAGGCATTTGAAATCTCCCATCAGGTACTCTGGATAGGTTGCAAACGGAATACGGTAGCCAAGATCCTGTACTTCCAGCGTGTCGGCGTCAATCAAATACATGTACCCGGAACGCGTAGAGCCCATAATATCCCCGTTTTTGTCCTGCAGCAAGCGGAAAGAAAAGTTTTCCGCCAGTTGGCCAAAATCGATCAGCTTCTTATCGTCGAAAGAATAACGGTATGTGTGCCCGCGGAAGAAACCGGTAAAAAACAGGGCGTTGTGCTTTGGGTCATACAGCGAACCGTAAATGGACTCGTGCGGAACCGGAATGCCCAGGTTCTCCGCCTTTTTTGTTGCCGGGTCGTACACCACAATGTTCGAGCCTGCATATCCGTCCCACACATGGTGATAATAGGCAATCGGCATCCAAGACGGGTGACGCGGGCTTCTGTCGGTGGTGTGCGTGGTCATTACAAGGCGTCCGTCCACCATCTGGCTGATGGAAGTATGAAATTTGCTTGCGCGTATGGCGCGGTCGGACGGCATAATGACATCCTCTACTTTAAAGCACTCTTCTACGGTGTTGGATGCAAAATCGTATTTATAAAGCCGCGTGTACCCTGCCGTGGTAAGTTCTGTTGCAAGCGCAAAATACAAGTCCCCGTTCGGCATGGGCGTAGAATCCCAAATGGCGTTGTGGTCGCTGTCCAGCGGGAAAACATATTGCTTCACCCCGGTTTGCGACATAAGCTTGTACTCGTTTGTTCCGTTCAAAAATATCTTTTCCATACCTTTCCCCTCCCTACATATGCTTCCGCTAATGAACAAAAAATCACAGTAATTTTACGCGGCAGAAAACCCGTTTCTGCGCAGCCCGGCACACAGCTAAGAGCCGCGCCGGCGTTTTTGGTTGTATTCGTCAAAGGATACTGCGACAATCAAAATGACGCCCACTACCACGCTTTGCAGGTTAGACTCAATATTGAACATGGCCAAGGCGTTGGTGATGATCTGCATCAACAATGCGCCCAAAAACGCACCCAGAATAGAACCGCCGCCGCCGCTGAAGGATACGCCGCCAATAAGCAGCGCCGTTACCAGCTTGAACTCCAGCCCTTGCCCCATGGTAGACGGGGCGCTGCCAAAACGGGAAATGGACATCACGCCGGTAAGCGCAGCCATGGCGCCGGTAAGCGCATAGCAAACGATGGTGAATCGGTTTACATTAATGCCTGCCAGCTTTGCTGAATCTTTGTTTTCACCAATGTAAAAGGCCTTATGGAAGAACGGAACATACTTCAAAAGGAACCAGGCCAGCACACACACAACCACCATTAGAATAATAGAGAACGGAATGCCAAACACGTTCCACTCCTGCCCAAACACCTTTATTTCTGCCGGCAGGCTGCCAATGGACTGGTTCTTGATCATGGCAAGACCCAGTCCCTTGTATGCCATCCAGGTGCCCATGGTGGCCACCATAGGCAGAATATTCAACTTACTGACAATAATGCCGTTGATTGACCCCATAGCCAGGCCGATACAAATAGTAATCAGGATGCACAACCACATGTTCCAGCCCTGTAAAAGCATCAGGCTGCAGGCAAAGCCGCAAAACCCCAACATAGAACCGACCGAAAAATCGATCATACCACCGATCAACGTAATGGCCATGAAGGAGCACACCAGCATGTCATAGGAAAGGCCGGTGAAGATGACGCGGATATTGGATGCTGTTAAAAAGTTTGGTGATGTAAGTGACAGCACCACGGAAAAAAGTACCAGTATGATAAAGATGGTCAGTTCCCTTACCCCAAAGACCTTGTCCGCCACTCTCTTCAATGGGCTTATGGGGCTTTTGGCCGTGCTATTGCTCTTCATAGTCATTCCCCTCACTATTCAATCCCGACATACCGCGGATAATCGTATTCTCGTTGATATCGTCACCAACCAAAATGCCGGAGCTTTTACCGTTGTACATCACCAGCACGCGGTCGCTTGCGCCCAGTATTTCCTGCATGTCCGACGAAACCATCAACACCGCCGCGCCGCTCTTGGCCATGTCCCGTATCAGTTTGTGGATATCTTCTTTTGTGCCCACATCTATACCGCGGGTGGGCTCGTCAATCAACAGGATATTGGGCGACTGGATAAGCCACATGGCAAGCAACACTTTCTGTTGGTTACCGCCCGAAAGCCCCTGTACCAGCTTGTTGGCGTCCGGCGTTTTAATGTTAAATTTATCGATATATTCCTTTGCATAGCTCTGCATTTTTTTATAGCTGATCACATAGTGCTTTGCTATTTTGTCAAAGCTTCCGGCCACAATGTTCCCACCCACGCCAATGCGCATAAACAGCCCAACTTTTTTCCGGTTTTTCGTCAGGTAAGCAATTTGATGTGCTTTAGCCTGAATAGGAGAAGAAATTTTCGCCACGTCCCCCTCTATGCTTATGTTGCCCTGCACTTTTTTCCGCAGGCCAAAAATGCTTTCCAGCATCTCTGTGCGGCCAGAGCCTTCCAGCCCGGCCACCCCCAATATTTCCCCCGCATGCAACGAAAAACTTACGTCCTGCACTTCTTTGCCGCTGCTTAGGTGTTCAACCTTCAGCACCACGTCGCCAGCTGTGGAGGTATGGGCACCATAGTTATAGGCCACATCGCGCCCAACCATCATGGTTACAATTTCGTCTTTTGTCACGTCACAGATGTTGAGGGTTTTTATGTATTGCCCATCCCGCATGATGGTCACGCGGTCACAAATATCAAAAACTTCCTGCAGGCGGTGGGAAATGTATAAAATAGAAACGCCCTCAGATTTCAAGATGCGCATCATTTGATACAGTATTCTTGTCTCCACTTCCGTCAAGGCAGAGGTCGGCTCATCCAACACCAAAATCTTCAACTGTTGGGACGTAGCGCGCAAAATTTCCACCATCTGCTGCTGGCCTACACTTAACTGCGCACACTGCTTGTTTATATCAATGTGCGTGATATTGTATTTGGCCATCAATTCCCGCGTTTTCTTGCGGATGGTTTTATAGTCGATGATATGCCTTTTAATCGGCATGTTGGAAAGGCAAATGTTTTCACACACAGAGGTATAGGCAAACACGTTTTGCTCCTGGTACACAATGGCTACACCTAACGCGGCCGAATCTGCCGGCACATGAATTTTCGCCTGCTCCCCATTCACAAAAATGCTTCCGCTGTCGGCTATATACGCACCGGAAAGTACTTTCATCAGGGTACTTTTCCCCGCGCCATTTTCGCCAACAATGGCGTGGATTTCCCCCTTCGCCAGTTCCAGCGAAACGTCATCAAGTGCAATGACGCCCGGGAATTTTTTTGTGATGTGCTCCATTTTTAAAATGATGTCTTGCTGCATACAAAACCCCTCTAACTGTGGTTCCGGATATTGCTAAAACAATATGCGGAAGGAAGGTTTTTTTATTGCTTTCAAGAAACGGGCCCGATACCGTGTTTTTATTGTTTTCGTCGTTGCCAGCGGGCACACACGCGTCTGGAAATAGGAACCACAACACAATCCATAGATATAAAACGGACAGCAACAACGGAATTGCCAAGTTTCGTGCATGGGCCGCTCCTATAGAATCCTGCCTAGCGGAAGTAGAAAAAAGTATTTTCGGGGGGGTATTGCCGTGGCAAGCGCGGATGTGGATCCGCAGGAAGCTATTGTTTTTTCTACTAAAACACACTGGCAGGAATCTATAAGAACGACGGCCCAGGAGCTACCGCGAGACACGCTCACTGGGAGGGGCACCGCCAGGCGAAAATGCACTTTTGTGTAGTATCCGCAAAACCCGGCATGGGCCGCGCCCCGGCACCGGAAAGAATACCGGCCACCGCCAAGAGCGACGCGCCTCAGCGTTGCAGGGGTTGGGGGTTCCCCGGCAGCATGACCCTACTTATCTCTCGTATTCGTACTTGAAGCCAATGAAGTACTCCACATTGTCTTTGGTAATCTGCAAACTACCAAGATCTATGTAGGACGGAACGCCAATAAGGTTAGCTGCCTTGTCATCTTTCGATTGTGCCAGGTTCGCATGGTGGTAGTCATACAGGATCTTCACTCCATAATACACTTCCGAATACTGCTTGCCACATATTGTGCCGTAAATGTCGCCGGCTTGAATGGCTTCCAGGGTCGGCTCGTCACGGTCCACCGCAACAATTTTGATTTTGTCCAAAAGGCCTGCTTCCCGGGCTGCGGTAACTGCCGCAACGCCAGAGACCGACTGGCAGCCAATTATGCCGTTAATGTCGGGGTTGGACTGAAGGCTGGCACTGATGACCGAAACCGCGGTATCCATCATGGCTTTATCTTCCAGTACGCCCACAACTTCAATGTCCGGATACTTTTCCGCAACACGGTCCTCGATACCATTCTGTTGATCTTTTGCAGATTGGCCGCTGTCCATGCTGGTGGAAATAATAATTTTTCCTTTGCCGCCAAGCGCCTCCGCCATCATATCCATTTGGTTCTTGCCATAGGTATAGTAATCCGTGCCAATATAGCAAATACGGTTGCACTCCGCATCAATCGATTGCAGTACGACCGGAATCCCTTTTTCCCATGCCTTGTCTACCAGTGGGGCATACGCGTCGGGGAAATGGCCCACCAGAACAATGCCGGCCACGCCGCGTTCAATGGTTGCTTCAATCAAGCTGGTCATTGTTGCCGCGTCCACCTTGTCATCCCCAACAATGGTGGCTTTTACGCCCAGCGCTTTGCAGGCGTCTTGCAGCCCCTTCTTATGCGCGTTGAAATATTCAAGGGAAGACGCCGCCGTGATAAACACATACTCTTCATCGGAAAAATCTTGGTTTTCTTCACCGGCAGCCTGGGTTGCTCCGTCGCCTCCATTTTCCGCCAACGCCTGTGAAGAAGGGGCGCTGGTGCAGCCGGCAAACATGCCCACAAGCATCAGGACGCACAGTAAAGTTGCTAAAACTTTTTTCATTTTTTTCTCCTCTTTTCTCCTTGTCGTTTTGTTTGTTTGCGTATGCAGAACACGTTCCACTTTACTTGCCAATATTTTTACATATAGTCACTAGTAACAATATCTTTTGCAATCTCCTCGCTTACAAAAACGTCGGTGCGCAGTTCCTGGTTCAGCGACATGGGTACCTGCATGGTTACCGGGCCATGTATGGCAAGGCGGGAAGCCATGCGCTGCCACGAGGTAACGCCATCTGTGTCGCAGAAAGAGTGCATATCCACCCGCAGGCGTGCGTGCTGAATATCCCGCGGGCCGATGGTCACCGAGCAATAGGGCACATTGGCCACATCTCCGCTGCTTCCAAACAGCGTGAACAAGGCGTTTTCCGCCACAGAAAGCGGGTGGTTCACCACAAAACGCGAACCAAGCTGCTTGAACTCTTCCAGGGAGTTTGCGTGAAAAGCCTCGGTGTCCGGGTCTATAAACGCAATATGCCCCGGCCAACCACAGGCGCTGTACACCACATCGGCGCCGCCTTCGCCCACCTCGTCAAGAATCTTGCTGTAATCGGTCACATTGTCGTTGGTGAAATAGTGCATCTGGTTTTCCGGCATACGGTACCGCTCTTCAATGCTTCCGTAAAAGTACTTCATAAATGCCCCGCCCAGGCTGGACTTGTAGGTAATGGGGGCCACGTTTCCTTCTTCGTCCGCAAACTCGTCCATGGCGAACGCGTGCACGTTCCGGCAGCTTATTCCAAAGCGGTTTACCAGTTCGCCAATTACACGGTAGCTTTTGGACCACGGGTTTGGAAAAACCATAACCAGCTTTTTGTCCTGTTCGTCAGACATTTTAATTCTGGTAAAACAGTCGGCAATAAAGTTGCCAACGACATTCGGCAAAACCTTAATGCGAAAATCGGGGTTCGGGTGCTTTTCCATTTCCGTGCTTTTGATATTCCGCACACGTTCCAGTTCTTTTGTGTCCTTGAACGGAACCCATGGGGCGGGGTTGAAAGTAAACTCGCTCATTTTTTCACCTCTATGCTCCTGTATTTCCTCACCCATACTTGTATTGCTCAAGCATCTATTTCTGCTTCACACCACTCGGCGGTAAAAAGCGTCAGCGCTTTCGCAAGGGTTTCAAACTCTTCACAACAGATATACTCATTGGGTTTGTGCGCCCCTCCTTCCAACTTAAACTCTCGAATAATACCCACATTGAAGCTGTTTTCCGAACCGTTGCGCAGGTAAATGTCCAGGTCGGACAAACATGCGCCGCGCATTATTATTTCCCGGCCGGAAAGCGTCTGCATAATATCGCGCAGGCGAGTGGCGCTCTTCGTGTCTTTGGTCTTGCCATATTGAATGTACCGTACAATTTGCACAAATCCTTCGCTGGAAATTCCATTTTTTTCAAAATACGGTTTCACCAGCTGCTCGTACACATCTTCTAGTTCGCTAATAATCTGCGCTTTGGGAAGAGACGAGTATACCACAATGGCCAATTTGCCTATATCCACGTTGGTGCCGAAGGTGCCGCAGCCGAACTCCATCAAGCGGTAAGCGGACTTTGCATGCTCCGAGCCGGTATACAGCGGGTTGCTCTCCACTTCTTCCAACCGGCGCCGGCCAAAATCTTGCAGCGCCATACGCGCGTGGTACAATGCATCCACCACTGCTTCGGCCGAGGACGTTTCCTTTTCGCATTTCGCGCTCAGCACAAAACAACTGCCGCCCAGCCCGGCGATCTGTGTTTCAAAATCGCATCCATCCAAGTTGACATATACATCGCACGGATATTTCAGGCACGCAAGCAACGAACCATTCCCGCCAAAATATTCTTCGTCCGACACCATCGTCAGGTACAAGTTGTGTTTCAGCCGCAGGTGACATTCGGAAAATGCGCGGTAAATAGCATAGGAAATGGCAGATCCATACTTGTTGTCGGATATGCCAAGACCGTAGGCCTTGCCGTCTTTTATCACCATTTCAAACGGGTTTGTTTTCCACTGCGCCAGGTCGCCCGCGGGCATGGTATCTGTGTGGGAAGTAAGCATGATGCTTTTGGCTGTTTTCCGATATTCCGGCGCAGCGGGAAGGCAAACTGTTACATTGGGCCGGATTTCCATGCCGCGGTTTTTTTCATAATCCGGATGCACCGACGCGCTTGGAATATCATCAACGTTGTACAGCGTTGCTTCTGCACCTAAATGGCTGAATTCGTTTTGAATAAACTGTTGACAGGCCAGCTCATCGCCCCGGGTAATGTAGTTGGTGGTATCGTAAGCGACCACCTTCCCCAAAAAGGTATAGATATCCTTTTTATGCTCGCTGATATTTTGCAGCAAAGCTTCTTGCAAGCTCATTTTTTACCTCCTTTGGTGCAGCGTTCAAAAAACGTGCGCGCGTTCCCTTCAAAAAACCCTGCCTTCTCATCACTACTAAAGTAAAGCGCTTCCATCGTGTCCAGCAAATTGTTGAGCTGTTCGTAGACAAAAAAGACGTATTCGCTTTGCGCTTTTTCATCTTCGATATTTTGCTTCCATGGCAACGCTTCCCTGCAAAGGTTACTATAGGTATCTTCGGTCCACATTCGTTTGCCGTGCCACAGGAAAATGGGCAGGTCCAGTCCAAAGAAAATGCGCTCTTTTGCCAGAGAAGAAAAAGCAAGCTGATGTACCTTTGGGTTTAAAACGGCCGCCGTGTCAAACCACATTTTGTGGATATCTTCTCCCAGCAGCACCATGGCTTCTTCAAAGTACCTCGGATTGAAACACCGGCCCAAATGCGCCAATATCAACTTAATGCCCGGGAATTCCCGCAAAATTTCCTTCAGTTCGCGCACATTGTCTTTATCTGCCAGCCTGCCCGCCCGGGGCAGGTGCAGAAGAATGCATTTGTCCATTTCATATGCTGCCGCAATGTGGCTTTTGGGCAGAAAACTGAAAATGCTTTTTTCCGCTCCCTTGCTTTTGGAAATGAGGTCCGGGTACGGTTTCAGGCCGACAAAGCCGCCCGCGCGCAGCTGATCCCGAAGCTCTTTTGCATCCCATTGTGGGTGGCTCATCATCAAGCCAAAGTCCAGTTTTTTCGCCTTCACAAGCTGTGCAACATAGGCGTTGTTGGCTTGCAGGTCGGCTTCGGCTATGGGAAAGCCAAACCCGGTGAAGTGATACTCTTGCTGCGGGAACAGCGCCTTTACATAAACTTGCGCCTCTTCCATGCTCATTTGAAACCCCGCCTGCAGGGCCCAATCGGAGGCAATGCGTTCCGGCCCCACATTTACAAGATGCTCCGGCAGGTTAAAATGGGCATGCGCATCTAATATTCGCCGGGGCAAGCGCGGCAATAAATATGTTTCGTAAAAGGCTTCGTCGCGCTCCGTTTTGCTAAAATAGGAAATCATTCTTTTCCCCCGCATCTTTCCGGCCACTATTTTGAATAGAACGCCGCAACATGGTTTAGCAACTTTTTATATGTCTGATACTTTTCTTGGTAATACCCTTCCGGCGCAGCAAGCCCACTTATTTCCGTGCTGTTTGTCATCGCCATAGCTGCCGCGTCATAGCTGCCAAAAGAGCCTTCCGCGCAAAGCGCCAGCATGGCGGCGCCCAGGGCGCAGGTGTCTGCCCGCTCCATTTTGCAGATGGGTATTTCCAAAACATCTTTCAAAATCCCCATCCAAACCTTGCTTTTGCTAGCGCCGCCCATTACACGAATATTTTTTACGCTGCAGCCGTTTTCTACAAAATCTTCCACCGCCATTTTCACAAGAAATGCGGCGGACTCCAGTACGCTTAGCGCTAAATCGTACTGGCTCGTGTGCAGATCTGCACCTACAAAGCCGCCCTTGGCTTCCGGCAGCCAGAAGGGATAGTTCGCGCCAAAAAGCCATGGGATAAAATACAGGTTTTCGTTTTTCCCAATACGCTTTTCACTTTCCGCATCCATGGTTTGGAATGTGTCACCCGTGCAGAATACGTCCTGCGCCCATTGGTAAGAGGAGCCGGCGCTGGTAAGGGTGATCATGTTCCCGTATAGCCCTGCCACCGGGTGTGGGCAGCTGGCAATAAATGTTTTAGTGTGCAGCGCCTGGTCGGCAATGCCCATCACCGCCCAGGTGGTACCTGTGGAAATATACATGTCGCCAGCATGTATTGCGCCGGAACCAATGGACGCGCAATACTGGTCATGTGCGCCGTTGTAAACCCGCACATCGTTTCCAAGCCCCAGTTCCTTAGCAGCTTTGGCGGTAAGCCTGCCCACAAGCGCACCGGCCGGAAGAAGTTCCGGTAGTTCCTGTTCCCCACAGCCTATGGCGGAAAGGATTCTGTCATCCCATTTTTTTTGTGTATAATTGTACAACTGGCGAATGCTTGCGTTGGTAGGGTCGATGACCATCCTCCCTGCCAGTTTCCAGTTGATGTATTCCAGCGTGGAAAGATATTTCTGTGCCCCGGAATACCTTCCCGATTGTTTCATATGGGCAATTTTCGCCGCGTCGAGAATGGGGGAAACACGCCAGCCGGTCGCTTCATATATATAGTTGTTGCCGGGGTTTTTTTCCAGCGCTTTTGCCTCTTCCGCTGCGCGCGTATCCATCCATGTAATGGCGTTGCCAATAGCTTCGCCTTGTTCGTCGGCCGCGAACATAGTGGCGCCCTGCGTGGAAAGGGCTATCGCTTTTACTGCGCTGCTGTTTTGCCCTTCCAGTGCTTTGTGAACGGAATATTGAACGGCGTCCCACCAGTCGTTCGCGTTTTGCTCCACACGGCAACCATCGGTTTGCAGGGCGTACCCTTTGTAGCCGCTTCCCAGCACCCTGCCTGTTTCATCCACCAATAAGGTTTTGGTTCCGGTGGTGCCAACATCTATTCCCAATACATACATTTTTTTCTCCTGTTACGGAAACACGGGTGCCATCATCGCCAATGCGTATTGCGCCGGGTGCAACACGCCATTTAAAAACTGCTACCCTGAGCGACTTCTGTTACGAATTGCTTTTAGGCATAATCGCCCAGAACCGTCACCCTCACTGTGCGCTCACGTGAGCGCACCTGATCGAAATCCACAAAATAGATCCTTCCAAATTCACCCAGCTGAACTTCACCGTCTACGATGGGCGCCGTAACCGAACGCCCCAGCAACGCCGAGCGCAAATGCCCATCGGTGTTCAGGCTCCATGCCGGCTCTTCCGCACGCTCGCGCGCGGCAATGTCAATGTGAAGAGGCCCCGGGTGCAGGTATTGACCCTCTGTTTCGCACTTGGGAAAAATTTTTGAAAATCCATCCACCATGTCCTGTAAAATAAACTGTGTGCCCCAGTAATTCACATCATCAGATTGTTCCTGTATCAGCACGCCACAGGTGGTGTGCTGCGAGAAAACAGTTAGCAAACCATTGTAAATTCCCGACTTGCCGACAATTTCTTTCGCCTTGTCTGTAACGTCGTCGAAGGTAACTCTTCTGTCGGATTGGATGGTAAAGCTCGAATGATAACAACTCATGACGGATATATCTCCTGTTGTCGAGTTTTGATTGATTTTCGCTCATTTATTCCACAAAAATGTTCTTTTGTGTAGGATTTCGCCACCATATTAACCGTTTTAATGGTTCCTGTCAATATGTTCGACATATATTTTCCATATTTTACAATTTGCACGTTCGTAGTGAGCGATTTTCAATCATAACCAGCGCTATTTCGAGGCGCTTTTCGTTGTTTTAACCATAACGGGGAAAAATATTGACTTATCCGCTCATTTATCTTATAGTAAATTTGATCGATTGTATCAAATACGTTCTGCACAAAGGTGGCTTATGGGCAAGATAGAATATCGAAAAAAAGAATTATTGGCGATGCTGCAGATGACAAACTCGCTTTCTGTGGAGGAAGTCGCCGATCATTTTAAGGTGTCTTTGCCCACCGCGCGGCGCCTGTGTACACAGCTTGCGCAGGAGGGCCGCGTAATACGCACCCACGGGAGAATCAAACATCTTCCCCTGGAAAAAAGCCCTTATTCTTTCGAGCGCCTGCGCAACGAATTTGTGGATGAAAAAATACGAATTGCGCAGTATGCAAGTAAACTGGTGAAGAACGACCAGGTTATTTTTATCGAGGCCGGAACAACGCTGCACCACTTTTCTCTTGCTTTGGCAGAACGTTTGCGCAACCAAGAGCTTACAAATGTCGTTATCTTCACAAACTCTTTGGTAAACCTGAATATCCTCTACCCCGTTCAGTCCAATATTATGATGATCGGGGGGCAATATCGTGACGACCGCAAAGATTTTGTTGGTTACCTAAGCGAAATGGCGCTGAAAGACCTGCGGTTCAATTATTGTTTCATTGGCGCAGATGCGGTTACACCCGCCGGCGTAATGGCTATGGACATTGACACGGTTCGTTTTGATACGGAACTTTCCATGCGCGCAGATAACAATGTGATTCTGGCACATTCGGAAAAGTTCAACAGACAATCTCTCATTTCTTTCGTATCCCTGGAAAATGTACATTGTCTTATTACCGATAACGGTTTGCCTGACGACATTGCGCAAAAGTATTATGATATGGGTGTGAATCTTGTTTGTGTTTAGCGCCTGTGGTCAAGGCGGAAAAGACGCCCGGCCTCCGTCATTGAAACAACGTACGGGTGCACCATTTTGTGGCGTCGCCAATAAAAACACAAGTGCAGAACAGGGAGCAACGATACCGTGAATATTATGAAGTGGGACGGGGACATTGCCCCGGTGATGAATCTGTTGCTTCTTGCCGACCCGGAAGAAGCGGTGGTGGCTAGCTACGCAAAAAATTGTGACCTTTTTGTTGCTGTGGAAAATGCAAGACCGGTTGGCGTGTGCGCGCTGCTTGTGCTGGACAAAGAGCGGTGCGAACTAAAAAACTTGGCGGTGAGCCCACACCTGCAAAAACAAGGCATCGGCCGCGCCCTGGTGCAATATGCCGTGGAGAACGCCCGGAAAATGGGCTTGCACAAAATATTGCTTGGCACCGCCGATGTGCCCGGTTTCCATATTGCTTTTTACAAAAGCTGTGGATTTAAACAAACCGGGGTCATACGGAATTTTTTTATTGATAATTATTCGAAGCCGATTATGGACAACGGGAACCAATGCATCGATATGATCATACTTGCGCAGGATCTATAAGGGTAATTTTCTATGCTTACAAAAAAACAATTGGCAACTGAATTGAGGCGTATGGGCATAAACGAAGGGGATATGCTTTATCTGCATTGCTCCTTCAAAAAAATCGGCATGGTGGAAGACGGGCCGGCCGGTTTGATTGAAACCATTCTGGCAGTCCTGGGGCCCAAAGGCACGTTGGCCATGCCTGCACACAGCATGAATTACCCGGGATGTGTGGAAGAAGCGTATGATAAGATGAACAGCCCCGGCGTTCAGAACGGCATCGTTTCTGAAACGTTGCGCAAATGGCCGGGAACTCTTCGAAGCGCCCACCCAAGCCATTCAACAATCGCGCTGGGGCACAACGCAGAATTTTTGACTGCTACCCACTGCCTGCGTGACCCATTCGATGCGGATTCGCCGCTTTTTCGTTTTTACAGTAACGGCGGCAAGGTTTTGTTGCTGGGTGTTGGGCACGACAGAAACACCTGCATCCATCTTGCCGATGCAATACTGAAAACACCGTATAACCATATTCCGTACAATGAAAACTGGGCAAACTATGCCCTTACACTGGACGAAAACGGCAACCCTAAAAAAGTGTATCAGGATAATTTCCCGGGACACAGCGGGGCTTTTAACCGCCTTGAAGGCATGCTGTATTATGAAGGCCTGGTACATTACGGTTCTGTCGGCGAGGCTGTGGCAATGTTGATGGACGCAAAGCCCGTTGTGGATTTCACGGTGAAGGTCTTGCGTGAAAAACCGGATTTTCTTCTTTGCTATGACCCCGCCTGCCCCAGCTGCCCCAGAAGGCGCAAGTATCTGGAAACGCATTGTTCCAGCGAAAGCTCAAAAGGCACAAATAAATAGCCCCCGGCGTAGCCGGGGGATATTTATTTTCTGCCTGGGATACAGGAACACCAGCCATCGCCGTAAATTTATGCCTTTGCAAAACTCCGCTCGCTAGGTTCTTAGCAGCGTTTCGATGTCCTCCATCGCCTGCCCGTATTCAAACTCTTCCACCAGGCGCATAATATCGGCCAGCTGTTCATTTATATCACTTTCAAAATCAAACAGCGCCAGTTCCTGCAGCATCTCAAAGGCTTCATCCGCTTCAAAAGCGTCCAGCATATCACGGACCATCGGCAGCTGTTGCTGCAGCGCTTTTCTCTCCCCTTTTCCCTTGGGGTGCGCCTGGGCCCGGGTGCACTGCTGCACCGCCGCGGCCAGCTGACGCTGCAGCAGGGTTATCCCGGCTGCCAAGGTCGGGAAATTTTCCCGGCAAAATTCCATATCCTGCTTCTGTGCACATAGTTCCAGTTCCTCCGCCTCTGCCGCCAGGGCCCCGGCGCCGATGTTGTTCAAAGAACCTTTCAGGCCATGCACCTCTATGCCAAAGCCTTTCAGGTCTTCCGCCTGCAAAAATGCCTCCAGCCGCTCGCGGCTTTCCGGCAGCCGCCGCGCCAATATGCGCAGAGACTTTTCATATGCCTCCTGCAGCCCGCCAATGCGCGAAAGACCCAGCGGCACATCCACCGCCGCTATCTCGTTCACCTTTTCCAGCAGCGGCGAGAGCGCTGCCTCTGCCGGCGCATCCGCGCGCTGTGGCGCCTCGCCTATTTTTTCAGCCGGCAGCCATTTCTGCAGCACCTCGTTCAGGCGGGTTTTGTCCAGTGGTTTCGACAGATAGTCATTCATCTGCGCATCCAACAGCGTCTCGCGCACACCTTCAATGGCGTTGGCGGTCAGCGCCACAATCGGCAGCTCTTCCTTGCTGTGGCTTTGGCGCAAAATCCGGGTCGCTTCTATACCATCCATCTCCGGCATCATGTGGTCCATAAACACCAGATCGTATTGTTTGGCCTTCACTTTATCAATAGCCGCCTGCCCGCTAAGCACGGTATCGCAGGCAATGCCCGACAGCTGCAGCAGCCCCGCCACCACGTTCAGGTTCACCTCGTTGTCATCCACCACCAAAATTTCCGCCTGCGGCGCGTACACCGGTTTCCACGCTTTTTCCGGCGTGGGCAGGTTTTCCGCGTGCCCCAATATCATGGGGATACCCACAAAAAAGGTGGTTCCCTTGCCATACTCGCTTTCCACGCGGATGGTCCCGCCCATCATGGAAATAAGGTTCTGGGTAATGGCCAGGCCCAGCCCGGTGCCGGTAATGGCACGGTTGTTGCGGATATCCAGCTGGTCAAATTCATTGAAAATGCGCGGGATATCCTCCTCCCTCATACCGATGCCGGTGTCTGAAATTTCAAAATACAGCCAGTCCGCCGCCATCTCCACCGTAAGGCGCACCCCGCCTTCCCGCGTGAACTTTACGGCGTTGCCCAGTATGTTCACCAGCGCCTGGCGCAGGCGAATATCGTCGCCCAGCAAACACGCCGGCAGCTCCTGCCGCAGGTTCATTTCAAAGAAGATGCCTTTTTTCTGGGCGGTGAACATAAACATCGACTCGATGTTGTGCAGCAGCTGGGTAATGTCATAATCCACTGGCGCCAGCTGCAGCTTGCCCGCCTCTATCTTGGAAAAATCCAAAATATCGTTGATGATGCCCAGCAGCGACGTGGCCGATGTCTGGATATCACTCACATAGGAACGCTGGCGGTCGTTCAAATCCTCGATAACCAGCAGGTCCGCCATGCCAACAATAGCGTTCATGGGGGTGCGTATCTCGTGTGACATGTTGGAAAGGAACTGGCTTTTCGCCTCGGACGCCGCCAGGGCATACTGCGCCTGCATCTCCATATCCACGCTGTGCTGGATGGCCTTCAGGCGATCCTGCTCTATCGCTTTTATCTCCCGCAGGTCACGGGACTAGGCCGCCAGGCGGTATTCGCCGCGCCACGGTACCCGCACCAGAATGGTTTCCACCGGCAACGGCTGGCCATCCACTGTCAAATACATCCATTCAAACCGGCGGTACCCTGTTTTAAACGCCGCGGCAATTTCAGCGGAGGCTTTTTCCGCCGTGCTCATGCCGTCCGGCTGGTATTCGGGGTTCAAATCATAAAAATGCTCGATGTATTCCGCCTTTCCGCTCAGGCCAAACAGCCGCACTGCCTCCATGTTGCAGTCCAGCATATTGCCCTCTTCGTCCCAGAACGAGGCGGCCAACGGTGTGGCATCCAGCATGACCTGCGTGCGCTCGTCCGCATCGGCATGGCCTTGTTTTACAGCAGCGGTTTTGGCGGCTTTCAGCTCATTTTCCAGCGTGACGCTTTGGGTTATATCCATGTTCATGCCAATGACCCGGACGGTCTGGCCGGCGTTGTCCCGCTCGGTAGTTCCATAGCTGCGGATATACCGCACCTGCCCGTCCGGAAACACCAGCTTCGAGTCCCGCACCGGCCACTCGGCATTCTGGTCCTGGGTGCGCAGCGCCTGTTTCACCTCGGCACCACCGTCCGACTGCATGATTTTGTCAAAATGGCTGGCCAGTTTTTGGGCGGATATGGTACCGGACACCGGGCGCAACCCCAGCAGCTTGCCGCACCATTTATCATAGGTAAAGGTGCCCGCCTGCAGGTCCAGGTCCCACACACCGGCATGGGAAGCCATCAGCGCAATCTCCAGCCGGTCCCGGGCCTCGTGCGCTTCCTGCTGCGCCTGCATCATGCCGGTAATATCGGTTGCCTGGCGCATATGTGCCTGCTTGCCGTTCACCCACGTGATCACGCTGTCTACATTGCGGTAGGTTTTTCCGTCGATGGTGCTTTTTTGTTCCCACACCACCGGTGTGGCGGGCTGCTGCGCCAGCTGCTCAACAGGACAAAAACCGCAGGTTGTGTTCGCGCCGTCGCCAAAAACCTGGCAGCATGGCTGACCCACCACGCTGTCATTCAGGCCAAAGGTATCCTTTGTCCGCCGGTTCACAAACAACAGTTCGTTGGTTTCCATGTCGGAAATATACACGCACGCATCCAGCCCGTCCAGGATATTCATCTGGAAATCCTGCGGTACCGTGGCTGTTCTGTTTTGTTTTTGGGCGACGGTTTCTGCGGGCTGGCTGGCGGCTTTCATCTATATGCTCCCTTTGGTGCGCAGTGCACCATGCTGTTTGGTATTAACGGCTGGTTCACGGAATAAAGCACTTCTTGCTTGTTTATTGGCATTCTATTTCGTGTTTTTATACGGTCAAAAACAGTGTCCTAAAAAATTTGGCTTATTATACACCTATTTGTCTAATAATACAAGGCATCGAAAAAATTCAATATCCCGCCTTTGCGCGGCTTGCCGGATGAAAAATTCACAACCTGGAACCGCCCTGTCTTTTTCCGCCCGGCCTGGCCGGGACATACCCGTAAAATTTTCATTCCATTTACACAGCAGTTCGTGTATAATAGCAGGCAGGGCACTGTATGGTCTCCTGAAACGGCTATCAGAAATTTCCGGGTGTCCCTGTGCCCTGCCGCCTTTCATTTTTTACCACGAGGTGAAGACACATGATGAAAACCCTTACGGCCAACACCTATGAAATTGACGACATCGACAGCGCTGTCCGGGACATTCTGGCGCAGCTGGACTTTGCCGCCAATCCCTTGTTGAGCCATTCCGTCGGCATCATTTCCTGCTATGCGGAATATATTGATTCCGGCCTGATAACCGCGCTGAATGACGCCCTTCCGTTTGATATCATTGGCGCCACCACCATTGTTTGCGGCGTGCCACAGGGCGAGGGCGACACCATGCTGTCGCTGCTGGTGCTGACCAGCGATGATGTGGAGTTTGCCACCGCCGCCTCTGCGCCGGTCATGGAGGAAGAGGAAGCACCCCTGGCTGAAATGTACAAAACCGCGGCGGGCAAGCTGACGCAAAAGCCCGCACTGATGCTTAGTTTTGCCCCGCTGCTGACCCATGTGGGCGGGGATTATTACGCCGAGCGCATGTCCAGCATCAGCGGCGGCCTGCCGAACTTTGGCAGCTATGCCGTGGATCATAACAGCGATTATCATGACAGCAAGGTCATTTTGAACGGCGAAGCCTGGGCCGACCGGTTCGCCATTCTGCTGCTGGCCGGCAACCTGCAGCCCAGTTTCTACATCGGCACCATTTCCGATACGAAGATTTTCCCCGAACGCGGCGCGGTCACGGCATCGAAGGGAAATCTGCTGCAAACCATCGATGGCGTACCGGCGGTGGATTACCTGCAATCGCTGGGCCTTACTAAAAACGAGGACGGTTCAATAACCGGTATTAATACCTTCCCCATCATTGTGGACTATAACGACGGTACCATGCCGGTTATCCGGGCCATGTTTGCCGCCACACCAGAGGGGGCCGTCGTGTGCGGCGGCAACACACCGGCGGGCGCCACCCTATCCATGGGCTCGTTCGACCCGGATGAAATACGTGGCACCACCATGGGAACCATCGAAAAAGCCATCGCCGACCGGCCAGATGCAGTCTTTCTCATTTTTTCCTGCATCGGGCGCTTTTTCGCCCTGGGGTATGAGGGCATGGCCGAGATGAAGGCCGGCAACGAGCTGCTGCAAAAGGCCGGCCGGCCATTCATCAGCTCTTACTCCGGGGGCGAGCTGTGCCCGGTATACGCCGCCGATGGCACCACCCTGAACCGCAACCACAACAACACCCTGATTATCTGTGCATTATAGGTAGAACCTGTGCAGAATACCCGGAGGGGAGGTGAACCGCAGTGGATGAACGGGAACGGCTACAGCAGGAAAACGCCCTGTTGCAGCAGCAGAATGATGCCTTGCAGCAGGAAGTACGGCAAAGCACCATCGAAGCAAAACGCCTGAACCGCACCATAAAACTGATGGAAGGCACCATAGAGCGCAACCGCATAGCCGCCGCGGCAAAAGACACGCTTAGCCGGGCGATAGACATAAAGCGCAGCGAGCTGGAGCGCTATATGAACCTGCTGCTGGGCAACTGTCCCGATATGATCCTGCTGTTTGACCAAAACGAGCAGCTGGCCTACTGTACCGAGTCCTTTCTCACCGCCTGCCGTGTGCCCTCCTTCGGCCTGATAAAAGAAACGCCATACAGTGATCTTTTCGCGCCATATGAGGACGAAAACCTGACCGAGACCCTGGTGACAACCTACCAACATATTTACGAACACAAGGAAACCGTGGAGTTTTCGGCCACCCTTCGTTTTGACAGCACGCAGCCTCCTCGGCACTACAGCGTCCATGTGACGCCCATGGTGGACGAAAACGGCGGGGCTGAGGGCTCGATGATCCTTTTTTCCGACACCACGGATTTTATTCTGGCACAGCGTGAGGCCGAAATGGCCAACGCCTCCAAGTCGGACTTTTTGGCCACCGTTTCTCACGAAATACGCACCCCGATGAACGCTATTATTGGGCTTTCCGAGATGCTGAAAACCTCCGGTCTGGATGACCAACAGCACGAGTACCTGAAAAACATCCAGCACTCCTCCGCGGTTTTGCTGAACCTGATCAACGACATATTGGATTTTTCGAAGATGGAAGCCGGCAAGCTGGAGATCATCCCGGAGTATTTTGCCTCCGCGGGGCTGTTCCGGCATATCCAAAGCATGTTTGAATTGATGTTTGAGAAAAAAGGCCTTACCTACAGTACCTACTATGACAATGCTATTCCAGAGGTATTGTATGGGGATGAAAACCGCATCCGGCAGATTTTGACCAACCTGCTGAACAACGCCCTGAAATATACCCAGGAGGGCATGGTCGATTTCAGCGTGCATGTGAAGGATTCCTACGAAGTGGTGTTCCGGGTAACCGACACCGGGGTTGGCATTTCGCCAGAGGCACTGCCGCTATTGTTCAATGCGTTTGAGCGGCTGGACCATGCCAAAAACAAAGGGGTTGTCGGCACCGGGCTGGGGCTGGCCATCACCAAACGCCTGTGCGATTTAATGGGCGGGACCATTGAGGTCTCCAGCGAATACGGCGTGGGCTCCAGCTTCTCGGTAACGCTGCCGCTGCCGGCCGGAACCGCGCAAGACCTGCCGCCCGAGGCTATCAGCGAAGCCGCAGGGTTCCTGGCCCCAGAGGTACGGGTGCTGGTGGTGGATGACATTGATATCAACCTGCAGATTACGGCATTCCTGCTGGAGGCATTCCAAATTACCCCAGACTTTGCCTCCAACGGAAAACAGGCCGTAGAGAAAGCCACCCGGCAAAAATACGACCTGATTTTGATGGACCACATGATGCCGGAAATGGACGGCGTGGAGGCAACAACGCTGATACGTAAGACGACGGGCCCCTCCCGGGATGTCCCTATCATAGCGCTGACCGCAAACGCCGTGAGCGGCGCAAAGGAACTGTTTTTGGCCAGTGGGTTCAATGGATTCTTGTCAAAGCCCATCGACCCCAAAAGCCTGGCCGATTACCTGCTGCAATGGCTGCCGGCCGGCAAGGTAGAACGGCTGGTGTAATGGCGAAAATAGCACCTACCAGCCACATGGTTCAGAAGGCATGGGCATGCCTCTGGTAAGCTGGAAACCCGTAAGCCCTTGGCAATTCTGAAAGATCCAAGCCGATATTTTGCACCATGGCCACCACTTTGCTTCTTCCACAAACCCCCTCCTTGGCGATTCGCCGGAGAGGGGGTTTTCATACTCACTATTCAAATGAGGGATCCGTTTCCAGCGGATTTTGTGTATTGCCATTTGCCATTCCCCAGGCAAGGCCGCGCGGTGCGCACACGACGGCGGCACGGTGCCGTAATACCACTGTCATTCCCTATCTGCGCTCACACCTTTTCGCTCTTCATTTTTTGCCGGAACACCAGCACGGCGGCCACCATCAGCACCGCCGCATACCCCAGCACCCAAACCAGGTGTGGCAAAATATCCGCATACTCTCCATTCAGCGCCGATCGGGCGGCATCCACCGCGTGCGCAAACGGCAATAGATAGGCAATGGTTTCGAACGCCCCGCCCACCAGGCTAAGATCGAACCACGCACCGGATAACAGCGCCGTAACATTGGTCAGCAGGCCACCGCACAGGCCACCAACCTGCCGGTCGTTAAACAGGCTGCCAAACAGCATTCCAATGGCAATGAACAGCAGGCTTGCCGGCATTACCACCACCACCGCCAGCAGCATATTCGCCGACACCGGCAGTCCCAAAAATGCCGACGTGGCAAAGCACAGAACCGCCTGTGCCAGCCCCATGGGGATGAGCGGCAGTGTGTATCCAAAAATGAAATCCCATGCTGTCAGCGGAGACGCAAACAGCCGCATTAGGAATGCTGTGCTGCGGTCTTTCGCCAGCAGCAGCCCGGAAAACATGGACAAAAACGAAAAACTGAACACCGAAACGCCCGGCGCCATGCGGTCTATGGGAAACACCGACACCCCTGCCGGCACCCCGGCGTTTATGGCCGCAAACAGCAGCAACAGTGCCACCGGAAACGCCAGCCCAAACAATAGGTTGATGGGATCCCGCAGTATTTCCTTACCATTCCGCCCGGAAAAAGCCATCATTCTCATTGTATGGCCTCCCCTGCAGCAGCCAGCGCCACAAATGCGTCCTCAAAATTTTTCTTGCCGGTTTTTTCCATCAGTTCCCGCGCGCTGCCCAGTGCTGTCAGGCAGCCGTTTACCATTACCCCCACCCGGTCGGACAGCGCTTCCGCTTCCTCCAGATAGTGCGTGGTCAAAATGATGGTCACCTTACCTTTCAGGCTTTCCAGCATGCTCCACAGTTCCCGGCGCGCCAGCACATCCAGGCCCAGCGTTGGCTCATCCAAAAACAAAATTTCCGGCTGGGATATCAGCGCCATGGCAATGCTGAGCCGCCGCTGCATACCGCCGGACAGTGTTTTTGCCTTTTCCTTGGCACGGTCGGCCAGCCCAAAGGTCGCCATCATTTCCCCCGCCTTTTGCCGGGCGGCCTGTTTGCCGCTGCCGTACAGGCGCGCCACCAGCTGCAGGTTTTCCGCCACCGTCAGGTTACGGGCTACCGCCGTTTCCTGCGGGGACAGGTTTATTTTCCCCTTTATCGCCTGTGCACCGGACAAAATGCTGTCCCCCAGCAGCAGCGCATCCCCGCTGGTGGGGCGCAGCAGGCAGGCCAGCATTTTGATGGTGGTGGTTTTCCCGGCGCCGTTCACCCCCAGCAGGGCGAACAATTCCCCCGCCGGCACGGTGAGGTTCAGGGAATCCACCGCTGTTTTGTTCCCAAATTTTTTGGTCAGGCCGGTGGTATGGATTGCTTGTGTGCTCATACTTCCTCCTCACCGTCCGCTGCTTGTATCTCCCCAAACAGGCGGCCGGCCAGCTCGTCGAACTTGTTTCCGCCGGGTATGGCCAGGCCTTTTTTTGCATCTCCCAAAATCAGCAGCGTATCCCCCGGGGAAATGCCAAACAGATCCCGCGCTTCCTTCGGGATCACGATTTGCCCTTTTTCTCCCACCTTGGCCATCCAGGCATATTTTCCTTTGGGCCCTTTCATGGCTATCCTCCTTTGGCGTGCACATACAGCCTATTATAAACTAGGTATGATTAGTATAACTTGTATGACTAGTGCTACTTGTATGGTACTGCTTTCCTGCACTCTTGTCAAGAGAAGGGACGCAACATTTCCACCGCCTGGTGGCGCCGCATTTGCTTTTACGGCATGAAACTCAAGAACCCCCCAGTGCGCAATACTTGTAAACTGCGCGCTGGAGGGTTCTATTCTTTTATCCTATGGCAATACTGCTTATCCTATTCCGAATAACCGCACGCTGCTTTGCCAAAGTGGCGAAAAAATCCCCTTCTCACAGCCGTGCCCAAACAATGCCGACAACAATCACCACCACCAGCAAAACAGACAGCCCAATGATGATTTTGTTCATGGTGCCCACCGAAAGAGGAATTCTTTCGTATAAGTTATCCCGCATGCGGGCAGGCTTTTTTTCTGCTTCCAGCGCGGCCTGGCGTTCTTCCAGTTCTTTTTCCCGGGCCGCCAGCGCACGTTCGCGTTCGTCCAGCTCTGCCAGCTCCCGGCCTATTTCCGACAGCTCTTTTTGCCGCGCTTCATCCAGCACCATTTTTTCGTCCCCGTTATTTTCCACAGCCAGCCCCTCCCCTATACACAGCTTCCATATCCCGCCTGCCAAAAAAGCCAGAGGCACGCCCCAAAAGGCGCGCCCCCAAGCTGTAAAAACCAAAAGATTATTTCTTTACCAAATACTTCCGAACGTCGATGGAAACCGCCAGGATAATGATGATGCCTTTCACGACATACTGCAGGTAGGGGTTCATGCCGATGAAGTTAAAGCCGTAGTTGATAACCTGCAGCAGCACCACGCCGATAACCACACCCGGAATGGTACCCACGCCACCAGAGAAGGAAACGCCGCCGATGACGCAGCCGGAAATGGCGTCCAGGTCATAGTTTAGGCCGGTGCCGGTGGTCACGGAACCAATACGCCCGGCCTCCAGGAACGCGGCCACACCATACAGCAAGCCGCCCACCAGATATACACCCATGATGTTTTTGGTAACGCTAACGCCAGAAACCGCCGCGGCGTCTTTGTTGCCGCCAATGGCAAACATGTTTTTGCCCAGCGTGGTCTTGTTCCACACCACCCACATAATAACCGCCGCAATGGCAAAGTAGATGAGCAGGTACGGAATGGTGATGTTATCGAATGCTTTGATGCCGGTTTCGCCGGTAATTTTGAACCCGCCGGTAACCAGCGAAGTAAAGCGCTTGTCATAGGTGGAAATGGGTTGTGCGCCGCCCAGCTCAATGTACATGCACAAGAAGCCGTACGCGATAAGCGAGGTGCCCAAAGACACAATGAACGCGTG
This sequence comes from Oscillospiraceae bacterium, assembly GCA_031549285.1. Taxonomy (GTDB): domain Bacteria; phylum Bacillota; class Clostridia; order Oscillospirales; family Ruminococcaceae; genus JAAYCI01. Next base: position 39,372 of record JAVBPZ010000010.1, on the reverse strand, counting down.
CAGTTTCAGTATGGAAACACCAAAACCGTTGAATGCGCAAAACGCAACCGCCACAATGATACTGGCAAGCAGCGGCAGGATTAGCGGCAGCGCCGGCAGGTTCGGCCACATGCGCGCCGCATAGGTCGTCGCCTGTACCATGGACGCTGCAAAAGCCGCCGACAAGCCCAAAATGCGGCCGGCGGAAAGGTCGGTACCGCCCAGCACGATCATGCCGGCAGCACCCAGCGCCAAAATGCCGCGGGTGGACGCCTGCCCCAGAATACTCATGAGGTTTGCGACCGTTAAAAAGTTTGGCCGATAAATAATGAACGCCAGAATCATCAGCCCTACAATCAGATACAGGGCATACTTCAGGAAAAAGTCTTTTACTCTGGTTGAATCGACTTTCTTACTCTTTTCCATCCTTCTATAGTCCTCCACTCACACATATTTTGCGGCCAGGCGCATGATCTCTTCCTGCGCTGTTTCGCTTTGAATCTGCTCCCGGTCCAAGATCCCCGCCACATGCCCGTTGCTCATAACCAAAATGCGGTCACATATACCAATCAATTCCGGCATTTCCGACGATACCATGATTACGCCTTTGCCCTCTTTTGCCAGATCAATAATCATCTGATAGATTTCATATTTCGCACCCACGTCGATGCCGCGTGTGGGCTCATCCAGCAACAAAATGTTCGGGTTGGTCAGCAGCCAACGCGCAATAATGACCTTTTGCTGGTTACCGCCCGAAAGCGAACGGATATGGGTTTTGGAGCTGGGGGTTTTCACCCGCAGGCTGCCGATCATTTGCTTGGTATCCTTTTCCATGCGCCGCGTGGAAAGCAGGCCAAACTTGCTATATGCTTTTATATTGGCAATGGTGGTGTTGAAGGTGATGCTCATCAGCGGGAAAATACCGGTGGCCCGGCGTTCCTCGGTAAGCAGGGCAAACCCGTTGTTGATAGCCGCGCGCGAGTTTTTATTGTTTACCGGCTCACCGTTCACCGCCACCACCCCACCGCTGTGATGGGCCACACCAAAAATGGTTTCCAACAGCTCGGTACGGCGCGCGCCCACCAGGCCCGCAACGCCCAGCACCTCGCCTTTGCGCAGTTCAAACGAAACATCAATACAGCTGGGCATATAGCGCCCTGTCAGGTTATCCACTACCATCAGCGCATCGCCCGGGGCATTGCCCTTCGGGGGGAAGCGGTGGGTCAAATCACGGCCAACCATCAGCTTAATGATTTCATCAGTGGTCAAATCTTTCGCATCCTTGGTCGCAATCCACTGGCCATCACGCATGATGGTCACTTCGTCAGAGATTTGCAGAATCTCTTCCATTTTATGAGAAATATAAATGATGCCGACACCCCGTTCGCGCAGTTTGCGCATAATGACAAACAGGTGCTCCACCTCTTCCTCTGTCAGGGAAGAGGTAGGCTCGTCCAGCACCAGAATTTTCGCATTGTAAGAAACAGCTTTCGCAATCTCCACCATCTGCCGCTGTGAAACAGACAGTTTTCCAATTTCCTCCCTCGGGTCTATCGGAATGTTCAGTTCATCAAAAACCGCCTTGGTCGCATCGTACATTTCTTTATCATTGACCAGCCCAACCTTCTTCGGGAAGCGGCCCAGCCAAATGTTTTCCATTACATTGCGGCGCAACACCTGGTTCAGTTCCTGGTGCACCATGGCCACGCCATTGTCCAGCGCCTGCTTTGGCCCGCTAAAATGAACCGGGCACCCGTCAATGGCAATGGTTCCCTCGTCCTCAATATAAATCCCAAACAAACACTTCATCAGGGTGCTTTTCCCCGCGCCATTTTCACCCATCAGCGCGTGAACGGTACCCCTTTTCAAGACCAACTGCGCGTGATCCAGTGCTATCACGCCGGGGAATTTTTTTACAATGTCGTGCATTTCCAGCAGCATTTGCTCCGCCACAGATCTTTCACCGCCTTTTTGCTTTTTCAGCTTGTCGCCGTTTCACCAAATACCCCTTACCAAACGGCTGATATTGTGGTAACTATGCCAATTTGTAAAAAACGGGAAATGGGAGGGCACCTTTTAACAATGATGCGCCTCCCATTTCCCTAAACTTCACTTTGAATTGTACTCGAATGTTCCTTTCAAGTCAAGAATAGACTTTGGAAGAACTCTGTTTTACTCTACGCTGTCAACCGGAGCGTACGGGATACGCACAGAATTGTCAGCCTCAGCAGTGTAGTCGGTGCCATCGGTGTACGGAACAGCAGCGCCGTTGGCGGCGTTCACGCCCAGGATAACCAGGGCTTTGCCCATTGCGTCGCCGTCCTGCTTAACGGTAGCATACATCTGGCCGTTCTTGATAGCCTCAAGGCCTTCCGCGGTGGCGTCAACGCCCACGATCGGAATCCACTTGCTGTCGTCTTCGCCGGTGTTGTAGCCAACTGCGTTCAGCGCGGAGATAACACCAATGGCCATGCCGTCGTTGTTGCAGAAGATCGCTTCGATCTCGCCCTGGTGGGCTGCCCACATCTGCTCCATGGCGTCATGAGCTTTCGCGGTATCCCAATCGCAAACCAGCGGGTCGCCGTTCAGGTTGTCCAGGGTGTAGCCGCGGGATTCCATCTGGCTGATGGAGTAGTCGGTACGGGCGATAGCTTCGGGGTTGTCCGCGTTGCCCTTGAATACCAGGAACTGCACATTGCCGTCGCCGTTCAGGTCCAGTTTGTCCATGTCGGTATCCCACAGGTCGGCCATCAGGTCGCCCTGCATAACGCCGGCTTCGCTGGGGGTGGTGCCTACGAACAGAGCGTCGGCATACACGTCAGCATCGGGCTCACGGTTGAAGAAGATGTAAGGAACGCCAGCGTCTTTAATCTTGGTGGCAACGTCGGCAGCAGCGCCCACGTCAACAATGTTCACCAGGATCGCGTCAACTTCGCCTTTGTTCAGCATTGCGTCCAGTTCGTCGTTCTGTTTGCCTTGGTCTTCCTGGCCGTCCTGCATATCAATCGCAACGCCCATTTCGTCGGCGTATTTGGTGATAGCATCACGGACAGTGCCAATGTAAGTGTCAGCAAACTTGTAGATCAGAACACCCAGGGTCACGTCGCTGCCAGCAGCAGCCTGGCTGGCCGGGGCCGCCTCGGAATCCGGTGCCGCGGTAGAAGTGGTCGCCGGGGTAGAGCATGCTACGAGCGAGAAGATCATGCAAAGAGCAAGCAAAGCAACAAGAAAACGTTTCATACTAACTGTACCCTCCTTGTGTTTTATCGCAAATCTTATTTCGTTTGCGATTTGAGTGTATTATAGCAAGCCCCCAAACCCCAAACCATAGAAATACCTATACAAACCCTTGAAATTTTTTTCAAAAACATACATGTTGCACAATTTATTGGCATCATTTTTGCGGTTTTCAACAAATTGTGATAAAATATGGGTAAAATTTTTCGATTTTATGGGGATTTTATTCGACGGCAGATGTGCTACGCATACCCCATTCCTGCCATTTTCAGCGGTTTGCAGGTGAAAAAAACCGCCTGTGCCACACGGCAACCGGCCGCCAGCTGTGAAATCTTTGTGCCGGTTTGCGAATTTTTGCGCCCCTGCACCGCGATACTCTTTATTTTATGCGGCGTATTCGTTATAATAAGGGTATATTAACAAGAAAAGCGAGGCAACCCCCGCATGGATTATTACAAACTGCTGCTGGTGGACGACGAGGAAGAGGTGCGCCGGTCTATTGTGAACAAGCTGGACTGGCCCTCGCTCGGCTTTGAGCTGGTGGGCGAGGCCGCCAACGGCGAAGAGGCGCTGGAAATGTGCGAAACGCTGGCGCCGGATGTCATCATGACCGATATCCAGATGCCGTTTATGGACGGGCTGACCTTGTGCCGCCAGGCAAAACAGCTGTTGCCGGGCGTAAAGACCGCCATTTTTTCCGGCTTTGATGAGTTTGACTATGCCAAAGAAGCCATTAAGCTGGAGGTGGAGGAGTATATCCTGAAACCCATAGACGCGGCCGAACTGCAGGCGGTGTTCCGCCGCATAAAGGACGCGCTGGACAGCGAGGTGGCCAACCGCCGCGACGTTGCGCGCCTGCGCCGCTACTATGAACAAAGCCTGCCGGTCATGCGCCAGCAGCTGCTCAGTGACCTGCTGGAAGGCCACATAGACTTGGCCCGCATAGATACCCTGCTGCAGGAATACGACATGGACCTGTCCGCCGAATGCTATTGCACGGCGGTGATCCGCTTTGAGCAGGACAACCCAGAGGCCACCCTATATACGTACTCCTTACAGGACATCGTGGCGGACACTTTTGCCGGGGAATATTCTTACCGGCTGCTGCCCTCGTTCGAGCGGCTGGCCCTGCTGTTTTTGCTGCCGGCAGACGCGGACATCCTGACGGTGGCAGAGCGGCTGAACAGCTTGTTCCTGCCGGCGAAAAAGCTGCTGGGGCTGCGCCTGTCCATCGGTCTTGGCCGGGTGTATAAAGCGCGGGAGGAAATAACACAGTCTTACAGCGAGGCGCTGGGCGCCATAGAGTACCAGGGCCTGGTGGGCAGCGGCCAGTGCATTTACATCGGGGACGTGAAGCCCGCCACCGTGGAGGCGGACGTATGGGACCTGCGGCACATAGACGAGGTCATGCGCCAGATAAAAATAGGCCGGAAGGAAGACCTGCAGGCCGCCTTTGACGCGCTGCGCCAGCACGCGCGCACCGGCCAGATGGGCCGGGGCCAGCAGCAGATGCTGCAGCTGGGCATGATTACCGAGCTATTAAAGGTAATAAAAGACTATCAGCTGGACGCGCAGGCGGAGGAACTGAGCAACCACCTGCTGGAACGTTCTATCCACCCCGCACAGGATACCGAGGAAGCCCTGCACTGGCTGCAGGAAAGCTGTGAAGAGCTGCGGCGGCTGTTGTCGCGGCAGCGCGGCGCCACCACCAAAAAGATTGTGGAGACCGCCAAACAGTATATCGAGGCAAACTTTGCCGACAACGACCTGTCGGTAGATACCCTGTGTGGCATTTTGAATGTGAGCCCCGCCTATTTTTCTTCCCTGTTTAAAAAGGAAACCGGCGAGAGCTTTGTGGCGTACCTGACCCGCCTGCGCATGGAAAAGGCGCTGGAGTACCTGGGCGCCACCGATGAAAAAACCTACCTGATTGCTGAGCAGGTGGGCTACAGTGACCCAAACTATTTCAGCTATGTCTTTAAGCGCAACTATGGGGTTTCCCCCTCGAAATACAGACAAGACAGGATGGCAGACCATGAACCGGGCTAAAAAGGCCGACAAAACGGCAAAACCAAAAAAGGCGAACCGGCCCGGCAAGCTGCTGGACCGGTTCCAGCGGTATTACCGCCGGAAAAGCATCCAGTTCACCCTTTCGCTCACCTTCACCATCGCCTCGGTGGTGTGCATGCTGGCGATGGGCATACTTTTGTATTCCCAGTTTGCGGAAAGCCTGCGGTATACCGCCATTCAGGACAACCAGCAGGTGGTAAACCAGATGGCGCTGAACGTGACCTCCTACACCCGCAACATGATGCGCATCTCTGATTCGATGTATTACTCGGTCATCAAAAACGCCGATATATCGGATGAAGGCATCGACAAAGAAATGAACCTGCTGTACGAGGCCAACAGCGACTATCTGCTTAGCATTGCCTGCTTTACCGCAGAGGGGGACCTGGTGGCCGCCACGCCGGTGAATACCCTGAAAAAGGGGGTACACCCCACCGACCAGGAATGGTTCACCCGAGCCACCAGCGTGATAGAAAACCAGCATTTTTCCGCACCGCACGTGCAAAACCTGTTTGACGACAGCAGCCCGCAGTACAGCTGGGCGGTTTCACTCAGCCGCATGGTGGAGCTTACCGAGGGCGGCACCACCCGGCGCGGGGTGCTGGTGGTGGACATGAAATACAGCGGCATTGAACAAATATTCACCCATATGACGGCGGACACCGGGGGCTATGTGTACCTGGTGGACAAGGACGGCGAAATTATCTACCACCCACAGCAAAAGTTAATTTATTCCGGCCTGCTGAATGAAAACAACGCCGCCATCCCGGGGTATGACGACGGCATCCACGAGGAAACCTTCGAGGGCGCCGGCCGCCAGGTCATCGTAAAAACCCTCAGCTATACCGGCTGGCGGCTGGTCAGCGTCATTCCCAACAGCACCTTTGCGGTTTCCACCGGGCAGATGCGCCTGTTTGCCGTGTCCATCATCGGCTTTGCCATCATCCTCATCATTATTTTGAACAGCATTGTGTCCTCTCGCGTGGCCGGGCCGATAAAGAAACTGGACCGCTCGGTGAAGGCACTGGAAAAGGGCGTTTTGACACAGGACATTTATATTGGCGGGCCGCACGAGATTGCCTACCTGGGGCGCACGGTGCGCTCGGTAGTGGCGCAGATGCGCAGCCTGATGGACGATATTGTGCATGAACAGGAAACCAAACGGAAGCACGAGTTTGACGCGCTGCAGGCACAGATAAACCCGCACTTTTTGTACAACACGCTGGATTCCATCGTCTGGATGATTGAAAGCGGCAAATATCCGGAGGCCATCTCGATGGTAACCGCGCTGGCGAACCTGTTCCGCATTTCACTCAGCCGCGGCAACGATAGCATCCCCATTCAGACAGAACTGCAGCATGCGCGCCATTACCTGCATATCCAGAACATCCGCTACAAAAACAAGTTCCGGGTGGAGGTGAACGTGGCGCCGGAGGTGGAGCGCTACAGTACCATTAAGCTGATTATCCAGCCGCTGCTGGAGAACGCCATTTATCACGCCATGGAGTACAAGGACGGCGACGGCCTGATTACCATCAACGGCTATCTGGAGGGCGCGGACGTCATTCTGGAGGTGCGGGACAACGGCCTGGGCATGACGCAGGAAACGGTGGACAGCCTGCTGTCCGCCGAGCGTCCGGCAAAAAGCAAGGGGTCTGGCATCGGCCTGCGGAACGTGCACCAGCGCATCCAGCTGTTCTATGGGCCGGAGTATGGTCTGTCTATTCTCAGCGAGCTGGACGAAGGCACCACCATACGGGTACGGTTGCCGCAAACCGTAGACGGTAACACACCGGTGGGAAACACGCCCGCTGTCGGGGCGGCCGCAGCGCTGGCCCCCGATAACAGCAGCACCGCACCGGCCGCGGCAACGGGGTCGCTTACCGCCGGTAACGCAGCCACAGAAGAAAGCTCAACCGCCACCGGCGCGGCGGCAACAGACCCCGCGCCCGGCAGCAAACCCACCCAAGGGGAGGAAACCCCATGAAAAAAAGACGCACTCTCATCATTGTACTGGTAATTGGCCTGTGTTTCGCGTTTGTGCTGGCCTACCAGTATCAGGCCGGCGGTAACCTGCAAAAAAAGGACCCGCCCCGCATAGCGGTGGTGTTGTATGAAAGCGGTACCGACCGCTGGGCCTCGGTCAGCCTGGGGCTGCGGCAGGCCTGTGCAGAGGTGGGCATAGAAATGACCAACGTGATTTTGGCGGATATTGCCAGCGCCGACCAGCAGCAGGCGCTTATAGAGCGGGAGATTTCCGCCGGGGCCGAGGGGCTGATTGTAGCGGCAAACAACAGCAACGAAATGACGGCGTACCTGCAGGAGGTAGCCACCCGGCTGCCGCTGGTGCTGGTGGAAACCGGCGCGGGCGACACGCTGAACCTGGTGGCGCCGGACAACGCCGCCATGGGCCGCAGCCTGGCAAATGGCAAAATAGCCGCCGAGGAATCGGTAGCGATTATCGCGCACAACCTGCAGCGCGAAAGCGTGCGGCGGCGGTACAGCGCTTTCATAGAGGAAGCCCGGAAAAACGGAACCGCATTGACCGTGTGGCAGCCCGGCAGCCAGGACCTTTCCGATTACCTGGCCATTCAGATGGGTGCCTGGCCCCGCCAAACGGTGGTGGCGTTCGACACCGAGACCCTGGAGTGCGCTGTAGACACTGCCGTGGCGCTGGATATTCAGCCACGCCTGTTTGGCATTGGCAGCAACGAAAAAATTGTGTATTACCTGGACCGGCAGCTGGTGCAGGAGATTTGCTACGCGAATGAATTCAATATGGGCTATATTGCCTTGATGCAGCTGGCGCGCCACATGGGCATAAACACGCCACAGGTTCCGGACACCATAGACGCGGGCCTGGCCCGGCACGACAACCTGTATGAACCCGCCGTAGAGCGCGTACTGTTCCCCATTATTCAGTGAGGTATTTTATGAAACGAGTTTTTAGTATTTTTTTGTGCCTGCTGTTGCTGGGGGCGCTGGCGGGCTGCACCCCCACGCCGCTGGCCACCCCCGTTGCCGGGCAAAGCCTGCGCATCGGTATCAGCATGTACAACCAGTATGACACCTTCATCACCCTGCTGATGGAGCGGTTTCATCATTACGCCAAGGAAAAACAACAGGCAGACGGTTTGGATATCACCATCATTCAGGAAAGCGCCAACGGCAACCAGATGACCCAAAACAACCAGGTGGAAAGCTTTATAAAATCCGGCTGTGATATCATCTGTGTGAACCTGGTGGACCGTACCGACGTTGCGTTTATCCTGGACAAAATAGAGGCCGCCGGCGTTCCCACCATATTTTTTAACCGGGAACCGGTAGCGGAGGACCTGCAGCGCAGCGATAACCTGTATTATGTGGGCGCCGACGCGCGGCAGTCCGGCCAGCTGCAGGGACAACTGGTGCTGGCGATGTACCAGGCAGAACAGGCCTGGCAGGAAGCCCAAAACCCGCCGGCGGCAGATGATGCAAGCGGCACACACGCCAGCGACACGGCGGCAAGCCAGCCCGCACAAGCAACCCCGGACGTACCGCTGAAAAAACCGCTGACCGTGGACAAAAACGACGACGGCATTGTGCAGTATGTGATGCTGGAGGGCGAGGCCGGCCACCAGGACGCTATCTTCCGTACCGAGTACAGCGTGGGCACCCTGACCAATGCCGACATCCCGGTAGAGCGGCTGGACGGCGCCATCGCCAGCTGGGCCCGGGCGCGCGCGGAAACCAAAATGTCACAGTGGCTCAACCAGTATGGCTGCGATTTGACAGGCCGGGAAAAATGTATCGAGGTGGTATTCGCAAACAACGATGATATGGCGCTGGGCGCCATAGACGCGCTGGAAAAGGCGGCCATTCCGCAGGAAGACTGGCCGGTCATTGTGGGGGTGGACGGTACCCGGGAGGGCCTGGCCGCGGTAGCCGCCGGAAAAATGGCCGGCACGGTGCTGAACAATGCCGACGGGCAGGCCCGCGCCATGCTGGAGCTGGCCTGCAGCCTGTATACCGGCGCCGACCTGCCACAGGATATTTCACTGGAAAGCGGAAAATACATCCGCCTGCCGTACGAGACGGTCACCCTGGAAAATGTACAAGAGTACATCGCAGTATATAATTAGTACGATAGGAAACCAAATTTAACACCGCGCAGGAGGAACCCATGGGTACACACGAGGAAGTACTGGCTTATTTTGAAAACGACCGCTTTGCGTCTATGCAGGGCATTTCCATAGAACAGGTGGGCGACGGCAGCGCCGTGTGCAGCGTGCAGCTGGGTGCCGAACACTGCAACGCCGCCGGCAGCGTGCAGGGCGGGCTGATCTTCACCCTGGCGGATTTTGCCTTCGCGGTGGCGGCAAACAGCCAAAGCATCGGCACCGTCACGCTGGATGCCACCATCCACTTTTTAAAGCCCGGGCTGGCCGGCCGGCTGACCGCCACCGCCACCCGCACCGCCGCCACCCGCACCATCAGCGTGTACCGCGTGGATATTACCGACGAGGGCGGCAGCCTGATTGCGCAAAGCACCGTTACAGGGTTTACCAAACAGCCGCGCCCGGCCGGGGAATAGCGTAAAGAAAAATCGACAAAAATCGAGCAGAATGTTATAATATCTCAAAGTTACCCGCGGTCTGCCGCGGCACACCAGCAAACGAAAAGGATAACAAAAATGAAAGAAATTACCATCACGGTTCCCTTCCAGGAGGGGCTGCACGCCCGGCCGGCGGTGCGGTTCATCCGCATGGTGGGCCCGCTGAAGTCGGACATCATTATCTTGAAAGATGGCAACCAATATGCCGCCAAAAGCATTGTGTCGCTGCTGTCTGCCGGCATCACCTATGGCCAGCAGATTGTTATACAGGCAACCGGTGAGGACGAGGACGAAAGCATTGCCATGATCAAAACATTCTTTGGTGATATCACGCCCTAGGCTGTAGGATACTCCGGACACTTGCTGTTCTGCAGGCAATGGGCTGTACCTGGGCCCGGCCGGCAACCATCCGCACCGTTTCCGCAGGCCATATTTCCGCCGGCAGGTGCGGCCGGCACCCGCGCAAAATGCCACCATACGGGAGGATGCCACATGACACGTTTTTGGGGGACGGGTTGTTCCGACGGCGTTGCCACCGGCAAAGTCCTGAAAAAAGAGCCCCTGGCGCTGGTGGTTACTTCGCAGCCGGTGGCCGATCGGGACGCCGAGGTTGCCAAACTGGACAGCGCCATTTCCCAGCTGCTGGGGCGCATGCGCCGGGCGTATGAGCGCGCGCTGAAAAAATCCGCCGCCGAGGCGGAACTGTATGAATCGTACATCGTTATTTTAGAGGACGATGTCTTTTTTGATACGGTGCGCAGTCAGATAGTAAACAAGTACCAAAACGCCAAAAAGGCCGTGGATATTGTGCGCGCGCAGGCAAACGAGGTGTTCCTCTCGCTGGAGGACGCCTATATGCGTGAGCGCTTTTCCGATATCAACTGCGTGTGTGATGACCTGCTGCTGGTGCTGGACGGCCTGTCGGACTCGCTGTCCGGCGCGGTATTGACCGAACCCACCATCATCGTGGCGGACACGCTGACCCCGTCTTCCACCATCCACCTGGACAAAAAATACCTGGCCGGGTTTGTCACGCAAGAGGGTTCCCCCACCTCCCACGCGGTCATCTTGGCGCGCACACTGGGCATTCCGGCCATCATCGGCGCCGCCGGCACCTTCGACGTTGCCAAAACCGGAAATACCATTGCCATCTCCGGCTATTCCGGCGAAATAGTGCTGGAGCCGGACGAGGGGTCCCTGGCAGATTTTTACGCCGGCCAGCAGGAGGAAGAACGCCGACGCCTGCTGTATGCGGCGGAACCGCTGGGCACAGCCCACACCACCGACGGCCGGGCGGTGCGCATCTGTGTAAACACCGGCGATCTGGATTCTGCCGCTATTCTGGACCCCGCCCGCTGCGACGGGGTGGGCCTTTTGCGCACCGAGTTTTTGTACATGCAGCACAACGGCTACCCCGACGAGCAAACCCAGACCCTGGCCTACAGCAGCGTGGTGGAGCGCATGGGCGGCAAAGAGGTGGTCATTCGCACGCTGGACATTGGCGGCGACAAGCAGCTGGATTATTTTGGCATCCAGCCGGAGGAAAACCCCTTCTTGGGCTTCCGTGCCATCCGCATCTGCATAGAGCGGCCGGAAATTTTCAAAACCCAGCTGCGTGCCATTCTGCGGGCCTCCGCATTTGGTAAGGTGAAGATCATGTTTCCCATGATCGTGGCAATGGAGGAGTGGATCTCCGCCTGCCAGTTCGTGGAGGAATGTAAGGTGGAACTGCGCCAAAAGGGCATCCCTTTCGACGAGGATATCCCGGTGGGCATGATGGTGGAAACCCCGGCTACCGTGCTGATGGCCGATGACTTTGCGCAGCAGGCCGCTTTTTTCAGCATTGGCACCAACGACCTGGTGCAGTATCTTACCGCCACCGACCGTGTGAACCAGGCTGTGTCCTACCTGTACGACAACATTAATATCGGCGTGTTGAAGGCCATCCGCACGGTGGGCCAGGCCGCGGAAAACGCCGGAATACCGTTGTCGGTATGCGGCGAAATGGCCGCCAGCGACGAGATGATCCCCTTCCTGATTGGCTGCGGCGTCACCGAGCTGAGCGTTTCCGCACCGCTGGCGGATAAAGTGCGGTACATTGTACGGCGCACCTCCTACGCCGAGGCCACCCGCCTGGCGAAAGAAACCAGCGGTGGCAGCGACGCCGCCGAGGCGCGCAAGCTGCTGAAAAAATCTGCCGTTACGTTGTTTTAATGGCCACATTTTATTATGCTGACCACCAGAACAGAACAATAGGAAAGCGCCCTCCGTTGGGAGGGCGCTTTTTGCTTGTGCATTTGTCTTTATGTTTTGTACCTGCTTTTTTTGCCTGTGCGCTTGTGTTCGCACCGCGTTTACCAAAAGTATTCCCAGCCGAAAACCACTCTGCCTGAAAGGTCAACCTCCTGCCTGCGCCTCCGGCGCCAGCGCCAATGTGGCGCTGTTTGCTGCCCGCGCGGCGGCCGCCGTGCGCAGATCCTCCTGCCGTCGGCCCATCACCGCCTTGTGAATCCAATACAGGTACGGCAAGCCCATGTTGGTTTCCAGCAGCGTGTCCACCAGCAGCGGGCCAAACCCCGCGGGGCGTATGCCGGTTATTAGCAATATGAACTCCCAAGAGCCCTGCACCAGCATGCCTATCAGCAATATTTGCAGAATGGGCGCCTTGTCCTCGGCTTTTTTCGCCCGGATGTTCTGCACGCACAGCAGGCCGTACCCCACGAACAGGAACACCCCCATCAAACCATGGTATGCGGTGGTGCCCCGCCGGATGGATATCTCGGCAAAACCAGCACCAAAGCTTTGGCTCAGCAGCGCGGTGCACATCCAGCCGGACATGATAAACAGCGACCACTCCAGCTTGTGGCCATCACCATCCAGCCACAGCCATATCCACGCAAAATTGGTCACACCATAGCTGATGCTCATCCATAACAGGAACCAAAACGGGTCGGCTCCCACTACCTCGCGGGTACCCAGCAACAGGTAAAACCCGCCGTAATCCACCAAAAAATAGAGGAGCCCGCCAATGGCGCCCACGATGGCCGCCATGTACCGCCGGGTGAACAGCAGCACCCCAAAAAACAGCACCAGGAACCCAATATCCAAATAAATATACAGCATGTTCAACACACGCGCCGGCACAACCTCCATGCCAAAAACCACCTCGCCTTTACTACAATATGCGTTTTTGTCGGTTATCGCAGCCATGCCTAGCCATTGCGGCGCCGGATTGCGTACGCTGCAGGGGCGCGCACCGCGGCGCAAAGAACCGTATGGGGTTCACTTACCCAATGGCTAAGGGTACGGGAACGGGCAAACCGTTACTTCATACATTGCCGCCCTGCTTACACCCTAATAGTATACTCCAGAATGCCCTGTCGGTCAAAATTTTTTCGCCACCCCGCCTAATAAAACGGCATCACTATGCGCAATTACCCGGAAAACTTTGCGCATAAAGCACCCCACCCCAAAAAAGCAGTTGAAACTCGCGGCGGGATATGATACAATTCCAGCAGAAATTAAATAGTTAGTCTAACTAATTAATTATCTTTCACCCATTCTCACTCGCCTATCACCGCAGACCGCGCCGTCTGGCCAGCCTGCCTTGAGCAAATTCCAAAAACATACGCTGCATATTCTTGGCAAAACAGGCGCATAGCTGTGTTCCGAAAACTTGCATTCCACCAAGGAGTTCGGCATTTTCGCGCCTCGCCCTGCACCCGTTTTGTCGGCGCCTATACACCGTATATTTTCTGCATTTGCTCCCACATCTTTTCACACGGGAGGCATCATTATGTTAATGGAACGTTATGCCCGGGCCAGTTTCCAGGACCAGGACGATTTCATGCAAAACTACAACATCACGGTACCGGAAAACTATAACTTTGCCTTCGACTGTGTGGACGAGCTGGCCTGCCTTTCCCCGGACAAGCCCGCCCTGGTTTGGTGCAACGACAAAGGGGAGGAAGCAACCTATACCTTTTCACAGCTGTCGGCGCTGTCGGACGCCGCCGCGCGGTTTTTTGCCGCTGCCGGCATTCGTCCCGGCGACGCTGTCATGCTAATGCTGAAACGCCGGGCGCAGTTTTGGTTTGCGCTGCTGGGCCTTATGAAGCTGGGCGCGGTGGCCATTCCCGCCACCCACCTGCTCACTGAAAAAGACATCATTTACCGGAACAACGCCGCCTCTACCGTGGCCATCATAACCACCGGGGACGAGCCGTTGCTCGCCGCCGTGGATGCCTCCATCCCGCACTCCCCCACCGTGCGCTGCCGCATCAAGCTGGGCGGCGCACGGGCGGGATGGCTTCGTTTTGACGAGGGCCTGGCCGCCCACCAGGCCGGCCCCGCACCGCTGCGTGTTACCCACAACAATGATTTGATGATGCTGTATTTTACCTCCGGCACCACCGGCATGCCCAAGATGGTGGCGCACAATTTTGCCTATCCGCTGGCGCACATTACCACCGCGCGGTTTTGGCAGCAGCTGCATCCCGGCAGCCTGCACCTCACGGTGGCGGACACCGGCTGGGCGAAGGCTGCCTGGGGTAAAATCTTTGGCCAGTGGCTGTGCGAGGCCGCGGTTTTTGTGTATGACCACGAGCGGTTTTCCGCCTGCGATATGCTGAATGTCATCAGCCGCCACCGGGTCACCTCGTTCTGCGCGCCGCCCACCGTGTACCGCTTCCTAATAAAAGAAGACCTGAGCGCCTACGACCTGCACGCGCTGGAGCATGTGACCACCGCAGGCGAGCCGCTGAACGCCGAGGTATTCACCCAGTTTAAAAAACAGACCGGCCTTTCCATTTATGAGGCATATGGCCAAACAGAAATGGCCCCCATGGTCATTACCACGCCCTACATGCAGCCGCGCCCGGGCGCGCTGGGCATTGCCAGCCCCGCCTATGAAATGCTGCTGCTGGACGACGCCGGCAATGAAGTGGCCCCCGGCCAGGAAGGCGAAATATGCATCCGTACCGCGCCGGGCGAAAAGCTGGGCGTGTTCCAGGGGTATTACCGCGACGCCCCGCTTACTGCGGGCGCGTTCCGCAGCGAAGTATACCATACCGGCGACAAGGCGCAGCGCGACACCGACGGCTACCTGTGGTTCATCGGCCGCGCGGACGACGTCATCAAGGCTTCCGGCTACCGCATAGGGCCGTTCGAGGTGGAAAGCGTTCTGATGGAACATCCCGCGGTACTGGAATGCGCCGTCACCGGCACGCCAGATCCCATCCGCGGGCAAGCGGTGAAAGCCAGTATCATCCTGGCAAAGGGGTACACCGCATCGGAGGAGCTGAAAAAAGAACTGCAAGCTTTTGTGAAAACAAACACCGCGCCGTATAAATACCCCCGTGTGGTGGAGTTCGTCTCTGAACTGCCCAAAACCATCTCCGGAAAAATCCAGCGGGTGCTCATCCGCGAAGGCGCACAGGACACCGCAGCCCTGCCCAAAAAGGATACCGCAAAACAGCCGGGTAAACCCTCGCTCACCTCCAAGCGCAAGCTGGCGGCGAAAGGGTAAGCCCGCGGGCCGGTAAAAAGCCAACCGGTATTGCGGAGGAGATTGCCCGGCGCAGTAAAGCCACTGCGGCATCCGGGGTTGCTATCGAATACACGAACGGGCACAACGCCGGGAACCCCGCACAAAACCCGCCTGAATAGGGCAACCGCCCCTGCTATATGAACCCGGGCTGCAACTACATACCGCAAAAGCAGTTGACAAATCCGCTTCCTCTTTTCATAATTTAATTTGTTAAACTAAATAACCACTGTCTGCTGCCTGGCGGAGCCTGCGCTAAACCGCTCCGCCAACGACCATCACCGGACCCACCACCTGAAAAGAGGAACACTATGCCAACTTCATTTGATACCGACCTGAACGACCTTTTAATGAAGGTGTACCGTTCGCTGGAAAAGCTGGAAGAGGCGATGCTGAAAAACAGCCACAACCTGCCGCTTACCATCAGCGAGATACACATGCTGGAGGCAGTGGCTGAAACCGCCGCCGAGGAAGACCCCACCATCAGCGATTTATCGGAGTATCTGGACATCAGCCTGCCGTCGGTCACCTCCACGGTGAACAAGCTGCTGCACAAAGGGTACGTAGTGAAAGAAAAGTGCTCCGATGACGGCCGGGTGGTACGGGTACGGCTGACCCGCCTGGGTGAACGCGCAGAGCACGCCCACCGCTATTTTCACCGTACCATGGCACGCTCCCTGCGGCAGGAGCTAACCAGCGAAGAAGAGACCGTACTGCTGAAAGGCGTAGCAAAGCTGAACGATTTTTTGAACCGCAATATCCAAAAATACGAAAACACGCCGCAATAAGACACACCGGCCTTTTCCGGGCGGCACCCGCTGCCTGCTTGCACAAAACGGCCCTTTAGGTACCCGCTGATTAAAGCCCGGCACGTTCTGGCGGCACATCTTTGCCCAAATGGCACACCGCAAAATCCTCGACAATAACGGGTATTATACCCGTTGTCGCCCTCCTCACTCGGCCATGAGAATCCAAGCATTCGCGTGGCGCTCGCTTCGTCGGACAATAAACCAATTCTTGCCTGCGGTTTTGCGGTGCACCCTCGGTCAAACCTGCACCCCCAGCCCGCACCGCCTTTTAATCATCGCTTACTTAGGCAGTTCTCGGCATCGAATATAAGTCATAATTTAACATATTAAAATTTCACTTCTGTAAGGAGCGTATATGAGCCTTTCGATCCTTGGCACCGGCAGCGCGCTGCCGGCACACGTAAAAACAAACGACGACCTGTGCGCCTTTTTCGAAACCAGCGATGAATGGATTCGCACCCGCACCGGCATTCAGCGCCGCCACCTGATGACCGACGAGACGGTGACCGACCTGGCGGTGGCCGCCGCGCAAAACGCGCTGCAGGCCGCCGGCGTGGCACCGCAGGAACTGGACTATATCCTGTGCCCCACCCTGGGCGGGGACTTCATTACCCCCAGCCTTGCCTGCATGGTACAAAAAGAAATAGGTGCCGGGTGCCCCGCACTGGACCTGAACGCCGCCTGTTCCGGGTTCCTGTACACGCTGGATGTGGCAGCCGCCCTGCTGGCGCGGGACAGCGTGCGGAACATCCTGGTGGTGGCGGCCGAGGGCCTTTCCCGCGTGACCGACTGGACCGACCGCTCTACCGCCGTACTGTTTGGCGACGGCGCCGGCGCGGTAGTTCTGGCCCCCGGGGACGACCTGCTGCACCTGCAGCTGACGGCGCAGGGCTGCCACGAGCCGCTGCACGCATGCTTTCCGGCGGGAAACCTGCCGGGACACGCGGACACCGACGCGCCATACATCCGCATGGACGGCAACGAAGTGTATAAGTTTGCGGTGAATGCCATCTTTACCGGGCTGGAACGCGCGCTGGAAGAAACCGGCCTTTCCCCGCAGGATGTGGACCATGTGCTGCTGCACCAGGCGAACCTGCGCATCATAGACGCCGCGCGCAAGCGCCTTTCTATCCCGGAAGAACGCTATGCCATCAACATAGACGAGGTGGGCAACCTGTCCGCCGCCAGCATACCGGTGCTGCTGGACAGCCTGGTGCGCACTGGCCGGGTGCGCCCGGGCGATACGCTGCTGCTTAGCGCGTTCGGTGGTGGCTTCACCACCGGCACCGCCCTGCTGCGCTGGCCACAAAACCCCGCCGGCTGAGGATAACTTTGCGAAACTTTTGCCTGGCGCCATACCGGAAGGCACCCCGCGCGCCATTCCTGCCGCATGCCTTCCCGCAACCGCCGCATAGCATTCCCTACATTGACCCACGGGATATTTCACCGGAATGCACCGCGTGAAACCGTTCCGGTATCAAAAATAATATGTACCATAAAACAAAACAAGAGGAGACTGCAACTATGACTACCATGGAACAACTGGAGAAAATCATCAGCGAGTACAAAGATATCGAGCCCGGCAGCCTGACCACCGCCACCAGCTTTGAGGAACTGGAACTGGACAGCCTGGACCTGGTGGACATGGCAATGACCTGTGAAGATACCTTTGGCAAAACCGTAGAGGTCAGCGAAAACCTGAAAACCATCGGCGATTTGGTCGTGCTGGTAGAGGCGTAACTGTTGGTTTTACCGCCCGCCAATCGTGCCGGAAAAGTGTTCTTACAGTTTCCGGCAGCGGCGCGCTTTCTGCTGAAAACACTATCGAAACCGACCCAAGGAAAGAGGGAACTACCGTGCTGAAAACCCCATTGTGCGACATGCTTTCTATTGAATACCCCGTCATCCAGGGCGGCATGGCCTGGATTGCCGACGCATCCCTGGCGGCAGCGGTCAGTAACGGCGGTGGCCTGGGCCTTATTTCCGCCATGAACGCGGACGCCGCCTGGCTGCGTGCCGAAATACGCAAAGCAAAAGAAATGACCGCGAAACCCTTTGGCGTGAATATCATGCTGATGAGCCCGTTTGCCGACGAGGTAGCACGGGTGGTTATAGAGGAAGGTGTCCCGGTGGTAACCACCGGCGCGGGAAACCCCGGCAAGTACATGGCCGCGTGGCTTTCCGCCGGCATAAAGGTACTGCCGGTGGTGGCCAGCACCGGCCTGGCCCGCATGATGCAGCGCAGCGGCGCCACCGCGGTGATTGCCGAGGGATGTGAAAGCGGCGGGCATATTGGCGAAAACACCACCATGGTCCTGGTACCGCAGGTGGCGGACGCCGTGGATATCCCGGTGGTGGCCGCCGGCGGCATTGCCGACGGGCGCGGGATGGCGGCGGCCTTCCTGCTGGGCGCCTGCGGCGTGCAGATGGGCACCCGCTTTTTGGTGGCGGAGGAATGCTCCGTTCACCCCAACTACAAGCAAAAAGTGCTGAAAGCGCGCGATATAGACACCATGGCCACCGGCCGCCGGCTGGGGCACCCGGTGCGCAGCATCAAAAATGCTTTCGCGCGGGAATACCTGAAAAAAGAATACGACAGCAGCATTTCCGACGAGGAACTGGAAGCGCTCGGCGGTGGCTCGCTGTACCGCGCCGCCCGCGAAGGCGACGAAAAAACCGGCAGCTTTTTGGCCGGGCAGATTGCCGGCATGATCACCCGCGAGCAACCGGCGGCGGAAATCATCCAGGAAGTTTGTGCCGAGGCCGAGACTGCGCTGAACGGAGCGGCAAAATGGGTAAGCTAGCATTTTTGTTTGCAGGCCAGGGCGCACAGCAGCCCGGCATGGGGCAAGACCTGTACGCTCTGGGCGGCGCAGCCGCTGCGGTTTTTACCCTGGCGGAGGAACTGCACCCCGGCACCCAGGCGGATTGCTTTTCCGCCACACCGGCGCGCCTGGCCGAAACCAGCGTCACCCAGCCCTGCGTATATACCGTGGACCTGGCCGCGGCCCGGCAGCTGGCGTCGGAAGGCATTCTGCCGGATGGCGTGGCTGGTTTTTCCCTGGGCGAGGTAGCGGCGCTGACCTTTGCGGGGGCGTTTTCGCCACAGGCTGGGTTCCGCCTGGTCTGCGCGCGCGCGTCGTGCATGCAGCAGGCCGCTGCCGCAAAGCCCGGCGCCATGGCGGCGGTGCTGAAGCTGCCGGATGACACCGTGGAAGCCCTCTGCCGCAATTTTACAGAAATTTACCCCGTAAACTACAACTGTCCCGGCCAGCTGGTCGTCGCCGGCAATGCCGACGAACTGCCCGCTTTCTGCGCCGCCGTGAAGGATGCCGGGGGCCTGGCGCGGCCGCTGCCGGTGAGCGGGGCGTTCCATTCCCCGTACATGGACAGCGCTGTGCCCCCGTTCACCGAGGCGCTGGCAAACAGCGATATGTCCTTGCCATCCCTGCCGGTGTATGCCAACCTGACCGCGAAACCTTATGCCGAGCCCCTGGCTGGCACCCTGGCCGCGCAGATGACCCACCCGGTACGCTGGAGCGAAACCGTCCGCAACATGGGCGCGGACGGATACGATACTTTCATCGAGGTCGGCCCCGGCAAGACGCTGTCGGCCTTTGTACGACGCATACTGCCGGACGCGCACGTGTACAACGTGCAGGACGCCGACAGCCTGGCGGGCACGGTTGCCGCGCTGGAAGGGAAATAGGGATCGGTTCCTACTGCTTTTTACGGCCCCCCTGGTGCGCGCCGCCACCGGCCCCTATGGATGAATCACCCGGACGCCGCAGCGCACCTACCTTTCCCCCAGTTGACAAAAGCGTGTCAACAAAAACATATCCCACAAAATGAACTGTTCGGGGGCAAAAATTCCCGCCCCCAAACAGCGCAAAAACAGGAGCAATTTTCTATGGATTTACAGAACAAAACCGCACTTATTACCGGCGCCTCGCGCGGTATCGGCCGCGCCATTGCTGAAAAATTCGCTGCGGCCGGGGCAAACGTCGCGCTCATCTACGCGGGCAACGATGCCGCCGCAAACGAGACAATGGCCACTGTGCAAAGCCTTGGCGTGAAAGCCAAAGCCTACCGCTGCGACGTGGCGGATTTCGCCGCCACCGCCGCCACGGTCGCCGCCGTGCTGGAAGAGTTTGGCGGGGTGGATATCCTGGTGAACAACGCGGGCATCGTGCGCGACAACCTGCTGCTTTCCATGAGCGAGGAAGACTTCGACGCAGTGGTAGGGGTAAACCTGAAGGGCGCGTTCAACACCACCCGGCATTTATACCAGCACTTCATGCGCAAGCGGCGGGGCCGTATTGTGAATATTTCGTCGGTGGTGGGCCTGTGCGGCAATGCCGGCCAGGCGAACTACGCCGCCGCAAAGGCGGGCCTGGTGGGCCTGACCAAAAGCACCGCGCGGGAGCTGGCCTCCCGCGGCATCACCTGCAACGCCATTGCCCCGGGGTACATTGCATCAGACATGACCGACACCCTGTCCGAACCCGTAAAACAAAAGGCGCTGGCCTGCATCCCGGCCGGCCGCATGGGAACCCCGGCCGAAGTGGCCGAACTAGCCTGCTTTTTGGCCAGCGATGCCGCCGCGTACATCACCGGCGAAGTGATTCGCGTGGACGGCGGCATGTGCATTTAGCATAACCGAACCAACAGGAGGAACCATGAGAAGAGTTGTCATTACAGGCATCGGCGCCATTACGCCGCTGGGCAATGATCTGAACGAAACCTGGGCCGCGCTGCGCACCGGCAAAAGCGGCATTGGGCCCGTCACCCATTTTGATGCTGCAGATTTCCGGGTCAGCGTGGCCGCCGAGGTGAAAAACTTCGACCCGCTTACCTGGTTCGAAAAAGGCGATGTGCGCAAAAACGACCTGTACACCCAGTACGCGGTGGCCGCGGCAGAGGAAGCAATGCGGGATTCCGCCCTGGCCGGCACCTTGCCGGCCCAGCGCCTGGGCGTATACATCGGCAGCGGCATCGGCGGTATACAAAGTACCATCAGCGAAGCGGCCAAGCTTGCCGAGGGTAAAACCCGCCTGTCTCCGTTTCTCATTCCCATGATGATTGCCAACATGGCCGCCGGCACCGTTTCCATCCGCCACGGCGCAAAAGGCCCCACCCTGCCGGTGGTTACCGCCTGCGCCACCTCCAGCCATACCATCGGCGAAGCATTCCGCGCCATCAAGCACGGTTATGCCGACGCCATCCTGGCCGGCGGCAGCGAAGCGTCCATCTGCCCGTTTGCGGTGGCCGGTTTCATCGGCTGCATGGCACTGACCCAAAACCCGGACCCCGCCACCGCCTGTGTCCCGTTCGACGCCCGGCGCGACGGGTTTGTCATGGGCGAAGGAGCGGTGGTTCTGGTGTTGGAAGAATATGAACACGCGGCAGCGCGTGGCGCGCATATTTATGCGGAGATTGCCGGCTACGGCAACACTGCCGACGCCTACCATATGACCGCGCCGGACCCCGAGGCGGAGGGCATTTCAGCGGCTATCACCGCCGCCCTGGCCGAAGCGGGCGCCACCGTGGACGCGAACACCTATGTGAACGCCCACGGCACCAGCACCCAGCTGAACGACAAAACCGAAACCCTGGGCTTTAAAAAAGCCTTTGGCGCCGCCGCGCAGGAGGTGGCCATCAGCAGCACCAAAAGCATGACCGGCCACATGCTGGGCGCCGCCGGCGCTATGGAAGCCCTGGCCTGCGCAAAGGCGCTGGAGGAAGGCATTGCGCCGCCCACCATCGGCCTGCGTGACGCCGACCCGGACTGCGACCTGGACTACACCCCCGGCACCGCCGCCCAGCGGCCGTTCACCCTGGCGGTGTCCACCTCGCTGGGCTTTGGCGGACACAACGCCTGCCTGGTGCTGAAAAAAGCACCCTAAGCATTAGGTACCCGCTGATTTATTCCATTTTCCGCCAGCGAACGAAATCACCGTCATCGGTGAAAAAATCCATTGAATTAGTGGATGCTTGGTAAAATCTTTTCCATATTTACGCTCTTTCACCAGTCCTTTGAAATTCCCACCCCCAACATTTTTACGCCCCTTGCATAAACGCTCTGTTTGGGTTCCAAACTGATTTGAATTCCCTTTTTTATACAGCATAACCCACCGTATCTTTCCCATAAACCATAGTATCTTTCCCAAAGGAAAGGAGCAACATCATGGACCTGAAAACCGTAAAGCAGCTAGCCGACCTGATGGAACAATACGGCCTTGCCAGCGCCGAAGTAACCGAGGGCGAACATACGATTGTGCTTTCGAAAGCAATGGCCGTAACCGCGCCGGTTGTCCCATCATCGGCGGCTGTCGCGGCACCGCCCGCTCCAGCCGCGCCCGGCGAAGCCGCCGCCAGCAGCACCACATCCGCACCGGCAGCACCCGGGGAAGAACTAAAATCCCCGCTGGTAGGGGTGGCGTATTTGTGCCCAAAACCCGGCGCCAAACCTTTTATCGCCAAAGGCCAGCAGGTAAAAAAAGGCGATACACTGTGCATTGTGGAGGCCATGAAGGTCATGAACGAATTCACGGCGCCGCGCGACGGCACCGTGTCGGAGATTTGCATCGAGGACGGGCAGTTGGTAGAATATGGTCAGCGCCTGTTCCAGCTGCTGTAAGCGGAGGGCGCGTATGAATCGGGAAGAACTGAAAAGCATCCTGCCGCACCGGGAGCCCATGCTGCTGCTGGATGCGGCGGAAGTAACCCCGGATGAAACCGCCGCCGGGCGCTATACCATCACCGGGGACGAGTGGTTTTTACAGGGCCATTTTCCCGGAAATCCGGTGGTTCCCGGCGTGGTGCTGTGCGAAATGCTGGCGCAGACCTGCTGTGTGCTGCTGGGCAGCGCCGCCGCCCAGGAAAACGTCACACCATATTTCACCGGCCTGGATAAGGTAAAATTCCGCCGTCCGGTAAAACCCGGCGAAACACTGGAAACCAGCTGCCGCATCCTTCGCGCAAAGCCCCCGTTTTACTTCGCCGAGGGCACCGGCCATGTTGACGGCACGCTTGCCCTCAGCGCCCAATTCAGCTTCGCGCTGGTGGCGGCAAAATAAGCCAAATTCTCAAAATTTTGATTGCTGATAAGCTATTTTCAACAGTCACCCCCCCTGCCCTTCATCTATCAAGACAGCTATCCATCGGGAGGAATCTGCCCTTGTTTCAGAAAATCTTAATCGCCAACCGTGGCGAAATAGCGGTACGCATCATCCGCGCCTGCAAGGAAATGGGCATTGCCACTGTGGCGGTGTTCAGTGAAGCCGACCGCGGCGCTTTGCACGTCAGCCTGGCGGACGAAAGCGTGTGCATTGGCGGCGCGCGGGTACAGGACAGCTACCTGAATATCCCGGCCATTCTGGAAGCTGCGGTGGGTACCGGCTCGGCGGCCATTCACCCGGGATACGGGCTGCTCAGCGAAAACGCCCGCTTCGCACAGCTGTGCGCAGACTGTAACATCACCTTTATCGGCCCGGCCGCTGAAAGTATCTCGCTGCTGGGCGACAAAGAAAAAGCCCGCAAAACCATGGCCGCGGCGGGTGTACCGGTTATTCCCGGCGCGGGCCTGGTGCCGAACGCCCGCATCGCGTATTCCGAAGCAAAACGCATTGGCCTGCCGCTGCTCATTAAGGCGCGGGCCGGCGGCGGCGGACGCGGCATACGGCGGGTGGACAGCCTGAAGGATATTCCCACAGCCTTCACCGCCGCGTCCAGCGAAGCGCAAAGCGCGTTCGGCGACGGCCACTGTTATATGGAACGCCTTTTGACAGATGTCAAGCATGTGGAAATGCAGATCCTGTGTGACAACCACGGCGGCGTGGTGTGCCTGGGCGAGCGCGAATGCTCGGTACAGCGTAAAAACCAAAAGCTGTTGGAGGAAAGCCCCTCCCCCGCTGTCACGCCCGCCCTGCGCAAAAAAATGATGCACGCCGCGCTGGCTGCGGCCAAAGCAGTGGGCTACCGCAACGTGGGCACCATCGAGTTCCTGCTGGACAAAAAAAGCAAGTTCTATTTCATGGAAATGAACACACGCCTGCAGGTGGAACATCCTGTCACCGAAATGGTCACCGGTATTGACATTGTAAAATGGCAGATTCGGGTGGCGGCGGGGCTGCCGCTCAGCTTCGGCCAGCAGGAGGTGACCCTGCGGGGCCACGCCATTGAATGCCGCATCAACGCCGAGGACCCCGCGCGGAACTTTGCGCCCTGCAGCGGCAAAATAGAGCTTTTGCACATCCCCGGCGGCAACAACGTGCGGTTCGACACCGCGCTGTACCAGGACTATGTTGTCCCGCCGTACTATGATTCCATGCTGGGCAAGCTGATTGTGCATGGCGAAAACCGCGAGGAGGCGGTGCGCAAAATGCAGGTGGCGCTCAGCGAACTGGTGGTCGCCGGGGTGAAAAACACCGCCGACATCCAGATGGATATCCTGGAGGATACCGAGTTTTTAACCGGGCACTATACCACCAGTTTACTGAACAAGCCCTGAATTCACCCCATAAAACGAGGCCGCTTATGCTGACAAAATCCAATTTTAAAAAAAGCCGTAACCATCTGGAAGGCTACGCGCAATCCATGTCCGGAAAGTCCGGCGCGCCCAGCGTACCGGATTCTTTGTGTACCCGTTGCCCCGGCTGTGATGAAATGCTGTTCACCGCGGAGCTGGCGGACACGCTGAACCTGTGCCCGCACTGCGGCCACCATTTCCGCCTGTCTGCCGCCGAGCGAATCCGCCTTGTCTGCGACGCGGACAGCTTCACCCTCTGGGACGCCGGCCTGCAAAGCGCCGACCCGCTGGCTTTTCCCGGCTATGCCACAAAACTGCAGCGCGGCCGCCTGCCGGGCAATGAATCGGACGAGGTGCTTACCGGGGAAGGCGTCATTGACGGCCACCGCTGCGCCCTGTTCGCCATGAACCCCCAGTTCATGATGGGCAGCATGGGCAGCGTGGTGGGGGAAAAAATCACCCGCCTGTTTGAAAAAGCCACCCAGCAACGCCTGCCGGTGGTCGGTTTCACGGTATCCGGCGGCGCGCGCATGCAGGAAGGGATCCTCTCGCTGATGCAGATGGCCAAAACCAGCGCCGCGGTGAAATATCACAGCGAGGCCGGCCTGTTGTATATCACGGTGTTGACCGACCCCACCACCGGCGGCGTCACCGCCAGCTTTGCCATGGAGGGGGACATCCTGCTGGCGGAACCCGGTGCGCTCATCGCGTTTGCCGGGCCGCGGGTAATTGAACAAACCATCCGCCAGAAGCTACCAAAGGATTTCCAAAAGGCGGAGTTCCTGCTGGAAAAAGGCTTTCTGGACGCGGTGATCCCCCGCCCAAAACTGAAAGCAACACTGGCGCACATCCTGCGCCTGCACAAGGAGGGGGCAACGCCATGACCGCATACGAAACCCTGCAAAAGGCCCGGGAATCGGGCCGCCCCTCCGGCAAAACCTTTATCCACAAGCTGTGCAGTGATTTCATGGAACTGCGCGGCGACCGCCGGTTCGGGGATGACCACGCCATCATCGGCGGCATCGGCCTGTTGGCAGGCATGCCGGTAACGGTAATCGCCCAGGAAAAAGGCAGCGATATCTCCGAGCGCGCCATGCGCAACTTTGGCTGCCCGCACCCAGAGGGCTACCGCAAGGCCCTGCGCCTGATGAAACAGGCGGAAAAGTTCCACCGGCCGGTGCTGTGCCTGGTGGATACCTCCGGTGCCTTTTGCGGTATCGGCGCCGAGGAGCGCGGCCAGGCACAGGCCATCGCCGAAAACCTGATGGAAATGATGGTGCTGAAGGTACCGGTCATCACGGTGCTACTGGGCGAAGGCGGCAGCGGCGGTGCACTGGCGCTGGCGGTGGCTGACCGCGTATGGATGCTGGAAAACTCCGTCTACTCAGTCATCAGCCCGGAAGGCTGCGCCAGCATTCTGTGGAAAAACTCCGCCAAGGTAAAGGAAGCCTGCGCCTGCCTGAAAATCACCCCGGAGGATCTCTTGAAGATGGGGGTTATCGAAAAAATCATCCCGGAACACCCGCAAGAAAAGCTGTTTTCGAACCTAAAAAGCGAACTGGCCGCAAGCTTCCAGGCGCTGTGCCAGCTGCCGCCGGAAACCCTGTGCGAAGAGCGGTACCAGCGGTTCCGAAACATGGGCATATACAAAGAACAGCCGCTGTGAGGCACCTCACAGCGGCTGCTCTTTGTAGCCATGCAATGAACTCTCCTATGCCCGTAAAAATCAAATTCCTTAGCACACTTACGGTAATTTTTTCTCAAAGTACTCTATCTGTTTTTGGATATCCTCTTTTACGTAGGTTTCATCCACCGGGGTCTGCATAAGCAACTCCAGTGTCGCCACCGAATCTCGGTCTATTGTAATCGGCCCCTCCCGTAATTTTTTCAGGCAATCCAACAGGGAACATACGTCTTCTGTTATTTCCGCCTGCGGTCGCGGATACCGCAACGCATATCCCAGCAGGCAAATATACACCTTTTCCAAGGAATAGGTGTCCAGGCCGACAGGCCCGCCTTCACAGATTACCTGTAACAATGCAGCATACCATTCCGGGTGAAAGGAATCCAAAAGAGAAGCTGCGGCCATCGTACGCTCCTGCGGCGCCCGTGCGACATCCAAAACTGTATCGTACTGCTCTTTTGCTATTTCGTTTTTCCATAGCTCTTCCTGCTCTTCCGGGATGCCAAACGCCTCATATTCCGCCAGTACCCCATCGCTATCCATATACTGCTTTACACCGCAGTACTTCCAAAACATTTCTTTTGCCTTGGTGATATTCTCGTTTTGCATTGCTGCGTTCCTTTCTGCTTTGGCCCAGAGGCATGGATTTTTTTCTATTTTTTAATCACCATCCAAAGGTTTGCCTCTTTTACTTTTTCGAAAGCATATCCCAGAGATTCTATATACTTCACTTCTTTTGCAAAACCAGGCGACATTTTCCCACACGGATTATGGGACAGCACAAGCGTGTGATTCCGCGCAAGTTGCTGGTCAATGAAGGATTTATTCAGTTTCCACATATAGTCCTCACCCATGACTTCATTTATTACATTCCAGTCACTGCCCAAACTGTAATAATTCGCCTTCAAATTCTCCGCAACTTTTACATAAGACGTCTCCCCACCGCCGTCAAAACTTCCCAGCACCGTAAACCCGTTTGCACCGTCTCCCTGGGTAGACAGCTGCAGGTGATATTTTTGCACATCCTCCAGGGAACGATAGTCGAACCCTTCCGGCGGCTGCAAATGTACCGGCAACTGAGAAACCCTCATGCGTGTATTCAGTTCCTCTAATAGTGCAATTTCCTCTCCAGTCAATGCCTTCTTTGTTCTTAAGGATATCAAATCTTCCCTGGATATTCCATACCGGTCTGACATTATGTCCAATTGCTCGGCATATTCTTCCTTCAGTTCCTTCAGCTTTGCTTGGTTAATATTTCCATCCGCATCAAAAAGCATATCACTCAGACTTTTGTCTACAGCCAGGCCTGTTAGAAAAGACAATAGTTCAGAGACCAGGGGCGGCGCACCCAATTCATCACTGACAGTATAAACTACTGTCCCCGCAGAATCCTTTATCAGATCAACCAACAGCAACTTCAGCAATAATTTCGTGGAACCGTTCGCTGCCGAAACGGTTTCTGCGCCGCCTACTAACCCTAAGAGTATGTCCGCCATTGCCGAAAGGGCACGGCTGTTTTTTTCTTGTTCGGTCAGGTTGTCTCCAGTAATAAAATCATACCCAAGAGATGCGTCGATTATTTTGGGAATTATTAAGATATCCGACAGGTTATCCAGCAGTACCAGCCAGAAGGATACCTCGCGACTATATGGGAACTCCTCCGGGAAAATACCTTTGGCTATCGCCGCATAATCCGTGTCCAGGCTATAGTCCCCCAGCTTATCCCGGAACATCTCTGCGAACTCGCTGATTTCCTGGCGCTCTATCCAACCATACGCCGCAGTGGGTTTGGTTAAATCGAATCCCAAAAAATCCCCCAGGCTCAGGTCATCAAGCTCTTGTGTCATGCTCTCATAATAGACTATTTCGCCCCCACATTCCATACCTTTGTTTCCTGTCCTGCGCAGCATATTGGGGGTGTTTACCTTATTCGCGTCAATTGTAGTAAAAGTATCCATCATTATGTTTACTTTGGAATAGAACGGGTCGTCCACCATGTCTGCAATTTCATTTGGTAATTCGTAGATGTAGGGGGTGAGGGCCTCCACATCCTCGGCAAGCTTTTCAATTTTTCCCATTTGGCTCAAAAAGCCAACCCCGCCGACCTCGGCGCAGTTTTTTAAACTCTGTTCCATCCGAAGCATGCACTCATCCAGTACCGGTAACCCGCTTTCCATGACATACACTGTGTTGCACGAAATGCGATTTCGCGCGGCAGCCCATGCATCAGCCCCTATTACCTCGTTGACAATGCCCATACCCATTTCCTCACTTTTCCATAACTGCTGCCAGTGTCGCATCCAAACCTGACATTTCTAAAAATTGATCAACACAATACTCCAATGCGATGGAATAGCATACCTGCAGCGCGGCCAGATGCCCAACCAACTGGTTATAATACATGCTCAGGTCAGGTTGCGCCTTACCGTCATAGGTTGCGCCGCCATCTATATAGCTTTTGGCCTGGCTCGCCTTCTGCTGGCATTGCGAGAGCAAATCCATAACTTCACCAATCTGCGCAGACTTTTCCAGAAGCTGCATATCATATACTATATTTTCCATTTTCATTCTTCCTCTCTGCCTGGATATTCAGCATCTGCATCAGGGTAATACGCATAAGGCGGGGACCGCAGGCGGTCAACCGCTCCGCCCGCGCATCATAGACATAGCCCTGCTCCTCTATATGATACACGACCTTTACTTCGCTCTTTTTCTTTCCGCCAAACTTCTGCATCCAAAAGCCCACTTCCGTCAGGTTGTAACCGTTCAGTGCTGCGGCCCATTCCTTTGGGGAAATTTTCGTATTATGCCGCACGTCTTTATCCGCCCCCAGCAGGTATGGACACCCATCCAGCAGACCTGCGAAAAACAAATGCTTACCTGTCCGGAATATGTCAAAGCCGTCGTTCACCTTTGTAAGAACCGTCACATCCTCTGTATCCAGCGCTATCCGCGCCCTGTTGATAAATACATATTCCTTTGCCTTCTTATAGTCCGATAGCATCCGCAGCATCAGCACAAACAACTGCGTAGGGTCATTGTTTTCATCCAAGAATCCCTTTTCACGCAAGGACACCAAGGCTTCTTGAACATAGGTTTCTGTTCCTTCTTTCGGAACTTTAAAATGCGTACCCGCAATCTTCTTACCATCCAATATGCTATTAAAGCAAACCAGTTCCTGTTGTGATAGTCTCATGGAATTGTCCCCAATTTTGGATAGGTCAGGCTTTCGCTGCAAAAGCCCGCCAAGCTGTTGTAAAGCTCCGCATACGCCTGGGTCAGTGCGTCGCTACAATCCATTTTTGCTGTGGCGGACGGCACAAAATAGCCGTTGGCCGTTGGCGTTATGCCGGAAAGAAGGCCATGGTACTGTACTACAAGATGATAAAAACAGCGGAGCTTTTCGCGGGCTTCTCCATCCCATAGCTTGTCATCAAATAGTGCCGCAGTAAAAAAATCTTGTGACTTCTGGAAAGATTCTCTTAATAATTCTGTTATGCCGGCATTTTCATCCTTTAGCATCTGCACGCCATTCAAATAGAAGGCGTATCTGCCATTATTCCCGTATGCCATACTATTTTCGCCCTCCTTGACTATCCTTTTCGCATTCTTTTACAGGTGCCCTCGTTGTTCCTGGCGGCTCATTTCGCGCTTACGCTGGTTTTCAATACGAACCATCTTCTCATATTTCTCCAGCTTTAACTTCGCCAGCGCTTGCTTTCTCACCATTAAAATATAATAAGAATTATACGTCGCTATCAGTCGGTCAAACCGATTGGTGATGCTATCGTAACAGCGGCTGTATTCATCTGCCAGCCCCCCTCTGCTTGTGGTGTCATCGGCACCAGGGGAAATGGGTAATCCATCTTTTTCACACAGTTCGATCTGCTGTTTCAGTTCCGGCAAATACCAGTCCAGATACTCCACCAATTTTCGATATTGCTTACACTGCGCCTCTACGTCAGATGTTGTGAAAAAGTCGTGGATATCAAACTTTACGTCACTCCACCAGCTCATACTATCTCTTCCTTTTGTTATAGGATTATGGCCAAAACGAAAGCCAAACCCACATGGTTATAGTAAAATCATTTAGATGCCTAAACGATTAGTTATCCCTGTTTTTTTGTGTTTTGTGAAAACAGGCTGCATCCCGCCAAACCGTACTCGCTCTTTTATTCTATTCGCTACTGCTGTCGCAAAAGCAAAAAAATGTATACAAACCAATGCCAAAAGATTTCTCTTTTAACAATCAGGTAATAACGGGTATTAACCCCGGGGCAGAGCCCCGGCCCCGCGCTTCGCGTGTTTCCCGCGGCAGCCCGTAGGCCGCTATCCTTTTAATCTCTTGGGCGAAGACCGCGGGGTAGTATACCCGTTGTCGCCCTCCTCACTCGGCTATGAGAATGCAAGCATTCGCGTGGCGCTCGCTTCGTCGGACAATAAAAAACGCATGAGGGGCCTACGCAATACCAAAACAAATCGGCATCAACAAGGCCCCCCATGCTTGCTTACAAAAACTATTCTGTTGTCTGTGCTGTGTGCCGTGAATTACTTGCTGGCGCCAGCTTGGTCCGCCGCAACCAGGTTCTTCAGGTTGGTATCCAGGTTTTTTGCCAGATCATCCAGCACCTGCGGCATGGTCGTGGTAATGGCTTTTTTCACATCCTGATACTCACTAAAGAATGTGTCCGAAGCAGCGCCTCTCCACTCACCTTCGCTCAGCAGGGACTCGATGCGGGTGTTCAGCTGGTTCATCTGATCCCGCAGGTTCTGGGTCTCGGTCTTTGCATACTGATAAACTTCGCCCGCTACTGCTGTGTTAATACTAATCTGTTCTGCCATAAAAAAACACTCCCTTTTTTTATTCTATCCTCCAAAAGCTTGGATGATAACAAAATAATAATTGGGCCCGCCGCTTATTCGGTTTGCCCGCCCTTACCGCAGTGGTGTCTTCATCTTCACAACACCGGTCTCTTGAATATAATATGCGTCTCCCATTTCAATCGGTTTTTTATAAGCTCGCTCCACCGCCATGGGAATATCAGTTAGCTTGTGGCGGGAGATATTGTCAAAATAGACAATATTTTTCCCTTCCTTAATAGATTTTAGCATATCATGTGCACTATATGCAATAGGCGAATCGTCCAAATTTGCGAAAATAAAACAAATTTTGACATCTTTAGCGCTTTTCAGTATACGCTTGTACCGATCGCCCGCCTCACGGGAAAGTACATCCGCCTCGAAAACAGTATTGTTGTGAACAACCGCCAGCAACAGCGGCATTGTCTCCAGAGCAGATGGCCCCTCACACATCATGGCGCTTTTTCGGGTGGCACATTCTTCCTCCAGATATTCCAGTACCTCGTCCAGATACACCGGATCCAAAGAATAATTTTCCACAAAATCGTACTGGCTGCGCAACGGCTCTAACTGACGTTCAAAGTCATCCAGCAGGAAGGCCTTCACCGGGTTTTGCGCAATCCCCTGCTGCAGGCACTCCAGTATATGACGCAAGAAATTGGTCTTCCCACTCTTTGGCGCACCGCTGATGGCAAAATATCCTATGCGCTGCAGGTTAAAGCTAACAATATCTACCGTTCCGTAATCCAGGCCGGCCGCAATGTGATACGGCGGCAACGGCGCATGCAAACCTGACAAATACTCCGGCAACAGGACCCCGGGCACTTCCGGTATGGGACGGGCACGCTGTTTTCCATATACTTCCTGCATATCCGCCACAAACTCGTGAATCTTCTCCACGCGCTCAATCTCTTTTTCCCCTTCGAACGCCAGGTAGTTCTGGTACTCGTAGATGTTCTTTTCCAGGGCTATCAGCGCGCGGCCAGGCACGTTTTTGGGACGCATGCGGCAGCGGTCAAACAGGGACCCATACTCGTCGCCAGAGTTACAGTGCAAGCCAACGCGGTTCGGGAAGTTGGAAAGGTACTTATACCCAATGCCGCTGGTCTGCTGTGCGGTGGCCACCACCGTGATGCCCAGCGCCAGCCCCTCCCGCGTGAGGGTGAGCAGGTTGTCGTCAAACTGCTCATACAGCTCCCGGAACGCCACAATATTATCCAGCAAGATAGCAATCATGGGAAGGTCGCGATTACCGGCCTCCAGGTAGGACGAAAACGATGTGATGCCAATCTTCGCCAGGCGATCCTTGCGCATTTGAACCTCCTGGTTCATCATGCGGAAAAAGGTCTTGATCTTTTCATCGTCGGCGGCAACCACCACGCCGCCCACATGGTTCAGTTCACTGAAAACCTTCAGCGCCATGGAACCAAAGTCCAGGATATACACAGAAACCTCTTCCGGGGCAAACTGTTGTGCCAAGCTGCGGATCATCAGTTGCAGCACGTTGGTTTTGCCAAACTGGGAGGAACCCAGAATAAAGGTGTTTCCGGACAGGAAATCCAGGTTCACCTGGGTCTGTTGCTGGTTGTTCGGGTCGTCGTATATGCCCAGCTGTACCGGGAACACACCCATCTGGCGTTCCGGCAGCTCGGCTTCGGAATAATCGATCACATCGCGCAGCGGCGGCAAGCAGATGCCCGGCAACCGGATGATATTGTTATCCGCGCAGTACCCGGCAACATAATCCACAATAGCATCCAGCTGGGTCGCATCGTCTTCGCCGGATTTTTGGGCTTTTTGCTCAAACACCAGCGTCTTCTTCCCCGAAACTGCCATCGCATGTACCTTAAAGCTTTTGGTGCGGGTGGCGTTCATGCTGGCCGGTGCGCCGCTGTAGGCGGACTGGAACAGCTCAAATATTTCGTTGTTGCCCACCTGCAGATAGGCGCGGCCTGGCTCGCGAATTTCCGCCGCCAGCGGGGATTTCAGTACCTCGTTACTGTCCTCTTTGTTCTGCACCTTCAGGCACAGCTTGAACTTGGAGTTTGACCAGATTTGGGCATCGACCACACCGCTGGGCTTCTGGGTGGCCAGAATCAGGTGGACGCCCAGGCTGCGGCCGATACGCGCCGCACTGATCAGCTCTTTCATAAACTCCGGCTGGTCCATCTTCAGTTCCGCAAACTCGTCCACAATGAGGATAAGGTGTGGCAGCGGAACGGTGGCCTCGCCCTTTTTGAACAGCTTGATATAGGCGTCGATATGGTTCACGTCATGCTGGGCAAACACAGTTTGGCGCTTGCGCAGTTCCGCTTTGATGGACAGCAGCGAACGGTCAATTTCGCGCCCGTCAATATTGGTGATGGCGCCAACGAGGTGCGGCAGGTCCTTAAATTGGTTCACCATGCCGCCGCCCTTAAAGTCGATGATGACAAACCCAACCTCGTACGGGTGGAACAACGACGCCATAGACAGGATGTACGACTGCATAATTTCGCTTTTGCCGGAACCGGTGGTACCCGCCACCAGGCCGTGCGGGCCGTGGAACTTCTCATGCAGGTTCAATTCCACTATTTCACTTTTGGACTTTACCCCCAGCGGTGCCGCCATGCTGTTGTATATTTCCGAGGTGCCCCACCGCTCGGCCAAATCCAGGTCCTGGACCGAGAAAATATTTAATAATTCGAACAGCGAAATATTTTTGGTCAAGGAGGACTCCAGGCTGATCTCCTCACAGTATACCGGGGCCAATTTTTGGGCAAAGCTGGCTGCGTCGGCATCGCTAATGGGATCGAACACAAAGCGCAGGATGTTGGTGTTGTCCTCGCTGGACACGATAACCCCGCTGCCCTCGCCGTCGCGCAGCAGTATGACCTGCTCGCAGCCCAGCGGCAACAGTTCCTTGCGCTCTTCAAAAAACAGGAAGGTAACGCCCAGGTCTTTCGCTTTTTCAATGTAGGTGGAGATAGGGTGGCTTTTAATGCCTACATCCTCGTACACGAAAATAAGGATGTGCGGCGAGGACACCTTGGCCGCCTCCCGGGCGGACAGCAGCTTGTACAAATATTCAAACAGGATGTTGCGGGACTCGTCGTCGCAAACGATGTTGCGCATGCCCAGATGGTCGTTGTATAAATGGGGCAGCAGCCGCAGCCAAGACAGCTTCTGGGCAGACTCCTCCTCCATTAGGAAGAACAGGTGCACATCGCTGTAATACTGGCGGGTGCACACGTCCAGCAGCAGGTTTTTCATCAGCTCGTACAACCGCTGGCGAATGCCCACAATGCCTATGGCGCCGCTGCCTTTGCCGTCCATAACAATCGGCACCTTGGATATCAGCTTGTATTCCTCCGCCAGCGTGGACGGCAGGTTCGCCAGCTCGTCCTCGGACTCGAACTTTTCCTGTTGCTTGTACCCCACCGGCTGCAGCGACGGCTGGGAGCCGGTGCCGGCGCGCAGGTACAGAAAATCGTGGTCGTCGGGGGTGCGGTTGAACAGGTCACTGGAAAATTTCTTCACCATGTCCAGTTCGCGCGCGGCGGAATAATAGATATCCTCCAGCGTGTTGCGTTCTTCCATGCGCCGCTCGTTCAGCAGGTCTTTTTTGTCAGCAATGTACTTATTATAGTCTTTTATGCGTTTGGCCGTGTTCTTCTTAAATTTCTTTTTGGAAGAAATGAGGCTTGCGATGGAGGTAATGATGCCCATACCCATGGAGCAAACCGAGAACAAAATAAACGAACTATTGCCACCCATCTGCCCGCGAACCAATATGGTAACAGCAATCATACCCAGTGCCGGCATCAGCGACATGGCAATATTCTGATCTGGTTCACTGGGCGGGCTGGGCGGGTCCAGCACCGGAATTTCTTCCTTTGGCACCGGGTACTCGATGCGGGTGCTGCGGTTAAAACGCGGGTATTCAAAATGGCCGGTACTGTCGGATTGAATCTCACTGGGCAGGCCCGCCACCAGCTGCAGTTCGCCGCCTTTCGAGGTATACAGCCGGTCGTGTTTATAGTAAAAACTGTAGCCGATGATTGAGAAGAAATCATAGTCCCGGACGGGCTGCTGCTTTTGGATTTTATTGCCGTTTACATACACACCGTAGTGGCTGTCATTGTCCAATATCACCAGCTGGCCCTGCTGACGGGAAAGGGTCACCACATCCTGCCCGATGAGCGGCGAGTGCAGCAAGATATCGCAGCCGGGCGTGCCGCCGATGTTCAAGTGATCCCGGCCGGTGATATCGATAACGCGGTCGTATTCCTTGTTGTCATAGTCAAAATCTATGGTAAAGCTGATGCGCAGGATCTCCTGGTGGGAATCCTTGTATTTCAGCACCAGGCTGTCCCCGTGAACCAGGTCCTTCACGGTTAGTTTTAAAACACCATCCAGGGAAATATAGTTGTTTTCCCCGCAAACCAGCGCCCACCCATCACCGCGGTTCTCAAACTGAAAATCAAACTCCTCGAAAAACAAATCCCGGCTGACGCGGATCATGCTGGTTTTACCGGTGCCTACCAGCACAGTGCGGGCATCCGGCGGCAGCTCAATTTCCTGGTATAGTTTGGTGTTCGATATGGTCGCCTTATATCTTTCCAATGCAGGGGTCTCCTTAGGAAGTTTCTAAAGACAGGTTTAAAAAAGTTACTGTGTGAAGTGAATTATGGTGCCGTTGCGCAAACCATAGTCCGACAGCAGCTTGTTGCCGTGCAGCAAGGCGATGGGGTTTTCGGTTTTCAGGTGGTAATTTGCCGTGGGCGAGTCAATGGCAAGGCCCAGCTGGAAGGCCGAATTCAGCGCAATAATAAGCTCCTGCGCGGTGATGTCCAGCGGAACATCCAGGTCTATCTGTTTTCTTTTTTTGTGTAGGCTTAAAACAACGGCCACTCGGTTGGTATCCATGCTGGTGTCTCCCGCCTTGCCTGTGTAGTGGGCGACATTTTTCGCCGGGTGTCTTGTGGGAATTTTTGCTGCCGGCGGAAAATCTCGCTCTTTAAAATTGGGTAGAAAAACCAAGTCGGCCTGCCCCCTGCAGCCAACCATTTTATATCCGGTTTTTATCCATCGCAGCCGCAGAAACCCCTGTTCCACACCGCGAATATTTATTAAAACAATGGTACCATATCCCGCCCGGCAGGTCAACGAAAAAACGTATCTGTGAGTGATATGTAACGATTCCCTTGCGTGTGCGGACAAAAGCACCGTAAAAAAAGAGCAACATTTGAATGATTTTGTCAAAAAAACACGACACCGTACTATTAGTGTACCCTTTCGAAGTAACAAAATGGTAACACGCAATTTCTTCTTTTTCGACTCATGAAACCTATTCGTCTGGTTTTAATAAAAAATGCGTGTCAACCGCTGCATACCGGCCGTTTTGTGCACAAAAATATGAATTCGGACTTAAGAAAACGATTTTCGCGCCGAATATGTATTAAATGGCCTATTTCCGGGATGGTTTGCTGTGCCAAATTTGTGTGTTCCGTTGAAAAACGAACAAAACTTTGTGCACATCGACAAATATTCTGTTCTATGGCGGCTTTCCGGTTTTTTTGACCGGAATTTGACCGACGGCAAGTATACTTTCGCCACCATAGAGGCCAGCCATGCAATAGGTGGGCAGTTTTTGCGCTTTTTACCGGTCGCTTCGGGCATGTGGCGACATATTGCAGGGTTTCAAAAAATGGCTGCTCGCATTTTGGTCGCGTAAATGGGATCGCGCTGTATGCTTTAGGGGGATTGAACATGAAAACGAAACGAAATGTATTAGCCGGCGCAATGGCAGTGGTGGTGCTTATCTTTTTGATGTCCGCACCTTTCTCTGCACTGGCAGAAGGAACCAGCGGCGATGGGCAGGAAGACATCGGCGCTGTTTCTGGCGCGCCCGGTGAAAATAGCGGCTCTACAGGCGGTCCTGACGCATCGGAAGCACCTTCTGATGCAAACGGGTCCGGCGAAAACGCCGCGGATAGCGAAAACACTGACAGCGGCAGCGGCGGGGACGCCACAGATAACGGGGATGCCACCGAGGATGGTGGCGCAGTAGACGAGCCCCCGGTCCCGGAGCTGCCGGTGCTGCCCGGTCCGATTGGCGCGCGCGGATTTGCCCCGCAAAACCAGCAGCTACAGGGAGCACAGGGTACCGCCACACTCACACTGGAGGAAGATGCATGGGTTTCAGACTATCTGGGTGAGTATGACGGCCAGCACCACCTGCCGGTTGCCACTACCAGCGTGCCGGGCGCCACCATTTCTTACAGCGGCGACTACGGCAACACCTGGCATGATAGCGAAAGCGCCGCTATCGCAGCCGGCGTGGGTGCGAAAAATGTGGAGATAGCGTGGGTGCAGATCAAGTTTTCCGCACCGGGCCAAGAGGACTACATTTCCAACGGCCGCACCCAGGTAGAACCAAAAACTGTATATGTGACGCCAAACCCCATCAACGTATTTGCCGGAACATTCCCGCAGGAGGTTGTTTTTTCCGCAACATATGACGGGTTTGCCCCGGGTGAAGACGAAAACACCCCCGGCGTTATGAACGAGCCGGTCACCATATGGTCCCCTACTTATGAGTATAATTGGCTAAGTTACACCGCCCTTCCCGAGGATGAGCCTGTCACCCTGTACGATGTTACCGCCTGTGACGGCGACGCCGACAACTATATGTTTGAATATAATAACGGGCAGATGTTCGTTTCCAGCAACCCGCTGGATTTCGAACTGAATGAGCGCACCACATATGTGGAAGCGTTTGAAGGGGCGTATGATGGCAGGTGGCACCTGCCAACTGCCAGCTGCGTGTTGCCCGGTGTGGAAATTCGATATAACAGCAATAATATACCCGAGTGGTGCCTATATGATGAAGCAGATTTATATGGAATGGGTGCAAAAGATTTTTCCGACCATTATATTTGGGTAAGTGTCCAGTTTTATCAGGCCTCTACCGGCGCCACCTATATCGCTGAGTCGTCGACGTTTATTGAGCGAAAAATGGTTAATGTAACCGCCGATGACATAACTGTACCGCACGGTATCAATGAGGATACTATCGATTTCACCGTGTCGTACGACGGGTATGTGCCAGGCGAAGACCTTGAAGAATATGCTGCTACGCATTTGTGGTACAGCTGTGCATACACCGACAGCGCGCTCAGCGGCTCCACCTATCCCATATACCCCAGTGGCGATGATAATGGGAACTATACCTTTAATTTTCTCCCCGGTACGCTGACTGTGGGGCCGAGTGAAGAGCCGACGTTTGACGCTACCCCCGAAAGCGGCAACGTATCGGTCACCGCTTATGAGGGCGAGTACGACGCCCAATGGCACCTGCCCATCGTTACCACCGATGTGGAGGGCGCCACCATTACCTATGGGGACGACGGCGTTAACTTCTTCGATATGCCCGGTGCCGCCGCCATGTTTGGCGCAAAGGACTGTGCTGATGAGCCGCTAAGTGTCTATGTTAAAGTGTCAAAAGCTGGTTATGCTGATTATATCACCACCTCCACTGTGACCATCACAAAGAAGCCTATGGCGGTATCCGTATATGATTTTGAAGTACCATATGGCACCCCCACCGATGAAATAGAATATGAGATTGCCTATAATGGCTTCTTGAACACAGAAAACCGCTATAACTGCGGCTGGTTCTCTGCGCCGCAGGTTCACTGCGACTACACAGAAACCACACCGGTAACCCGGCTTGGCGAAGAACTGGAAATTACCCTAAGCGGCGGCGGCACCGATAACTATGAGTTCTTTTTCTATACAGGATACCTGACCGTAACCGCAAACGGCACGTTCGATGACGACCCCGACAGCGGCAATGTAGCGGTAACCCCTTATGCGGGCACCTATGATGGCGCGCGGCATCTGCCCAACATCTCTTCCACCCTGCCCGGCGTTACCGTTTCCTACAGCGCCAACGGCAGCACCTGGTACGAGGGCGAAGCCGCCGCACTGACCGCAAACGTGGGTGCGAAGGACTATACCGCCACCCCGGTGACGGTGCACATCAAGGTTGCCAAGGACGGCTATGCCGACTACACCACC
>JAVBPZ010000003.1:0-186347 GCA_031549285.1 Oscillospiraceae bacterium | reverse complement strand
TGAGTCTGGTGGGCGACACCGGGTATAATACCCCGCGTTCTTCGCCCAAGAGATTAATGGGATGGCGGCCTCCGGGCTGCCGCGGTAACCGCGCGACGCGCGAGGCCGGGGCTCTGCCCCGGGGTTAATACCTGTTATTGCCCGACGAAGCGAGTGCCACGCGAATGCTTGCATTCTCATGGCCGAGTAAGGAGGGCGACAACGGGTATAATACCCCGCGGCTTGCCCCACGATATGCTACCATTCATTCGGGAAGTACGTTGGATTGCTTTAGAAGCATGAAAGCTTTGAAAAACGCGTACAGATGTGCGCTGCACCCTGAAAAGATGGCGGCAGAAAGCTACAGCACTTTTGAGAGGAAGCTGCGCAGGCGTTCGTCCTTGGGGGCACCGAACAGTTCATCTGGTGTGGCCTGTTCCCGCACGATGCCCTCGTCCATGAACATGACGCGGGTGGCAACCTCGCGCGCGAAGCCCATTTCGTGCGTGACAATGACCATGGTCATGCCCGCCTCGGCAACCTCCCGGATGACGTCCAGCACCTCGCCGACCATTTCGGGGTCCAGCGCGCTGGTGGGTTCGTCGAACAGCATGACCTTTGGGTTCATGGCCAGTGCGCGCACAATGGCTACCCGCTGTTTTTGCCCGCCGGACAGCATGGCGGGATAGGTGTCGGCCTTCTCAGTAAGGCCGATGCGGGCGAGCAGACCCTCGGCGGCGGCGTCTGCTTCCTCCTGGGTTTGCAGGCCCAACTTCACC
This sequence comes from Oscillospiraceae bacterium, assembly GCA_031549285.1. Classification (GTDB taxonomy): domain Bacteria; phylum Bacillota; class Clostridia; order Oscillospirales; family Ruminococcaceae; genus JAAYCI01. The sequence goes on along the minus strand of JAVBPZ010000003.1, from coordinate 185,589 downwards.
GGAGCCAGGGTGATGTTCTGGCGGATGGTGAGGTGTGGAAACAGGTTAAAGTGCTGGAATACCATGCCCATTTTTTGCCGGATGAGGTCCCGGTTGCACCCGGGCGCGGTGATGTTTTCGCCCTCGAACCAGATTTCCCCGGAGGTGGGGGTTTCCAGCAGGTTCAGGCAGCGCAGGAAGGTGCTTTTGCCGGAGCCGGAAGGGCCAATAATGGCGACTTTTTCACTTTGCTGGATGGTTTCATCGATGCCGCACAGCACCTGAAGGTCGCCGAAATTTTTGCGTAAGGATTTAACGTCTATCACTGCGAGCCAGCCTCCTTTCGATAACGCTTTGCAGGCGGGTGAGGCCGAAGGTCATGAGCAAATAAATGACCGCCGCAATGAGCAGGGGAAGAATGTTGAAGGTGCGGCCTTTGATGACGTCGGCGACTTTGGTAAGATCCTGTACCGCGATGTAGCCGGCGATGGAGGTTTCCTTTACCAGGGCGATAAACTCATTAAAAAGCGAGGGCAGGATGTTTTTGATGGCCTGCGGCAGGATGATGTAGCGCATGGTTCCATTGCGCGAAAGGCCCAGCGAACGTCCGGCCTCCATTTGGCCGATGTCGACCGAGTTTATGCCGGCGCGGAAGATTTCGGAAACATAGGCGCCGGAGTTGATGCCGAAGCCGAGCACGCAGGCGACAAAGCCGTTTGGCATGAAGGCCAGGCTGTACAAAATGAGCAGCTGTACCACCAGCGGGGTGCCACGCACCACCGTGGTATAAACGTTACAAAAACCGTTTAAAAACCGCAGAAGCTTGTTGGTGCTGCCCTCGGCGTAGATTTTGACAATAGCCACCAGCAGGCCCAGGATGATGCCGATGATGCAGGCAAACACCGCAAGGGCGATGGTGGTGGCAAGGCCGTTCAGGTACATTTTCCAGCGGTTTTCCCGTATCAGCGCACCAATCAATTGGTCTTTAAAATGCTGTAACCAGCCCTCGGAAGTGCTGGCGAGAACGGAATGACTGGAGAGATTTGTAAGCCAGGTTTGGAACATGACAACCCACCCTTTTTCTGGAGTGAACGGAAATCTGGCGCCGGACAAATGGCGGCGGAGCAGAAAGCATATCCGCAGAGGCCATTTGTACCGGGCTTGACCAGCGCCCGTTGACTGTGAACAAATTTAAAAAGAGATAACCGGGGAAGGTGTATAAATACAAGAAGAAACGGGTTGCGCCCTGCTTTGATAAAAGCAGGCACAACCCGCCCGGTTTTGTGATTAGCCTTCCTGCGAAAGAACCATGTGTTTCTCGATGAGGTCGGTTACGGTGCCGTCCTTCACAGCGGCGGAGAGAACCTCGTTAACCACCTCGAGGAAATCTTCCTGGCCTTTGGCGATAGCCATGGCGTACTGCTCGTGGGTGAGCGGGTCGTCCAGCAGAATCAGCTCGCCATTGCTGTTGTCCACGATGTTCTTGGCGGTCATTTCGTCCATAACCACCGCGTCTACTTTGCCGTTGCGCAGGGCGTTTCCGGCATCAACGGCACTTTTGAAGCGAGAGACCTCTTTGGCGTCTACCTCGCCGGTGACGTACAGGTCACTGGTGGTGTTTTCTTGAACCGCAATCGATTTGCCGGAGAGATCATTCGGGCCGGTGATGCTGCTGCCTTCCGGCACGATGATGAGCAGGGTGCTGTCCACATACGGGACCGAGAAGTCGACCTCTTTTTGGCGTTCCTCGGTGATGCTCATGCCGGCGGCAACAAGGTCACCCTTGCCGTTTTGCAGTGCGGCGATGAGCAGGTCGAAGTTCATGTCCAGAACTTCCAGTTCGACACCCAGCTTGTCGGCGATCATCTGCGCCAACTCGATATCGACGCCGGTGGGCGCGCCGTCTTTTACATATTCATAGGGGGGGAAGGTGGCGTTGGTCATGACCACCAGTTTGCCAGAGGCTTTGATGCGGTCTACCGCCGAGGTGCCCCCGGTGGTGTTGTTTGTGGTGCTGCCGCAACCAACGAGGGCAAAAACCAACAGTGCGGCCAAAAGAATTGCCAGCGTTTTTTTCATGAGATGTCCACTCCTTTGTTACTTTGGTAAGCATTTGCTTAGGGGCTTGCCCCTGAAACTTGTTCCATTATAATTGAATATTTATACTTTGTCAATGTATTATTATAAATTTGTTTTTGGTGAAGGACCATAATAGATGTGATGTGTCATATAGAATAAAGGAGCGCGGAAGCGCTTTTAATGAATAGGGCGGGGGAGGATGGATGTGTTGCGAGGAAGAGGAGAGAAAGTCAATGAATATTTATACTAACATAAATGTATAATATGCAACGGTAGCCAACTAGATGCAGATGTGCAACGATTTTGGCAGTACGGTGATGTTCGCCTGGGCGCATTCGCCGCCGAATTCGCCGTCCAGTGTCCAGGCGATGGGCTCGGCGCCGGTGACGGCGATGGAGCTGGCGCGCAGGGTGGTGAGGCCAGGGTGCGCGACGTTGCGGGTGAGGAGCGCGGCGGACAGCGCGCCAAGGTCCGACAGGTGGGTGGGACGGTGCACCAGCAGGACCTCGAACAGGCCATCGTCCAGGTGGGGGCGCTGTTTGTTTGGGAAAGAAAAACCGGCGAGAGAGGAGGAATTGGTGATCATGCCAACAAGAAAATCATCCTCTATTTCGCAGCCATCGCACCGGAGCGCTACATGGCTGGTGCGCAGCGTGGGCAGGCGGGAAGCGGCCTCTAGAATATAGGCAAAGTACCCAAGGACGTTTTTGAATTTCTGTTTGGTGCGGTAGGGAACATCGGTAAAGGCGCCAAAGGCGGCCACATAGGTGAAGGCTTGTTCATTGAACAGGCCGATGTCGCATTGAAATATTTTTTTAGGATGAATGATGCGACGCGCGGCGGTGAGCATGTCACTTTTGGGCAGCAGCAGCGAGGCGGCGAAGTCGTTGGTGGTGCCGCCGGGGATATACCCCACCAGCGGCGGAGTTTTGTGGTGCCGGATGCCGTCCACTACCTCGTTCAGCGTGCCGTCGCCGCCGCAGCAGACCACCAGGTCGTAGTCCTGGGCATTTTGCGCAAAGCGGCGGGCATCGCCCATGGCGGTGGTGGGGCAGGTGGTGACCATGTATCCGGCATCTGCGAACTCGCACAGGATTTGCATCAGCTTGTTTTTCAGCCGGCCGCCGCCGGTATAGGGATTGAAAATGAACAACATGGTTTTTGGCATGGCGGGTACCTCGTTGTATCTGTGTGGTGGCCGAAGGGGTTTGTGGCGCGGTGGCCGGTTCCTGTATAAAAGGAAATGCGATTTGCATAGAAGCCCAAAGACGGAAATTGCGCGGGGAGAGGACCTGGACCGCAATAGGAACCGTGAACTTTCAAACAACAGCGTATGGTTTGGAATAGATTCTAGTATTCTAGTAATAGTATACGGGTAGGCGGGGATATTTTCAAATGGGAGGGGATGCGGCGGTGCGGCAAAGCGGGCTTGTGCAGGAAGAAGATATACAATAGAATGAATATGATGGAGTATAAAAAGGTGCGCCGGGAGGGGCGAAAAGATGGATGAAAAAACATATACGTTCCGGGCGGTGATACAAAAGGTGCCGGAGATGGACGGGGCTTATGTGGAGGTGCCGTTTGACGTGCGCGAGGTGTTTGGGAAAGGACGGGTGCCGGTGCACGCGACCTTTGATGGGGTGGAATATGACGGCAGCCTGGTGCGCATGGGTACCCCGGGACATATTTTGGGGATACGCAAGGATATTCGCGCCCAGATAGGCAAACAGCCGGGAGACACAGTGGAGGTTACGGTGCGGGAAAGATAGGCGGGAGGCAAAAGTGCGCCTGTGCGCTGCCATACGGGGATTCATGCAAAAAACCACCCTGGTGCCGGTGAAGGCGTCAGGGTGGTTTGGGCGTTGTTTGAAAATGTGGTATGCCGGATGGAAAAAGGATGAGCCGGCCGGCTATGGGTTTTGTTGTGTTGTTTGGCCGAACTCGCTGAGAAGCAGGCCGCTGTTGTGTTCCTCGGCCCAGGCGACGTTCCAGCTGCTGGTGAACAGCAGCAGTTTGTTGCCTTTCAGGTCCTCTACGCGCTTGGAGTCACTGGTGAGGTCCAGCTTTGCGATGTCGGTATCCGACTGTACCACCCAGCGGATGTGACCATAGGGCAGCTGCTGCAGGCGGATGTCTACGCCGTACTCATTTTTCAGGCGGTACTCCAGTACCTCGAACTGCAAAACGCCCACGGCGCCGACAATGACCTCTTCAAGGCCACCGCCGATTTCCTTGAAGATTTGGATGGCGCCTTCTTCGCCGATTTGCGTGATGCCCTTGACGAATTGTTTGCGCTTCATGGTGTCGGTTTGCCGAACCAGGGCGAAATGTTCCGGGGCGAAGGTGGGGATTCCCTCGAACTGGAAGCGCTGTTTGCCAGAGAGAAGGGTGTCCCCGATGGCGAAAATGCCGGGGTCGAACACGCCCAGAATGTCCCCGGCGTAGGCGGTTTCGATGATTTCGCGCTCCTCGGCCATCATTTGCTGGGGCTGTGCAATTTTCACTTCTTTGCCCTGCTGCACACAGAACACATCCATGCCTTTTTCGAATTTGCCGGAGCAAATGCGCAAAAAGGCCACGCGGTCGCGGTGGGCTTTGTTCATGTTGGCCTGAATTTTGAACACAAAAGCGGAGAAATCTTCGCTGTTGGGGTCGATGGGGCCGGCGGAGGACGTGCGGGCGAGCGGAGAGGGCGCGAACGACAGGAATGCCTGCAGAAAGTCCTCTACCCCAAAGTTGGTAAGCGCCGAGCCGAAAAACACCGGGGTGAGGCGACCGGTGTTCATGGCGGTGCGGTCGAAGGCGGTGCCGGCGACGCTGAGCAGCTCGATATCCTCGCTGAGTATAGCGTGCGCGTCTGCGCCGATGAGGGTGTCCAGGTTTTCGTCGCCCAGCTTTGCCGCGATGGATTTCACCTGTTTGGTGCCGCGCAGTACCGGCTCGAACACCAGGATTTGTTCTGCCTCGCGGTCGTATACGCCTTTGAAAGATTTGCCGCTGCCGATGGGCCAGTTCATAGGATAGGTGTCGATGCCGAGGACATCCTCGATGTCCTCCAGCAGGTCCAGCGGGGGTTTGGCGTCGCGGTCCATTTTGTTGATGAAGGTGAAGATGGGGATGCCCCGCATGACGCAGACCTTGAACAATTTTTTGGTTTGGGTTTCCACGCCTTTGGCAGCGTCGATGACCATGACCGCAGCGTCCGCCGCCATGAGGGTGCGGTAGGTGTCCTCGGAAAAGTCCTGGTGGCCGGGGGTGTCCAGAATGTTGACGCAGAAGCCGTCGTATTCGAACTGTAGGACACTGCTGGTGACCGAGATGCCGCGCTGTTTTTCGATTTCCATCCAGTCGCTGACGGCGTGGCGGGTGCCTTTTTGGCCTTTCACGCTGCCGGCCATACCGATGGCGCCGCCGTACAAAAGTAGTTTTTCCGTGAGGGTGGTTTTGCCGGCGTCTGGGTGGCTGATGATGGCAAAGGTGCGCCGGCGCTGAATTTCTTGTTGGGTGGTCACGCTGGTATTCCGCCTTTCAATTACAGGATGGGGATGTTTTGGAGAATTTGGTTAGGGGCGCAAAATCATTGAATACTTTGGCGCCAGGAAAAATGCGTTTTGGCACGAGAGAAAAGTGAAGGGAGACAGGATGGACTGCCAGATTTTACAGAGAAAGTAACACCGCATTTGCCAGGGATGGATGGTTTGTGTTTTGATTGGGCCGACGGGAAGAACCGGGTTCTAGCAATTCCTAGTAAGTTGGGGCAAAAAAGCCCGGGCCCGCATCTTACTGCTGATTGATGCGCTGTACGGCGGTGCACAGGCCGGTGGTGTCGTCCAGCGTGAACAACACGGCGTTCAGCATGGCGGGGCCATCCGCCACAGCAAAGCGCACCGGGACATGTTCGTTTTGTTTTTTAACCGCCAGCGCCGGCGCGACGCCCAGCACGCTGAGGGCTGGGCCAGTCATGCCGGCGTCGGTGATGTAGCCGGTGCCGCCGGGCAAGATCTGTTCGTCGGCGGTTTGCACGTGGGTATGGGTGCCGAACACCGCGCTGACCCGGCCGTCCAGGTGGAAGGCGAGGGCTTTTTTTTCGGCAGTGGATTCGGCGTGAAAATCCACAATAGTGTATTTTGCGGTGGTTTTGGCGAGCAGTTCATCCACACGCCGGAAGGGAGAATCCACCGGTTCCATGAAGGCGACGCCGACCAAGTTAATGATGCGCACCATGCCCAGGCGCCCGGTGTCCAGCAGGCAGCAGCCAGCGGCGTCCTCGGTATAGGGTTGGTTGGCGGGGTGTAGCACCGTTTCATACTCGGTGTACAATTCTTCGCTGGCGCGGCGGTAGCAGTGGTTTCCACTGGTGATGGCGTCGGCGTATTGCAGCAGGTCGTCGGCGGCGGCGCGCGGCAGGCCGACACCGGAAGCGTCGGCATTTTCACCGTTTACGATGACAAGGTCTGCGGCGAACTCGCGCCGCAGCTGTGGTAGCAGGGCACGGCAAAGTGCCAGGCCGGCCGCGCCGACAACGTCGCCCACGCACAGTATTTTCATGCTGTCACCTGCTTTCTAACCTGCTTTCAAAATGGAAAGGTGAACCGTAAACAGGGATAAATTTGTTGCGGATTTGTATGGTCTGGATAGACCGGAAGGATCATTCTCTGCAAAAACGCAATGATTGCTTCGAAGGTTTTTTGCCATAACAAAGCGCCGGACGCCGCCGTGGCGCCCGACGCTGCAATGTTCGCAGTTACTTCGCGTAATCGATGGCGCGGCTTTCCCGCACTACGTTTACCTTGATTTGGCCGGGGTAATCCAGCTCGTTTTCGATCTTGGCGCTGATGTCGCGCGCGAGGATGACCAGCTGGTCGTCGTCGATGACGTCCGGCTTTACCATGATGCGAACCTCACGGCCGGCCTGGATGGCAAAGCTGCTTTCCACACCGGAGAAGCCTTTTGCGATTTCTTCCAGGTTTTCCAGGCGCTTGATGTAGCTTTCCAGGTTTTCGCGCCGGGCGCCGGGCCGTGCGGCCGAAATGGCATCAGCGGCAGTGACGATGAACGCCAACGGCGTGCGGGGTTCTACATCCCCGTGGTGCGCCTCGATGGCGTGGATGACCGCGGGGTTTTCCTTGTACTTTTTGGCAATGTCCACGCCGATTTGCACGTGGCTGCCCTCAATCTCGTGGTCCAGCGCTTTGCCGATGTCATGCAGCAGGCCGGCGCGTTTTGCCTGGTTTACGTTTAGGCCCAGTTCCGCGGCCATGATGCCCGAGAGGTAGGCGACCTCCAGTGAGTGGTTCAGCACGTTTTGGCCATAGCTGGTGCGGTACCGCAGGCGGCCCAGCAGCTTTACAATGTCCGGGTGCACGCTGTGCAGCCCCACATCCATGACGGCGCGCTCGCCCTCGCGTTTCATGACCAGTTCCAGTTCGCGGCGGCATTTTTCCACCGTTTCCTCGATGCGGGCGGGGTGGATGCGGCCGTCGGTAATCAGTTTTTCCAGGGTTTGGCGGGCGACCTCGCGGCGGACCGGATCGAAGCTGGAGAGGGTGATGGCCTCCGGGGTGTCGTCAATGATGAGGTCCACGCCGGTAGCGGTTTCCAACGCGCGGATGTTGCGGCCCTCGCGGCCGATGATGCGGCCTTTCATTTCGTCACTGGGCAGCGCCACCACCGAAACGGTGGCCTCGCTGGAGTGGTCGGCCGCGCAACGGGCGATGGCCTGGCTGATGAGCTCGCGCGCCATGTCGTCCGCGTCTTCCTTCATCTGGGTCTCGAAAGAAGAAATTTTCAGCGCTTTTTCGTGGGTCAGCTGTTCCTCCAGGCTGGCCAGCAACATTTTGCGGGCGTCCTCCTGTGTGAGGGAAGCAATATTCTCCAGCTTTTCCAGTTCCCGCTCTTTCATCTGGTCTATTTCGGCCAGCTTTGCCTGCAGCAGGGTTTGCCGTTGCTGCATTTCTTCTTCTTTTTGTTCCAGAGCGGTGGTCTTTTTGTCGATACTTTCTTCTTTTTGCTCTACGCGGCGCTCTTGGCGGGTAACCTCGGCGCGGCGCTCTTTGATCTCTCTTTCGGCTTCCTGTTTCAGCTGGTATGCCTGGTCTTTTGCCTCTACAGAGGCTTCTTTCAGTTTCTGTTCCGAGGTTTTGATGGCTTCGTTGACAACCTTTTTAGCCTGTTCCTCGGCCGAGCCAATGGTATGCTCGGCGGTGCGACGGCGGTAAATAACCCCCGCGCGGAAAGCGAGAACAGCGGCTAAAGCGCCCACGAATGCCACCACAATGATCGTCCATATTGGTAGCAAATGGGTCAACTCCTTAAAAAATGGGATTTGGTTTATGGCGGGAAGCCCCTACCTATTAATAAAGGCCTGCGATCTATTGGGGAATCCCCTGAACGGGCACAGTTTACCGTGGCCCGTGCATATTACACCACACTAACATTGTAAAACCCGCAGGGGTTGTTGTCAAGGGCGAGTGCGGCAGGGGGGGGTCCTGCCCGGAAACCCGCCTGGCAGGCGGAGAAACAGGAGGGCGGATTTTAGAAGGGGGAGCTGTGGGGGGAAGCGCCCGTGCCATCGTGTCATAAAGTGGCAGAAAAATGTAAATCATATGACTTTTGGGTGTGATAACTTGTTAATTGTGCAACAAATGCCGTGTGGGAAACACGGTGAAAGCAGGTGACGGAGCAAAATAGTATGGGGTTTTTTAGAAATAGCAGGATGTTGCTTGACAAGGCAGAGGGCCGGTGTTAAGATGAGAAAAAGTTAAAGCCAGGACGCGGACATGGGCCGCGGCAGGCCGCAAACAGAGAGGGTTGCAGCGGAGAGTACCGCGTCTGGAAGCAACCTGTGCGCCACCGCCAGCTTACCACCGCAACAGCTGCAGGGAGAACCCCTGCCGGGACGGCCCGTTACAGCTGTGTGACAAGTGGTGCGGTAAACCGTGCAAAGCGGGTGGAACCGTGGGAGATTTCTCTCACCCCGATCCTTATTATTGGGTCGGGGTGTTTTATTTTTGCAGGATGTATTTTTAAGAGTATGGGAGGCAAAAGAAATGATAAACGTGACACTGAAAGATGGAAGCGTGCGGCAGTATGAGCCGGGAACCAGCGTGGCACAGGTGGCAAGCAGCCTGGGCGCTGGGCTGGCAAAGGCGGCATGCGCCGGCCGGGTGGACGGCGTGGCGGTGGATTTGCGCACGCCGCTGGAGGTGGACTGCGCGGTGGAGATATGTACGTTTGGGGACCCGGACGGACGGCATGCGTTTTGGCATACCTCCAGCCATATTTTGGCGCAGGCGGTGCTGCGGCTGTACCCGCAGGCCAAGTTTGCGATTGGGCCGGCGGTGGAGAACGGGTTCTATTACGACTTTGATGTGACGCCGGCGTTTACGGCGGAGGATTTGGCCGGGATAGAAGAAGAAATGAAGAAGATCGTGAAAGAAGCGCTGCCGATAGAACGGTTTTTTGTGAATGCTGCCGAGGCAATGGAAATTTTTAAGGACCAGCCATATAAGCAGGAACTGCTGCAAAAGCACGCGGCCGCGGGGCAACGCATCAGCCTGTACCGGCAGGGAGATTTTGTGGACCTGTGCGCCGGGCCGCACCTGATGGATACATCGCCGGTGCGGGCGCTGAAGCTGACCAGCGCGACCGGGGCGTACTGGCATGGAGATTCCAATTTAGCCATGTTGTCGCGTATTTATGGGGTTGCCTATCCCAAGCAGAGTGAGCTGGAAGCCTACCTGACCATGCTGGAGGAAGCCAAAAAACGCGACCACCGCAAGCTGGGGCGTGAGCTGCAACTGTTTGCGCTGCTGGAAGAAGGACCGGGGTTCCCGTTCTTTTTGCCGAACGGCATGATCTTAAAAAACGAACTGCTGACCTATTGGAGAGAAGTGCATAAAAAGGCAGAATACAGTGAAATATCGACGCCAATATTGTTGAATCAGCAGCTGTGGTTGCGCTCGGGGCACTGGGATCATTACAAAAACAATATGTATACAACCGAGATAGACGGGGAACCGTTTGCGGTGAAGCCCATGAACTGTCCCGGTGGAATGCTAGTGTATAAGACACAGATGCACTCTTACCGGGAGCTGCCGCTGCGCATGGCGGAGCTGGGCCTGGTGCACCGGCATGAGCTGTCCGGTGCGCTGCACGGGCTGATGCGGGTACGCGCGTTTACGCAGGACGATGCGCATATATTCATGACGCGGGAGCAGATTATTGACGAGATTATGGGTGTGTGCCGGCTGATAGACGAGGTGTATTCGTTGTTTGGCTTCCAGTATAATGTGGAGCTGTCCACCATGCCGGGGGACCACATGGGCAGCGACGAGGACTGGGAGATGGCGACCGAGGCGCTGAAAAAGGCCATGGAGATGCTGGACCGGCCGTATACCGTGAACGAGGGAGACGGCGCGTTTTATGGGCCAAAGCTGGACTTTCATCTGGTGGATGCGATTGGGCGGACATGGCAGTGCGGGACCATCCAGCTGGACTTTCAAATGCCTGAGCGGTTTGACCTGGAGTATACCGGCGAGGACGGCGCGAAGCACCGGCCGGCGATGATTCACCGGGTGGTGTATGGGTCCATTGAGCGGTTCATCGGCATTTTGATAGAGCATTTTGCGGGGGCGTTTCCCACCTGGCTGGCGCCGGTGCAGGTGATGCTGGTGCCGATTAGCGAGGCGCACCACGCCTATGCCGAGGAAGTGAAGCAGCAGCTGGAGGCGGTAGGGATACGCGTGGAGGCCGACCTGCGCAATGAAAAAATGAACTATAAGATTCGGGAGGCGCAGCTGCGGAAAATCCCCTATATGCTGGTAATGGGGGACAAAGAGGTGTTGGAAAAAACCGTGGCGGTGCGTGCGCGCAAGGAAGAGCGCGGCGGTGTGAAGTCGGTGGAGGATTTCATGGCGGCCACGGTGGAAGAGATTACCAGCCGTGCGCTGTGAGGCTTGCGGGGTGCGTGCAGTGGTAAATATGTGGCTGAATGAACAATACATGAGTGAATATAGCGCGTATAAGTTGTGAATGTATTAAATTATTTAACAGTGCGCAGTTATTGTGATGCGAAAAGCAGTGGAAAATAATATAAAAAACAAACAAGGGGCGAAGTATAGCCTCTTGTTTGTTTTTGTGGTCGAAAATTGTCTTTTCCATTAGATTTGATGAGCGTGTTGCGGGGCGCGGGAAGGAGGCCTAAACCGCTACAAAAGATCCTGCATTTCGGTCATGTTTTCCCAGTAGCGTTTTGGCATGTGCGTCATGCGGCAGCGTGGGTTTTCGCGCGCTTCGATGGCGATGGTTTTGTAAAACTGTTTCCACAGGCCGCGGTAGGCTTCTTCCTCTTCGCTGGCATCCGGGAAGGCAATGTGCTCCAACGGGACGATGCTTCTTTTTTTGTTTTGATAGATAAGGGCAGCTTTGTGGGTTTTGTCGAAAATGAGAAAGTCCTCGCCGGAGAAGCGCGTGGCAAAGTGGTGGGCGAGGAATGGCAGCACAAAATTTTTGGGTGTGATGGTGGCCGCCAGCGCGCCGTCATAGTCTGAAAAGCGGATAAAGCCGTGCAACAGGTGTACTTCTCCCATCAGGTGTTTTTCCGCGGCCAGCAAGGGGGCGACATCCGTGTGGCCCAACATATAGGGTGTGCGAGGACCTGCGCGGTAGCCCAGCAGCAAAAAACGCAGCATGGCAATTTCTTTTTCGGGAAGGCAGCTAAAAAAAATATTGTCCAGCAGTTCCGTCGCCCGGGGGCCAATTTTTTTGGAAATGGAGGCTTCTACCCGGGCGGCTTTTTGGGTATCGGTGGGGATAAGCTTTTGTTGGAACAGGCTGGGCTGGGCTTCGCTTTCGGGGAAGATGGCGGCCGGCAGTTCGCGGGCGTACACGCTTTCATGGACACAGCTGAAAAAGCCTGGCCGGCTGCCGTCGTAAAGGTAGACGATGTCGGCGGGGCGGGCAAGCGGGCCCGGCTGTGTTGCGGGTTTTGGGGAGGGCGATGCTTTTTGTGCAGTGTGGTGGGACGTGCCATTTTCCCGAGGAGACGCACCGGAGGTACCTGTGCGGCCGGTGGAAGCGGCTGCTTGCTCGGCAGCAGTCTTCGCGGAACAGGTGGCCGCGTGACGGCAATGAAAATTACCACAGAAAAAACTGCGTCCACAAGGCATTTTCATATTGCTTTCACCATGCAGGAAACTGCCTCGGCGGCGGCCTCGGCAATGTTTTTTACGTCCCCGGCGCCGGGCAGCGCAAAGCGTGCGTCTGCCGCCGGGGCGAACAGGCTGAGCTGTTCCACACCGGCGGAAAAAATGCCGGGGTCGATCAGTGCGCGGACGGTGGCTTCTTTATTGGGGCGCAGGCCGAGGGGGTTGTCGGCGGTGAGGATGAAATATTGAGCGCGTTTCAACACCACACCGATGCGTTTTAGTTCCGGCATGCCCAGCTGGCCGCTGCGGCGGGCGGTGACAATGCGGCGGGCGCTGGTGGGGCCGATGCCGGGAACCCGCAACAGTTCATCCCGGGAAGCACGGTTCACATCCACCGGGAACAGGTGCAGGTTGTGAATAGCCCAGTTGCATTTTGGGTCCAGGTAGGGGTTGAAATTTGGCGCGTCTTCGCTGAGGATTTCCTCGGCGGAAAAGCCATATTGGCGCAGCATAAAGTCCGCCTGGTACAGCCGGTGTTCCCGCAAGAGAGGAGGCTGGGTTTGTACCGATGGCAGCAGGGTGTCCTCCACCACCGGGATGTAAGCGGAGTAAAAAACGCGCTTAAGCTCGTATTTTTCATACAGGCCGGAAGCCAGGGTAAGGATGTGGTAATCGGTCTCTGGGCTGGCGCCGATGATCATCTGGGTGGCCTGGCCGGCGGTGGCAAACCGGGGCGCGTTTTTGTATATTGCCAGTTCTTTTGTATTCGTGTTGCGGTTTTGCCGGATTTGGGCCATGGGGGCCAGGATGGCCTTTTTGGTTTTGTTCGGGGCCAGCTTGGAAAGGCTGGCTTCACTGGGCAGTTCGATGTTTACGCTGAGGCGATCGGCCACGAGGCCGAGGCGGTATACCAGCTCCGGGGAGGCGCCGGGAATGGTTTTGGCGTGGATGTAGCCCCAGAAGTTGTGTTTGTAGCGCAGCAATTCCAGTGCTGTTATCATGCGTTCCATCGTGTAATCCGGCGTTTGCAGCACACCGCTGGAAAGAAACAGGCCCTCGATGTAGTTTCGGCGGTAAAACTGGATGGTCAACTCGGCCAGCTCCTCTGGAGTAAAGGCGGTGCGGGGAACATCGTTGCTGCTGCGGTTCACGCAATATTTGCAGTCATAGGCGCAGTGGTTGGTCATGAGGACCTTTAAAAGGGAGACGCACCGGCCATCGGCGGAAAAAGTATGGCAACAGCCGGCGGCCAACGCACTGCCCAGGCCCTGGTTGCCGGGACGGTCGGCGCCGGAGGAGGTGCAGGCAGCGTCATATTTGGCGCTGTCAGCTAGTATGGTGAGTTTTTGCATTAGGTCCATGCGTATTACCCCGGTGTGTAAAAATGGTTTGGTGAAGGCGAAAAGCGTGCGATGAGATGCGGGAATGATGTGAAATATAGCATGTGCGGTGCGAATGGCGGATAGAATATAAATGGTACAACAGCTGAAAAAGGCGACAAAAAAGCAGGCGTCTGTAGCAGGGACAGGCGCTGGCTATATTTTCCAGGTTATGATAGCAGAAAAAGTGGTGCTTTGTTTCTGGAAAGTGGCTGGCAACGCATCTCTGCATTGCCGGGTGGGCGCTGGGTGCGGATTACCAGCGCGCTTTTGTTTCCACCACGCGGCCGGCGATGTAAAGCTGTTCCAGGTCTTCCCCGGCCAGGATGACCGGGTCATAGGCGGGGTTGAACGGCTGTAAAATGATGGCGTTGCCTTTGCGCCGGAAACACTTCAGGGTGCCTTCGCCGTCGCCATACACAATGACGCCGAGGTCGCCGTCATCCAGTGTGGGCTGGCGGTGTACCAGCGCCAGGTCGCCATCGCGGATGCGGGGCTCCATGGAATCGCCCTTTACCTGGAGATAAAAGTAGCTGTCCGGATCGCGCACGGTGGCAGGCTCCACACCGCGGTCTTCCTCGAAAGCGAGCGCGCCATAGCCGGCCCGCACCGAGCCCACCACGGGGATGAGAACCTCGGACGCGGCGGTGTAGGGGCGAACCTGACTGCTGAGCGGGGTGGTGCGACCCAGGAGCGAGTCTACACTGACACCGAAGTATTCCGCCAAGCGCATGAGGGTGGCAGGGTCCGGCGAGGAGCGGCCGGTTTCCCATTTACCCACGGCCTGTTGTGTGACGCCCAGAGCCTCGGCCAGGGCGGTTTGCGTAAGGCCTTTTTCTTTGCGGAGTTGTTGGATTCTTTCGCCAAACATGGGAGCACCTCATTTACAATAGGATGTACGTATTGGCCGATGCCGCGGAGCTGCGCGAAAAGATGTTTTCGCGGAACCGAGCCAAGCAGGCTGTGCAGAATAGCATTGACACAAAAGGATAGTATTCAGTATTGATATACAGCAAAGGAAAAATAAGTATAGTAAGATAGCATTAGTATACAACCAATTGTTGTAAATGTAAAGAGTAATTATAAAAATAGTTGTAATTTCTATTGACAACAACCAATAGTTGTATTATAATGAGACAAACAACCGAATGGTGTATATGCGCAAATGCCGCGGAACCGCTGCAGGATGTGGATTCCGGCAAGGTGGCAGGTGCAAAAGAGTAAAGAGGGGGCGCGGACGATGAATAAAAAGACACGCCGGTTTGTGAGTAGGATGCTGGCTGTAGTGCTGTCACTTGCGACGTTTATTTTAGTGGATGCGCTGTTGTCCGGCGCGATGCCGATTTTTGGCGTGTTGTGTTTGCTGCCCTCGGCGGGTGCGGGTGCGGTGTATTTCTTCCGTTTGTCGGTGCGGCCGATTGCAAAGCGGCGGGCAAGGCGCCTGCCACAGCCGCCGGCGCGGATGGCGCCCCAAGGGAAAAGCGGTGTGTATGTGGCTGGTACAAGCGTGCGCAGCGGTCACCGGGCGGCGTAAGCAGGGGCAGTTGTTGCCAATTTGTAAACTTGACACTTGTTTGATTGATTTCGACTTTTGTTTGTGCTAAACTTTCTGTGCAAATGCCGATGGTAACAAGCGGAAAGGATGCCGAAAAATTTCCAAACAAAAGGAGAGATTGGTCATGAAAAAGTGGTTGGCGGTGGCGTTGGCTCTGGTGTTGGCGGTTTCTTTGGCCGCCTGCAGCAGTGGATCTGGCACAATGCAGGATGGCGTATATACGGCCGAGGCGGATGATGCCTATGTGGAGAACTATGCGTATGGTTGGCGCGATACCCTGACAGTGACCTATAAGGATGGGGTGGTGGTAGATGCCACCTTTGAATCATATGATGCAGAAGGGAATAAAAAAAGCACCCCGGGAAATTATGATATGACCCCGCCGCCGTCTGAGTGGATGCCGGAGCTTTCAGAGAATGTTGTGGAAGCGGGTACGGCAAGCCAGGTGGATGGCGTGGCGGGTGCAACGATAGCGTCGGGCAATGCAAAGCAGTTGTTTGCGGCGATTGAGAAGGACGGAAAACCTGGCGAGACGATTATGGTTGCGCTGGATCCGCCGCCGGCTGCCGGGTGAGGCGCAAGCTGAAGTGGTGTTGATACTGCGAGTGGCGCCGTGAGGGTGTGGTGGAAACCACGCAAAAGGGCCACGGTTGCGGTGGTGGGCATGTTTGGTGCGCCCATATTGTATTTTTGATGTGGGGGCACTGCCGGATAGCGGAAAAGTTGTTCTGTTTTTTCAGTGCGGCGCGGCTGGCAGAGAAGCGCGAAGGGATTTTGTATCTGGCGCAAGTGAACGTGCGTTTTTGCCTGGTTTGGCGGTGCGGCACGGAGGACGGGCTATGTTGTAGGCTGGTTTTGCTGGGTGGCACGGAGGACGGGCTGCGCTATAGGCTGGTTTTACTGGGTGACACCGAGGATTGGCTGCGCTATAGGCTGGTTTTACTGGGTGACACTGAGGACGGGCTGCGCTATAGGCTGATTGGACTGTACGGCACGATGGTCGTGTGGCAATGAGCAGGAGCAAAATTACAGAAAAAGTACTTTTCTAAAGAAGGATAGATGTCGGTGGAGCAAAGCGTGAACCCGCGGAAAAGGCGGGAGCTGCGTGTGTGCTGGTCGTGTAATGCACAACGGACCGGTTTGTGCAGTAGGGATTCAACATGCGATACCAATGATGTAAAAAAATGTTTATACGGTATTAAAAACAAATATCTCCGGGAGCCTGGTGGCTGCCGGAGATATTTTATATGGTAGAGTTTTATTACCCGACGAAGCGAGCGCCACGCGAATGCTTGCATTCTCAATGCCCGAGTGAGGAGGGCGACAACGGGTATACTACCCCGCGCCTCTGCCCAAGAGATTTAAAGGATTGCGGTCTACGGACTGCCGCGGGAAACGCGCGAAGCGCGGGGCCGGGGCTCTGCCCCGGGGTTAATACCCGTTATTTCGTGGAACTTAGTCGTCCATTGCTTCGAAAGCTTCCAGCTTATTTTTGGGAGGCAGGGGTTTCGCATCGCCAAAGCGGACGAAGATCATGGTGACAAAAGAAAGGGCAACAAAAGTGGCGGCGTAAGGGAACAGGGCACTGTAGCTGACATGCTGCATGATGTAGCCGGACAGGATGGGGGTGACCACCTGGGCGGCCATGGATGCAAAGTAGTAGTAGCCGGTATAGCGACCGATGTCGGTGCCGCTGGACATTTCCACCACCATGGGGTAGCTGTTCACGTTGATGGCGGCCCAGGCAATGCCGGCCAGGACGAACAAAACGTAAATGAGCGGGGTGAAGGTATCGAACAGGGTGGCGGTGCCGAACGAGGCCGCCAGCAAAACCACCCCGCCCATGATACACTTTTTGCGACCAAGTTTTGTGGCGATGATGCCGACCGGCAGGTAGCTGGCAATGGCGGCGACCTGCGCCACGATGAGCACCAGGGCGGAGGCGCCGGCCTGCATGTTGAAGCGCTCGAAAGTGTAGCGGCTGAAGGCGGTGGTGACGGCGTTATAGCCCATGAACCACAGCGCGATGCTGGCCAGCAGGAAGATCATGGAAGGGCGCTTTTTCCGCGGGAGAGGAATGTGCGTTTTGCCCTTTTGGTCATCGGTGGGGCCGTCCTCTATGCCCAGAGCTTTTGTTTCGTCCTGCATTTTTTGGGCAAGTTTTGGTTCGTTTATAAAAAGCATGAGCGCAACGGTGGAAATTACCATGACCGCCATGCAGGCCAGGTACACGGGGACATAATCTGGTGTGTAGGCGGCGGTTGTTGCGGTATCAATTTTGGGCAAAAGAAGGTTGATGAGGCCCAGAATGATAATGCCGCCGGCAGCACCCATGAGGTTGATGACAGCGTTTGCTTTGCTGCGCAGGGGCTTTATGGTGACATCCGGCATGAGGGCGACCGCCGGGCTGCGGTAGGTGGACATGAACAGCAGCGTGAGCGCGAGCCCGGTGATGAACAGGGGCAGGGAAAACAGGCGTGCTGAAATGGGAATGAGCATCATGACGATGGCGGAAGCGAAGCCCCCCAGCACGATGTAGGGCATGCGGCGGCCCCAGCGGGTTTTGGTGCGGTCGCTGAAGGAGCCAAACAACGGCAGCATGAACAGCGCCAGCACATTGTCCATGGCCATGACCACGCCGGTGCGGGTTTCATCTATGCCAAAATTGTATTTCAGGATAAGGGGGACGACATGATCGTACAACTGCCAAAAAGCACAGATGGAAAAAAAGCCAAGCCCAACCAAAAATGTGCGGCGATAGTTCAGTTTCATGGCAGTCCTCTCCTTTGGCGGCAAAAAGTATTGGGATGGTTTGTTTGGCCGGGGGCGGGTACTGGAACCAGTATAGCACGGTGCGCGCGAAAGGAACACATAAAAATAAAACGCCTGGAAACCAGGCGTTTTAGAAGGTGTTATTACTTTTTGCCGGCAATGCGATGCTTCATGAGGCCGCTGGCCTTGAAGCCCGGGATGCTGGTGGGCTTAAGCTGGCTGGCAACTTTGGTCTTGGGGTTGGTGTATGCTTTGGTTTTGCGCTCGCGCATTTCAAAGCGGCCAAAGCCCGCGATGGTTACTTTTTCACCTTGCTGAAGAGATTCAATGATATCATCAACAATGGTTGTCAAAGTAGTTTCGACCTGTGCGGCCGGCTGCCCTGTTTGACGGGCCACCTTGGCAATCAACTGTGATCTGGTCATATCTGGCTTACCTCCTGTCGTGGCGTACTCAATATCGAACCCTTCTACTGCAATTATCGCTTGTTGAAGCTTATCCTTATTATAAAAGCTTATTCGACATATTGCAATAGAATTCTATGTAAAGTATTTATCCTTACATTTATGACGCCTGTTCATCACCTTTTTGCAATGTTGCGTGACATTGTGGTTTTTTTGTCATGAAATTGAACGAATGAACGCAATTAATATTGGAATGCGTTTTTAGGGACAGATAGAAATAGTGTAAAAAAGAATTGTAAAGGACGATACAGCAAGGTTTTGTGCAAAATTCATTAATAGCTTTTTCTCTTAGATATGTGATTTTTATTGACGCAATAGTATTTTTGAAGAAGGGATGGTATGATATAGTAAATTCATTTTCAAAAGTAAAAGCAGACGAGAGGGGGCACTCTGATGCCGCTGATTATTCCCAAAGACCTGCCGGCGTACCAGGCGCTGCAGGACGAAAATATTTTTGTGATGCCGCACCAGCGCGCTGTGGCACAGGATATTCGCCCGCTGGAGATTTTGATAGTGAACCTGATGCCGGACAAGATAGTGACCGAGACGCAGCTGGCGCGGCTGCTGGCAAACAGCCCGCTGCAGGTACGCCTGTCTTTGCTGCGGACCGGTACGCACACGCCGACCCACACCTCTACCGAGCATTTGGCGGCGTTTTACCATACGATAGATGAAGTGCGGCACCACCGCTATGACGGGATGATTATTACCGGGGCGCCGGTGGAGCATCTGGCGTATGAGCAGATTGATTATTGGGATGAATTGCGCCAGCTGATGGATTTTGGTCGCAAAAATGTATACTCCACCATCTATCTGTGTTGGGGGGGCATGGCTGGGCTGTATTACCACTATGGGATACCGAAGGTGATGCTGCCGCAGAAGCTGCACGGGGTGTTTGCCCATAGCCTGGAGCGGCCGGGGAACCCCCTGGTGCGCGGGTTTGACGAGGTGTTTTATGTGCCGCATTCCCGCAGTGCCGGTGTGAGCCGTGAGGATGTGCTGCGGGTGCCGGAATTGCGGATATTGGCCGAGAGCGAGGAAGCGGGACTGCATTTACTGAGTACCGAAAATGGGCGCGAGATTTATGTGCTGGGGCATATGGAATATGACAAAGAGACGCTGTATAACGAGTATCGGCGGGATACCGACCGGGGGCTGGCACCGCCGCTGCCGGAGCACTATTTTATTGATGATGACCCGGAAAAAGGGATTTTGTACCGCTGGCGCAGCCACGCGCACCTGATGTTTTCAAACTGGCTGAACTATTATGTGTACCAGGCGACACCGTTTGATTTGGAGAAGCTGGAGCCTGAGGAGTAAGTGGGCGGAGCGCGATGGCGGCATGAGCAGTGGTTGTGTGGCCGGGTGTGTGGTGGCGGGCGGCGCTGCCCGCAGAATGTGTTCCTTTGTGGGGGGAGAAGATAAAAGTAGAAGATCCGGCGGGAAAAGGGTGTGAATCTTTTTTCTGCCGGGCTTTTTTGTGGTTTGTTTTGATAGGTATTTCAAAGTAGTACATACATGCCGTTCGTGGGAAAGAAAACAATAGGGCGGGTTTTGAACGAATTGTACAAGGATATGGATTTGCAACAAAATGTCTATAAAACGATCATATTTGGCGAGTACACTGGATACAGGAATAGTAGGGTGTTTTTGGGATGAGGGTGAGGCCGGCCGAAGGCCGGCGGCGGAACGCCGCCACCCGGCGCAGGGGTAGCGGGCCCCGGCGGGGATGGGGTGGTGCTGTGTGGTATGGAGTATGCTGGTGGTGCGGGGTGTGACCCCTGCGACGGGGCCCGCGCCAACGTGTTGGCGCGGGGGCCTTCGGCTGGATGGCAGAGGGCACAGGGTTCGGTGAAAATAACCGGGTGACCGGAAAAGGAGCGAGAGTGTATGAAGAAGCTGCTGGCGGGGATGCTGTGTGCGGGGATGTTTTTTGCGACGGCTTGCGGGAGCAGTGCGTCTGCTTCTGAGGGTGGCGAAGCAGGTGTGGGGATGCCGAACCCCATGGTGGAATTTACTGAGCCGGACTTTATGGAGAAAGCCGGTTTTGCAGTGGTGGGGTATCCCCAGCAATATGCGTTGGATTCCGTTTGGTTGATTAATGACACGGTGGCGCAGCTGGACTTTACCGTGGAGGAGAATGTGAAGCCGATATTCCGTGTAGCGGTGGATACCGGTGAAGATATAAGTGGGGATTATACCGTGTACGACCAGACAAGCGAGAAGACGATAGAGGGAACTGCCGTGACGCTGAAGCAGAACACCAGCGGGCAGACGCTGGCGACCTGGAGCAAAGACGGGTATGTGTTTTCTTTGTTTTTCCTGGGGGTAGGTACGTATGATACCGATGGTGTGTGGGATATTGTGCGCAGTTTTGTGACCGAGGTGGTTATGGAGCCGGTGCCGGCGGCGTAAAAGCGAATACCTGCTGGCGTTTGGATGTTGCCGGGGGCAAAATAAGGGAATCGAGAAAATGTAAAAATCCGCCGGGGGCTTGTTTGAGGCAAGCCGGCCGGCGGATGTTTTTTGTGTGCCAGGTGGAGGAAGAGTGGCTATTTCATTCGGGAGCGGCAGTGCCCAGGCGGGCGATGATCCAGCGGAAGATGGCATCGCCGGTTTGCCGCATGGCGCCGGGCGTGAATGGGGTTTCGAAGCCGGCGGCGTGTACCAGGTCGCCATAGGTGGCGCAGCCGGCCTTTTCTGTGAGCGCAAGATAGCGGCGCCAGGCGTCTGCGGGGTTTGCGTTGTGTGCAAGGAAGAAGGAGAGCGCAACCGACTGGGCCAGGACATAATCGATATAATAAAACGGGCTGACGTAGATGTGCAGCTGGCGTTGCCAGCCGGCGCCGCGACCGTAGAAGGGGATGTCGGCAAAATGGTTCCAGGGACGGTAACGGTGTTCCAGCTCCAGCCAGAGTTCGTTTCGCTGTGCGGCGGTGAGGTGGGGCTGGTTATAGATGGTTTCCTGAAATTCATCCACCTGGCAGCCGTAGGGCAAGAAAGTGAGCGCATCCTGCGCGTGGTAGATGGCATAGTGGTCGGTGGCGTCGCCAAAAAAGGCGGCGTGATAGTCCTGGGTGAGAAACTCCATGGACATGGAGTGGATTTCACAGCTTTCAAGGCCGGGGCTGCGCAATTCTGGCGGCAGATTTTGCTGTGCGGCCAGATAGGCGGCAAAGGCGTGGCCGGCCTCATGGGTGAGCACGTCCACATCGCCGGCGGTGCCGTTAAAGTTTGAGAAAATGAAGGGGCTTTTATATGCGGGGATATAGGTGCAGTATCCGCCGGGGGCTTTGCCGGGTTTTGCCAGTACATCGAAAAGCTCATTGTCCAGCATGAAGGTGATAAAGGCGGAGGTTTCCGGAGAGAGATTTTGATACATGTGCTGGCCGGCGGCAAGAATTTCCTCTGGGGTGCCTGTTGGCAGAGGATTGCCGCCCGGGAAAACCAGCGGGGTATCATAAAAGCAAAAGTCTGTGATGCCGAGGCGCTGCGCCTGCATGGATAGGAGCTTTTCCGCGTTTGGAACGATGCCGGACAGGACCGCCCGCCGGCAGGCGGTGATATCGGCGCGGGTGTAGCCAAGGCGTTCCATGCGGATATCCCCGAGCGGGGTGAAGGAGGAATAGCCCATAAGCTGCGCCTGCTGGGTGCGGTTTTCGACCAGTTTTGTAAAAAGCTCGTCCAGCTCGTCCTGGTGTGTGTCAAAAAAGCTGCCTTCTGCGAAAAAAGCATCGCGGCGAGTGGCACGGTTTGGGTCTTGCTTATACGGTTGCAGCTGTGCCACGGTGAGGGTTTGGCCGCCAAAAGGAATGCGCGCAGAGGCATACAGTTTTTCATAAGCGGTGGCGAGGGCGTTTTCCGCCTGTTGCAACGGAATGAGTTTTTCCTGGCTGGAGCGTACGGCCAGCGACATTTTTTCCAGTAGAATGGGGCCGTAGTGCTGCGTGAGAATATGGTGGTGCGGCGACGAAAGCACCGCGCGGTAGAAGCAAAGCACTTTGTCAGCGAGGATGGGGCTTTTTTCGTCGAAGTAGTCGTTTTCAGCGTTATAAAATTCATCCTGGGTGTCCACGGTGTGGCGGATGGACGCGATGGTGCCCTGGGTGTTGGCGTCATCCAGCAGGGCGCAGAGCTGCCGGTAGGCGGAAAGCAGGGCCGGAGCATCGGTGGCGGTGGCCACCTGTTGCTGCAGCTGGGTGATTTCGGCCGCGGCAAGGTCGATGTTTGGGCGGGTATAGGGCATTTCATGGAATTTCAAGGGATGCGTCCTCCTTCGATTTCCTCCCGCGAATGCGGGCGTGGGTACTTATTAAGGATATGTACAAACAAAGAAAAGCGGTGTATACTGATAAACAGAGCTATGCGCAGTGCGCGGTGTACCGCGCGGTGCGATGAGGCAGAGTAAAGGTGTGTGCGTTAAGTGCCGTTCCAACGGGGAGTTGTGGAGCGGACGAAAAGCGGAAAAAGACCGCTTGCGGTGCGTGCCTTGCATCCCGCTGCTGCATGAAGATGTTTGCATCCTCTTTTTGTGGCGCTCGTAGAAAGAGAGCAAGCCGACAAACGAGAACCGGCGAACGGCCGGCATAAGTTTGGGATGCTGCTCCAGCCATGGAAAGGGGAGTTTTTTGATGCAGCAAGAAAAAAAGGGACAGGTACGTGAGTATGCGGCCGGCGCTGTGGGGATGTTTAAAGACGTGCGCGCGCTGGTAGGGTGTGGTCTGTTGGTGGCGGTGGGCATTGTGCTGAAGGTGTACACGCTACCGCTGACAGTTACCCTGCGGGTAGGGTTTTCGTTTGTGGCGATAGCCATGGCGGCGTATTTGTATGGGCCGGTGATGGGCGGAATGGTGGGTGTTTTGATAGATATTTTAGGGTTTTTGCTGAACCCCACCGGGCCGTATTTCTTTGGGTTTACGCTGAACGCCTTTTTGAACGGGTTCATTTGTGGGTTGTGGCTGTGGCGGCAGCCGGTGCGGCTGTGGCGGGTAGCTGGTGCGGCCGCCACCTGTGTGCTGGTGGTGAATATATTCATCAATCCGTTTTGGCTGCGGCTGATGTATGGCGGGACCTATTTAGCGCTGCTGGTTTCGCGGATACCCACCAATGCGGTGGCGCTGCCGCTGTATATTGCGGCGATGTATATGCTGATGCGGGTGACCGAGAAGCAGAAGCGGTATTTGGTGCGGGGGTAAGGGGACGGATGCCGCTGGAGGGTTGGGTTGGTTGCATTTGTGACCCATAAAGCATAGGGAAGTGAAGCATCTGCCAGCGCTGGGTTTCCGGCGCTGTTTTTTTATGGCGTGCGGGGAATAATTTGGAACTGATCCACATCGAAGAGGCCCTGGTCGGTGAGGCGGAGGGAAGGAATGACCGGCAGGGCCAGGAAGGACAGGGTGGTAAAGGGGTCGACGTAATAGGGAGTGCCCATGGCGGTGGCTTTGGCGATGATATCCCCAGTGGCGCGCTGTACCGTTTCGGCCGGCTGGGTGCTCATGAGGCCGGCGGCGGCGAGAGGGACCTCGCCCGCAATGGCGCCGTTTTGCACCAGGACATAACCGCCCCCGATGTCCCGCAGGCGATTTACCGCCAGGGCGATGTCGGCGTCACTGTCGCCGGCGGCGATGATGTTGTGGCTGTCGTGCGCCACGGTGGTGGCGATGGCGCCGCCGGTAAGGCCGTAACCTTTCAGCGGGGCAACGGCGATGTTGCCGTTTTTGCCATGACGTTCGATGACGCAGAGTTTTGTATACTGCGCGTTTGGTTGGAAGAAACCGTCTGTGGCGGGAATTTCCTCCACCAGATGGCGGGTGGTGAGCTGGAAGGGAACCAGCTCTATGACATGGGCGGGGCCGGAAACCGGCAGGGAAAAATCCGCCGCCGAAACCGGGGGGATGTGTACGGTGTGGAAGATGGGGCTGTCTGGCGAAGGCGGTGGGCGCCGGTCTATTTGTTCCAGGCATTCTTTGGCGGGGATGCCGTCCTTGAAAACCATGTCTACCTCGACCTGCCGTAGGTTGCGCAGCAGGACAAGGTCGGCGCGGTAGCCGGGCGCTATGGCACCCAGATGCGGCAGGCGGTAGACCTGCGCGGTGTTCCAGCTGGCCATGCGGATGGCGGCGACAGGATCCAGCCCGAGCTCGATGGCGAGCTTTATGTTCCAGCGGATGTGGCCATCGCGGTAGATATCGTCCAGGTGTTTGTCATCGGTGCAGAAAAGGAACCTGTTTGTGGGTATGCCGGTTTGTACCAGCCCCTGGATGATGGCGGCAAGGTTGTGTGCGGCGCTGCCCTCCCGCACAAGGATGGCGAGACCGGCGCGGGCTTTTTCTGCGGCCTCGGCGAAGGTGGTGCACTCGTGCTCGGTAGCGATGTTGGCGGCTGCGTAGGCGGCAAGGTCTTTGCCGGAAAGGCCGGGTGCATGGCCGTCCAGGATGGCCGAACCGGCGGCGGAAAATTTTTCGAAAATAGCCCCTTCGCCGGAGATGACATCCGGAAAGCACATCACTTCGCCCAGGCCCAGCACCTGTTCGTTGCCGGTGAAGGAGGCAATGTCGGCGGCGGTGAAGCTGCCGCCGGCGGTTTCGAACAGGGTGGCGGGGACGCTGGAAGGGAGCATGTAGAAAATGTTGCAGGGGAGGCCGGCGCTTTGCTGCAACATGAAGCGCATGCCGTCCCGGCCGCAGACGTTGACGATTTCGTGCGGGTCGGCAATGAGGGTGGTGGTGCCGGAGGGCAGCACCGCGCGCACCAGCTGCGGCGGGAGCACCATGCTGCTTTCGATGTGCAGGTGCGCGTCTATGAAACCGGGGCAGACAAAGCGGCCGGTACAGTCTATTTCTTGCGCGCCGCTGTAGCTGCCGACACCAGCGATGGTGCCGTCCACGATGGCGACGTCGCCGGGCAGGATTTCGCCGGTGAAAACATGTACGACATTTGCGTTTTTCAAAACGAGGTCCGCCGGAGCACGGCCGGCGGCGACCTGTATCAGGCGCTTTGGGTTTTTCATGGCGTCCTCCATGGTTGTATTCGCCGGGATGGGCCGGTTGGCATAGGAGAGAGTTTGTATTATAATTTATTAAATGTAGTATACCATTATGCTGAGGATTGGGGTAGCCTGCGGTGGATGGGCGCGGCGAAGGATTGAGGAGGATGTGGGATGCAATTGACAGGCGAAAGGGCGCGGCAGCTGCTGGAAGAAACCACCAGCGAGAAGCATTTGCTGCAGCATGCGCTGGCGGTGAGCGCCGCAATGGGCGCGATGGCGAAACATTTTGGCGAGGACGAAGCGTACTGGCGGGCGGTGGGGCTACTGCATGATTATGATTACCAGCAGCACCCCGAAGAGCACCTGCGCCATACCGAGAAACCGCTGATAGAGGCGGGCGTGGACGCGGAAAGCGTGCGTGCAATTTTGTCGCACGGGTATGGGATTTGCAGCGAGGTGGAGCCGCAGAGCAAAATGGAAAAAAGCCTGTTTGCGGTGGATGAGCTGACCGGGCTGATTTCCGCGACCGCCAAGATGCGGCCGGGCGGCATAAGCGAGATGGAAGTGAAGAGCGTGAAAAAGAAGTTTAAGGACAAGGCGTTTGCCGCGAAAATAGACCGCGGCGTGATTTTGCAGGGCGTGGAGATGCTGGGGATGGAGCTGGGGGATGTGATGGGCATTTGCATGGAAGGTATGCGCCCGCATGCGGCGGAGCTGGGGCTGCTGGGGACCGGCTGAAGTGAGGCGGGGTGGCACGCCGCGGCAAAAATGTGTGCTGGTGCTGGGGCGTGTGGCCGGGAAACACATAGGGGCAGGATGGAAAAGTTGCGGCGCTATTCCGCGCACGGCGCGGCGGAGGCGCTGCTTTTTTTGCGCGGATTTCGCCGTGGAGATGGATATACTGTGAAAAGAATAAAAATTTTGTGCACAGCACTTGACATATTCTGAAAGTGTTGTAAAATAGTATTAGCACTCAAAGCGACAGAGTGCTAAAGGTAAAACGAAGGGAGCCGTGGCCAGTGGCGATAGATGACCGGAAACAACGCATTCTGACGGCGATAGTCTCCCTGTATGCGACCGGTGGCGAACCGGTGGGCTCGCACCTGCTGAGCCGGTACTTTAACATGGCGGTGTCCTCTGCCACGCTGCGCAACGAGATGGCGGCGCTGACCAGGCTGGGCCTGCTGGAGCAGCCGCATACCTCGGCGGGGCGTGTGCCCACCACAGCGGGGTACCGGTACTACGTGGACCATCTGCTGGACCCGGCGGCCCGCCTGGCACCCGGGGACCGGGAAGTGCTGGACAAGGCGTTTGAGGAACTGGACTATGACCCGGAAAAGCTGGTGCAGGAGGCAGCAAAAAAGCTGTCTGACCTGTTGGGATATGCCATACTGGCGAGTACCCCGCGCGCGCAGGATATGTGTATTGCGCATTTTGAGGTGATACAGGTGGGGCGGTATACCGCCGCGGTGCTGGCGGTAACGGCGGCCGGCGGCGTGCGCACCCGGGTGGCAAAAGTGGACTTTGAGCTGAGTGAAAAGGACAGAGCCGGTATGGCAGAGACACTGAACCGGTATTTGTGCTTTGTGGCGGCGGCGGATGTTTCCGGCAGTTTGGTGCAGCAGATGCTGAACCACCTGGGCGCGGGAGGATCCCGGTGCTGGCCGGTGGTATCGGCGGCGCTGACGCTGCTGGAAGAGACCGGAACACCCGCAACCTTTTTGGAAGGGCAACAGCATTTGCTGGAAGGACCGGACATGGAGCGAAGCCTGCGGGCGATGATGGATCTGTTTAATGATCCGGAGCGGGTGGATGCCCTGATTCATCCCCGGAGCGACCACACCATGATTTTGTTTGGCGATGAGATTCCGGAAAAGCCGGTGCCGGGTGTGTGTTTTTTGGCGCACCGGTATGTGGCGGGTGGCGGGTTGACCGGCGCTTTGGCGGTGGCAGGCCCCGCGCGGATGCGGTTTGGTGAAGTGATACCGCGGCTGGAATATTTCAGTACCCTGCTGGGGCGCAGCATGAGCGGGTTTGCACATTCCACATAACACGGGCGAAGAGGTGCGTGCTGCACCGCGCCACAAATATTGCGTACAAAGGAGGTCATGATAGGTGACCAGCCAGGATGAGAAAAAGCCGGTGGCAACGCCGGACGAGGCCAAAGAGCGGCCTGGAAAAAAGACAGAAGCAGAGCACAGCAAAAAAACGAGGGAAGATGCTGCTGCCGGCAACGCCAAAGTGGCCGCGCTGGAAGAACAGCTGAGCGACGAGAAAAAAAAGAACAGTGAACTGAAAGAAACGCTGCTACGTACCGCGGCAGAGTATGAAAACTACCGTAAGCGCAGCCAGAAAGAAAACGCGGGGGCCTTTAACGATGGGGCCGGACACGCGGTACAGGAACTGCTGCCGGTGCTGGACACGCTGGAAGCGGCGGCCAACGCCGAAACCGCGGATGGTGAGTATAAAAAAGGCGTGCTGCTGATTTTGGCAAAAGCCGAAGAGGTATTTAAGAAACTGGGCATTTGTGAGATAGAGGCGATGGGCCAGCCGTTTGACCCGGCGGTGCACAACGCCGTGATGCAACAGCCGGCCGAAGGCGCCGAGAGCGGTACCGTGACCCAGGTGATACAAAAAGGGTACATGCTGGGAGACAAGGTGATTCGCCACGCGATGGTGGCGGTGGCACCCTGAGGGGTTGCCGGACGGTTTGTGCGGTAGCTGATTTTTGGCGCCAGAGCAAAGAATCAACACAATATATTGCAGAAAAGACACGATAAACGAAATATTAGTTTATTTAATGACAAAAGGAGCATGAACGATATGAGTAAAATAGTAGGTATTGACCTGGGCACAACCAATAGCTGCATTGCCGTGATGGAAGGCGGCGACGCGGTGGTGATTCCAAACGCGGAAGGCGGGCGGACGACCCCCTCGGTAGTAGGGTTTACGAAAGATGGCGAACGGCTGGTGGGCCAGGTGGCAAAACGCCAGGCGATTACCAACCCGGACCGTACCATTTCCTCGATTAAGCGCGAGATGGGCACCAACCACAAAGAAGAGATTGACGGGAAAAAGTATACCCCGCAGGAAATTTCGGCGATGATTTTGTCCAAGCTGAAGGCGGACGCGGAAAGCTACCTGGGCGAAAAGGTGACCGACGCCGTGATTACGGTGCCCGCGTACTTTAGCGACAGCCAGCGGCAGGCGACCAAGGATGCCGGCGCGATTGCAGGGCTGAATGTAAAGAGGATTATCAACGAGCCGACGGCAGCGGCGCTGGCGTATGGCGTGGACAAAGAAGCCGACCAGAAGATTATGGTGTATGACCTGGGCGGCGGTACCTTCGACGTGTCTATCATTGAGATGGGCGATGGCGTGACCGAGGTGCTGTCTACCGCGGGTGACACCCGGCTGGGCGGCGATGACTTTGACGAGCGGGTGATTAACTGGCTGGCGGAGGAGTTCCAGAAAGAGAATGGGATTGACCTGCGGGCGGACAAAATGGCGGCACAACGCCTGAAAGAAGCTGCAGAAAAAGCCAAAGTGGAGCTGTCCGGCGTGACCAGTACCCAGATTAACCTGCCGTTTATTACGGCGGATGCGTCTGGGCCGAAGCACCTGGACACCACACTGACCCGCGCGAAATTCAATGAACTGACCGGCGATTTGGTGGAAAAAACCATGGGCCCGGTGAAACGTGCCATTAAGGACGCGGGGCTGAAACCGTCTGATTTGCACCGTGTGCTGCTGGTGGGCGGGTCTACCCGTATTCCGGCGGTGCAGGAAGCAGTGAAAGAGTACATGAAGGTGGAACCGTCCAAGGATATTAACCCGGACGAGTGCGTGGCGCTGGGCGCTGCGATTCAGGCCGGGGTGCTGGGCGGGGACGTGAAGGGCCTGCTGCTGCTGGACGTGACCCCGCTGTCGCTGGGCATTGAAACCATGGGCGGCGTGTGCACCAAGATTATTGAGCGCAACACCACCATTCCGACCAAAAAGAGCCAGGTGTTCTCCACCGCGGCGGACAACCAGCCCAGCGTGGAAGTGAACGTGCTGCAGGGCGAACGCGAGATGGCAAAAGACAACAAGAAACTGGGGACCTTCCATCTGGATGGGATTCCACCCGCACCGCGCGGCGTGCCGCAGATAGAAGTTACGTTTGACATTGACGCGAACGGGATTGTGGCGGTGTCGGCGAAGGACCTGGGTACCGGAAAAGAGCAGAGCATTACCATTACCGCATCCACCAACATGAGCAAAGATGACGTGGAGAAGGCGATTAAGGATGCCGAGCGGTATGCCGAGGAAGATGCCAAGGCAAAAGACAAGATAGAAGTGCGCAACGCCGCCGACCAGATGGTGTACCAGACCGAGAAAACGGTGGCGGATTTGGGCGACAAGATTGGCGAAAGCGAGCGCGGCAGCCTGACAGAAAAGAAGGATGCGTTGAAAAAGGCGCTGGAAGGCGACGACCTGGATGCCATTAAGGCGAAGCAGGAAGAGCTGCAAAAAGAGCTGTATGAAGTGAGCACCAAGGTGTACCAGAACACCGGAGACGTGGGTGCCGCCGAGGATGCCACCGCTGCGGAAAATGTGAGCGGAGACGACGTGATTGACGCCGACTTTACCGAGATAGACGGCGAGGAATGATGGGCCGGATGAGGACATCCGTGGCGATGCAGTGAAAGAATATGCCGCGCGCGGCAGGCTGGAAAAAAGCCTTGTCGCGCGCAGCGTTCTGCTATGAGGGAGTTTTGAGTGGAGACAGTATGACAATATAGTTGTTGCAAGGTGCCGGATAGTATGTTATATTGTTTTCATTATTCTGTAAAGCGTGGCCTGTGTGAGCAGGGATGCACCAAGAGAGAGGTGAGGGCGGTTGGCTGATAAAAGGGACTATTATGAAGTCCTGGGGGTTGCCAAAGACGCCAATGAGAGCGATATAAAAAAAGCGTATCATAAGCAGGCAAAGAAATATCACCCGGACCTGAACCCCGGTGACAACGAGGCCGAGGCGAAGTTTAAGGAAGCCGGCGAAGCGTACGAGGTGCTGAGCGACAAGGACAAGCGCGCCCGGTATGACCAGTTTGGCCATGCGGGGGTGGACCCCACCTATGGTGCGGGCGGCGGCGGGGCCGGCGGTTTTAACGGCGGCGGCTTTGGCGGGTTTGG
Source organism: Oscillospiraceae bacterium (assembly GCA_031549285.1). Classification (GTDB taxonomy): domain Bacteria; phylum Bacillota; class Clostridia; order Oscillospirales; family Ruminococcaceae; genus JAAYCI01. The sequence continues at coordinate 155,050 of JAVBPZ010000003.1, read as the reverse complement.
TGGGTTTGGCGGCGGTGGGACCGGCGGAGTGGATTTTGGCGATATATTTGAGACCTTTTTTGGTGGCGGGTTTGGCGGCGGCGGATTTGGTACGCGGCAGACCAACCCCAACGCGCCGAAGCGGGGAGCGGATATCCGTGTGAGTATGGTGCTGAGCTTTATGGAAGCGGTGCACGGAGTGACCAAAACCATTAATATTACCAAGCAGGATACCTGCCCGGAGTGTCATGGGACGGGCGCGGAAAAGGGAACCACGCCGGAGACCTGCCCGGACTGTAACGGGTCGGGAGTGGTGATGTCCAGCAAGCGCACCGCATTTGGCATGATGCAGGAAAGCAGGCCGTGTCCCCGGTGCGGCGGCAAGGGGAAAATAGTGAAATCGCCCTGCAGCAAGTGCCACGGGGCCGGCCGCGTGGGTGTGCCGAAGCGGTTGTCGGTGAATATTCCGGCGGGCGTGGACGACGACCAGAACATAATACAGCGCGGGCAGGGAGACGCCGGACTGAACGGCGGACCGGCCGGAGACTTGATTATTATCATTACGGTGCGGCCGGATGCTATGTTTGAGCGGGACCGCTATGATGTGTATGTAACGGTGCCGATTACCTACAGCGAGGCAACGCTGGGGGCGAAGATTGTGGTGCCGACCATAGACGGCAAGGTGGAGTATAGCGTGCCGGAAGGAACCCAGGGCGGGACGACCTTCCGCCTGAAGAACAAGGGGATTCCCTATGTGAACGGGCGTGGGCGCGGAGATGAGTACGTGAAGGTGTTTGTGGAGATTCCCAAAAAGCTGACCCGCGCGCAGCGCGACGCGCTGAACAAGTTTGAAGGGACGCTGAAAGAAGAGAACTATGAACAGCGGCGAGGGTTTAATAAAGGGATGAAAGACAAGTTTAACACCTAATTATTTTTATAATATGTGAATACCGCATAAAAAAACAGGGTTGTCCGGATGGATTACCCTGTTTTTTGTATTTGTGTAGATTGGAGATTAGACAAATTATTGTCAATTGATTTCGTAATAATGTGTGAAAAAAGCAAAACAATAAAAAGCTGGTTTTACTTTTTCTTGGCTGATTTGGTTGTTTGTTTTGTCTTTTTAGGCGTATCGGTGGTGGTGCGGATGGCGTGGCTCATCATGGGGACGGTGACCTCTTCACCCAGGAGCTGTACGGTGGCGGGCCAGCCGGAGCAGTTTACCGCGATAGCGGCGGCCTCGCCCGCGCCGTGACGTTCATAGACCAGAATGCCGTTTTCGGCGGTTTTAAACACCAGGGAGCCGTCCTGGAAAGCGGCGCATTTTTGGCGCATGCCGGAAAGGCGCATCATGAGAGGGATGAGGCGGGTTTCGCCGCTGTTCCAGTCATAGTAGGCGCGGTTAAAAGGATCTTTGTAGCCTTGCATCGCGATTTCGTCGCCGTAATAAACGCAGGGGACGCCCGGCAGGGTGAACTGCAGGACAAAGGCCAGCCGCATGCGCAGGATGCCGAGATGATATTGCTCTGGTGTGAGCACACGGCCGCTTTGCCATTCGCGGTTGTGCCCATCCAGTTTTTCGCCGACCAGCTCGGTGATGGCGCGCACCGTGTCGTGTGTGGAAATGTGGTTGGTGCAGGCGGCCAATGCCGGGGCGGGGTAATCTTCACAGATGGTCATGACCTCTTCCTGGAAGGCAGGGGCGTCGAACGACTGCAGGAAGCTGAGAATGGCGTCCCGGAAGGGGTAGTTCATGACGCCGTCCAGCTCTTGGCCGAGGAAGTAGCGGCGGCGGACGCTATAGGCGATTTTGTTGGAGGCGTCTTCCCAGACTTCGCCGATGAGCAGATTATCCTCGCCGCGGCGTTTCACGGCGGTACGGATGTCAGCGACAAAATCGTCCGGGAGTTCATCCGCGACATCCAGCCGGAAGCCGGACGCGCCCAATGCAAGCCAAGTGTCGATGACGCCGCCTTCGCCACAAATGAACTGGCGGAAGTCGGGGTTATTTTTGTTGCAGGCGGGAAGGGTTTCGAACCCCCACCAGCTGTCATAATTGCCGTCTGGGTGGAAGTTGTACCAGCTGCGGTACGGGCTGCCGGGGCCTTGCCAGGCACCGAAGGTGGGGTAGCGGCCTTCCTTATTGAAATACAGGCTGTCTGACCCGGTGTGGCTGAACACCCCGTCCAGGATAATGCGGATGCCCAGTTGCTTTGCGGCGTCGCACAGGCGGGCAAAGTCCACGTTGGTGCCGAGGTAAGGGTCGATGCGCAGATAGTCCGCCGTGTTGTAGCGGTGGTTGGAGTGCGCCTCGAAGATGGGGTTCAGGTACAGCCAGGTGACCCCCAGTGAGTGCAGGAAAGGCAGGCGTTTTTCGATGCCGACCAAGTCGCCGCCGAAGTAGTCCTGGGTGAGCTTTCCGCTGCCGACATCATCGGTCCAGAAATAGGGTTCCTTTTGCTTATCTGCGCGGTAGATGCGCTCGTTGAACATGAGGGGTTTGTTGGGGTCGCCCTCATAGAAGCGATCCGGGAAAATTTGGTACATGACCGCGCCGTGGACGTCCTGTGGAGTATGGAAGGCGGGGTCAAAAACCGTGAGCTGGTACAGGCGGCCGGGCTCGGTGGATTCTACCGATTCGCCGTTTGGGCCGCGGTACAGTTTGCGAAAATCGACCCACAAATCAAACCAGTAAAAATACAGGCCGACCTCCGGCGCGGGAATTTCTAGCTGGAACAGTATGGTATCTTCTTCGATGCCGGCATTTTCCAGCTGGAACAGGCGGACATCGCTTTCGTCTGCCGGTTGCAGGCACAGGCGCGGGGCTTCACAGTGGTAGGAAGCGGGGACGCGCAACGTGAAAGAAACCGGCTGGCCGGAGGATACGGCGCCAAAAGGTTTTTTGTATTCTTCGCTGCGGCTGTTGAAGATGGGAGGCATGCGTGTTTCCTCGCTTTATGTGATGGGCGCCGCGGTGTGGGGGCGGCGAATTATTTCACTTGGGTGGCGTGCCAGATATTGCTGGCGTATTCTTTTACCGCGCGGTCGGCGGAGAAAACGCCACTGGTGGCGATGTTCACGAGGCTCATGCGGTTGAACAACTGTTCGTCCCGGTAGATGCGGGCGATTTCCGACATGGCGCGGCGGTAGTCCTTAAAGTCGGCCATGACCATGTAGGGATCGGAGGTTTGCAGGTTGGCGGCGATTTCGTGGAAGCGCTCGCCGTGCCAGCCTTGCTCCAGGAAATGCAGCACCTCGCGCGCAGTTTCATCCTGGGTGATGTAGGCAGAGGGGTGGTAGCCGAACTGCTTCAGGCCGTCTACCTCTTCGCTGCTCATGCCGAACTGGATGAAGTTTTCGCTGCCGGCAGCAGCGGCAATTTCGATATTCGCGCCGTCAAAGGTGCCGATGGTGATGGCGCCGTTCAGCATGAACTTCATGTTGCCGGTGCCGGAAGCCTCGGTGCCGGCCAGGCTGATTTGCTGCGAAACCTCGCTGGCGGGCATCAGCCGCTCGCTGGTGGTGACATTGTAGTCTTCCAGATACACGATGCGCAGTTTTTCGCGCACGATGGGGTCGGAATCAATGAGCTCGCCCAGTTTGTAAATTAGACGGATCATCTGTTTTGCCATATAGTAGCCGGAGGCGGCTTTCGCTGCAAAAATAAAGGTTTGCGGCACCACGTCCGCGTTCGGGTTGTTTTTAATGTACAGGTACTGCGCCGCGATGTTCAGGGCGTTCAGGTGCTGGCGCTTATACTCGTGCATGCGCTTGACCTGGCAGTTGAAGATAGAGGCGGGGTCGATGACCTGGCCGGTGGTTTTGGCCAGATGATCCGCAAAAATTTGTTTGTTTTGACGTTTTACCTCGCCCAGGGCTTTCAGGACCTTTGGGTCTTTTTCATATTTCAGGAACTTGGTCAGCTCTGCGGCGTCCCGTTTGAAGCCGGGGCCGATGGTGTCTTCCAGCAGGGTGGTGAGATTTGGATTCGCCTGCAACAACCAGCGGCGGTAGGCGATGCCGTTGGTGACGTTGGTGAATTTTTCGGGGGAATAGAGGTAGTAATCGTGAAAAACGGTTTGCTTGATGATTTCGCTGTGCAGCTTGGACACGCCGTTGATGGAATGGGCGGCGTAGCAACAGATGTTGGCCATGCGCACGTAGTTGTCGCTGATAAGAGACATATAGTCTATTTTGCCGGTATCGCCGGGGAAAACGCGTTCAAAATCGCCACGGGCACGGGCGTTCATTTCCTCTACGATGCAGAAGATGCGTGGCAGGGTACGGCGGAAAATGTCTACCGGCCAGACCTCCAGCGCCTCGCTCATGACCGTATGGTTGGTGTAGGCGAAGGTTTGCTGGCAGATGGAAAACGCGGTTTCCCAAGAGTAGCCGCAGTCATCCAACAGGATGCGCATGAGCTCCGGAATGGCGAGGGTGGGGTGCGTATCGTTGATGTGAATGGCGACCTTGTCTGGCAGGTTGTCCAGTGTGCCATACTGTGCCAGGTGGCGCTGGACGATGTCGCCGATAGAGGCGGCGGAGAGGAAGTACTGCTGGCGCAGGCGCAGGATTTTGCCTTCCAGGTGGTTGTCGTTCGGGTACAGCACCTTGGAGATAAGCTCCACATTGGCGTTTTGGGCCAGGGCGCTGGCGTACTCGCCCGCGTTGAAGGCGCCCATGTCGAAGCTGGGGGCCTTCGCCTCCCACAGGCGCAGCTGAGAGACGCCCTCAGAGTCGTACCCGGAGACGTACATGTCGCTGGGGACAGCCTTTACCAGGGTGAAGTTTTTGTGGGTGACATGGTGGTACTCGCCGTCCCAGTTTTCCTCTATTTCGCCATCAAAGCGAACGTCGATGGTGGCCTCCGGGTGGCTTTTCAGCCAAACGCTGCCGCCGGGCATCCAGTTGTCGGCAAGTTCCTGCTGCCAGCCGTCCACGATGCGCTGCTTGAAGATGCCGTATTCATATAAAATGGAGTAGCCGGTGCCGGGGATGTCGGTGGTGGCCATGCCGTCCAGATAACAGGCGGCAAGACGACCAAGGCCGCCGTTGCCGAGGCCCGCGTCCGGTTCTTTTTCATATACATTGTCCAGGCGGACATCATAGTCCGCCAGCACGTCGCTGGCGACCGAGACAAGGCCCAGGTTGGACAGGTTATCCCGCAGGCTGCGGCCCATGAGGAACTCCATGCACAGATAATAGACCTGCTTTGCGTTGGCGCCGTAGGTGTGAGACATGAACTGTTTGCGCTGGCTGCTGAGCAGGCGCCGGGTAAGCAGCGCCAAGGCACGGTATAATTCATCCTCGGTTGCGGACTCCAGGTTTGTGTTGAATTCGCTGAGGAGCCTTTGCTGCAGCAGCTTTTCAAATTCTTTTTTGGAATATTTCTGGTTCACAGGTACACTCCCATCCTTTGGCAGGTTTTGGTTATACTCAGGTGGTGCTTTGCATACTATCTTGAAAACGAACGGGCCCGCGGTGAAGGCGCGCGAGAGGGCGCGAACGGCAGAACGTATAAACTGCGAAGGTAATACTTTGTATTCTGAGATGACAAAATATTGACCAAATTATACCGCAAAACGGGCAAAAACACAAGGCGCAAAGCGAAACCGGCGCAGGTGCGTGGTGTGCCGGAGGGCGGCAAAGCGGGTGGTAAGTGAGATGTGACAAGCAGGCGACAGGGAAGCTGTGGCCGGGTGCGGGCGCAGGGATGCAGACAAAAGAGGCAGCGCGAAAGTGAAGTGCTTTTTAGGGCTTTTTTTTGGGCGGGGTTTATATTATACTATATACAAGATGGCGCCCCGTGAAGCCGGGCGGCTGCCGTATGTGGCGGCACCCGGCGGCAGATGCGGGAAAAATGCCGGAAGAAAGAAGGTTACGGAATGCCTTCCAACAGAGTGAAGCTGGAGATTTGCGGGTCTAGTTATGTGGTGTCGACCACCGACACGGAAGAGTATCTGGTGGGCCTGGCCCAGCGGCTGGACGAGGATATGCGGCGGATGATGATGGAAACGCCCAATGCGTCGGTGACGGCGGCGGCGGTGATTACCGCGCTGGGGTACCTGGACGAGGCGGAGAAAAACGCCATGGGCGCCGATAATATGCGCACGCAGATCCAGGATTATTTGGAGGATGCGGCGAAGGCGCGCCTGGCGGCAGAAGAAGCCCGCCGGGAAGTGGAGCGCCTGCGCCGGGAAGTAAGCTATTATGAAAAGCGCGAGGGAAAACCGCCGGTGCGGGAGCCGGTGCACGAAAAAGAGTCTTTGTTGGATTTGGGCGAAGCGGGGAAAGAAGTGGATGTTGCCCCGAACAAAGACGACGTTTTGCACATAGAGGGGCAGATGGGACTGGATGAATTTTGATGATGCTGCCGGATTGCGCCTGCTTTGCTGCGCTGAGGACCGGTGAGGTGGGCGGCGCTGTGCAAAGCGGCCGGTGTGTGTGCCGGTTTTGCGGCGGATGACGCGGGGCGCCGTATGGTGTGGTGGCCGGTGTGTACTGCCATGGGTTGTGGAGGATATAGCTTGTAGAGTCAACCGGCGTGGAATGGAAAGAATGTGCGTGGACGGGAACATCTGGATTCTATTGCTTGTTAAAAACCCGGGGAAAGGGAATGTATGAACCAGCACCGACTAGAGATCCTGGCACCTGCGGGAGATTTTGAGCGAATGCGCGCCGCTGTTTTCAGCGGCGCCGATTGTGTTTATGTGGGGGTTGAGGGATTCAACGCACGCCGTGCCGCTGGAAATTTTAGCCCGGAGGAGCTGGTGCGTGCGGTGGGGTTTTGCCATGCGCGGAACTGTAAGGTGTACGCGGCGCTGAACGTGGTGGTGCTGCCGGGACAGGAGGACGCGCTGGATGCGGCGGTTCTGGCGGTGCGGAATGCCGGCTGCGACGGAGTGATCGTACAGGATTTGCAGGCGGCGCGGCGGGTGCGTGAGCTGGCGCCGGAACTGCCGCTGCATGCGTCTACCCAGATGAGCGTGCATTCCAGCGCGGGTGTACGGCAGCTGGCGCAGATGGGGTTTTCCCGGGCGATATTGGCGCGGGAGCTCTGTTGTGAAGAGATTGCGGAGATTGCAAAAAACAGCCCGATTGAACTGGAAGTTTTTGTGCATGGAGCGCTGTGCGTGGGTGTATCGGGGCAGTGCTACATGAGTGCGTTTTTTGGTGGGCGCAGTGCCAACCGTGGCGGATGTGCCGCGCCCTGCCGGCTGCCGTTCCGTGCGGAGGGGTGTGTGCCGCCGGAAGAGCTGCTGGGTGGGGAAAAGACGCCCACAGCGGTGGGGCGGCGGGAATTGTCGCTGAAGGATTTGTCAATTTTGGATGCGCTGCCGCAGCTGCAGGAGATGGGGATTGCCTGTGGGAAGATAGAAGGGCGGCTGCGCACGCCAGAGTATGTGGCGGTAGCGGTGGACTGTGCCTGTAAGGCCCGGGATGGGCGGCCGTATGACCGGGAGCTGCTGCGCCGGACCTTTAGCCGGAGCGGGTTTACCGACGGATGGTTTAGCGGGCAAAACGGCGCAGAGATGTTTGGCCTGCGCACCGAGCAGGATGAAGCGGCGTCCAAGCAAGCGCTGGCGGCGGCGCATGAACTGTACCGGCGGGAGGCACCGCGCGTACCGGTGAAGATGGAGCTGCGGGCCGGGCCGGAAGGGGCGTGCCTAGCGGTGCGGGACGGCAGGGTTGTGGTGGAAAAGCAACTGCCGGGCCCGCTGCCGCCGGCGGAAAAGGAAACGGAACCGGCACTGCGTGCGGTACTGCGCAAGACAGGCGGTACGCCGTTTTACGCGGCGGAGGAAGATGTGCAGGTGGAGGCTGGCGGGGTGTTTTTGTCAGCGCCGGCGTTGGGGGCTGCGCGGCGGCAGGCGCTGGAGGAGCTGCTGGCGCTGCGGGAAGGGCCTGTACGCGATGAGGCGATAGATGCGCAGGTAGCGGGGAAAGAACCGGAGCCTGCGGAAAGAGAAGTACCGGAGACAGCGGAAGAAGTTGGGGCAAAAGCGGTGCCACCGCAGGAGGGGGAAGCCAAAGATATTGGAAACAAACAAGCGATAGCGGCCGCGCAAGAGGTGCTGGAAAGCGCCGGAGCGGCAAGCGGGGCCGGACGGCGCGAGGCGGGCGAAAGGCCGGTTTTGCGGGCGCGGTTTGAAACGATGGGGCAGGTGCTGGACGATATTTTTAAACGATGCAGCGAAATATTGGTGCCGATGGCCGAGGCGGAACGAGTGCCGGAAGAATACCGCGAAAAATGCTGGTTGTGCTTGCCGCGGGTGGCGTTTGGCGCGGACGAGCAACGGATGGCCCAGCGGATAGAAAAAACGCGGGGGATGGGTTTTAGTGGGTATGAGGTGCAGAATATTGCACAGTTACAGTTGTGTTCGGGGCTGCCGATGGCCGCGGGATTTGGCCTGAACTGTACCAACGCGGGGACCGCCCGGCAGCTGGCGGAGAGGGGATGCAGCCGTGTGACCCTGTCGCCGGAAATGAGCCTGCGGCAGATGCGCGATGTTGTGGAAGATGTGCGGGTGCCGCAGGGGGTATGGTTTGACATGGTATGTTACGGGCATTTTCCGCTGATGATGACCCGCGCGTGCCCGCTGAAGCAGGTGACCGGGTGTTCCGCCTGCACGCGTTGCGGTCGGCTGCGCGACCGGAAAGGACAAGCGTTCCCGGTGGTGTGCCAGGGAGAGGTGCGTACCCTATATAATCCGGTGCCGCTGTGGATGGCGGACCGCCTGTGCGAAGTGCCGACCGACAGCGCAACGGTGTACTTCACGCTGGAAAGCAAGGCGCAGGCAGGTACGGTGCTGGCGGCGTTTGTGAAGGAGCAGGCGGCGGAGGCAGAGTTTACCCGGGGGCTATATTACAAGGGGACGGAAGGATGATTTGGTGGGTTCGGCAATTCCGCCCGCGTAAGCGGGATGGGTGACGAACGCGGTTACGGTAGGGAGAAACGACTAGGATGGCGAGCGAGGGCAAAAGGATGAAGATTTTCGCAGTTTGATTTTCGTGGTTACTTTCGGGATAGATACAAGGCACAATTAGTAAAAATGGGATGAATGAAGGAGGCAAGCGATGAACCTGAAGATTAAACGGCTGCGCCCGGGGGCGCATATACCGGGGCGGGCAAGCGCCGGCGCCGCGGGGATGGACCTGCGGGCCTGTTGTGACGAAAAGGGAATTGCGCTGAAACCCATGCAGCGCGAACTGGTGCCGACCGGAATTGCCATAGAGCTGCCGGATGAACACCATGTGGCGCTGGTGTTTGCGCGCAGCGGGCTGGCCATGCGGGAAGGGTTGGCGATGGCGAACGGCGTGGGAGTGATTGATTCCGACTACCGGGGAGAGGTATGCGTGCCGGTGATAAACCTGTCGGATGGGCCGCTGCATATTTCGAACGGGGAACGCATTGCGCAGATGGTGGTGTTCCCGGTGGAGGTGCCGGAGATGATAGAGTTTGATACGCTGGGTGAGACGGAACGAGGCGCCGGGGGATTTGGGTCCACCGGGGTGGAGTGAAACGGCGACAGTATGAGGGTGGAAGAGGTGTTGGAAGGTTGTCACAGGGTGCGGGTGTGTGATGCAGGAATGAGCAAAAAAGGTTTATATGTGGGGATTCTGGGTAAAATAAATGCGTAAGGGGATGGAATGTGAAGATGAAAAGAACGTTGTTGCTTTTGTTTTTCCTGCTGGGCGGGGTCGTGATTGGCGGGCTGATTGCCTCGCTGTGTGCCCATGTGGGGTTTTTAAGCTGGTTGTCCTACGCGTGCGCCATAGGGTTTAACCCGGACGCGCCGTTTGTGCTGGATTTGTCGGTATTACAGCTGAGTTTTGGGTTTTTTATCAATATTTCTGTGGCGCAGATTATTATGGTGGGGCTGGCGATTTTCTTGTATACGCTGGTGAAGGGGAAAATTTAGGCAGGTGCGTGCCTGTGCAGCCTGTCCCGGCCGAAGGCCGGCGGCGGGACGCCGCCCCCGGCGCGCGGTAGCGCGACGGGCCTGTGCCAAAGCTTGCTTTGGCACAGGGGCATTCGGCCGGGGCGGGCGGGGCAACAGGTGCGGCGAAAAGGAGAAGGGCGTATGCTGGTATTGGCTAGCCAGAGCCCGCGGCGGCGGGAGTTGTTCGCGTTGGTTTCACCGGTGTTTGCTGTGGAAACCGCGGATGTGCCGGAGGAAAACACCAAAGGGGAAGCGCCCGCCGTGTTTTGTGAGAGCTTGGCCAGGGAAAAGGCCCGCGCGGTTTTTGCGCGGCGGGGGCAGGATGTGGTGATTGGGTGCGATACCGTGGTGGAGGTGGACGGCCAGGTGCTGGGGAAGCCGGCGGACAGGCAGGCGTGCGTACATATGCTGGCGCTGCTGTCTGGGCGGGGCCACCAGGTGCATACCGGGGTGTGCGTGTGCCTGCCGGACGGTACGGAAAGCTGTTTTGTGGAGACCACCGAGGTACGTTTTTCGCCTATTCCTGAGGCGGAGATGCTGGCGTATGCCGCCACCGATGAGCCGTATGATAAGGCGGGCGGGTACGGGATACAGGGCTGGGCCGCGCGGTTTGTGCCGTATATCCGGGGGTGCTATTATAATGTGATGGGGCTGCCGGTGGCGGCGCTGTACCAAAAGCTGGCCGAGCTGGGTGTGTTGTGAACGAAATGTTTTGCGCGGAATGCGGCGGGAGTGGCCGCGATGGCGAAGAGAACGGTGCGCCATGGCCGCAAAAGAAAGGGACAGGGTATGCAAAAGCCACAGGATGACAAGGGATTTTTCCGCCGTACGGTGGCGGTAGTCGTGGTGTTGGCACTGTTGTTTGGGGCTTTTTTGTGGCGGCTGGTTCAGTACCAGCTGCTGTAGGTGGTTGGTGTGCTGTGCACGAAAGCGTGCAAAGGCACGATGGCGAGCATACTTTTTTTAGTGAAACAAGACAAAATAGCGGTTGTCTTGCGGCGGGATGTTGTGCTATAATCGACAATACAGAGCACCAATGGCGGGAGCGGAGGGATTGCGCTTTGCCGGTGGTGTATAGGGACAAAGAAGGCGCAGCAGCGCGCTTTGGCCAATATGGGGAGGTGCCGCAGATTTGGATGCAATGATTATTGCATTTGTGTCCGGCAAAGGCGGTACGGGAAAATCGACCACGACGGTGTTTGTGGGCGGTGCGCTGGCGGCACTGGGCAAACGGGTGCTGCTGATTGAACTGGATTCTGGGTTGCGCAGTGTGGATATCATTGCCGGGGTAAGCGGGAAAACTGTTTTTGATATTGAAGATGTTTTGTCTGGCCGCAGTGAGCCGGACCGCGCGGTGGTGGAAAGCCCGTCGTATCCGGGGCTGTCGGTGATATCGGCGCCGTATTCCGGCGGGGAGATTACCGGCAAGGCACTGCGGGTTTTGTGTACCAAGATGCGCCCGCATTTTGATTATATTTTGCTGGACACAGCGGCAGGATTGGGTGCGCCGTTTGAGGCGGCGCTGGAGGTGGCGCACCGGGTGGTGTTGGTGCTGACACCGGACCCGGTGGCGCTGCGCGATGGACGAATGGTGGCGGACACGGTGCTGGCACGTAACCCGCAGGTGCGGCTGCTGTTGAACCGGGTGGACCCGCCCCGTATTTTGCACGACGGTGTGCTGCGGGATTTGGACGAGGCGATTGATATTGTTGGGGTGCAGCTGTTGGGGGTTATTCCGGAGAGCCCGGCGGTGTTAAAAGCAGGAACCAGCGGCGCGCCGCTGGCGAAAAACAGCCGGGAGCGCATGGTGTATGATGCTATTGCCAGGCGGATTATTGGGGAAGATGTGCCGCTGGTTTTCCGGTGAGTGGCATTTAACCGGGAGCCGGGCGGATAAGACAGGGGTACCGGCGGGCGATGGAAGTGGAGTACAGCAGGTGTTCGATGAACCGGCCAAACAGTAGAAAAGAGGGAGCGGAATGAACATTGCACTGATTGCGCATGATTCCAAAAAAGAGCTGATGGTGCAGTTTTGTACCGCATATTCCCGCACATTGAGCACGCATTCGCTGATTGCGACCGGGACCACCGGCAAGATGGTGGCCGAGGCGACCGGGCTGCCGGTGCAGCGGTTTATGTCGGGAACGCATGGCGGCGACCAGCAGATTGCCGCGCGCATTGCGTGTAATGAAATTGATTTGTTGTTGTTCTTCCGCGACCCGATTAGCGCGAAACCCGGGGAACCCAATGAAATGAACCTGCTGCGCCTGTGCGATATGCACAGCATTCCGATGGCGACCAACATTGCCACCGCGGAGGTGCTGATTCATGGTTTGGAGCGGGGCGATTTGGATTGGCGGGATATTGTGAACCCCAAAGGCGCGGGGGCGCCTGCGCCGTGAGAACTGGGGTGGTGCAGCTGCGGGACAGCAACGGTGGAAAACTTAGCCATAGTAAGGTCGGCGTCCGGGCAGGGCGCCGTTTTTTTGTGGATTAATGCAGAAATGCGGGTAAGAGGGGGAAGATATTTTTGTAGGCGGGAAATAGACGAGAACCGATGGATATCAATAGAAGGTTGCTTGCCAGCGGGAAAGAAAGCGGGTATAATAAATTGTCAACAAAACCGCCAGATGCGGCGGGGAGCCGATGATGCTGTGTGGCTGTGCGAAAGGGAGGATGTGCCCGCGCCAGGGCCATGCTGCCAGGCGGACGAACAGGGAGGAAGACATGGCAGTAAAGTATACAAGGCCGCGCGGGACCCAGGATGTGCTGCCAAATGAAAGCTGGAAATGGCAGTGGGTGGAGGAAAAACTGCGCCGTACTGCGCGTATTTTTGGGTTTGACGAGATGCGAGTGCCGACCTTTGAAACGACCGATTTATTCAGCCGCGGCGTGGGGGAAGGAACCGATATAGTATCGAAGGAAATGTATACATTTGAGGATAAAGGTGGGCGCAGTGTGACGTTGCGCCCGGAGGGGACCGCCGGTGTGGTGCGCGCGGTGCTGGAGAATGGGCTGCTGGCGTCCAGCCCACTGCCGCTGAAAAGCTATTATTTGCAGAGCTGCTTCCGGTATGAAAAAGCACAGAAGGGCCGGTTGCGGGAGTTCCACCAGTTTGGCATTGAATGTTTTGGTACGCACGAGGCGGCCGCCGACGTGGAGGCCATGGCGGTGGCGGACAGCTTTTACAAAACCTGTGGGGTACGGGAATATATTACGCTGGAGATTAACTCGATTGGGTGTAAAGCATGTCGGCCGACATATCATGTGGAGTTGAGACAATATTTCGATAATTATGAAAATGATTTATGCGAAACATGCAAAAAAAGACTGGAAAATAATCCAATGCGGATTTTGGACTGTAAAGAGGACAAATGCAAAGAAATAGCAAAAAACGCGCCGATGATGCTAGAATATTTATGCGATAACTGCGCAACTCATTTTTCAGAGGTGCAGGAACTGCTGGCAGAAGCGGGGATGCAGTATGTTGTGAACCCCCGTATTGTGCGCGGGCTGGATTATTATACCAACACAGTGTTTGAGTTTGTGGCAGAGGGAGTGGGGACCCAGGGGACGGTGTGTGCCGGTGGGCGGTACGATGGGCTGATAGAGGAGCTGGGCGGCCAGCCGACCCCGGCGGTGGGGTTTGGCATGGGGGTAGAGCGTAGCCTGATGTTGCTGGAGGAACACGGGCAACTGCCGGAACCGCCAGAGGGACCGCTGCTGTACGCGGTGGCGGCCGATGACGCGGGCCGTGCGGCGGCGCGGCAGGTTACCATACAGCTGCGGGAACAAAATGTGACGGCAGAATGTGATATAGCGGCACGCAGTGTGAAGGCACAAATGAAAGCGGCCGGGCGAGTGAATGCGGTATTTACGGTGGTGCTGGGCCAGGCAGAGGTGGACGGCGGCACGGTGAAGCTGAAGCGGATGGCGGACGGTGAGGAACAAGAGGTGCTGCTGGCGGATATTCCGGCGGTGCTGCAGAGCCTGTGATCGTCGTAGGCTGGAGGATGGATTAAAAGAGCAATAAAATCATAGTAGGGCGGGAAATAGAATGGATGTTATGGGAAATATGCGCAGAACCCATTACTGCGCCGAAGTAGGGACAGAACAGGTGGGGGAAACGATAGTGGTGGCGGGTTCGATTGCCAAGAGCCGGGATTTGGGCGGAGTAGTATTTGCGGACCTGCGGGATACCACGGGGATATTGCAGTTGGCGTTTGGCGATGCAACCGACGCGGGTGTGTTTGAAAAGGCAGCCGGACTGAAGGCGGAGTATGTAGTGATGGCGGCGGGAACTCTGCAAAAGCGGGAGAGCGTGAACCCGACGCTGCCCACCGGCCAGGTGGAGCTGTTTGTGACCGACCTGCGGGTGCTGAGCGCGGCGGAAACGCCGCCATTTGAAGTGCGGGACGACATAAAAGTGAAGGATGAACTGCGGCTGCGGTACCGGTACCTGGACCTGCGGCGGGAAGAACTGCACCGTGCGATTACCCTGCGCAGCCGGGTGGCCGGCGTGGTGCGGGCGTATTACCTGGCGCAGCGGTTTGTGGAGATAGAAACGCCAATGCTGATAAAATCTACCCCGGAGGGTGCGCGGGATTATTTGGTGCCCAGCCGGGTGCAGCCGGGGCGGTTTTATGCCTTGCCGCAGAGCCCGCAGCTATATAAGCAGATATTGATGTTGTCCGGGTTTGATAAGTATTTCCAGATTGCGCGGTGCTTTCGTGATGAGGATTTGCGCGCGGACAGACAGCCGGAATTCACCCAGATTGACATGGAAATGGCGTTTGCGGATGAACAAGATGTTCGGACTGTTAACGAGGGACTGGTGAAGGCAGTTTTTGAAGAGGTGCTGGGGGTGGAACTGCAGACGCCATTCCCTTGCATGACCTATACAGAAGCGATGGAACGCTATGGTTCTGACAAGCCGGATACCAGGTTTGGGATGGAATTATGTGATGTTAGTACGGTAGTCTCTGGGTGCGGGTTTGGCGTGTTTGCGGGGGCGGTGGCGGCGGGTGGCAGCGTGCGGCTGCTGAACGCGAAAGGGTTGGCGGAAAAGCTGTCCCGAAAAGAAATTGACCGGTTGACCGAGACGGCCAAAACCTATGGCGCAAAGGGGCTGGCGTATTTGCGCCTGGCACCGGATGCCGAGACCAGCAGCTATGAGAAGTTTTTATCGGAAGAGGAAAAAGCCGCGCTGCGTGCGGCGGCGGGCGCCGAGGCCGGGGATGTGTTGCTGGTGGTGGCGGACAAGGATGCGGTGGTGTTTGCGGCGCTGGGTGCGCTGCGGCTGGAGATTGCGAAAAAGCAGGGCATGATTCCGGAGGACCGGTATGATTTTCTGTGGGTGACCGATTTTCCGTTGTTTGAGTATGACGAGGATGCGGGCAGATATATGGCGAAGCATCATCCGTTTACCATGCCGAAGGAGGAAGACCTGGACAAGGTGGAGAGTGATCCGGGCGCTTGCCGCGCCAAGGCGTATGACATGGTGGTGAACGGGATAGAGCTGGGTGGCGGGTCAATTCGTATAAACGACCCGGCGCTGCAGGCACGTATGTTCCGGGCGCTGGGCTTTTCTGAGGAGCGGGCGCGGGAGAATTTTGGATTTTTGATGGACGCGTACCAGTATGGCGCGCCGCCGCATGGGGGCATGGCGTTTGGGTTTGACCGCATGGTGGCGCTGTTGGTGGGGAAGGAGTCGATTCGCGACGTGATAGCGTTTCCGAAGGTGCAGAATGCGGGCGAGCTGATGACCGGGTGCCCGGATTTGGTGGAAGAAAAGCAGCTGGAAGAGCTGCAGATTGCCAGCACGGCGAGCGCGGAGGTGCCGGAGGCGAGTGAAGCGCAGGGGTAGGCGCTTTTGTTGAAGGGCCTTTGCAGGTATGGCAAGGGACTTTGGCAAACGGATAACGAAGGCGCGGTTTTATGATGTGGTGCCCGGCCGAAGGCCGCCCGGGCGCGCAGCGCACGGGCCCCGGAGGGGTGAAGCCCCGCAGGGCCGCGCACACTTGTGTGCGCGGGGCATTCGGCCGGATGGGCGGCGAAGAAGCAGGGTTTTCCTGGTGTGAGACCGGGCTGCCCAAGAGGGCCAGGGTTTGCCGGAGCAGAAAAGGTATTTATAGTAAGTAAGGCCACTTTTTTGATGCTGCTGCGTTTTGTAGTAGTGCCAAATTTTGGGCCTGCCATGCCAGTGGGCGTGGTTCACCCGGCCGCCGGTAGCGGGGCGGATGGGTAAAATTTACCGCTGGAAGGTTTAGGAAAGATGTATGTTCGCAGGCTGGTTCGTGCGGCGTTGATAGCTGCTATGTATGTTGTGTTGTGTCTTGTTTTGGAGCCGTTTTCGTTTGGGCCGATGCAGGTGCGGGTGAGCGAGGCACTGACGCTGCTGCCGGTGCTGTGCCCCGAGGCAGTGGTGGGTGTGACACTGGGGTGTTTTTTGGCGAATATGTTTGCCTCGGCGCCGCTGGATATGATTGTGGGAACGGCGGCCACGCTGTTGGCAGCGCTGGCCACCCGGCGGTTGCGAAACATTCGGTGGAAAAAGCTGCCGCTGGTGGCCAGTATTCCGCCGGTGATAATAAACGCGGTGGTGGTGGGCGCAGAGCTGACCTTTTTGTATTCGCCGGGGGCGCCCGCGTCGGTGTGGGCGTTTAACATGCTGACGGTGGGGGCGGGACAGGTGATAAGCTGCTGTGTTTTGGGTGTTTTGATGATTGCCGGCATTGAGCAGAACAAAGCGTTGACGGCGTTGTTCGCGTCTTCGCCAAAGCTGGGATAACGTTTGCACTGGGCGCGGTTACCATTTACTGCAAGACAAAAAATCACCGAACGGAAGTCTCCGTTCGGTGATTTTTTGTTCGTTGGTGAGTGAAAAAAGTGAATGGTTATCCGGCGGCTTCATCCTTTGGCTCGTTGGTGGCAAGCACTAGTTGGTTGTCAGCCTTTTTGGGTTTGCTGGGCTTTTTCACTTTTGCGTCCAGGATTTTCATGAACTCTTCGCCAGTGATGGTTTCTTTCTCCAGCAGGTAGTCCGCCAGTTCGTGCAGTTTCTCCAGGTTCTCCTGCAGGATGCCGACCGCTTTTTCGTGCGCGGATTTAATGAGGCTGAGTACCTCCGCGTCGATTTTGGCGGCGGTTTCTGGGCCGCAGGTCAGCTGACCGTCGCCGCCCAGGTACTGGTTGGTAACCGTTTCCAGCGCCATCATGTCAAAGGTGTCGCTCATGCCATAGCGCGTGACCATGGCGCGGGCCATTTTGGTGGCCTTTTCAATGTCGTTGGAGGCGCCGGTGGTGCAGGTGTCGAACACGACCTCTTCGGCGCTGCGGCCGCCGGCCAGCGTTACAATGCGATTGTAGGCTTCCTCTTTGGACAGGAGGTTCATTTCTTCCTCGTCTATCTGCATGGTATAGCCGAGCGCGCCGGAGGTGCGCGGCACGATGGTGATTTTGGTGACCGGCGCGGTATGCGTTTGCTTGGCCGCCACCAGTGCGTGGCCAATTTCGTGGTAGGCCACAATTTTCTTTTCCTTGGGATTGATGACCTTGCTTTTGCGTTGTTGGCCGGCAATGACCGTTTCAACGCTTTCCATGAGGTCGCTTTGGGTGACGATGCGGCGGTTGTGCTTTACCGCCAAGATAGCGCTTTCATTGATGATGTTTGCCAGGTCGGCGCCGGAAGCGCCGGAGGTGGCCCGCGCCAGGATATGCCAGTCGATCTCGGTGTCCATCATCACTTTTTTGGCGTGGACTTTCAGAATGGCCTCGCGCCCGGCAAGGTCCGGCAGTTCCACCGGAATGCGGCGGTCGAACCGGCCGGGGCGCAGCAGAGCGGGGTCCAGCGTTTCGGGACGGTTGGTGGCGGCCAGTATGACCACGCCGCTGCTGCCGTCGAAGCCGTCCATCTCGCTTAAGAGCTGGTTCAGCGTTTGTTCCCGCTCGTCGTTACCGGTGAGGCCGCTGCCGTCACGTTTTTTGCCGATGGTGTCCAGCTCGTCGATGAACACGATGCAAGGGGATTTCTCTTTTGCCTGCTTGAACAAATCCCGCACGCGGGCTGCGCCGCGGCCTACGAACATTTCTACAAACTCGCTGCCGGCGATGGAGAAGAATGGCACGCCGGCTTCGCCCGCGACCGCTTTCGCCAGCAGGGTTTTGCCGGTGCCCGGGGGGCCAACCAGCAAGGCGCCCTTTGGCATTTTGGCGCCGACGCTTTTATATTTATCCGGGCTGTGCAGGAAATCTACAATTTCTGTAAGTGCTTCTTTGGCCTCGTCCTGGCCGGCCACATCGTCAAAGGTGATGCCGGTTTGCGCCTGCACGTACATTTTTGCGTTGGATTTGCCAAAGCTCATGGCGTCGCCGCCCATTTGTTTGCCAAAGGAGCGAAACAGAAGGAAAGCGACGCCGGCCAGCAACAGGATGGGCAAAAGCATGAGCAAAACGCTGGACAGGGTGCTTTCCTGGGCGGGGATCACCTGCCCGAATTCGATTTCTTTGCCGTCGCTGGTTTTGGCGGTACGCAGGGTTTCCACCAGGCCGGGGTCATCGATGAGGCCGGTGTAATAGGTTGTTGCGGGGGTATCTTCCACAGAGGTGGTGCCGGAGGTGGCGTCCGCCTCTGGGTCGGCTGTTTCAAAATTGATGCGGGAAGCGGCGGTGTCGATATCCACTGTGGTGACGACGCCGTTTTCCACCATGTCCAGGAACTGGGTATAGGATACTTCTTCCACGGTGTTGCCGTCCAGCTGCGGCCACACAAACAGCTGCAGCACCAGCATTATGACCACCGCCACCACAAGTACCAGCATCCAGGGGCGTTGCGGGGTGCTTGGTTTATCGTTCATGGTTGTCTCCTTGCAGGATGTATTTATAGTTTGAAATTGAAGTAATAGGGGAGATACATAGGTGTCAGATGGCCGAATACCGGCGGGCCCGCTGACAAGCTACCCTTTATATTACCGGGGGAATGTGTAAAAAACAGGTGTGCGGAATGAATAAAGTATGAACGTGGAGAAGTGGTTTGTGGCGGTGGCAAGAATGCTAAAAAACGCGGCCCTTCCGCATGGATAGCCGTGATGGCTAGGATACAGAAGGACCGGATATTCAGATGGCGGAAAAGAAGCCTATTCGTTGTGATATGCGCCAACCGATGTGGCAGATGGGTCTGATTCCATCTATTTCAGCTTGGTGGGGCTAAAGTACCACTCGGCCAGGAAGGCTTTTGAGACAGGATATTCAGAATAAATGGTGGAAAGGTAGTCCTCAAACTCCTCGAAACGCAGGTCTTGCAGGACGCTGGTGCGGGCGGTTTCGAACTCGGCATCGTCCGTAAACATAGGAATTTTTTCGTAGACCATGGCGGTGTTGTCCATGCCGTAGGAGCCAAAGGCGCCCACCGGCTGGGTTTTCAGTTCGGCCAGGAATTCCTCGGAATAGACCCCGCCGCTGGTGTCATCGTAGCTGCGGTAGTAGGAACCGTTCACCGAGCCCAGGATGGTTTCTGCATCAAAGTCGCGCCCGAGCAGGGAGTAGATCTGCTGCATGGTGTCACCGACGATTACGTCCTCGAACGACGCGCCGGCTTTCATTTCCGCTGTCATTTTATCCACCAGCGGCATGACCTGGTCGGAAAGGTCTTCCTGGGTTTCTGCCTGATGGGTGGGAACGGAATAGAACTTCAGGTGCGCATATTTGTCGGCATACTCTTGCTTCAGGGTGGCGTCCGGCACGGCCAGTTTTCCATCGGGGCCGTACAGCGCCGCGAAAAGGTCGTCCTTCAGGCTGGTGTAGGAAAGGTAATGACGGAAGGTGGTTTCGTTGATGCCCTGCTCGGCGTAGCCAGCCTCCAGATACGGCCAGTACTGGCTCATCATCTGGTCTATCTCTTCCTTGCTGGTCTCGGAAAGATAGACGTCATTTTCGATGGCCAGGCGCTCCACACAAATCATCTCCCGGGCCAGTTCCTCGGTCCGGTTGCGAATCCATTTTTTTGCGCCGATGCCCTCAATATCCTGCTTGAACACGTCTTTTTCCTGGTCTTCCACCTTGCTTTGGGCTTCGTTATACGCGGCGGATTGCAGCATCAGGTACATACCGGCGGAAATATCGGTTCCGTCCACCGTCATCACGTTATCATACAGGTTGCCCAGGCACCCCGTAAAGCACAGGAGCATAACCCCTGCCAAAAGTAACGCACTCCATTTTTTCAGCCTCAAAATCAACGTTCCTCCTTGTGTGTCTGCAATGGTTGCATTCCCATTGTACCCGGACACCGTGAAAAAAATATGAAATTCAACAAAATGTTTGTGAATTTATTACCGGATTTTGCAAAAACAAGTGCATCTGCGCCAGTTGGGGAAGGCGCGAAATGCCGAATAAGCCTTTGCTCAGCCGACATCAATTATAACGTGTTTTCGCCGGGGTTGCAAGTGGCGTTTTGCAGCGCGGCGATGACGCTGTGCAGCAGGTCCAGCGGGCGCTGGCCCGGCAAGAGGCGCGCCGCGAGATAGGGCTTCGCCGAGGCGTTTACCAGGACCTTTTGCCCCAGGGTGGAAAGCTGTGGCCGCAGGGCGGGCAGGTCCAGTTTGTCGGTGTAAAACAGCAGGGTGTCCTTTTGCTGGGCGACCTCGTAAATGCCGAGGGCGGCCGCCAGCTGGCGCAACAGGCTGATGTCCACAAGGCCTTTGGCGCTGTCGGTGACCGGGCCGTAGCGATCGGAAAGTTCCGCCAGGACATCCGCCGCGTCCTGTTGGTTTTCAATGGCGGCGATTTTTTTGTATGCCTCGATGCGGCCGGCGGCGTCCGGGATGTAGCGCTCTGGGATATAGGCGTCCACCGTGATGTCAATGAGTGTTTCAGATTTATCCGGCGGGGGTGTTTCGCCCCGTGCCATGGCCACCGCCTGGTTCAGCATTTTCACATACAGGTCGTACCCCACCGCCTCCATGTGGCCGCTTTGGCTTTGGCCCAGCAGGTTGCCCGCGCCGCGAATTTGCAAATCGCGCATGGCGATGCGGAAGCCGGAGCCAAACGAGGTGAATTCCCGGATGGCGGACAGGCGCTTGGCGGCGATGTCGGTGAGCACCTTGTCCCGGCGGAAGGTGAAGTACGCATAAGCTTTGCGGCCGCTGCGGCCTACCCGGCCGCGGATTTGGTACAGCTGTGCCAGGCCCATGCGGTCGGCGTCCTCGATGATGAGGGTGTTGCAGTTGCGCACATCCACGCCGGTTTCGATAAGGGTGGTGCAGACCAGGATATCGATTTCACCGTCCAGCAGCTGCTGCCAAGCGCGGGAGAGGGTTTCCTCGTCCATGCGGCCGTGCGCGGTGGCGATGGTGGCGCCCGGAACCAATGCACGCAGCTTCATGGCGGTATTTTCGATGGTGTCCACACGGTTGTGCAGGTAGTATACCTGACCGGCGCGGGCCAGTTCTTTTTTGATGGCGGAGGCGATGACCGATGCGTCGTATTCCATGACGTAGGTTTCCACCGGTTGGCGCTCGGTGGGGGGGTCCTCGATGGTGCTCATGTCGCGAATGCCGGAGAGCGCCATGTTCAGGGTGCGGGGAATAGGGGTGGCGGAGAGGGTGAGAGTGTCCACCCCGACGAAGGTTTCCTTCAGTTTTTCTTTGTGCCGTACGCCGAAGCGTTGTTCTTCGTCCACCACCAAGAGGCCCAGGTCCCGAAAATGGATGTCCTTTTGCAGCAAGCGGTGGGTGCCCACCACGATGTCTACCGTGCCGGCAGCCATGCCTTTGATGGCGTCCCGCTGTTGTTTTGGCGTGCGGAAACGGCTGAGCATTTCTGCCTTTACAGGGAAGGCCTCCATGCGGGAGAGGATGGTGTTGTAATGCTGCCAGGCCAGGATGGTGGTGGGCACCAGGATGGCGCATTGTTTGCCGCCCATGACGCATTTAAAGGCCGCGCGCAGGGCGACCTCGGTTTTGCCGACGCCCACGTCGCCGGCCAGCAGGCGGTCCATGGGGTGGATTTTCTCCATGTCTTTTTTTATTTCGCTGGCGGCTACCAGTTGGTCTGGGGTTTCGTCGTATTCAAAGCGGGCCTCGAAATCCCGCTGCCACTCGGTATCCGGCGGGAAGGAAATACCCTGTGCCTGTTGGCGGCGGGCGTATAGCTCAATCAAATCTTTGGCCATTTCGCGGGTAGCGCTGCGAACGCGGGCCTTGGTTTTGGCCCATTCGCCGCCGCCCAGCCGCGCCAGCTTTACCTTTTCGCCGTCGCCCGGCGCGGTGTACCGGCCCAGCAGGTCCAGCTGGGTGACTGGCACGTACAAGGTGTCTGCTTTGTCATAGCTGATTTTCAGGTAGTCCTTTACCACGCCGTGCAAATCCAGCAGCTGGATGCCCGCATAGATGCCGATACCGTGATTTTGGTGCACGACATAGTCGCCGGGGTTGATGTCTGAAAGGCTGGAAAGACCCTTGCCTTTGCGTTTGGGTTTTTGTTTTTTGCCTTCCTCCTGCCGGCGGGAGGTAAACAGCGAAAACCGCGCCGAAGGGTATGCCGCGCCGGCGGACAAGTGCCCCGGCAGTACCGCCACCATGCCGGGTGTGGGGTGGGGTTCCTTCCCGGCGGTGATTTCTTGTACAGAAAAACCGGCGGAAGCCAGATCCCGCGCCAGAGCCGCTGCGGCACGTGGTGTGCCGGCCAGTACAGCACAAAACCAGCCATCGGCGATGAGCGGGCGCAGCTCTTCCGTGAGGGTGGCGACGTCGCCCGGCCATGGCGGCTGGCCGTGCGCCGGCAGGCTGACGGTATCTTTCAGCCGGATATCCGGCAGGGTGCGCGCAAAGTTTTCCGCCAGCAGGGTGTGCCGGGTGTCCATGACCGAGAACAGCCAGGCGGGGTCTTCATAATACCCGGTGAGGCCGGGCGCCAGCACGCCCTCTTCCAGCAGGGCTTTTTCGCTTTCCATCGCGCGGAACTGTACGTTTTTGGCTTCCTCGCGGATGGCGGAGGGTTCCTCGAAAAAAACGATGGGATTTTCCATGTAGTCCAGAATGCTGGCGGGGGCGGGGTAGCGCAGCGGCAGGTATTTGTCCATGCCTTCCGGCAGGACGCCGGCGTCCAGCATGGCAAGGTCGCCCTCCACCACCGTGGCCAGTTTGGTTTTGGCGGGGCCTTTTTTGGCATCCAGCGCCGCGCGCAGTATGGCGGCCGCGCTGGCGGGATCACCAAACAATACCTCCCGCGAGGGGGAAATATATATCTTCTTTATGCTGTTTTCACGCCGCTGGGTGGTGAGGTCGAAGGAATGAATGGAATCGATTTCATCGCCCCAGTATTCCAGCCGCGCAGGCAGGGACATGTCCGGCGCGTAGATGTCCACGATGCCGCCGCGTATGCTGAACTGGCCGGGGCCGTCCACCTGGCTGCGCCGGAAATAGCCGGCGGCAAACAGGGTTTCCACCAGCTGGTTTTGCGGCAGGGTGAGACCGGGTTTCAGCGTGAGGGTGCCGGCAAGGAAGTCTGCTTTTGGCAGGGTGCGCTGCAGCAGCGCCTCCACCGGCGCAGCCACCAGCTGTACCCGACCGCCCACCAGCCGGCCCAGGACCTCCAGCCGGCGGTATTCGTACTCGCGGGTGGTGGCCTCGATGTTGCGCAGTACAAAATCCCGCGCGGGGTATACCGCCGAGGGGATGCCCAGGGTGGCGGTGTCCGCCGCAAAGCGGGTGGCTTCCGCCTCGCCCGGGGTGATAACCAGCAGTGGGCGGGCCGTGTCCCGCGCCAGGGCGGCGGCCACCAACGCGCGGGCGGCGGGCGGCAAACCAAACAAGGCTGTGGCGCCGGGGGTTCCCTGCACGGCGGCCGACAGCCTTTTGTATTCGGGGGTGTTTTGTATAGAAAGGGTCAGCATAGGTTTTTTCCTGTGTTTTGGGAAAGATATCTACGATATTGGTTGAAGAAAGAGGGGCGGCTGTGTGGAAAAGACAGGGCGGGTGTTATGGAAGGGGCGGGCGCAACAGCGCGGGAAAACGAAAAAGGGAAGCAGTATACTGCCGCGCAGGCTTTACCGGGCAGTTCCGTTGAAACGGCTCATGGCGTCGCTTTCTTTCCCGTCCATCCACAGAAGGGCAGCGGCGGCAACATCCGGCAGGCGGGTATCGATTTCTGCTTTTTCTTCCGCGGTGAAGCGGCCCAGAACCCAGTCCGCCAGGTCGTATTCCGCCAGGGGTTTGTCCCCCACGCCCATGCGGATGCGGGGAAAATCTTCCCCGAGGAAGGTGATGATGCTTTTCAGGCCATTATGCCCGCCGGCAGAGCCGCCCGCCCGGATGCGCAGCACCCCCGGCGCCAGCGTGACGTCATCGCACAGAACCAGTACCCGCTCCGGCGGCAGCTTATAATACTCGGCGGCGGCCAGCAGGCTGATGCCCGAGCGGTTCATGAAAGTTTGCGGTTTTAGCAGCAGTACCTTGTGCCCGGCGGCGGTGCCGTTGCCGCAGAGCGCGTCGAATATCGAGCGGCGCACCTCGATGTTCCATTCCGCCGCCAAAAAGTCCAGCGCGGCATACCCGATGTTGTGCCGGGTACCGTCGTACTTTTTGCCGGGGTTGCCCAGGCCCGCGATGACCCACTCGACCCCGGCGGTGTTGCGTTTAAAAAACATGCTGTATTCCTCCGGGCCGGTGCGGCCGCCTGTCTTGGCTTGTTGTTGCCATTTTTGGGGTTTGGCGGAAAGGCCCGCTACCGGAACAGGGTGGAGACCGGCTTGTCGGCGTAGATGCGGGAGACCGCCTCGGCCATGACCGGCGCGCAGGTGAGTACCTTTATCTTGGGGTCTTGCTTTTCTGGTGGCAACAGGATGGTGTCCAGCACCACAATTTCCTCTAATACGGAGGTTTGGATGCGCTCCACCGCCGGGCCGGACAGCACCGCGTGGGTGGCACAGGCCGACACGCTGCGCGCCCCGCGCTGCAGCACTGCGGCGGCGGCGTTTACCAGCGTGCCCGCGGTATCAATCATATCGTCCACGATAAGCACGTCTTTGTCCTTGATTTCGCCGATGATGTTCATCACTTCGCTGGAGTTTGGCTTTGGGCGGCGCTTGTCCACGATGGCCAGCGGTTTGTCCAGCCGTTCTGCAAAAGCGCGGGCGCGGTTTACGCTGCCAAGGTCCGGGCTCATGATGACCAAGGTCTCGGCCAGTTCGGGTTTTTTGCGCAGCAGCCGCTCATAGTACGGCGCCAGGATGGGCATGCCCACCATGTGGTCCACCGGGATGTTGAAAAAGCCTTGGATCTGGGGCGCGTGCAGGTCCATGGTCAGCACGCGGTCGGCGCCGGCTTCGGTGATAAGGTCCGCCACCAGCTTGGCGGTGATGGGGTCCCGTGCTTTGCTTTTGCGGTCCTGGCGGGCATAGCCGTAGTATGGCATGACCGCCGTGATACGCTCGGCCGAGGCGCGCCGGAACGCGTCGATCATGATGAGCAGTTCCATCAGGTGGCGGTTTACCGGGCTGGAGGTGCTTTGGATGACGTACACATCGTTGCCGCGCACGCTTTCGTTGATGTCTACCCGGATTTCGCCGTCGGAAAACAGCCCCACTTCACTTTTTCCCACCGGGATGCCCAGACTTTCCGCCATGGCGGCCGCCAGGGGTGGGTTGGAGTTACCGGTGAAAATTTTTATGTCTTTTCCATGCAGGTTCATTGCCGCGCCTCCGTTGTGTTTTGGGACTCTTTTTAAATTTGGTTAACGATATTCTGCCGCACCATTCACAATTTCCATCCAGTTTTAGAAGTGCCGATGAATCCCGGATGGGTGGATTTGCCAGGATTTTTTCACCGGGTCCAGGCGGCAACGCCGCGAATACCAGTGATATTTAAGGCCCTGGCAACGACGCTTCGGCAAAAAAAGATCGCAAAGACGCCGCCAGGGGATTCAATCAGAGTGCTTACTTAAGTTTACCGGATTGTGGATTTTTTTCAAGGGGCAAAACGGCGAGAAGGAAGAAAGCATAAAACTTTTTGTTTACACGCGGGAGGCTGGCACTTGCCCTTATATTCTGTTATAATGGGACGCGTAAACAAAAACGACCGATGGATGCCAGCGGCATGGCAAGTATTTAAAATGCAGGAGGGATACAATCTTGAGTACAAAATATGTTTATTTGTTCAGCGAAGGCAACAAGGACATGCGGGATCTCCTGGGCGGCAAAGGCGCGAATTTGGCAGAAATGACCAATGCGGGGCTGCCGGTGCCGCAGGGATTTACCGTGACCACCGAGGCGTGTACCCGGTATTATGACGATGGCCGGCAGATTGCGCCGGAGATTCAGGACGAGATTTTTGCCTATATGGGCAAGATAGAAGAGATTACCGGCAAGAAGTTTGGCGACAAAAACAACGCGCTGCTGGTGTCGGTGCGCTCTGGTTCGCGCGCGTCTATGCCCGGCATGATGGATACCATTTTGAACCTGGGCATTAACGACGAAGTGGTGGAGGGGCTGATAGAAAAAACCGGCAATGCGCGCTTTGCGTATGACAGCTACCGCCGGTTTATCCAGATGTTCTCCGACGTGGTGATGGAGCAGCCAAAAACCGAGTATGAGAAAATTATTGACGCCATGAAAGAGGAAAAGGGCGTGCGGGAAGATACCGAGCTGACCGCCGATGACCTGAAGGCGTTGGTGCAGAAGTTTAAGGCGCTGTACCGCGAAAAGAAGGGCGAGGATTTTCCCGCAGAGCCCAGCGTACAGTTGATTGAAGCGGTACGCGCGGTGTTCCGCAGCTGGGACAACCCCCGCGCAAACACCTATCGCCGCATGAACGAAATCCCCTATAATTGGGGCACCGCCGTGAACATACAGAGCATGGTGTTTGGAAACTCTGGCGAGACCTCCGGTACCGGCGTGGCGTTTACCCGCAACCCGGCCACCGGCGAAGCGAAGTTGTTTGGCGAATACTTGATTAACGCGCAGGGCGAAGACGTGGTGGCGGGTATTCGCACGCCGTCGCCGATCAGCCACCTGGAAGAGCAGATGCCCGAGGTGTTTGAGGAATTTCAGAATATTGCGAAGAAGCTGGAAAGCCACTACCGTGATATGCAGGATATGGAGTTTACCATTGAAGCGGGCAAACTGTATATGCTGCAAACCCGCAGCGGCAAACGTACCGCTGCCGCCGCGCTGAAGGTGGCCACAGACCTGGTGGCCGAGGGCATGATAGACAAGAACGAGGCGGTCATGCGGGTGGAACCAAAGCAGCTGGACAGCCTGCTGCACCCGCAGTTTGACCCGGTGGCGCTGAAAAATGCCACCGCAATTGGCAAAGGGCTGGCGGCGTCGCCGGGCGCTGCCGCAGGGCAGATTGTCTTCACCGCCGAGGATGCCTATAAATGGCATGTTGAGGGGAAAAAGGTGATTTTGGTGCGGCTGGAAACCAGCCCCGAGGACATAGAGGGTATGGCGGTGGCGCAGGGTATTTTGACGGCGCGCGGCGGCATGACCAGCCACGCCGCCGTGGTGGCGCGCGGCATGGGGACCTGCTGTGTGTCCGGCCTGGGCGAGCTGGTGGTGGATTATGACAAGAAGCAGTTCACCATTGGCGGGGTTGCCTATAAGGAAGGGGCGTTCATCTCGCTGGATGGTTCCACCGGTAACGTGTATGGGGAAGCGATTCCCACCACCGAGGCGGCGATTTCCGGCGATTTCAACACATTGATGGAGTGGGCGGACGAGGTGCGCCAGCTGGAAGTGTACACCAACGCGGACACCCCGAAGGACGCGCAGCATGCCTCGGATTTTGGGTGCGAGGGCATTGGCCTGTGCCGTACCGAACACATGTTCTTTGACCCGGAGCGCATTAAGGCGATGCGCGAAATGATAGTGGCGACCGACGTAGACGCCCGCAAAAAGGCGCTGGCGAAGATTTTGCCGTACCAGCAGGGAGACTTTGAAAAGCTGTACGAGGTGATGGGCGAGCGGCCGGTGGTCATTCGTTATCTGGACCCGCCGTTGCACGAGTTCCTGCCCACGGTAGAGGGTGAGATTCAGGCATTGGCGGCGGATTTGGGCATTACGGTGCAGCACCTGCATAACGTGATTGATTCGCTGCATGAATTTAACCCCATGATGGGCCACCGCGGGGTGCGCCTGGCGGTTTCCTTCCCGGAGATTGCCGAGATGCAGACCACCGCTGTTATTAACGCGGCGCTGGCGGTGAGCAAGAAATGCGGGCTGAAGATCGTGCCGCAGATTATGATTCCGCTGGTGGGTGAGGTGAAGGAGTTCCGGTATGTGAAGGGATTTGTCACCGATACCGCCGACCGGCTGATTGCGGACGCGGGCAGCGACATGACCTATGAGGTTGGCACCATGATAGAGATTCCGCGCGCGGCGCTGACCGCCGACGAGATTGCCAAGGATGCGGATTTCTTTAGCTTTGGCACCAACGACCTGACCCAGATGACCTTTGGTTTTTCCCGCGACGACGCCGGGAAATTCCTGGAGTATTACTATGAAAGCAAGATATATGAATCTGACCCGTTTGCGCACCTGGACCAAAACGGCGTGGGCAAGCTGGTGGAGATTGCGTGCGATTTGGGCCGCAAGGCGAACCCGAAACTGCACGTGGGTATTTGCGGTGAGCACGGCGGTGACCCCACCAGCGTGGAGTTCTGCCACCGGGTAGGGCTGGATTATGTGAGCTGTTCGCCGTTCCGGGTGCCGATAGCCCGGCTGGCTGCGGCACAGGCGGCGCTGAAGTACCCGAGAGGGTAAAACCCCATGCTGAATATTTTGGCGGCCGTTTTTCTCATTGTGATTATTGTTGGGGTTGTAGTGCTGACCTATTGGATCCCCAAGAAGGAGGCAGAAGCCAAAGGGCTGGACGGCGCGAAGTATGGGCGAATGGCCGAGCATAATATATTGATGGCCTATCAGGCGATGGAAGACGAGGCACACCTGCAAGCGGCGCTGGCATATAAGAGCAAAAAAAACGCGGAATTACGTGCCCAGCTGGAGGAGTCCGCAGCACCCGCAAAGCTGGCCCAGATGTATGCGCGGGACTGTGCGGTGAATACCCCTCTTCGGCCATTGCAGGCGGTCTTTTCCCGGCGCAAGGGAGAGCCGCCCTTGTGTACCCTGCACGTGAAAGCCTATGCCCAGGGGCCTGCACCGCGGCGCCTGGCAGCACAGCTGCGCCTGTATGGGGCAGACGGTGAGGTGCTGTGGGAGAACACGCAGCCACTGGTGGAAGAGGTATGCTCGTCCATGGGTGGGGTGCTGGAATGGGCGGTGCCACTGGCCGGGGCCGACGAACAACAGGTGAGCGGCGCAAGGTATTTCGATGCTTTTCTGCAGGTGGTGCCGGAGGGCGGCGAGCCTGGCCCGTTTGCCGGGGTGTCTGGAATGGCGCGGCCACTGTCCTGGCAGGAGCTGTTGCGGGTGAAGACACAGTATGGAGCGGATGCCTTCGCGTGGTATGAAAAAGAAGCGAACGGCACCTGGACCTGTGTGTGCGGGAAAACCGGCAACCAGGGGGAGTTTTGCACCTTGTGCCGACGCACGGTGGAGGAAAGCAGTGTTCCGCCGGTTCGGAATGCCCCCAAGATTTCGTTTCTGGAAAATCTGGCGAGCTTTGCCAGCATAAAAGACGTGAAAACAGCTTATGCAGAACTGCAGCCGACGCTGGACGCAGATACGTTTCAAAAAGGGAGCGACTATATTAACAGGCGGCTGGAGATGCAGCGCATGTATGGGAAAACGTTTGGTCAGCTGAGCGGGGAGGATGTTAAGGCGATGACCGAGCTGCTGCAGTAGGCTGCCGGAAGCGACAACAAAAACCAAAAATGCCCGGAGAAACGCTGATTGGTGTGCGTTTCCCGGGTGTTTTTATTAACTGAGGAAGCGAGCGCCACGTGAATGCTTGTATGCGTGCTGGGGTAGCCGGTGCAGCTTACCCCGGCCAAAATGCAGCTTGCCGATTTTTTCTTGTAAAGTTTGGCGGGCGGACCTATGATACTAGGTAAGCGATGATTAAATGGCGGTGCGGGCCGGGGGTGCAGGTTTGACCGAGGGTGCATCGCAAAACCGCAGGCAATAATAGGTTTATTGCCCGACGAAGCGAGCGCCACGCGAATGCTTGCATTCTCATGGCCGAGTGAGGAGGGCGACAACGGGTATAACACCCCGCGGTCTCTGCCCAAGAGATTCAAAGGATGGCGGCCTACGGGCTGCCGCGGGAAATGCGCGAAGCGCGGGGCCGGGGTTCTGCCCCGGGGTTAATACCCGTTATTGTCGAGGATTTTGCGGTGTGCCATTCGGGCAAAGATGTGCCGCCCGAACGTGCCGGGCTTTAATCAGTGGGTACCTAGTGTGAGTACAAACAAAGGGGGACGGCCGGTGAAACTGCAGATAGAACAAAACCCGGAGAATGCCGAGGTGGAGATTACTATTCGCTGTGGCATGATGGATGAGCGGCTGGCGGCGCTGGTGCAGCAGATACAGCTGTATGCGTTTTCCCTGCCGGCAAGTAAAGACGGACGCCAGTATAACCTGGCGCTGCAGGAGGTTTTTTACTTTGAAAGTGTGGAGGAAAAAACATTTGCGTATAGTGCGGCCGACGTGTACCAGTGCGAGGCGCGGCTGTATGAGCTGGAAGAAAAGCTGGCGGCCACCAGTTTTGTGCGGGTGGGGAAAAGTGTGATTTTGAACACGCTGGCGGTGGAAAGTGTGCGGCCCACCATGGGCGGCCGGCTGGAGGCGCTGTTGGGAAACGGCGAAAAGGTGCTGGTGAACCGGCACTATGTTCCGGACTTTAAAAAGAAATTTGGCCTGGGAGGGGAATGAAATGAAACGAGTATGGTTTGTGCTGGTCACATGGTGTGTTTCCTTCACGGCGCTGGTTGCCATCATTTCGCTGCTGAATTTGTTCGACGTGGTGGGCGTGCTGCGGGTGGTGGAGATACTGCAGTATTTTCTGGTGACGCTGGTGATAGCGGTGGCGGAGGCAGTGTTGGATGCGCTGTTGCCGGAGGAATATGGCCCGGTGCGCATTTTATCGCAGATTGCGTGTGTGTTGGCGGTTGTTTTTGTGCTGGGGGGGCTGGTGTTTCATTGGTTCCCCATGCGGCCGCTGTGGCTGGGCGTTACGGCGGGAATCTGCCTGGCGGTGTACGGCTGTGTGGCCGGGGTGTTTGTACTGCAGGCAAAGCTGGATGCGGAAAAGATAAACAAAGCGATTCAGGGGCGCAAGCAAAAACAAAGCGCGGTATCTGGGGAGGGGCCCCATGGATAAAATGATTGTGGTGGAAAACCTATGCAAGAGGTATGGCGCGGTAAAAGCGGTGCAGGGAACCGACTTTTATGTGGAAAAAGGGCAGCTGTTTGCGCTGCTGGGGGAGAATGGGGCGGGGAAATCTACCACCATTGACATTTTGGCCACCCTGCTGCCGAAGGACGCGGGCGAGGTGCGCATCGGCGGATATGTGCTGGGCAAGGACGACGCGGCGATACGCGGATGTATTGGGGTGGTGTTTCAGCAAAGCCTGCTGGACGGGAAGCTGAGCGTGCGGGAGAACCTGCTGGTACGGGGGTCGTTTTACGGGCTGAGCGCCCGGCAGCTGCGCGGCAGGGTGGACGAGCTGTGCGCGGCGCTGCATTTGCGGGAGTTCATAGACCGACGGTATGAAAAGCTGTCCGGCGGGCCGCGCCGCAGGGCGGATATTGCCCGGGCGCTGGTGAACACGCCGGAGGTGCTGTTCCTGGACGAGCCGACCGCCGGGCTGGACCCTTCCAGCCGGAAGGCGATTTGGGAGACGGTGCGCGCGCTGCAGCAGCAAAGCGGTACCACCGTGCTGCTGACCACCCATTACATGGAGGAGGCGGCTGCGGCGGACTATGTGATTATGATGGGGCATGGGCGCATTTTGGCGAAAGGGACGCCGCCCAGCCTGCGGGAGGAATATTCCAGCGATGCGCTGTGGTTTGAAGCGAAGGATGCCGGCGCGGCGCGCGCACTGCTGGCGGAAAAGGCGGTGCCGTTCCACGAGAATGGCGCGGTGTTTGTGATAAACCTGTCTTCCACCATGGAGGCGCTGCCGCTGCTGGGTACGTACCAAAAGCTGTTTAAAAATTTTGAGGTGAGGAAGGGATCGCTGGAGGACGCGTTCCTGGCGATTGCCAAAAGCGACGTAGAGGGAGGCGGGGCATGATGAGTACTCGAGCGGTGATTTCGCGTAATGCAAAGGTGTATTTTCGGGACCGGTCAGCGGTGATTTTTTCGCTGCTGGGGGTGCTGATAATTTTGGGGCTGTACCTGTTTTTTCTGGCGGATAATTTGGAGACGTCGCTGGCAGAGCTGCCGGATGCCACGTTGTTTGTGGGCAGCTGGCTGGTGGCGGGCATCTGTGCGGTGGCGCCGGTGACCACCGCCATGGGGGCGCTGGGGATTTTGGTAAGTGACCGGGAGAAAAAAGTGAGCCGGGATTTTTTGGCTTCACCGGTGAAGCGCAGCCGCCTGGTGGCAGGGTATATGGGCGGCGGGCTGGTGGCAGCGGGGCTGATGACGCTGCTGGCCCTGGTGCTGGCGGGGGGCTGGCTGCTGGCGGGCGGCGCGGTGCTGCCGAGTATCCCGGTGCTGCTGGCGATACTGGGCGTGATGGTGCTGGCGCTGGTTTCCGGTGTTTGCATGGTGTTTTTCATTATTACGTTTTTGTCCACCAACGGCGCCTTTGTGGGGGCCAGTACAGTGGTGGGGGTGCTGGTGGGATTTTTGACCGGCATGTATATGCCGGTGGGTGCGCTGCCGGAAGGCGCGCAGTGGGCAGTGAAACTGTTTCCCACCACCCACGCGGCGGTGCTGCTGCGGTATTTGGTGTTGCGGGGGCCGGCGGCTGCGTCGTATGAAGGGGTGCCGGCGGCGGTGCAGGATGAACTATGGCAGCAGATGGGGGTGCGCCTGACGTATGGAGACGCGGTGTTTCCCCTGTGGGGCAGCGTGCTGGTGCTGGCAGGCGCGTCGGTGGTGTTCTTTTTGCTGTCGGTGTGGAATTATCGCCGGAAAAGCAGAGGGTAGGCTGAGCGAGAGGTTTTGGGAATGCGCTTACGGCAGCAGCGTGGGAAGCGCGGGGGGACCATATCTTTTTGTTTCAAATTAATGAGGCTTGTTCCCTTTAAAAAGTGTATTCCTCGGCGGGTTTTGTTTGACAACCCCACAACTTTTTGTTATCCTTGAAACTAGGGTATATTGTGTTTTGCTTTCCAAAACAAATTTATGATTTTGAGGTGTGAATTATGGATTATCAACCGAATCCGAACCCTGGTTATCAGGATCCGAACGCGGCACCACCCCCACCCCAGCCGATGGCGCCTCCGCCTATGGCACCGCAGCCGAACTATCAGATGCCCCAGACGCCCCCGCCCATGTATGGCGGCGGGTTCCCTCCGCCTCCTCCGCCCATAGGTTCTGGTGGTGGCAGCGGTACGGCAGGCATGGTTTGCGGCATTGTTGCGCTGGCGCTGTTGTTGGTTGGCTGGATTCCGTATGTTGGGTTCCTGCCGTTGGGTCTGGCCATTGTGGGCTTGATTTTGTCCATTAACGCGCGTAAAAAGTTCCCGGGCGACAGCAAAGCGACGGTGGGCCTGATTCTGTCCATCATTGCGCTGGCGATTGGCGCGATTGAGTTTGTTACCTGCACCGTTTGCGTAGGTTGCCTGGCGTGCTCGGATTTGGCATATTATGGCTATTATTAGTCCATCCGGTTTGTTTTGGAGTATGCCGATGCCTACTTAAAATAGCATAAAAAATGAGCTGGATTTGTGTTTACAATTTCAGCTCGTTTTTTGTCTGTGGCGGTGCCGCTGCAGGAAATTTCCCCGCAAGGAGCGTGCCATGTATCCTTTTTTGGTTGTTTTTGGACGCGAGATTCCTACCTATGGCCTGATGGCGCTGGTGGGGGCCGCGGTTGCGTTTTTATATGTGTACCTGACCAACCGTGGCGGCAAGGTGGGGCGGTTGCCCGGTGATGACCTGCTGCATATTGGGCTGTTGGCGGTGGTGGGGGTGCTGATTGGCGCAAAGCTGCTGCACATCCTTACCATGATTCCGGTTGTGGTGCGAAACTGGGCATTGATACGGCAACACCCGGTTATTTTGTGGGAGATATTGTCCGCCGGGATTGTGTTTTACGGCGGGATGATAGGCGGGCTGGTGGCGGTGTACTGGTACTGCCGCAAGTACAAGGTTTCGTTCAAGACCACGGCGGCCCTGGCGGCGCCGGCCATTCCACTGTTTCATGTGTTTGGGCGCATTGGGTGCTTTTTGGGCAGCTGCTGCTGGGGCATGGAGGTACCGTGGGGTATCGTGTACACCCGTGCGATTGCCGCGCCAAACGACGTGCCGCTGCTGCCGATTCAGCTGATAGAGGCAGGGTGCAACCTGGTGCTGTTTGTGGTGCTGGCGGTTGTGGTGCGGCGGATGCGGCGAAAGTGGCTGGCGCTGCCGCTGTATCTGCTGATTTATAGTGTGCTGCGTTTTGTGCTGGAGTTTTTCCGGGGGGACGTGGTACGCGGGGTGTATGTGCTGTCCACCAGCCAGTGGATATCGCTGGGGATTTTCCTGGCGGTGGTGCTGCTGTATATGTTCCGCTGGCGCAAAGAAAAACCGGACGCGCCGGAGAGCGAGCAGAAAGATGGAGAGGGAAATGCGGCATGAACTATCAACAAAACAATGCGCCGATGCAGGCATAACCGCCGTATGATGTGCGGGGGTTTCCCCGACGCAGGTGTACGCGCTGGTGGTGCCGCCGCTGCCGGAGATGCCGCCGGAATAGTGCGTTTGTGCTTGCAATGTTCTTTTTGCTGATGTGGGCATAAGAGTGTGAAAGGTGTTGTTTGTAAAGGGTTTATGTGGATGAGAGCTTCGCAGGAGGATATGATATAGACGAAAAATACCGGCCGGATGTGCAGCTGCTGCGCATCCGGCCGGTGGGTTTATACTTGAATAGGGCGGTGGTTTTGTAGCAAATAAATAATAACGGGAGATTAGTATGCCTTGCCCCAGACCACCATGTGCTTCGCGGGCTGGCCGCAGACCGGGCAGGTGGCGGCCAGGGTTTCCTGCTCGAACGGAATGCAGCGGCTGGAAAGGCCGGCCTGTTCCTTCATGGTGTCTTCGCAGGCTTCTTCGCCGCACCACATGGCGCGGATGTAGCCGTTTTCGCTGTTGGCTTTTGCCACAATTTCGTCCATGGTGGCGTAGGACCAGGTGCGGTTTGCGAGGTTCTGGGCTGCTTTTTCGTACAGGGCGGCGGCCAGCGCGTCCAGCAGGGAGGGAATGGCGGTTTCCAGGTCTGCCAGCGGAACGAAGGATTTTTCGCGCGTGTCCCGCCGGACCAGCACGCACTGGTCGTTTTCGATGTCCTTTGGGCCGATTTCCAGCCGCAGGGGCACGCCGCGCATCTCCCACTCGCTGAATTTCCAGCCGGGGGAATTATCGCTGTCGTCCAGCTTGACCCGGACGAACTTGGACAGGCGTTCTTTCAGTTCATATGCCTTGTCCAGCACGCCTTCCTTGTGCTGGGCCACCGGGATGATGACCACCTGGAACGGCGCCACCGCGGGCGGCAGGATGAGGCCCTCGTTGTCGCCGTGGGTCATGATGATGCCACCGATGAGACGGGTGGAGACGCCCCAGCTGGTCTCGAACGGGTACTGCAGGGTGTTGTCCCGGCCGGCGAAGGTAACGTCAAACGCGCGGGAGAAACCGTCGCCAAAATAATGGCTGGTGCCGGCCTGCAGCGCTTTGCCGTCGTGCATCATGGCCTCGATGGCGTAGGTGGCCTGCGCGCCGGCGAATTTTTCGCTCTCGGTTTTTTGACCTTTCAAAAGCGGCATGAGCAGGTGATCCTCACACAGCTCGGCGTAGGTATCCAGCTGCTGGCGGGTTTCGGCGATGGCTTCCTCGGCCGTTTCGTGGATGGTGTGGCCTTCCTGCCACCAGAACTCCCGTGTGCGCAGGAAGGGACGGGTGCTTTTTTCCCAGCGCACCACGCTGCACCACTGGTTATACAAGAGCGGCAGCTGCCGCCAGGTGTGCAGTATCTGCGAGAAGTGGTCGCAGAACAGCGTCTCGCTGGTGGGGCGGATGCACATGGGTTCTTCCAGCTCTTCGCTGCCGCCGCGGGTGACCCAGGCAACCTCCGGCGCGAAACCGCTGACGTGGTCTTTTTCCTTTTGCAGCAGGCTTTCCGGAATGAGCAGCGGCATGGCGACATTTTCGTGGCCGGTGGCCTTGAACATGCCGTCCAGAATGCGTGTGATGTTTTCCCAGATGGCCTGCCCGTACGGGCGCAGAATGGTGAACCCCTTCACCGAGGAATAATCCACCAGCTCTGCCTTCAGGCAGATGTCGGTGTACCATTGGGCAAAGTCCTGGTCGATGGGGGTGATGGCCTCCACCATTTTTTTGTTGTCGTTGGCCATTATGGTGCCTCCTTTTGTCAGTGGGTGGTCAAGGTAAAAAATAACAGCCCCCGCGAAAACGGCAGGGGGCTGGAAGTTATACAAGAAATTAAGTGTTTTCCTCGATATAACGTACCACATCGCCGACCGTGCGGAAGTTTTCAATCTGGTCGTCGGGTACCTCGATATTGTACTCGTCCTCGATGGTCATTACCAGGTCTACGACATCCAGGCTGTCGGCCTCCAGGTTTTCTACAATATCGGACTCCATGGTAATCTTGTCCTCTTCAATGTCTAACTGGTCGCTGAGGATCTGGCGAATGCGGTCGAATACCATCTGACGCACCCTCCTTCTTAAAAGTAATTGCCAGCGCGGGCAGAAATGCGCGGGGCGCAGCCTGCACGCTGCCAGTGTGCCGAAACCTATTACTTTTTATAGCGTGTTTTCCCTGCCTTGTCAAGGCATTTTTCTCTCTTTCTGCATTTTGGGCGCGAAAAACAGAAAAACCGAGGGGCGGATATTGTTCCGGCCCCGGTTCTATGATACAATACCGGATGGAATGTACGGTTATGGGCGGACTGTTTTTGCTAAGTCCTAAGACCGCAAACGGAGGGAAAAAACCATGTTAACTGCAATTACCGGAATTAACTGGGGAGACGAAGGCAAGGGCCGGATGGTGGACCTGCTGAGCGAAAGCTATGACGTGGTGGTGCGCTATCAGGGCGGGAACAACGCCGGGCATACCGTGATAAATGAACGGGGCAAGTTTATTTTGAACCTGATGCCGTCCGGCATTTTGCGGGAAGACGTAGTGAATGTGATGGGCAGCGGCATGGTGATAGACCTGGCGCATTTGTTTGAGGAACGCAAAACCCTGAGCGAAAAGGGTGTGGCGGTGTCACCCAAGAACCTGAAGATAAGCCAGCGGGCGACCATCTGCCTGCCGTATTACCCGCTGCTGGACGTGCTGGAGGAAGAGCGGCTGGGCAAGGCGGCGTTTGGTTCCACCCGGCGGGGCATTGCGCCGGCGTATGGCGACAAGTATATGAAGAAAGCCCTGCGCATGGCGGACCTGCTGCATTTGGATGACATTAAAGAAAAAGTGAAAGCGCTGGTGGATTTCAAGAACCTGTCGGTACAGGGCATTTACCACGCGCCGGCGCTGTCGTTTGACACGGTGTGGGAGTGGCTAAAGGTGTATGCCGAGGAGTTTGGCCCGTACCTGTGTGACACGGGGCTGTACCTGGACGCGGCGGCAGAAAACCACGCGGATATTTTGTTTGAGGCGCAGCTGGGCGCGTTGCGCGATATTGATTTTGGCATTTACCCGTACACGACCTCCTCCAACACAGTGGCGGCGTATGCGCCGATTGGCGCCGGGGTGCCCAACCGCAAGCTGGATAAGAGCATCGGCGTGACCAAGGCGTACTCCACCTGTGTGGGGGAGGGGCCGTTTGTCAGCGAGATGTTTGGCTCCGAGGCGGACGCGCTGCGCGAAGAGGGCGGCGAATATGGCGCGGCCACCGGCAGGCCGCGGCGGGTGGGCGCGTTTGACGTGGTGGCCACCCGGTATGGCTGCCGCATGCAGGGCGCGGACGAGCTGGCGCTGACCATGCTGGACGTGCTGAGCTATATGGACGAAGTTCCGGTGTGCGTGGGGTATGAGGTAGACGGCGGCGTGGTGCATGAGTTTCCGTATGGGGTGGAGCTGGAAAACGCGAAGCCGGTGCTGAAAACCATGGCGGGCTGGAAGGTGGATGTGTCCGGCATACGGGATAAGAGCGATTTGCCCAGCGCGGCGCGCGCATATATAGATTTTGTGGAAGAGAGCGTGGGGTGCCGCATTGGTACGGTATCGGTGGGGCCGGAACGGGACGCGTATATTGTGATGTGAGGCGGCGTGTTGTAAGGAAAGAGCAAAAACACGGAAGGCATGAACAATAGAGGGAAACAAGAGGGCAGGAGAGATGGGAAGAGAAATAGGGTTTAACAACGAAACATATATACGCGAACAATCCACCCGTATTCGCCAGCGGGTGGAGCGTTTTGAAAAGCTGTACCTGGAGTTTGGCGGGAAGCTGTTTGACGACCACCACGCGGCCAGGGTGTTGCCGGGGTTTGACATAAACAACAAGGTGAAACTGCTGGCAGAGCTGAAAGACCAGGCGGAGATTGTGCTGTGCATCAGCGCCAAGGCGATAGAGAAAAATAAGATTCGCGCGGATATTGGCATTACCTATGACCTGGATGTGCTGCGGCTGATAGACAACCTGCGCAAGATGGAGCTGTTTATTGGCTCGGTATTGATTACCCAGTATACCGGCCAGCCCGCGGCGGACAACTTTCGCAAGAAGCTGGAGATGCGGGGCGAAAGGGTGTATGTACATACCCTGACCAAGGGGTATCCGTCTGACGTGGAGGTGATTGCGTCGGAGGAGGGGTATGGCGCGAACCCGTATATTGAAACAACCCGTCCGCTGGTGGTGGTGACGGCGCCGGGACCCGGCAGCGGGAAGCTGGCGACCTGTTTGTCCCAGCTGTACCACGAAAACCAGCGCGGGGTGAAGGCCGGGTACGCGAAGTATGAGACCTTCCCGATATGGGACCTGCCGCTGCAGCACCCGGTGAACGTGGCGTATGAGGCGGCGACCGCCGATTTGAAAGACGTGAACATGATAGACCCGTTTCACCTGTCGGCATATGGTGTGACGGCGGTGAACTATAACCGTGACGTGGAAGTGTTCCCGGTGGTGCGCGCTATTTTGAAGCGGGTGACCGGGGAGGATATTTACCAGTCCCCCACCGACATGGGTGTGAACATGATAGGCCGGTGCATTTCCAACGACGCGGTGGTGCGGGAGGCTAGCCGGCAGGAGATTATTCGCCGGTGGTACAAGGAACGCTGCGCCTATGTGCAGGGGGAGCGGGACGCGGACTCGGTACAGCGGATAGAGTTTTTGATGACCTCGCTGGATTTGCACCCGCAGGAGCGGCTGGTGGTGGCGCCGGCGCTGGAAAAGGCACAGAACAGCGGACGCAGCGCGGTGGCTATGGAGCTGCCGGACGGGACGATAATTACCGGGAAGTCCAGCGAGCTGATGAACGACACCGCCAGTGTGGTGCTGAATTCCATTAAGACGCTGGCCGGGATTGCGGATGAAATTCTGCTGATATCGCCGATTGTTTTGGAGCCGATCGTGCGGCTGAAAAAGGAAATGTTGGGCAGCCGGTACCCGGTGTTGAAGCTGGAAGAAGTACTGCTGGCGCTGTCCATTTCGGCAGCGACCAACCCCACCGCCGACCTGGCGCTGCGGCGGCTGCCGGAGCTGCGCGGGTGCGACGCGCATTGCTCGGATATCATTACGCAGGATGACGCGGATACCTTCCGTAAGCTGGGGGTGCGCTTCACCTGTGAGCCGCAGTTCCCGACGAAGGATTTGTATTTCCGGTGATTCATTCAGGCAGGGCAAGGAGTGAATGGGCGCAAGGCAAAGGAGAGAAATATGCAGGTAAACCCGAATTTTTCAAAGCTGGCGGATAGTTATTTGTTTGTGGAGATTGCCCACCGGGTGGCGGCGTACAAGGAAAAGAACCCGCAGGCGGATGTGATTCGCCTGGGGATAGGCGATGTGACCCGGCCGCTGGCCCCGCCGGTGGTGGCAGCAATGGAAAAAGCCGTGCGGGAGATGGGCGACGCCGCGAGCTTTCATGGGTATGGGCCGGAGCATGGGTACGAGTTTTTGCGCAGTGCGGTGCAGGGGTATTATGCAAAGCGGGATGTGCAGCTGGGCCTGGACGAGATATTTATTTCCGATGGCGCCAAGAGCGACATGGGCAATATTATAGAGCTGTTTGGGCCGGACAACACGGTGCTGATTCCCGACCCGGTGTACCCAGCCTATGTGGACGCGAACCTGATGGCCGGGCGGCAGATTTCCTATCTGGCGGCCACGCGGGAGAATGGATTTTTGCCGATGCCGGAGGCCGGCACGAAGGCGGATATTATTTATATCTGCAGCCCGAACAACCCCACCGGCGCGGCGTACACAAAAGAGCAGCTGGCCGCCTGGGTGGCGTATGCCCGGGAAAACGGCGCGGTGATTTTGTTCGACGCGGCGTATGAGTGTTTCATTACCGACGCCGACGTGCCGCATTCTATTTATGAGGTGGATGGCGCGGCGGAGTGCGCGGTGGAGATATGCTCGCTGTCCAAGACGGCGGGCTTTACAGGGACGCGCTGTGGGTACACGGTGGTGCCGAAGGCGCTGCGCCCGGCGGGGGCCGAATTGAACCGCATGTGGGGACGGCGGCAGGCCACCAAGTTTAACGAGGTGCCGTATATTGTGCAGCGCGGGGCCGAGGCGGTGTTTTCGCCGGAGGGAATGGCCGCGAGCATTGAGAATGTGGCGGCCTACCGGCGCAACGCCGGCGTGATTGGCGCGGCGCTGGCCGAGGTGGGCGTGTGGTTCTGCGGTGGGGTGAACAGCCCGTATATCTGGCTGGCGTGTCCCGGCGGTATGTCCTCGTGGGAGTTTTTTGATTTCCTGCTGGAAAAGGCGAAGGTGGTGGGAACCCCCGGCGCCGGGTTTGGCAAAAACGGCG
Source organism: Oscillospiraceae bacterium (assembly GCA_031549285.1). Lineage (GTDB taxonomy): Bacteria > Bacillota > Clostridia > Oscillospirales > Ruminococcaceae > JAAYCI01. The sequence continues at coordinate 114,087 of JAVBPZ010000003.1, read as the reverse complement.
AGGGGTATTTTCGCCTGACCGGGTTTGGGGACGAGGCGCGCACGGTGGAAGCGGCCAGCCGGGTGAAGGCGGCGATAGGCAGTTTGTAGAGGTAGCATGGTGTGTGGCCGCCGGCAGGTTTGCCGGCGGCTGTTTTTTGTTGGCGCGGCGGAAAGGCCCGGCCAGCCGGGCTTTGGGCTGAATGCACAAAAACCGGGAGGAAAAGGCGAAAAGATTTGTTTGCAAAAGAGCAAGAAATCCATTGACATGTGGCGTCTTTTTGATAGAATAGTTAACATGGTTAATTAAGTTGCTTAAATAGTTCGAAAATGCGGGAAAGAGCAGGGCGTGTTTCGGTGAAGGGGGACGGCGCGTGATAGACAGAAATGGGTTCAAGGAATTTGAAAACAGCGAGTATGCCCGGGCGGCGCAGCTGTTTTTCGAGATTACCCGGCTGCACCGGGTGTGGGGCGGGCTGCACCCGACCCCGCCGCTGAAACGCAGCGACCTGGCGGTGCTGGGGGCGATACACGGCGAGGAAGCCCGCACCGGCAACCCGGTGAACGTGAGCCATCTGGCGCATATGATGAAGCAGTCGAAACCGGCGGTTTCGCAGAAGATAGGGCTGCTGGAGGAAGAGGGGTACCTGCGCCGGGTGGAGGACAAACGCGACCGGCGCATAACCTACCTGAAGCTGACAGATAAGGGCGACGATGTGGCGACCCGGGCGCTGCGAGAGTATTTGAGCCGGGTGGAACAGGCGCTGGAGCTTTTGGGGAACGAAAAGGCCGCACAGCTGCTGGGGCTGATGCATGAACTGAGTGATGCGCTGGACACGGTGCGCGCCGCCGGAAAAGAGCAGGACGACGGGTGAAAGTACAGTGGGCGGGAGCGCAGAGGATGCGAGGCTATTAGAGTGGGAATGGATGGGATGAAAAACGGCTGGTGCAAACGGATGGAATTTATGCAGAGATGGCAGAGTAGATCAGTACAGAAAACAGCTTGCGCATTGGGCGAAATATATAGTTGTGGTGTGCAGGTAAAAAATAAAGCGAGTGTACAAAGGCAAGGATACAGACAAAAAGAACAAAGACAGAGTAAGGAGTGAGGCAGTTTTGATAAAACTGATCCGGTATGTGAAGAAATACATCGGCCTGGTGTTGGTGGCGGTGGTGCTGCTGTTTGGACAGGCGATTTTGGATTTGAACCTGCCGAATGTGATGAGTAATATCATCAACATAGGCATTCAGCAGAGCGGTATAGAAGAGGTGGCCCCACAGGTGATAGACCCGGCCACCATGCAGCTGCTGGAGAAGTTCATGGACGCCGAGGATGCCGCGGCCATGACGGCGGCGTATACGCCGTATGAGGAGTTGTCCGGCAGCGAACGTGCCCAGGTGGACAAAACCTTTCCAGAGGCCGGGGCGAAAGACGCGCTGGTGTGCACCGCCGAAGGGGACGAGCTGACCGCGGCGGAGACGGCGTTTTCCCACGGGGTGTATGCGCTGATGACCTATGTGCAGGAGGCCGCGGCGCAAAGCGGGCAGCAGGTGGGCGAATCCAGCGAGGTGAGCGCCAACTTTGATTTGGAGCAGCTGCAGCAGCTGATGCCGATGCTGCAGAACGCGCCGCAGGCGATGCTGGACGACGCGATTCAAAAAGCGCAGGACACGCCGGCGACGCTGACCACCTCGGTGGCGGCGGTGTTTGACAAGGCGATTTATAAAAACTTTGGCGCCGATACCGATAAGATTCAGACCAACTATATCATTATGGCGGGGCTGCAGATGCTGGCCTTGAGCCTGGCAGAAGTACTGTGTACCATTGGCGCGGTGTTCCTGTTTTCCCGCATGGGCGCCGGTGTGGCGCGGGATTTGCGGCGGGATGTGTATGGCAAGGTGACCGGGTTTACCAATGCAGAGATGGACCGCTTTTCCACGGCCAGCCTGATTACCCGGACCACCAACGACGTGACCCAGGTGCAGATGCTGTACACCATGGGGATGCGTATGCTGGTGTACGCGCCGATACTGGGCGTGGGCGGGGTGATTATGGCGCTGCGTAAATCGGTGGGTATGAGCTGGATTATCGGCCTGGCGGTGGGGATTATTCTGGTGATCATCGGCGTGCTGTATGTGGTGGTGATGCCGCGCTTTAAGCGGATGCAAAAGCTGATAGACCGGCTGAACCTGGTGTCGCGCGAGAACCTGACCGGCATTATGGTGGTGCGCGCGTTCGCGAACCAGGATTTCCAGGAAAAACGCTTTGAAAAGGCAAACCGGGATTTGACCCAGAACAGCCTGTTTGTGGGGCGCGCCATTGCGCTGATGATGCCGATTATGATGTTCCTGATGAACGGGATGTCGCTGCTGATTGTGTGGGTGGGGGCGGACCAGATATCCCAGTCTGCCATGCAGGTGGGTGACATGATGGCGTTCATCCAGTACTCCATGCAGATCATTATGGCGTTTTTGATGATTGCGATGATGTTCATTATGATACCGCGCGCGTCGGTTTCGGCGGAGCGTATTAACGAAGTGTTGGTGAGCAAGAGTATTGTGAACGACCCCGAGCAGCCGAAGACGCTGGGCGGGAAAGCGAAAGGTGAAGTGGCGTTCCACGATGTGTCGTTCCGGTATACCGGCGCGGAGGAAGACGTGCTGGAGAAGGTGAGCTTTAGCGCAAAACCCGGCGAGACCACGGCGTTTATTGGCGCTACCGGCAGTGGGAAATCGACCCTGATTAACCTGATTCCCCGGTTTTATGATGTGTCCGAGGGAAGCGTGACGCTGGACGGGGTGGATATTCGGGATTTGACCCAGCATGAATTGCGGGAGAATATTGGGTATGTGCCGCAGAAGGGGCTGCTGTTCTCCGGGGATATTAGCTCTAACCTGCGGTTTGGCGAGGAGGACGCGGACAGTGATACGCTGCGCCAGGCGGCCGAGGTGGCCCAGGCGACCGAGTTCATTGACGCGATGGAGGATGGGTTTGATACGACGATAAGCCAGGGCGGCACCAACGTGTCCGGCGGGCAGCGGCAGCGCCTGTCCATAGCGCGGGCGCTGGTGAAAAAAGCGCCGGTGTATATATTTGACGACAGTTTTTCAGCGCTGGATTTTGCCACCGACGCAAAGCTGCGTACGGCGCTGAAACCGTATACGAAGGATTCTACCGTGATGATCGTGGCGCAGCGCGTGTCCACCATCATGCATGCGGAGCAGATTGTGGTGATGGACGAAGGCAAGGTGGTGGGCATTGGCCGTCACCGCGAATTGCTGGAAAACTGTCCGGCGTACCGCGAGATTGCGGAGAGCCAGCTGTCGAAGGAGGAATTGGCATGAGTGAGAAAAACACTTCCCCCGCGCCGCAGCAGCAAGGTGCGAAAAACCAGCGCCGGGGCCCGATGGGCGGGTTTGGCGGTGGCGGGCCGGCCGGCATGATGCCCGGCGAAAAGGCGCAGGATTTTAAAGGGACCATGGGCAAGCTGATGCGGTACCTGGGCCGGTACCTGCCGGCAATCATTGTGTGCATAGTGCTGGCGGTAGGCGGGACCATATTTGCCATAGTGGGGCCGAAGATTTTGGCCGGGGCGACCGACGAACTGTTTAGCGGGATGCTGGCGATGATTGCTGGGACCGGTGGCATTGATTTTGACGCGATTGCGAAGATTTTGATGACCTGTGTGGGCGTGTATGTGACCAGCGCCGTTTTGCAGTATATCCAGGGGTTTATCCTGACCGGGATTTCCAATAGGGTGAGCTTTTCCCTGCGGGAGCAGATTAGCACCAAAATAAACCGGCTGCCGCTGGCGTATTTCGACCGGGTGAGCCACGGCGAGGTGCTGAGCCGGATTACCAACGACGTGGATACCCTGACCCAGAGCATGAACCAGAGCCTGCCACAGATGGTGACTTCGGCCACCTCTTTGGTGGGGGCGCTGGTGATGATGGCGACCATTAATGTTTGGATGACGCTGATAGCGGTGCTGATTTTGCCGCTGTCCATGGTGCTGGTGATGTTCATTGTGAAGCGCAGCCAGCCGTATTACCAGCAGCAGCAAAAATACCTGGGCGAGGCGAACGGCCAGGTGGAGGAAATGTATGGCGGACACCTGGTGGTGAAAGCGTTTAACCACGAGGAAGAAAGCGTGAAAGAGTTTGGAGAGATAAACGAGAAGCTGCACAAGGCCGCGTGGAAGAGCCAGTTTTTTGGCGGTATGATGATGCCGGTGATGACCTTTGTTTCGAACATTGGTTATGTGCTGGTGTGCATCATGGGCGGGTTCTTTACCCTGTCTGGCGCCATTACGGTGGGGGACATCCAGGCGTTTATCCAGTACGTGCGCAACTTTACCCAGCCGATTACCCAGATAGCCAATGCGTCGAACGTGTTGCAGCAGACGGCGGCCGCCGCCGAGCGGGTGTTTGCCTTCCTGGACGAAACCGAGGAAGTGCCGGATACCGACAACCCCGTGAAGGACGAGGACGTGGCCGGCAGCGTGTTTTTTGCACATGTCAGCTTTGGATATTTCCCGGACAAGACGATCATCCACGATTTTTCCGCGGTGGTGGAACCGGGGCAGCAGGTGGCGATAGTGGGGCCGACCGGCGCCGGCAAGACCACCATGGTGAAGCTGCTGATGCGCTTTTACGACGTGGACAGCGGCGCGATACTGGTGGATGGGTACGACGTGAAGCAGTTCCTGCGGGATGATTTGCACAGCATGTTTGGCATGGTGCTGCAGGATACCTGGCTGTACAACGACACCATTATGGAGAATATCCGCTATGGGCGGCTGGACGCGACCGACGAGGAAGTGATTGCGGCGGCGAAGGCGGCCCAGGCGCACCGGTTTATCCGCACGCTGCCGGATGGGTATAACATGGTGCTGAACGAGGAAGCCAGCAATATCTCCCAGGGGCAAAAGCAGCTGCTGACCATAGCGCGGACGATTTTGTCCGAGCCAAAGGTGCTGATACTGGACGAGGCGACCAGCAGCGTGGATACCCGCACCGAGATGGCAATTCAGAAGGCGATGACCACCCTGATGAAGGGGCGCACCAGCTTTGTGATAGCGCACCGGTTGTCTACCATACGTGACGCGGACATGATTTTGGTGATGCGGGACGGCGATATTGTGGAGACCGGTAAGCACCAGGAGCTGCTGGATGCAGGCGGGTTCTATGCGCAGCTGTACAACAGCCAGTTCGAGACCGGGATTACGGCGTAAGGCTGTGTGGATGCTGAAATAGAGAAAAGGCCACCCGGCGGGTTTCCGCCGGGTGGCTGTGTATATGTTTAACGGGAGGAAAATGAATATGGGACAGGCGGAACTGGAAAAGCTGCCGAATATTGGCGCGGTGGTGGCGGGGCAGCTGGTGCAGGTGGGCATAGACACGCCGGAGAAGCTGGCGGCAGTGGGGCCGCGGCAGGCGTGGCTGCGCATACAGAAGATAGACCCGTCGGCGTGCTATAACCGGTTGTGCGGGCTGGTGGGCGCGGTGCAGGGTGTGCGGTGGCATACCCTGCCGGAAGAAGAAAAGGAAGAACTGCGGGCGTTTTACCAAAAGCAAAAAGGAGCGGGGTGCTGGCGGGAGACCTGACAGACGCCCCGCGCAGAATGACCGCAAAGATGGCGGGGGCGGCCTGTGTTTGTGTCGGTCGCCGCTATGCCGCCTCAGGCGGTGTTTGCTTCCCGGATGCTGAGGGTGACGCCGGCGGGCAGGCAGGCGGCCCAGTCGCCCTCGTGCCGCAGCCAGCCAAAGTCCTCGCACAAATGGTCCGGGCAGACAGAGTCTGTGAACCGGATGGCGCCGTCCTGCACCTGCAGGTGAACCGGCAAGGCAGCGTCAATTTCAATAAGAGCGTCCTGGGACAAAGGAATTTCCCGTACCGTTTGCGCGTCCCCATAGCCGATGGTGACCACCGCGACGGCGCCCGGGGTTTGCCGGGGCCAGAAGGCCAGGAACAGCACCGCGGCCACCAGCAACACCGCCCCCAACACCAGCAGGTCCCGCTTGCGGAAAAAGACCTGTGGTGCGGTGGGGGATTTTTTGTTTTTTGGCAGGGTGTGCGGCATGGGAGGCTCCTGTTCGTAAAGTGGGTTTGCGGTGGTGGGTGCAGGTTTTGGACGTGGCCGGTAGAGGGTTGTATTGAAAATAGTATACCATATTTATGAGGGAGAACAGAGGAAACGATAGCAAGAAACCAGTCCGCCGGCACGGTTTGTACAGCCTGTGCGGTTCATGCTATAATAGCAGAGGATTTTGCAGAAGAAAAGGGATTATTGGTAGGAGGAAGGCCTGTGGCGCAGGAGAAAAACAAAAAAAGAGTATTCAGCGGGATACAACCGTCCGGCACGTTTACGCTGGGAAATTATGTGGGGGCGGTGCGCCGCTGGGGGCCGCTGCAGGAGAAATACGACTGTATTTACAGTGTGGTGAACATGCACGCCATTACCGTGCGGCAGGAGCCGGCGGCGCTGCGCCGTGCCACGCTGGAGGCCGCAGCGCTGCTGATTGCCAGTGGCATAGACCCCGAAAAAAGCATTGTATTTATACAAAGTATGGTGCCGGCGCACGCGGAGCTGGCCTGGGTACTGGGGTGCAATACTATGTATGGGGAACTGTCCCGCATGACCCAGTTCAAGGACAAAAGTAAAAAACACATCGAAAACGTGAACGGGGGGCTGTTCACCTATCCGGTGCTGATGGCGGCGGATATTTTGCTGTATAACGCCGATCTGGTGCCGGTGGGGGTGGACCAAAAGCAGCACGTGGAGCTGGCCCGCAACATTGCGGTGCGCTTTAACGGGGCGTACCCTGATACCTTTGTGGTGCCGGAGCCGCTGATAGCCGAGGTGGGCGCCAAGGTGATGAGCCTGCAGGAACCCACCGCGAAGATGAGCAAGTCCGACGGCAACCTGAACGCGTTTGTCTCGATGACCGACGACGCGGATACCATTCTGCGCAAATGCAAGCGCGCCGTGACCGACAGCGAGGCGCGGGTGTACCGCAGTGACGAAAAGCCGGGGGTGTCGAACCTGATGACCATTTATGGCATTATGACCGGCAAGGGGGACGCCGAGATAGAAAAAGAATTTGACGGGAAGGGGTACGGGGACTTTAAGGTGGCGGTGGCCGAAAGCATCATCGAAAAGTTCCGGCCGATTCAGGACGAGTACCACCGCATTTTGCAGGACAAGGGCTGGCTGCAGATGGTGCTGGAGGATGGCGCGCGCAGGGCAGGCAGTATTGCGGGCAAGACGTTATCCAAAGTGTATAAAAAGGTTGGGTTTATACAGTTTTAGTAGGCGGCGGCTTGCCGCGCGCAGGTTGTGATTGGTTTGGCGACGTGGGGGCGGGAGTGCGGTGTGGCCAGTACGGTATGCTGGCGTAGCGTGTGGCCAGTAGAATATGGTGCCATGCGGTGCGGTCGCTGCAGGGAGATGTTAAGATATAATACGGTGTGGGATACGCTGCGCCGTTAGAGGTGGGAAACGCAAGCGATAAAAAACACCACCTGTGGGTGCAGGTGGTGGAGAAATCAATATAGTTTCAGAGCATCGCTGTAAAGCGAAATCACTTTTCGGGCTTTTTTTCCTCCGGGGAGACACGCTCCTCGCTGGTTTTGATGAGGTTTAACAGGCTGGTGGCGTACAGCGGGTATTCCCGCGAAAGGCTCTCGGTGGTCATGGAGAAGGCGGACAGGTCCTTCAGCGGTGCGCCCAGGCCCAGATCCTCGCCCTTTAAGATGGCGGCGACGTTAGCCTCGGCTACATCCATGGCGCCGCTGGAATAGCCACGCCAGCGGGAGTCCGGCACGCGGAACAGGCTGGCAGCGTTTTTCGTGACCGACTGGTACAAAAGACGGAACATTTTGTATACCGACATCATCAGGTAGGCGGAAACCTCGCCCACCAGCGCCTTGTCCGGGCAGGCGTTCAGCTTGTCATACAGGATGTTCAGGCTGTTGCTGACCAGCTTGCGGTTCAAGGTGGGCAGCACGCTGCCGCGGAAATGCCCGTCCTTCGCGGCGTTTGCGTCCGGCGCGGGAATCTCGTCCACGTTCAGGGTGAGGCCGCTGCGGTCCGCGCTGCGGCCCAGCAGGTAGTCGCAGGAAACAGAGTAATAATCCGCCACCCGCACCACGAACTCCAGCCCGCACTCACGGATGCCTTTTTCGTAATGGCTGAGCAAAGCCTGAGAAACACCCAGTTCCTCGGCGGCTTTTTTCTGTGTGATGCCGCGCTCTTTGCGCAGCAGGGTGATGATCCGGCTAAACTGTGACGCCATACCGCAATACACGTCTCCTCGAAAGTATTTGTTCCCCTGATTCCCCCAGTACACAGGGGTCACCACTTCCGGGGCGTGCAAAATGGCACACCCAAACGGTTTGGCTTTCCCCAAAGGCAGAGAGAATCCCTCATGAAGAGGGATTACATAATGTAAATTATAGACTATCCAAAACCGTTTGTAAACATGGGGCGGGTCAAAAAAACCGACCGGTAGAGGGCATGGGATGACCGGAAAATGGCCCGGACGCAACATGTGCGGTTTTGGAATGCCTCCGTCGCCAAATGTTGTGGCAGTGAAATGGAAGAGCGGTAAGAATAAATTTTTTTTGATTCAAAGGAGCGGCGTGTGAAAACCTATAAACTACACTTGATTCGACACGGATTGACCCAGGGAAACCTGGACGGAATATATGTGGGCGGCGGGCTGGATATTCCGCTGTGCCAGGAGGGGGTGCAGCAGCTGGAAGAGCTGAGGGCGCAATACCGGTACCCCGGAGCGGGGACGGTGTTTTCGTCGCCCATGCGGCGCGCGCTGCAGACCGCCGAGATTTTGTACCCGGAGGCGCCGGACAAGATTGTGCTGGAGGAACTGCGCGAGAATGTGTTTGGAGAGTTTGAGGGGAAAAAGGTGGAGGTGCTGATGGCGGACGAGCGGTTCGCCCGATGGCTGGACCCGGGCAGCGGGTTTGTGCCGGAGGGCGGAGAGAGCGGGGCCGCGTTTGCCGCGCGCACCGCCGCCGCCCTGATGACCATGATGGAGTACCTGGCCAAAAACGGGATAAGCGAAGCGGTGTGCATTACGCATGGCGGGGTGATTATGTCCATGCTGGGGCAGCTGGCAATGCCGCAAAAACCGCCGGCGCAGTGGATGGCGGACAACGGATGCGGGTTTACCGTGCAGGCCGACGCGGGCATGATTATGCGCGACAGGATGGTGGAGGCGGTGGCGATTGTGCCGGCGGGATATTTGGAGGGCGATGGATAGTTCCGTGGATGTGGCGGCGGTGCGGCCGTTATTGAATAAGCGTTTGCCAACATAAGGAAAGCGGCGAAAGCCGCTAGGAACGAAGAAAACAGCGAGAACCGGGGAGAGAAAGCGTGATGGAGACAGGGTGTGTGCATATTTACACCGGGGACGGGAAAGGCAAAACCACCGCGGCCACCGGTCTGGCGGTGCGGGCGGCCGGGCAGGGTTTGCGCGTGGGGTTCTGCCAGTTTTTGAAAACAGGAACCTCCGGTGAAATATCCAGCCTGGAAAAGCTGGGGGTGTGGGTGGCGTCGCCCACCGGACAGAATAAGTTTTTGTGGGAGATGGATGCTGCGGAAAAGGCCGAATGCCAGCGGCGGCAGCAGGAGACGCTGGCCGCAGCGGCCGCGGCGGCAAAGACGCTGGACCTGCTGGTGCTGGACGAGGTGGTGTGCGCGGCAGCGGCGGGTATGCTGGACATGGAAGAACTGGCTGCCTTTGTGCGGGAAAAACCAGCAGGGCTGGAGCTGGTGCTGACCGGGCGCGGGGCCACGCCGGAGCTGTGCGCGCTGGCGGAGTATGTGACCGAAATGCACCTGGTGGCGCACCCGTATGAAAAGGGACAGGCGGCACGCCAGGGCATTGAGTACTGACGCGGGTTCCCGGCAGGAGAGAGAATGGTCCCGGCACAAAGCGGGAGGGGTTAAACTGCCATAAAAAAGGCCGTCCATTTTCGAAATGGGCGGCCTTTTTATGAAGGAGAGCACCGTGTATCGGTTTGCGTTTGCGAGCCAGAGAGATTATTCCAGGTTCAGCCGTTTGGAGAAGAGATACAGGGTGATGCAGTAGTTCAGTGCGCCGATTACCAAGACCACCAGCGCGCCGATGCCCAGGATCATCCACATATAGCCGAGCAGCTGCTGGATGAGCAGGGTGGGGTCGGTGATGCCGACGGTGCTCATTTCCAGTACCCGCTGTTCCACGGCGTTTTCGTTCCAGCCGATGAGCTGGCCCAGCGGCAGTAAAACAAGCGGCAGCATGAGGAAGGATTCCACAGCGTTCAGCACAAAGTAACCGGCGATAGACCCCGCAATGCGGTGGCGGCTGAACTGGGTGCCGATGGCGATGGACGCGTACAGCAGCAGGAAGGTGCTGATGAAGCCGGTTATGATAAGGGCCAGCACCCAGGCGATGAGCGAGAACCAAACCCCAGGGCCAATGTAAACCGAGGCAACCGAGAAGCCCTGCACTGTTACAGAGAAGAAACCCGGGATGAGAACCCAGCCGCACACCAGCACCACCAGCACGCTGAGCAGTGCAAACAGGATGGAGCTGAGAAGGCGGGCCAGCAGATGTGTGCCGGTTTTTACCGGCAGGGTGAAGGTGAGATACGCTTCATTGCCGGCCATGGACTGCCAAAAGCGAACTAGCAGCGCGACGAAACACAGCACCCATACCGCCACCAGCACCAACGGGCCCAGCGTGCTGGCCAGCCCGGTAAGCACCGTGCCGGCGGGCGCCCAAATGTGCGGGGCCAGCAGCAGCAACAAGCGTAAAACGCCACACACGGCGATTGCCAGGCCAAAAAACGGCAACAACAAACGGCCGTTAGACCGCAGTTCATACTTCAGTACTTTTCCTAACATCTGAACACCTCCCGGAACAATTCGTCCACGCTTTTGCCGTGGGTGGCACGGATATCATCCACCGAGGAAACCAGGCTGACGGTGCCCTGGTTCAGGAAAACCACGTCGTCCAGCGTCTTTTCCACGTCGGAGATGAGGTGGGTGGAGATGAGGACGGTGGCCTCTTCCCGGTAGTTTTGGATGATGGTTTCCAGGATGTAGTCCCGTGCGGCGGGGTCTACCCCACCGATGGGTTCATCCAGCAGGTAGAGGTCGGCGTCCCGGCTCATGGCCAGAATGAGCTGAACCTTTTCCCGGGTGCCTTTGCTCATGGTTTTTAGGCGCTGGTCCGCCTGGATGTGCAGGCTGGTGAGCATGGCCAGCGCGCGGTCCTGGCGAAAATCGGGGTAGAAGTCCCCAAAATAGTGCAGCAGGTCCTGTACCCGCATCCAGTTTGGCAGGGTGTCTTTTTCCGGCAGGTAGCTGACCCTGCGCTTGGTGGAAACGCCGGGCGCTTCCCCGCCGATAAGAACCTGGCCGCCGGTGGGGGTAAGCAGGCCGCAGGCCAGCTTTATCAGGGTGGTTTTGCCGCTGCCGTTCGGGCCCAGCAGGCCCACGATGCGCCCCGCCGGAATATCCAGCGTGATGTCATTCAGCGCCCGGACGATGCCATAGGTTTTGCTGAGCTGGCGGCATTCCAAAACGTTTTGCATTATTCTTCCTCCTTTGCGCGCTGTATATACTGGGTGATTTCATCGGGCGTGCAACCCAGGGCGCGCATGTTTCGTATAAAATCCCCGGCCATTTGCTGGGCGAGCATCACCCGCAGGGCACGGATTTTTTCAGCATCCTGCGTGACGAACCGCCCGCTGGTGCGTTGTGTGAACAACAGGCCGGTACCCTCCAGCTCTGCCAGGGCGCGCTGCATGGTGTTTGGGTTCACGCCGGCGTCGGCGGCCAGTTCCCGCACGCCGGGCAGCCTTTCGCCGGGCGGGTATTTGCCGGTGACCACCGCCCGCTCGATCTGCTCCACCAGCTGGGTATAGATGGGGCGCTCATTATCAAACTGCCAGTCCAAGTGTTGGTTCCCCCTTTCCGCTCTATTCAGTATGGTAGATGATGCAGTATTATTGTACTAAGCATCTAATACAATGGTACACAAAGATTTTGAAATGTCAAGTGTTTCGAAAAAAAATCTTATATTTGTTTTTGAGGAAGGGTGGCTGTGGCACAAACAAGTGCACAGCCGGTGCATTGATTTTGCCGGTGGGATGTGGCAGAATGATAAAAGTATGATGCATATAGTAATATAATAATAGAAGGCGCTTTGCGGCGGAAAGCTGTGGGCGGGGCATTTGGGAAAGAAGGTTTGTCTTGGAAGAAGGCGCGAAAAAGCCAAAAGAGAAAACCTCTGGTGGGGGCGTGTTTGGGTTTATCCTGCGGGAAGCGAAGGGGGATAAACACTGGTTTGTGCTGGCGGTGGTGGCCTCCCTGGTCAGCATTGCGGCCAACTTTTTGATGCCGCAGGTGATACGCTTCACGGTGGACAATATAATTGGCACAAGTGATGCCCCGCTGCCGCCGGTGGTGGCGGATATTTTAAACGCGCTGGGCGGGGCCGACACGCTGCGGGCAAACTTGCTGTGGTGTGCGGTGGGCATTGTGGCCTTTTCGCTGCTGGCGGGGGTGTTTAACTTTGCCGCACGCATGAGCATTGCCACCGGCACCGAGCGGTTTTGCAAGAGCCTGCGGGACAAGCTGTACCGGCATGTGCAGTACCTGCCGTTCCAGTGGCATGTGGAGCACCAGACCGGGGATATCATCCAGCGGTGCACCTCTGACCTGGACATGGTGCGGAATTTTGTATCCACCCAGCTGCTGGAGGTGGTACGCACGGTCATTTTGGTGGTGGTGGCGCTGGTGCTGATGTTCAGCATGAATGTAACGCTGTCGCTGGTGGCGCTGGGGTTTATTCCGCTGATTCTGCTGTATTCCACCGTGTTTTTCCGGTTGGTGGGCCAGCGTTTTTTGGCGGCGGACGAGGCAGAGGGCGACCTGACGGTGGCGGTGCAGGAAAACCTGACCGGTGTGCGGGTGGTGCGCGCGTTTGGCCGGGAACGGTATGAGCTGGACCGGTTCGACGGGTACAACGGCCGGTTTACGGGGCTGTGGATAGAGCTGGGGAAGGTGCTGTCGGTGTACTGGGGCCTGGGGGATTTTGTGACCGGGCTGCAGATTTTTGCGGTGATAGTGGGCGGGGCGGTGCTGGCGGCGCAGGGACAGCTTACCCTGGGCGAGTTTTTGGTGTTTGTTTCGTACAACCAGGCGCTGGCCTGGCCGGTGCGCGCGCTGGGGCGGACTTTATCAGAAATGAGCAAAACCGGGGTGTCCACCGGGCGGCTGTCTGAAATATTGGACGCGCAGCCGGAGGCGCCGGAACCACAGGCGAAGACCCCCAGCCTGGCGACGGATATCCGGTTTGAGAATGTGACCTTCCGCTACCAAAACCAGCCGGTGCTGAAGGATTTGTCCTTTACCATTCCGGCGGGCAGCACCTTCGGCATTTTGGGCGCCACCGGCAGCGGGAAGTCCACCATTACCTACCTGCTGAACCGGCTGTATGACCTGCCGGCGGGCATGGGGAATATTTGGTTTGGCGATGTGGAGATGCGCGACATAGACCGGTATTACCTGCGGCGGAACGTGGGCCTGGTGTTACAGGAACCGTTTTTGTTTTCCAAGACCATAGAGGAAAATATTGCCATAGCGGCGCCGGCGGGTAAAGGAGAACGCGGGCATATCCGGCGATCGGCGTCTATTGCGGCGGTGGATGACGCGATCAATGAATTTAGCGGCGGGTACGACACCGTTGTGGGGGAACGCGGGGTGACACTGTCCGGCGGGCAAAAGCAGCGGGTGGCCATTGCGCGGACGCTGATGTTGTGCGCGCCGGTGATGGTGTTTGACGATTCCCTGAGCGCGGTGGATCTGGAGACCGACGCGCGCATTCGCGAGGCGCTGCGCCGGGAAACCTGTGATGCCACCATACTGCTGATTAGCCACCGCATAAACACCCTGATGCACGCCGACAGGATTTTGGTGCTGGAGGATGGGCGGGTGGCGGATATGGGTACCCACCGGGAGCTGATAGCCCGGCCGGGGTTGTATAAGCGCATTTATGACAGGCAGAGCGAGGTGGCGCTGGAAAGCGAAGAAGCGCTGGAAAAAAACTGGCAGCAGGCTGGTGGTGCGGTGGCGAAAGACATGGCGGCGGCAAAGAATGAGCGGACTGCCGAAGTGGCGAGAGAAACCGGAACACGCGGGACGGCTTCTGCGCCGCCGCAGGCGGATGGCGAGCCGCCAAAAGGGGGCGGGCAGATATGAAGGAAGAACGCTGCGACGGACGTGGATTTGACATAAAGATATGGAAAAAGCTGGGGCCGTTTATCTGGCCGTACCGCTCCTCGCTGGCGGTGGCCATGGTGCTGATGGCGCTGTTGACCCTGGCGGATGTGGCGATCCCGCTGTTTTTGCAGTATGCGGTGGATCATTTTGTGGTGCCGCAGAGCACCGCAGGCTTGCCCGGGTTTGTGGTGGCGTACCTGATTATGACGGTGCTGCAGGGGCTGGGCGTGGTGTGGATGGGCCGGCGCGCGCTGTCGGTGGAAATGTACCTGGGGCGCGATTTAAAGCGGGCGGCGTTTTTGCACCTGCAAAAGCTGAGCCTTTCCTACTATAACCAGAACGCCGTGGGCTGGATTTTGGCCCGTGTGATGAGCGACACCAACCATATTTCCATGGTGGTGGCCTGGTCGCTGATGGACCTTTTTTGGTCGGTGCTGTATGTGATTGGCGTGTTTATTGCCATGCTGGTGCTGAACTGGCGGCTGGCGCTGGTGGTGATAGTGGTGGTGCCGCTGGTGGCGGGGCTGACGGCGGTGTTCCAGGGGCGGTTTTTGCGCGCGCACCGGCAGGTGCGCGAGGCAAACAGCCAGATTACCGGGGCGTTTAATGAAGGGATTACCGGGGCGAAAACGTCCAAGACGCTGGTGATAGAAGAGCGCAACTGCGCCGATTTTGAACAGGACACAAAGCGGATGTACCGTGCGTCGATGCATGCCACCATGCTGAACGCGGTGTTTATTCCTATTATTATTTTCTTTTCCTCGCTGGCGGTGTCGGTGGTGCTGGTACAGGGGGGATATATGGTGATGGACAACGTGATGGAGCTGGGCACCCTGTCTGCGTTCATCGCCTATGCGCTGTCTATTTTGGAGCCGGTGCAGCAGATTGCGCGGACCTTATCGGAATTCATTGCCACCCAGGCGAACATAGAGCGGGTGGACGGCCTGCTGCAGACGCCGTGCGAAGTGGAGGATACCCCCGAGGTGGAGGCGGTGTACGGGGACAGCTTTGACGCAAAGCGGGAAAACTGGGAAGCGATACAGGGCGAAATTGAATTTAAGGACGTATGGTTCAAATACCCGGACGGGGACGACTGGATTCTGGAGGGTTTCAGCCTGAAGATACCGGCCGGAACCAATGTGGCGCTGGTGGGCGAGACCGGGGCGGGGAAATCCACCCTGGTGAATTTGGCCTGCCGGTTTTTTGAGCCGACCCGCGGGCAGGTGCTGATAGACGGGCGGGATTACCGCGAGCGCAGCAAGCTGTGGTTGCATTCCCAGCTGGGGTATGTGCTGCAGAACCCGCACCTGTTTTCCGGAACGGTGAAGGAGAATATCCGGTACGGGAAGCTGGACGCCGGCGACGAGGAGATTTACGCGGCGGCGCGGCTGGTGTCCGCGGACCTGGTGGTGGCAAAGCTGGAGGACGGGTACGACACCGATGTGGGTGAGGGCGGCGACCGCCTGTCTACCGGGGAAAAACAGCTGATTAGTTTTGCGCGGGCGATGCTGGCGAACCCACCCATCTTTGTGCTGGATGAGGCGACCAGCTCTATAGACACCGAGACTGAGCAGCTGATTCAGAATGCGATTGCGCATGTTTTGGCCGGGCGCACCAGCTTTTTGGTGGCGCACCGGCTGTCCACCATTCGGCAGGCGGATTTGATTTTGGTGGTGAAGGCGGGAAAAATAGTGGAGCGGGGAACGCATGCCGAACTGATGGCCGCACGCGGGTATTATCACGGGTTGTATACCGAGATGCGCATAGACGAGGCACGGGTATAGGGGGATGCAGAGCCGGATAAAAACAGCGTGTTTGCGGCGCAAAATGAACAAATGCAAAGGCGGAAACAACGCCGAGGAAGGCGCGGAAAACGTGGGACGGGCGGGTTTACAAACCACCGGGTTTGCGGTACAATAAACACTTGATGGGTTCAAAAAAGGCGGCCGGTGCGGCCGTGATATTTAGAAAATGACGACAAGGGGAAGCATCGCATGAAAAAAATGGTGAGTTTGTTGTTGGTTGGTTTGCTGTTGTTCAGCCTGGCGGCCTGTTCGGGGGACGTGGTTTCCTCCATGCCGCCCGCCAGTTTGGCGCCGACGGCGGATAGCATGGCGGCGCCGGAACCGGAGCCGCTAAACCAGGCGTTCCTGACCGGCTTGGAAAAGGGTGCGGATTACCCCGAAGGGCAGCGCATTTGTGCTGTGATGATTGGCAACGGCAACCCGGGAAAGGCATATGCTACCTGTGGCTTGTCCGACGCGAAGATTTTGGTGGAGATGGAAGCCAACGCCAAGGTGACCCGGTTCATGGCCATTTTTGAGGATTACAAAACCATGCCGACCACCTGCCAGGTGCGCTCTGCCCGTGAGCAGTTTTTGCAGGTAGTGCTGCCGTTCCGGCCGTTCTTTGTGCACGACGGCCCGGCAGAGGCCAGCGAGCCGGTGAACATTATGCTGGATAACCCCGACTATAACTGCGAAGAATTTAACCTGGACGCGCAGCAGTATGGCTATACCCTGACCTGGCGCAACTCTTCCCCCGGGCCGTATAACGAGTGCACCGATGGGGAGCATATTGCCGATACCATTGAACAATATGGCATGTCGGACCAGCGCACCTACAACAGCTCCATTTTTAATTTTGTGCCGTACAATGAGCAGATACGCACCCCGGAGGGCGGCGAAGCGATGAGCGTTGCGGTTACGCACTGCCCGGGATATGTGTCCGGTTTCGATTTTGACGCGGCCAGCGGCCGGTACATGATGAGCCAGCTGTATGGCGGCGGCATGACCCCCACCGTGGATGCCAACAACAACCAGCAGCTGGGTTTTAACAATGTGTTGGTGCTGTTTGCGCCGTTCAGCCTGTACCCGGACACCGGGTCGGAGGCGCTGGCGAAGATTGATTTCACCGGCGGCCCCGGGTATTATTTCTCGAACGGGAACTATGAGTATGTGCAGTGGGAAAAAGGCTCGCCCGAGGCGGCCCTGCAGATTTATAAAGGGGACCAAAGCGGCGAACAGCTGCAGGTGAACACCGGCACGACCTACCTGTCGTTTGTGGATGATACCCGGTTTGAGGATTTCCACTACAGCGTGGTGGGCGGTACGGCCGGTGATGTGAGCGGCGGCGCCGGTGGCGACGAAGTGGATATTGGATGATTTTGGATTTACAGTAGGAAGCCGCCGGGGAGCTGACCCCCGGCGGCCCATATTTCGAGTAGCTGGAGTTTTATATGAAACCTGTTTTGGCCAAAAGAATCATGGCGATGGCACTGGCGTTGATTCTGGCAATGCTGACGGTGGCGTGTTCCGACGGGGAGGATTCTTCGGTTTCGTCCTCGGCGGTTTTTTCCACTGCGCCTGCCTCGCAGCCGGTGGACAGCGGCCAGCAGCCATTGCCGCTGGCGGTGGATATAAACGCGCTGACCGGTGAAGTGCGGCCGGAGGGGATGCTGGAGGGACAGCGCCCGGTGGCGATTATGGTTTCGAACAACCAGCGCTCGCTGCCGCAGCGGGGCCTGGCCGGGGCGGATGTGATTTATGAGGCGCTGACCGAGGGGGGCATTACCCGCCTGATGGCCATGTATGCCGATTATCGTACGGTGCCGCAGGTGGGCGCGGTGCGCTCTACCCGCGATGTGTTTGTGCAGCTGGCGGTGCCCAGCGATGCTATACTGGTGCACATAGGCTCGTCCGTATATGCGGAGAACCTGCTGAATGTGCTGGCGTACCAAGACATAGACGGGTATTATGTGGGAACCACATCATTTTATTTCGACACCGCGCGCAGCCTGCCGAAACCCGGCGGGAAGCTGAACGAATATTGTTGGTTTACCGATGCGGGGCTGATTTGGAACGGGATGGAGTACCTGGATATTGCGCCGACCGGGCCGGTGCCGGCGTTGTTTCATTTTGCCGACAGCGCCGCGCCCAAAGCGGATGCCGCCTATGCTATTTCAGTGACCTATTCGCCGGTGTCCGTGGCGGGGTTTGTGTACGATGATACCACCGGCCTGTACACCAACACCATTTTTGGCGGGGTGCATGCCGATGAAGACGGCACGCCGCTGACCTTTACCAATGTGATTTTGCTGTCCTGCCCGGTAACGCTGAAGCCGGACGGGCAATGCACGGAAGTAGACCTGCGCGGTGGGGAAGGGGTTTATTTCACCAGCGGCGGGGTGCAGGAGATTAACTGGCGGAAGGGCGGGCCTACCGATGAATTGCGCCTGTATGATTCCGCCGGCAAAGAGCTGCCGGTGCAGCCGGGCAAGAGCTATGTGGGCCTGGTGCCGGATGATGTGCCGGACGCGGTGGTGTATCGCTCGAAGGCGCAGGTGGAAGCCGACGCAGCCAGTGCGGCGGCCGCGGTACCGGTGGAGGCGTGATGGGTTTGGCGTGGCCTGGCGCTGGATGTCGTGTGCGCGGAGGCAGACCCTGCATGTGCCAGGAGGTATACGCGGTACGGGACCCATGGGCGTACAGTGAAGAGGGGGGTGACCCTGCATGTGGTATGAAAAGCTGGCGGCCAAATTTGGCGGGGCTTTTTCGCCCCGGGTGGTGCGGCTGGTGGTTGCGCTGGCGGCCGCAGCGCTGGTGCTGTGGCTTTTTGCGCTGGTGTCTGGCGGGCCGCTGATTATTGGAAATGCTTTACTGTGGAATTTGTTTTTGGCGGCCTTGCCGCTTTTCTTTGCGCTGTTGCTTTCGCGGCGGGCGCATTTGGAAAAGCGAGGGCCGCTTTCGATTTTGTGGTGGGTGCTGTGGATTGCGTTTTTTCCGAATGCGCCCTATATGCTGACCGACCTGATTCATGTGCAATTGTTTCAATATTCATTTGGGTTTGACACAGCGCCCAGCCGGGCGTCCTGGTTTGGGCTGGTTTTTATTGCCGCGGTGGTGGCGGTGGGCTGTGTGTGCGGGTATTTGTCGCTGTATTTGCTGCACAGCTTGCTGCGGGAGAAGCGGGGTACGATGGCCGGGTGGCTGTTCTGCGGAGGAGTGTCGGTGTTGGCCGGCGTGGGGATTTACATTGGGCGGTTTATGCGCTTTAACAGCTGGGATTTGCTGCAACGGCCATGGGCGTTGTTGCAGCAGGTCCGTGAGCGGCTGGGCAGCCATACGTTTGCGTTTTTTCTGTTGTTCTGCGGCATGACCTTTGCGGCGTACCTGTTGTTCTATTTGTGTTTTGACCCGGCGAAGGGTGCGCCGGCAAAAGAGGAATAAGTGCTATGGACAGGATAGTTTGTTTGTTGATTGGTTATTTGTGCGGCTGTTTTTTGACCGCCGAGGTGGTGGCGCGTGTTCGCACCGGGAAAAAAGCGGGCAGTATTGGTTCCGGCAACCCCGGCGCGGCCAACATGGCGTCACATCTGGGGGTGGGCTGGGGCGCGCTGACACTGTTGGGCGATATTGCCAAAACGGCCCTGGCGTGCTTTTTGTGCCGGTATCTGCTGTTTCCGGCGGTGGGGCAGGTGGCCATTTTGTATGCGGGGCTGGGCGCGGCGGTGGGGCACAACTATCCATTTTGGAACCGGTTTCACGGCGGAAAGGGCATTGCGGTCACCTGTTCTTTTTTGGTGTTTTTTTCGCCGCTGTGGGGTTTGGCGGCGTGTTTGGCGGGGCTTTTGGTTGTGGTGCTGTCCGGGTATTTGTATGTGGGGGCGCTGGCGATTCCGGTGTTGTTTTTAGTGCCGGCGTTCCTGGTATATGGTGTGGAGGCGGGGATGCTGGTGGTGGTGGCCGTGCTGCTGATGCTGGTACGTGCGCTGCCAGAGTACCGGCGCATTGCCCGCGGGCAGGTGGCCCGCATGCGCCCGCGAGAGTGGCTGCGGGGAAAGAAGAAATAGCCGGTTGCCATTTTTGGTGTATGGTTTGCGAAGGGAGAGCTTTTGTTGGGACAAAAATATCCCCCGGCGAAGAAGCCGGGGGATATTTAAATGGGAAATTTTGGAATGACAGAATGAATAAATTCAAAGGGCAAAGGCCCAAAAAATTAAAAGATACTTATGCCTTGCCCACGCTGCCGAACATCTCGAACTTTTCGCGGACGGTTTCCTTGATGGCCTCGACGCCGG
Organism: Oscillospiraceae bacterium; assembly: GCA_031549285.1. Classification (GTDB taxonomy): domain Bacteria; phylum Bacillota; class Clostridia; order Oscillospirales; family Ruminococcaceae; genus JAAYCI01. The sequence continues at coordinate 93,733 of JAVBPZ010000003.1, read as the reverse complement.
GAGCCAGGAGCTTGCGCGGGTCGAACCCTTTGCCCTCGCGGTCTTTGCCGGCCTCGATGTAGGCGCGGGTGGCAGCGGCGAAGGACAGCTGGCATTCGGTGTTTACGTTGATCTTCGACACGCCCAGGTTGATAGCGGTTTTGATCATATCCTCTGGGATGCCGGTGCCGCCATGCAGCACCAGGGGCATGCCGCCGGTCACTTCATGGATTTTCTGCAGGGTGTCGAAATCCAGCCCTTTCCAGTTTGGCGGGTACACGCCGTGGATGTTGCCGATGCCGGCAGCCAGGAAATCTACGCCCAGGTCCGCGATGCGTTTGCACTCGGCGGGGTCGGCCACTTCGCCCATGCCCACTACGCCGTCTTCCTCGCCGCCGATGGAGCCGACCTCGGCCTCGATGGACATGCCGGCCTCGTGCGAGATGCGCACCAGCTCTGCGGTTTTGTCCACGTTTTCGTCAATGGGGTAGTGGCTGCCGTCGAACATGATGGAGGTGAAGCCGGCGTCGATGCATTTGAAGCAGCCTTCATAGGTGCCGTGGTCCAGATGCAGCGCCACCGGTACGGTGATGCCCAGGAATTTATCCAGCGACTTTACCATAGCGGTTACCGTTTCAAACCCGCCCATGTATTTGCCGGCGCCCTCGGAAACGCCCAGGATGACCGGGCTTTTCATTTCTTCACTGGTGAGCAGCACCGCCTTGATCCACTCCAGGTTGTTGATGTTGATTTGGGCCACGGCATAATGGCCGTCCCGTGCTTTGTTCAGCATGTCGCGCGCGTTTACTAACATAAAGGTTGCCTCCCTGTGTTTTCCGGCGGAACACCCGAGCGGGTGCGCCTGGCCGGTTGTTATTAGTTGGCGGAACGGTGAAAGAGTGTGCGAAAAAACAAAGGGAACTTAGCACCGGCCCATACAATAGTATACACAAAATGGTGCGCGAACGCAATGGAAAGATGGGGACGGGGCGGTGGGGAGGAAGCTGTTCGAAAGCTTGCTTTTACAGGAGCGGCTGAGGTGGGGAAAGAAGGGTGTTATGCCATTCATTTGCCGATGGAAAGAGCAGTTTGCGGGGGGTGTTCCGGTAGATTATTTTGATTCTGGCGTTTGCCCCGATACGCCCCCGGCGCGCGCGTGGCAGAAAATGAACTGCTGTGCAATGCCCTCGTACCCGGTGGCCGCGGCAGGCATGCCGGCGGGAAACAGCTGGGCCATGGCACGTTTCATCCAGACGTCCATGGGGACCACGCGGGTGCGCCCCAGCCCATACAGCAACACGCAGTCCGCTACCTTGGGGCCCACACCATGAATGCGCATGAGCAGCGCGCGGGCCTCGGCGTTCGGCAGTGTGTCCAGCAGGGGTTCGTTGACCTCGCCCGAGGATACCCGCCGGGCAGCGTCGAGAAGGTATTTGGCACGGAACCCCGCGCGGATGGAAGAGAGCTGCTCCAGGGTGAGTGCGGCCAGCGTTTCAGGCGCGGGGTAGGCGTGCAGCCCGGGCGCGATGCGCGGGCCAAACTGCTGGCGCAGGGCCGCGGTGATGGTGGTGATGCGCGGGATGTGGTTGTTTTGGCTGATGATGAAGGAAAGCAGGGTGTCCCAAAACGGTTGGCGCAGTACCCGGATGCCGCAGCCGGCGGCGACGCAGCGGGCCAGCGCAGGGTCCTGTGAAAAGCGGCGGCAAAGCGCGGGGTAGTCTGTATCCAGCGCAAAATACCGCCGCCAAAAGGCGACGTCCTGTTCAGGGATAGGTATTGTTGCCGCGCCGGCCAGCGGGGTGAGCACCAGCTGTTCGTTTTGCATCCGCGCGGCGGCGGCATGCAGGCCGGCAACGCCGTGGTATAGGCCCGGCTGCACCTCGCGCCAGCCGAAGCTTTGTCCGCAGAACAATGTGGCGCCAAGGTCCAGCCCCGGAACCGAAAATGAAAATGTGTTTTTTGTTTCAACTGCCATGATACACCTGTCTTATTGCCAGCAATAGGGTCGCTTTTGGATAGTATACCACATCTGCGGAGAAGGGTGCTGTTGTGCAAATTGCAGAAAAACGGGTGGTTTGCGCGGAATAAATTTCTTTTCATCGGGCCTTGACAGAAGCTTTTAAACACTGCGTTGTGTTGAAAACTTTCCACTTTCTGTTGAAAACTCCGCAAAAAATGAAGTCCATTTCACAAAAAGTGCTGATTAATTCAAGATTATTAACACTTTCAACATGGTTTTCAACATACGGGTGGTGGGGGTCGGTCATAGGATGATTTTTACGGGGCGTATAAAATGATTGGTTGGTGGGGTGGGGCGGCAGGAAAAACACGCGGCATGGCAGGTAAGACAAAGCCGGGCGGGCGCGGGCGGGAAAATTCCCCGGTGGGTGGTATTGCGGGGAAGAATTTTGGCACAAAACGTGCAACAATGGCTGCCGCTGTTGTAAAAAGTGTCCACTGTTCAAACGGAAGTTAGTATGATATAATAACAGCATCTTGGGGTGGTGTGCCTGCCAACCGCAATAGATTGGGGTTTGTGCAAAGGATACGAATGAAATGCAAGACATGATGGCGCAAAATGAAAACCCACCTGTTTACGGCAGGAACGCGGTGGCGGAGCTGCTGAAAAGCGGCAAGCCGGTGGACACGCTGTTGCTGGCGGACGGGCTGGATGAAAAAAGCGTGCGATACTTTACGGCGCTGGGCAAAGAAGCCGGCGCGGTGGTGAAGCGCACCCGGAACGAGAAACTGAACAGCCTGTGTGGGGAGGGACGGCACCAGGGCGTGGCCGCGTTCGCGGCACAGGTGGAGTATGCGACGCTGGAGGATCTGCTGGAAGTGGCACGGCAGAAGGGCGAGGCACCTTTTTTGCTGTTGGCGGACGGGATAGAAGACCCGCACAACCTGGGTGCGCTGTTGCGCACGGCACTGCTGTGCGGGGCGCATGGCGCGGTGATTCCGGCACGGGGCGCCGCCGCGGTGACCCCGGTGGTGATGAAAGCGTCCGCCGGCGCGGCGGCGCTGCTGCCGGTGGCCCGTGTGGTGAACATGGGGGAAGCGGTACGACGGCTGAAAAAAAGCAATGTGTTTGTATATTGCGCCGATATGGCGGGCGCCGATGCCCGGGGGCAGGACCTGCCGGACGCGCTGGCGCTGGTGGTGGGCAGCGAGGGAAAAGGCGTTTCGCCGCTGCTGAAAAAGCTGTGTGACGGCGCATTGAGCTTGCCGATGCACACGGCGGGCGGGGTGGATAGCTTTAACGTTTCGGTGGCGGGGGGCATACTCATGTATGATGTATTCCGCTGCCGGCAGGCGAAAATGGATGGTGGAAACGCACAAAGATAGGGGGATGAGCCTTTTGGATGCCGCGAACAAACAGGGCAACGCCGCAGTGGACGATATCCTGGAAGAACTGAAAAGTGGCAGCAAACCCCTGCCGAAGGCAGATGACGGTGCGCTGGATGATATTTTGGCCGAGCTGGGGATGGGAACAAAACCGGCTGTGCCCGCGGTGCCGTCCGCGGCCGCGGGAAAACCGGCGGCGAGCCCTGCTGCGGCTGTGGCGCAGCAGAGAACGGCGGCGCCCGCTATGGCGCCTTCCTTCTTTGAGGAAACGGCAGAACCCGCCGGGGAAGCGGCCCGGCAGCCGGCAGCGGAAAAGCCGGCCCCGACAAGAGTGCCGGAGATGGCCGTGGAAGCGGCGGCCAGAGCGAAAGAAGCCGGGAAAGAACCGGCAGCCCAGCCGACAGGCGTGTTCGCACCGGTGGGACAGGCGGATGCCGCGCCAGCCCCGCAGGCAGAACAACAACAAGCAAAAGAAAACAGTGTGCAAGAGGCCGCGCCTGGAAAAGCAGACAAAAAAAAGGCGCTGGGAAAGACCACGATTTTGGATATAGAGCTGTCGCATGAAGCGGTAGGCCCACGCATGGGCAAGGCGGCGGCGATTGATAAAGTGGACCCGGACAAGTTTGCGGGGGATACCGAGCTGCTGAGCTGGTTTTCCGGTGGGGAAGACACCGCGCTGTCCCGCAAGGAACAGAAAAAGGCGGAGAAGGAACGCCGCCGCCAGGAGGCGCAGGACAAAAAAGCGAAAAAGCGCCGCGCAGATGATGACGAGGGCGAGTATAGGGAGATTGCCCAGGCGGAGGAACTGGTACCACCGTCTGATGAGGGGGCGCCGTTGTGGAGCAGTGTGCCGGGGGACGACGTGGTGTCCGGCAGCGCGTTTGATGAAGACGCGACCGGCGCGGAATGGCCGGATAGCGGCAGCTTGTTTGACACCGGGGCGTTTCCGGTGTTGGAAAGTGCGCCGGCTCAGCCGGCGGTGCCGGCGGGTGTTGCCGGTGGGAATAGGGAGGAAGAAACCACGGCGCGCGCCGCAGCGGCAGGCAGTGCCGACGCAAGCGGCGAAGAGATGCCCCAGAAAGCTGCGGGTGGCGGTTTGGGCGCGGACGCGGCCAAAATGCCGGGAAGCGCCGCGCCGGCAGACGCAGCAACGGCAACATTCGCCGCAGTGAAAGAGGCACCGGGGACGGCAGCGGCCGCCACGGCGGTGTTTTCTGCCGTGGGCAGCGGGGAAAAACCCGCCCGGGGAACGGTGCGCAACACCCAGTCCTATGAGATTGGCGGCGAGGACGCGGAAGGGACGAAGGTGCCCACCGCCGCCTTTACGCAGGAGTTTGAGACAGCCGGCGAGGACGGCGCAGGCACCACCGAGGCGAAGACGCTGTTTTTGGACGACATGGTGGACGACCGCTTCCGGGAGTTTTTTAGCGAGACGGTGATTGTGGAGCGGGAAGAGCTGGAAAACCCAAGGGCCAAACGCAAGAAAAAGCGCAGCCGCACGGCGCTGATTACCGGCGAGTTTGCAAAGCTGGCCGAACAGGCGGAGGCCGCTGCGGAGGATGAATTTGAGGATTATAACCGGCCGGAGGACGCCGGTGCGGTGGAAAAAGACCTGGCCGCGCTGAAAACCAACCTGACGCGGCGGGTGGTGGTGACGGGGGTTGTCAGCGCGCTGCTGCTGTGGATGGGTTTTGCCTGGGCCGGCGTGATGCCGATCCCTGCCCCGGTGGACCCGGTGGCAAACATGACCCTGTTTGCGCTGGTATATATTGCGCTGCTGGTGGTGGCTATTGTGGTGAACTTTACCACCATTGCCACCGGGCTGATTGGCCTGGTGGGCGAACCGACGGTGGATACCCCGCCGGCCCTGGCCGGGGTGATGGCGCTGTTGCAGGCGGTGGTGCTGCTGGTGCAGGCGCTGGTGGCGGGACAGCTACCGGCCGCGGTGCCGGAGACTGCCACGGCGGAACCGGAAGCGGCGCTGGTGGTGACCCTGTTCGGGGGCGTGGCGGTGCTGCTGCTGTGCCTGAACGCGTTTGGGAAGCGGGTGCGTGCCCGTGCTATTTTGGACAACTTCGGCCTGGTGAGCGCCGGATTTGACCATTCGGCGGCGTATTTGCTGGACGGTACCCACGAGCTGGCCTACAACATTACCAAAGGGCTGGAGGAAAGCGACCCAACCCTGCTGGTGAGCCGCCCCACCGCCCTGGTGAAAGGGTTTTTGCGCCAGAGCTTTTCCCAACACTGGAGCGACAAGGTGGCGCGCATTTTGGGCTGGGTGCTGCTGGGCACCGCGCTGCTGGCGGGCGGGGTGACCTTTGTACACGGGCAGGATTTGATGGCGACGCTGTCTGTGCTGGCGGCGGTGTTCTGCATTGGGGCGCCGTTGTCGTCCAGTTTGGTGTCTGCCATACCGGCCAGCTTGCTGCAGCACAGCGCGTCGAAGATAGGCGCGGTGGTGCCGGGCTGGTCCGCCATAGAGGACCTGGGAACCGTGAACGTGGTGATGGCCGGCGCGCGGGATATTTTCCCGCCGGCCTCGGTACAGCTGCGAGGCATTAAGACGTTCCAGAAGGAGCGCATAGACCTGGCTATTTTATATGCTGCCAGCGTGCTGATAGAAGGCTGCGACACCATGCGGGATATTTTCCTGGGGGTAATTCAGGGGAAAAGCGACATGTTGTACGAGGTGGAGAGCCTGGTGGTGGAGACCGGGCGCGGGTTTACCGCCTGGGTGGAAAACAGCCGGGTGGTGATAGGCAACCGCGAAATGCTGCAGAAATATGATATCGATCCCCCGCCGATAGAGGTGGAAATGAAATATGTGAAAGAGGGCAACCTGCCGGTGTATCTGGCGGTGTCTGGCAAGCTGTTTGCCATGTTTGTGGTGGGCTACCGGGCGGACCCGGAGGTACAGGAAACGCTGGAGGGCCTGGTGAAGAGCGGGGTCTCGCTGTTGGTAAAGAGCGAGGACATGAACGTGACGAACGAACTGATAGAAACCGTGTACCAGCTGCAGCCCGGCGCGGTAAAGGTGCTGGCACGGCGGGAGCTGGATATGCTGGGCCCACTGACCGAGTATATGCCCGAGAGCCCGGGCGTTATGACCCACATAGGGACCTTTACCAGCTTTATAGGCGGCATGCGGGCCGCCGCGGGCTGCGCCGCCGCCGAGCGCATGAGCGGCACGGTGCAGATAGCCTCGGTGGCGCTGGCGGCGCTCTTGAGCCTGCTGCTGGTGTTCAGCGGCGGGCTGGCGGGCCTGTCCATTCCCATTGTGCTGCTGTTCCAGCTGGGCTGGACGGTGCTGATTTCCGCCCTGCCGTTTGTGCGGCGGTATTAGCCGGGCACAGCCGGATAAGACCAAACAGGATGCCATTTTGTGCTTTTCCGCCCTGCCGGTTTTGGCAGGGTGGTTTTTGTTTCGTCATTTTGCACAAAAGGTGGGGCTGGTTTTGTACGTTCACACTGGTGAAAATGCGACATTTTTCTTGGACATTGCACGCCGGATATGGTACTATTTTGTATAAAGTTGCCGCCCCGGGCAAAGGGGCTGTTTTTTTTCGGCTTTGCCCGGACGCCGGACGGTAGAAAAGGGGATACACTATGAGTTTGACACCAGACAAGATCCGTAACGTGATGATTGCGGGGCACAGTGGCTCCGGCAAAACCACCCTGGCGGAGGCGTTGCTGTTTTCCACCAAAGCCATAGACCGGCAGGGAAAGACCGAAGAAGGCAACACCACCATGGACTATGACCCCGAGGAAGCCAAACGGAACGCGTCGCTGTCCGCGGCCATGGCGCCGGTGGAGTTTGACGGTGTGAAAATTAACCTGATAGATGTGCCGGGTTTGTTTGATTTTGAGCTGGGCCTGTATGAGGGCGTGACCGCGGTGGAAAGTGTGCTGATAGCGGTATCGGCGCGTTCCGGCCTGTCAGTGGGCGCGCAAAAGGCGTACCGCCTGGCCGAAAAAAGTGGAAAGTCCCGTATTTTTTATATCAGCAAGCTGGACGCGGAGAACGCGGACTATTATAAAGTATTTGACCAGCTGAAGGCCGAATTTGGCGCCTCGCTGTGCCCGGTGATTGTACCGCACATCGACGGCGGGAAGATCACCTATGTGAATATCATAGAGAACAAGGCGTATACCTATGCCGGCGGCAAGGCCAGCGCCGTGGCGATGCCGGATATGGGCAGCCGGCTGGATGATTTGATGAGCGCGATTCAGGAGGCGGTGGCCGAAACGGATGAGGCGCTGATGGAGAAATTCTTTGAGGGAACGCCCTTTACCCAGGAGGAACTGACCGAGGGTGTGCGCATGGGCGTAAAGACCGGCACCATTACCCCGGTGGTGTGTGGCGTTGCCACCAAGCTGGAAGCGATGGATATGCTGCTGCGGACCATGAAGGAACTGCTGCCCAGCGCCCAGCGCGGCGGTGCGATGAGCGGAACCGCCGGAAACGAAGATGTGACGGTAGAGTGTGACCCGACAGGGCCGCTGGCGGTGTATGTGTTCAAAACAGTGGCCGACCCGTTTGTGGGCAAGCTGTCGTACGTGAAGGTGGTGCGCGGTGTGCTGAAGCCGGAGACACCGCTGGTGAACGCGCGGACCGGCGAAAACGAAAAGCTGGGCAAGCTGCTGTTCCTGAAAGGCAAAAAGCAGATGGATGCGCCGGAGATTAGCGCCGGGGATATAGGCGCTATTACCAAGATGCAGAATGTGAAGACCGGCGACAGCCTGTGCGCGCCGGGCAAGGTGGTGCGTTTTAACGCGCAGCAGTTCCCGCACCCCACCTATACCATGGCGCTGCGCACCAAGCAAAAAGGCGATGAAGGTAAGCTGGCGTCCGCCATACAGCGGCTGGTGGAAGAGGACCAGACCCTGAATTACCGTGTGGATTCCGAGACCATTCAGCAGCTGCTGAGCGGCCTGGGCGAGCAGCACCTGGACGCGGTAGTGGCAAAGCTGAAAGCGAAGTTTGGCATTGATGTGGAGCTGGTGGAGGCACGGGTGCCCTACCGCGAGACGCTGCGCAAAAAGGTGAAAGCACAGGGCCGCCACAAGAAACAAACCGGCGGGCATGGCCAGTTTGGCGATGTTATTATTGAATTTGAGCCGACCGACGGGGACGAGCTGATTTTTGAAGAAAAGGTGTTCGGCGGCAGTGTGCCGAAGAACTTCTTCCCGGCGGTGGAAAAGGGCCTGCGGGACGCGGTGTCGCACGGCGTGCTGGCGGGTTACCCGGTGGTGGGGCTGAAGGCGACGCTGCTGGACGGAAGCTATCACCCGGTGGATTCCTCGGAAATGGCGTTCAAGATGGCGGCGCGTATTGCATACAAGGCCGCGCTGCCGGACGCGTCCCCCGTGCTGCTGGAGCCGATTGGCGCGCTGAAAGCCTATGTGCCGGACAGCTGCACCGGCGATATTATGGGTGAAGTGAACAAGCGCCGGGGCCGCATAATGGGCATGAACCCCGCCGAGGACGGCCTGCAGTGTGTGGAGGCCGAGGTGCCGGTGAGCGAAATGCACGATTTCACCACCTATATGCGCCAGCTGACCCAGGGCCGCGGGTATTTTGATTTTGAATTTGTCCGGTATGAGCCGCTGCCCTCGAACCTGGAGGGCAAGGTCATTGAAGAAGCCAAGAAGTTCTTTGTGGACAAAGGCGAGGAAGAGTAGCCATATTTTTGGTTTTTTCAACGGGGCGGCCACCAACAAGTTTTCGCATAGCCTGTGTTGCGTTGGCCAGGCGGGAATAAATATGGCCTTTTCGTAAAATTTTGAAAAAGCATGGTTTGTGGTTGACAAGCGTATAGGAGTATACTATAATAACCCAAGCCCGACAGGGGTGGAAAAGCGGCGCGAGCCGCTTTTTCATCATGTATGTGGCTTTGGTGAGAAAAATACGCCGATGCTTGGCGATTTTCCACGTGTAACGCACACCAATTTCCACATGGGCATAAACAGACAAAAGGAGCCGTTGTAAATGGCAGAAACACAGAAAAAAGAAGTTGTGGTAACCTATGCCGGCTTGACCAAGCTGGAGTATGAGCTGGACCAGCTGAAGACGGTGCGGCGCAAAGATGTTGCGGAAAAAATTAAGGTGGCGCGCGGATATGGCGACCTTTCCGAGAACAGCGAGTATGACGAGGCGAAAAACGAACAGGGCATCATTGAAAGCCGCATAGCGGAGCTGGAGGCGATGCTGAAAAATATCCGTGTGCTGGACGAGGAAGAACTGACGTGCGAGCATGTGATGGTGGGCAGCCACGTGAAGGTGAAGGACTCTGACGGCGACGAGATGGAGTTTGATATTGTGGGCTCTACCGAGGCGGACCCCATGAACGGGAAGATTAGCGACGAGTCCCCGGTGGGCGCGGCTTTGATTAACCACGGCGTGAAGGATAAGGTGGAGGCGCACCTGCCCAGCGGCATGGTGGAAAAGTATCAGATTTTGGAGATTTCCAAAAGCGATATTTAGTAAGAAAAGTCATGGGATGCGGCCTGTAGGATACAGGCCGCATTTTTTGTGTGGCATGGTTGGCGGTTTTATGCTATAATACTGCCGTATGTAAAATGGAAAATGATAGCCAAAACAGGGGGCCATGATGGACAAGGAAAACCTGAAGGAACAGATGAAAGAGGCGGCCGCGAGCGTGAAAGAAGCGGCTGCGGGCGTGGCCCAGGCGGCCGAGGGTGCCGTGGAAGAAATAACCGAGAAGGAATATGGCGAGCTGGTGGCGGTTCGCCGGGAAAAGCTGCGCGAACTGCAGGAAGCGGGCAAAGACCCGTTTTCCATCAACAGCTACCCGCAGGATAGCTTTGCCGCGCCGGTGAAGGAGGCGTTTGTGGACCCGCCGGAGGAGCAGGACGGTCCCGCGGTGTGCATGGCCGGGCGCATGATGTCCAAACGCGTGATGGGCAAGGCCAGCTTTGCCGATTTGCGGGATGATACCGGGACCATCCAGATGTACATCCGGCGCGACGGCGTGGGCGAGGACGCATACGCGGATTTCAAGAAGTTTGATATTGGCGATATTGTGGGCGTAAAAGGACACGTGTTCCGCACCAAGATGGGCGAGATATCGGTGAAGGCGGACGAGATTGTGCTGCTGGCAAAAAGCCTGCTGCCGCTGCCGGAAAAATGGCATGGCCTGCGCGACCAGGAACTGCGGTACCGCCAGCGGTACCTGGACCTGATTGTGAACCCCGAAGTGAAGAATACCTTTGTGATGCGCAGCCGTATTATTGCGCAGATGCGCCGGTATTTTGACGGGCACGGTTTTATGGAGGTGGAGACCCCGGTCCTGCTGACCCAGGCGGGCGGCGCCGCGGCGCGGCCGTTTGTCACCCACCACAACGCGTTGGATATTGAGTTGTACCAGCGAATTGCGCTGGAGCTGTACCTGAAGCGGCTGATAGTGGGCGGGATAGACCGGGTATATGAGATTGGGCGGGTGTTCCGCAACGAGGGCATGGACGCCAGCCATAACCCGGAGTTTACCATGATGGAACTGTACCAGGCATACACTGATTATGAGGGCATGATGGACCTGTGCGAGGACATGATGCGCACGGTGGCGCGCGAGGTGCTGGGCGGGAAAGCCGTGGCGAAGCTGGGCGAGGAAGAATATGACCTGGAAAAACCGTTTGCCCGGGTGAGCATGAAGGACCTGGTAAAGCAGAAAACCGGAGTGGATTTTGACGCTATACCCGATACCGCCGCGGCGAAAAAACTGGCGGATGAGCGCGGGGTGCATTATGAGGACCGGCACGGGAAGGGAGATATCCTGAACCTGTTTTTCGAGGAATATTGCGAGGCGGAGCTGCACGGGCCCATTTTCCTGACCGGGCACCCGGTGGAGATTTCCCCGCTGGCGAAAAAAGACCCGGAACACCCGGGGTATACCCTGCGGTTCGAGCTGTTCATAGGCGGACGGGAATATGCCAACGCGTTCAGCGAGCTGAACGATCCTCTGGACCAGCGCACCCGGTTTGAGTACCAGGAATTTTTGCGGCAGCACGGCGACGACGAGGCCAGTGGCGTGGACGAGGATTTCCTGACCGCGCTGGAGTATGGCATGCCGCCTACCGGCGGCATTGGCATTGGGGTGGACCGGTTCGTGATGCTGCTGACCGGGGAGACATCCATTCGCGACGTGCTGCTGGTCCCCACCATGCGGCCGCTGGCGGAGCAGGGATAAGTAAGGCAAACAGGAGGCATGGCATGAAGATAATGGCGGTGGATTACGGCGACGCGCGAACGGGGCTGGCGGTATGTGACCGTACCGAGACGCTGGCAAGCCCGGTGGGCATACTGGAAGAAAAAAGCATGGCAAAGGTGGCGGAGAAGATTATTTACGCTACCCGGGAGTTTGAGGTGGGCATGGTGGTACTGGGCCTGCCGGTGAACATGGACGGAACCGAGGGCCCGCGTGCGAAAAAAAGCCGCCGCCTGGGGGGCATACTGCAGCCATTGCTGGAGATTCCGGTGGAGTATTGGGACGAGCGCAGCACCACCAAAAGCGCCGAAGCGATATTGAGCGAGACCGGCACCTATGGCAAAAAGCGCAAACAGGTGCTGGACGCGGTGGCGGCCACGGTTATTTTGGAAAGTTACCTTGCTTACCGCCGCAACCAGCCCCGGGCGGACGGGTGAAGAAAACCGGTGGGGCAACCGGTGCCGGCGGACAGGGTGCCGGGGGAAGGGCTTTACAAAAACCTTACAGGATGTGCATGGATATACGCCGGGTTCCGGCGTATATTTTTTTGTGGGGATATTTTGTGGGCGGCAAAAAAGAGGCGATGGAACGAGCGGGGAAAAATAAACCCACGGATTTTGTGCCCGGGCTGACGAACAAACCATGGCAAACTCGTATATGTAGGCAGGAGGGTTCGGCCTTGTTTGTATGGACCCTTCGGGGGAGCGGAAAGGATATTACTGCCGGGAGAGGTTCCCGGCAGAGAGCCGGTAAAGGAGTGGATGGAAATGACCTCGCAAGGGATTGCGTTTGTTTTGAATGTGTTGCTGATAGTGGGCGGGCTGCTGATGCTGTACAACCTGTATTTTTGTGTGTTGGCGGTGGTGGGCCTGCGCGGGCGAAAAGAGCACCCGCGGGCGATGCCCGCCACACGGTTTGCGGTGGTGGTGGCGGCGCGCAACGAGGAAAAGGTGCTGGCCCAGCTGCTGGAAAGCCTGTGGCAGCAAAACTACCCGCGCGAACTGTTTACCGTGTATGTGGCGCCGAACAACTGTACCGACAATACGCGGGCGCTGGCGCTGAAATGCGGGGCGACGGTGTTTGACGCCGTGGGCGAAGTACACGGCAAAGGGGATGTGCTGGCGCAGATGGCGGCGTATCTGGAAGAGCGCGGGGGGTATGATGCGCTGTGTGTGTTCGACGCCGACAACCTGGTGCACCCGGATTTCCTGCAGAAAATGAACGACGCGTACGCCGCGGGTGTACGGGTGGCGCAGGGCTTTCGCGACAGCAAAAACCCCACCGACACGGCGGTGGCCACCTGCTACTCGGTGTGCTACTGGATGCTGAACCGCTTTTACAACGCCGGGCGCGAGGCATTTCATTTGTCCGGCCTGGTAAACGGCAGCGGGTTTATGGTGGCGCGCGCGGTGCTGCAAAAATTGGGCGGCTGGAACACCTGCACCATGACCGAAGATTATGAATTTAGCGCGCAGTGCGTGCTGGCCGGGGAGCGGGTGCAGTATGTGGCCGGCGCGGTGATTTACGACGAGCAGCCGTTGACCTTCCGGCAGTCCTGGCGGCAGCGGCGGCGGTGGAGCAGCGGCAGCGCGCAGGGAATGCAGCTGTATGGCATGCCGCTGGTGGCGCAGGCGCTGAAAAAACGCAGCTGGAAATGTTTCGACATGGCGCTGACCTTTTTAACGCCGGTGGTGCAGGTGGTGTCGCTGTGCACAGGGGTGCTTACGGTGCTGCTGGCGGCCTACCGTGTGATTGAATGGCGCTGGATGCCGCTGACGGAGTTTTTGTGGCTGGCGGTGGCGCTGGTATGCGGGGCGTTTGTGTTGTGCGCCATGATGGCAAGCTTTGTCATTTGGCTGAACCGGGGCACGGAACTGCAAGGCAGCGGGCGTGGTGTTTTATACTTTGCGCTGTTTTTGCTGAGCTGGCTGCCGATATCCATCATCAGCTTGTTTAAGCGGATACGCACCTGGGAGCCGATTGCCCATACCCGGGCGGCCCGGCTGCAGGATATGACATCCCGGTAAGCGATACCGGAATATGCCTGGATAAATGCAACGCCCCCGCCTTTGGAAAGCAGGCGGGGGCGTTGTGTTTTGTTCGGGTGTGTTGCCGGATGGGGAAAAGAAGAGGGATGTCTGGCAGTTGTTCAGAAAGGATTCGCATGGAATAAAAGATGTCACGCTGCGCTTTCAATTCTGGCACATTCGTTTAAAACCCCAGGTCCTCGTCCACCAGGATGACCTTTATGCGGTTTTTTACCCGCTGCTGTTTTAGAATGAGCTCGGTACAGCAGATGCGGTCCGGGCTTTGGCAGTCGCTGCAGACGCCGGTGGGCACGCAGGGGGTGGCGGCGCCCACCCGCCGTGCGTTCGCCGGGCCGGAAATGGCGCAGTTGCGCTGGCGCGCGGCGTCGATATCCGGCACCAGCTTGTTTTTGCCCACCACCAAAATGACGCTGGCAGGGCCGTAGGCAATGGCGGCTACGCGGTTGGCGTTGCCATCTACCTCGAAAATTTCGCCTTGCTGGGTGACTGCGTTGGCGGAGGAAATGTAGGCGTCGGCCGAAAAGCTGGCGCGGAAGATTGCGTGTTTATCCACGCTGGGGGCGTCGCGGTCCAGGAAATGGTACCGCCCGCTGCGCAGGTGGTCCATGACGCCGCACTCCACCAGCGTTTCGCTGCCGCCGTTCGACACGGTGGCGCCGGCGGGGACCAGCTGCTCTATCAGCGGCAGTACCTCGGCGGTGGTGGCGACGATATATGCCTCCATGTTGTTTTGTTCCAGCGCGGCTTTGGTGCGGGCCAGCTGTTGCTGCTGGACAAAGTGAAGATTTTCGTTCATGTGGATCTCCTCCATTCAGATGAATTTGATAGTATTGGCGCGAGAATAGCGTGGTGCGGGACGATTGACGCAGTGCAAGATTTCGCATACAATAATACGAAGAAATAATTTCGCCCGCCGGCAGGTACGCCTGCAGGGCAACGAAAGGAATGGGCGCCATGAATGACGAGAAGGAAGCCGTTATGAAGGAACAGGCGGAGACGGTGTCGCCGCCGCTGCCCTCCATGGTGGACGGCGCGGGCCTGGCCCTGGCAGATTTTGTGATGGGGGAGGCGGTGCTGCCCGGGGAAGAGGCGCCGGAGGAAACCGAGCAAGCCCCCAAAAAACGCCGCCACTGGTACAAGCATGTGGATGTGAACGACGGCGCGCGCAGCTTTGCCGATGGGCTGAATGTGTATAAAGTGATTTGGGTGTTCACCATTGGCTGCGTGATTGGCGTGGTGTTCGAGACGTTGTTTGTGTATTTTCAGGAAGGGGTCTGGATGCGCCGCAGCGGCATGCTGTATGGTCCGTTTAACCAAATTTACGGGCTGGGCGCGGTACTGTTTACGCTGGTGCTGTACCGCTTTCGCAAAAAGAATGCGCTGTTTATTTTCCTGTTCAGCGCGCTGATAGGCGCGGCGTTTGAGTATTTGTGCAGCTGGGTGCAGCAGCTGGTTTTTGGCAGTGTTTCGTGGGAATACAGCGATATGCCGGCGAATATTGGCGGGCGCACCAATGTGTTCTATGCGCTGGGATGGGGCCTGATGGGCCTGATTTTTATCACCCACGCCTGGCCGTATTTGTCCGAGATGATAGAGCGGATTCCGAACAAGATAGGCAAGACGTTGTCCATTTGTGTGGCGGTATTTTTGGCGGTGGATTTGGCGTTGTCCGGCATGGCGGTGTTCCGCGAGAGCCAGCGCGCGGCCGGCGTGCCGGCGACAAATGTCATAGCCAGCTGGCTGGACGCGACCTATCCCGATGATGTGATGGCGGAAAAATACCCCAGCATGGAGTTTGTGGGACGAACGGGTGACCCCGCCGACGCAACGAACGAAACCACCAGTACTGGCGAGGGCGCAACCGAGGAGGAGACAACCGACCAACAGGGGGATGGCCAAACGGCGGCGTGAGGAACCGGCTGCCGTTAACGGGACACAGAGAAATATTCAGGGCAGGGCATTGCGGGCAGCCGGGCAACCGGTGGGCAGCAACGCCATGCCCTGTTTTTATATGTGAAGTGTTGCCATGGAATAAGTACCTGTGTTTTGCCGCGCACCCCGGTGCCGATGGTATGGGGGGTGTCATTAGCTATGCCGGTGCGTTTAGAACGCGTAAACGAATGAACATGAAGTGAATGCGGGCCGAGGCATGCGGCAGGGCGCCGCTCATTTCACAAACAGCCGCTGTATGCGGTAGCCAATGTAGCGGAAAAGCCCCACGACAAGGCTGCCCTGTACCCACACATAGTGCGGCAGGTTACGGAAACGGAATGGCGGCTTTTGCAGTTTGCCTATTTTTGCGAAGGCCTCGCGCATGCCCTGGCGCCAGGGCGCGCCGTACCCGCGCAGGTGAAACACCAGTGTTTTCACCAGGTACCCCGGTACCAGGAAAACAAGGTTCAAAAGCAGCATGCCCAGCGGCAGGTTTTTATAGGGAAGCAGCAGGCTGTTGCGCCCGCTTTGGATGGATTTGAAGTCGTTGTATTTGGCGCCGTTGGCCCCGCCGGTGGTGGCGCTGCCGATGTGGGTGCAGGTGGCGGCGGGGCAAAACAGGTTTTTATACCCCAGGCTGTTGGCCCGCCAGCCGATGTCCACATCCTCGAGATAAGCGAAGAAGTTCTCGTCAAAAAAGCCGATGGTATCGAACACCGCGCGGCGGTATAGCGCGGCGCCGCCACAGGCGGAAAAAATGCGCCGCGGGGTTTGGTACCGTTTGGCGGGCAGGCCGTCCCCGCGCTTGAACGCCCAGCCCACCAGCGAGACATAATCGCCCGCGTCGTCCACCTTTTCGGGGTTTACATGCTGCAGCATCAGGCACTGTACCGAGAAGATTTTCTCGTTTGGTTCCATGGCGGCTAGCAGGGTTTCCACCATGTCCGGTGCGGCGAACGCGTCGTTGTTGAACAGCAGCACATACGGCGCCCGGGCGGTTTTTATGCCCAGGTTCACCGCGGCGGAAAACCCGGTGTTCTGGCTGTTTTCCAGCAGGGTATAGTTTTCGCGGCCCACATAGCTGCGCGCAGTGGACAGGCTTTCGTCGGTGGAGCCATTGTCCACCACGATCAGCTCAAAATCCTGCAGCGTTTGCGCCCACAGGCTATCCAGGCAACCGGCCAACCACCCGGCGCCGTTCAGGTTCGGCAGTACGATGCTTACTTTCACAAAAGGGGCTCCTTTTCAAATGGGGTACTGTGCGCGGCCCGGCGTGTGCAGCCCGGCCCGTTTGTATTGTACCGTACCCGGCGCCCTTGTGCAAGCGGCGCAAAATCGGTATAATTGGGGGTAGCGCAAGGACGAAACGACGGGAGGCGGGCCGATGAAAAGACTCTCGCAGATGGGGCTGTTCCTCTTGGATATGGACGGGACGTTTTACTTGGGCGATACGCTGCTGCCGGGTGCGAAAGAGTTTTTGGCCGTCTGCCGGCAGCGGGGGATACGCTATACGTTCCTGACGAACAATTCCTCCCAGAGCGGCGAAGCGTACAGAGAGAAGCTGGCCCGGCTGGGGGTACCTGTCCAGCCGGATGAGATGTTTACCTCCGGGGACGCGACGCTGCTGTATCTGGCGCAAAATGGGTTTGGCAAACAGCTGCTGATGGTGGGGACAGACAGCCTGGAAGAACAGTTTTTGGCGGCAGGATATGTGGTGGATGCAGAGCAGCCGGAGGCGGTGGTACTGGGGTTCGATACCGGCATTACCTACCGGAAGCTGACCGCCCTGTGCGACGCCGTGCGTGCCGGGCTGCCGTATATTGCCACCCACCCGGATTTAAACTGCCCGGTGCCCGGTGGCATGATACCGGATATTGGCGCGGTGATTGCTTTTGTAGCAGCCGCCACCGGGCAGCAGCCGGATGCGATTATTGGCAAGCCGAACGCGGGCATAGCCCAGGCCGCGGCCCGGCGGGCGGGGCTGCCGCTGGAAAAGCTGTGCATGGTGGGGGACCGCCTGTACACCGACATTGCCCTGGGGAAATGCGGGGTGAGCACCGCGCTGGTGCTGTGCGGGGAAAGCAGCCGGGAGGACCTGGCGGCCAGCGGCTTGCAGCCGGATTTTGTATTTGAAAATTTGGCCGACATGGCCGCGGTGCTGCTGGCGGAGGACATATAAAAACCATACAAACCATAGTGAGGAGACAAACATGGAAAACATTCAGACAAACAGCGCCCCGGCGGCCATTGGGCCGTATTCACAAGGGGTGAAAGCAGGCGGATTTGTGTACGTTTCCGGGCAGCTGCCGCTGGACGCGGCCACCGGCGTGCTGCAAACCGACCCCGCCAAGGCGGCGGGCCAGGCGCTGCAAAACATAGAGGCGATTTTGGCGGCGGCGGGCCTGGCCATGCAGGATGTGGTGAAGGTGACCATCTTTTTAAAAGACATGGCAGATTTTACGGCGGTGAATGAAGAGTATGCCCGCCATTTTTCCCAGCCGTACCCGGCGCGCGCCTGTGTGGCGGTGAAGGACCTGCCGAAGGGCGCAGTGCTGGAGATGGAAGCGATTGCAGCGGCGCGGTAAACAAACAGAGTAAAAGGAATAATGGGGAGGACACATGGCACGCACGATACTTTGGGTAAGCTGGTTGTTTGCGTATTTATTGACGCGGTTGCCGCTGTACTGGAAGGTGAAACGCCTGGACAAACAAGGGCGTGAAGCGGAAAAACAGGTGATTGTGAAGCGGGAAGTGAAGAAGTGGAGCGAGCGCCTGCTGCGGCATATTGGGGTGCGCCTGACGGTGCAGGGCGCCGAGAACCTGCCGGGACCAGATGAGGCGGTGGTGTTTGCGGCGAACCACCAGAGCTTTGTGGATATTCCGGTGCTGCTGTATGGGCTGGATGAACCATATGCGCTGTTGGCGCGGCGGGAGATAGGCAAGGTACCGCTGCTGCGCGGGTGGATGAATATGCTGGGCTGCGTGTATGTACAGCGGGAAGATATGCGCGCGGCAGCCGCAGCGCTGAAGGAAAGCGAAGAATGGCTGGCCGGCGGGCATTCATTGATTATTTTCCCGGAAGGAACCCGGGCGCGCAGCGATACCATGGGGGAATTCAAGGCAGGCGCGGTGCGCATGGCGCTGAAGGCGAAGGTGCGCATTGTGCCGGTGGCGGTGGACGGTACCTATAAGGCACTGGAGGGGAACGGAAACCGCCTGACACCCGCCGACGTGCGGCTGGTGATTTTGCCGCCGGTGGAGACCGCGGGCCTTTCCAAAGAGGAACAACGCGCGCTGCCCGCAAAGCTGGAAGAGATGATTCGCGCGGCGAAGGACGCGCGGTGAAACGGCGCCGGTATGCCCGGGGCGGTGGTAAAGCGAAGCGGCATAGGGTTGTGTGCTTTTTCATTTAGCACGGTACAAAACGGCGAAAAAACGTAGTATTTTCCCATAAAGAATGGACATTTAAATGAAGCGACGGCTGGCGAAAACTTTACAGGGCGTTTTATTGGCGGTGCTGTGCAGCGTCCTGTTTGCGGCATGCTCTTTGCCGGGGCTGGACGCGCTGCTGGCCACCGGCGGCAGCAGCGGTGTTTCCGGCAGCGATGTGTCGCAGGATGCCGCCGCGCCGGAGGACGCCGACGCACCGGCGCCGGTGGAGGATGGCAGCCTGTTCAGCCCGGAGTATGCCGTGCAGGCAGAGGCGGTGTGCATGGTGAACGAGGACACCGGCCTGACGGTATATGAAAAAAACGCCGATGCGCCGCTGTCCGCCGCCAGCCTGGTGAAGATGATGACCTGTATGCTGGCGATGGAGAAGGTACAGGACCTGGACGCGGAGCTGGTGGTGTCGGACAAAAGCTGGATTTATGATGAGCTGTTTGGGAAGAATGCGTCCACCGCGGATATTCGCAAAGGGGAGACGCTGAGCGTGCGGGAGCTGCTGTACGCGGCGCTGCTGCCCAGCGCGAACGAGGCGGCGCTGCTGCTGGCGGACTATGTCGCCGGCGGGTATATGCCAAACTTTATGTACATGATGAACACCCGGGCGGCAAAGCTGGGCTGTACCGGCACGGTATTTGTCAGCCCGAACGGCCTGTCGGAAGAGGACGTGACCACGGCGCGGGATATGGTGCTGATTACCCGTGCGTTCATGAGCTACCCGGAGCTGGTGGAGATTGCCGGTACCGCCAGCTATGAAATGGCGGCGCACGAAGCGCATGCCGCGCCGTATTATATTACCACCACCGATCGGCTGCTGGTGCCCACCAGCCCGTATTATAGTGCTTTTTCCGGTACCGCGGGATGCGTGCTGGCGGGCAAAACCGGCAGCCTGGGCGAGTGGCAGAACTTCGCCTCGATGGCGAAGAGAAACGGCGAAACATATATTTGCGTAGTATTGCACAGCCCGGATGCGGCGGATGGTATAGGCCCGGGGCTGGACCCCGCCCAGGCGCGCCCGGCGCTGTATGAGGCTGCCGCCCTGTATGACTGGGCGTTTACCAGCCTGTCGATACGCCCGGCGCTGGATGTGACCCAGCCGGTGACCGAGATTCGCGTGCGGTACTCTGCCGAGCAGGATACCGTGCGCCTGATGCCGGCCAGCGACCTGAAGACGGTGCTGCCGCTGGCGGCGGACGACACCCAACTGAAACGGAAATATGACCTGCCGGAGGCGCTGTCTGCTCCGCTGGAACAGGGCGACGTGGTGGGCAGCATTACGTTGCTGCTGGGGGGGCAGGTGGTGGGCACCACCGACCTGCTGGTGGAAAAAGATGTGGCACGGAACAACACCCTGTATATGGCAGGGCGGGTGGGGGATTTCTTTTCTTCTACCTTTATAAAGGTGCTGCTGGTACTGGTGGTGCTGGCGGCGGTGGCGTATGTGGGCTTGCTGGCCTGGGCGCACAAGCACCCGCGGCCGAAAGCCCGGCGGCAGCAGGCGGACGGAAGCTCCGGCGCGCCGCAGACCCGGAAAAGAAAACCCGGCCCGGCCGGTGGCGTGCGAAAGAAAGCGCCGCCCGGACAGGCGGCCAGGACATCCGCCGCCCAGCGGGGCGCCGCGCACAGCCCCACACAGCCGGCACGCGCGAAACAGACCTATGTGCGGCCGGGCGGTGAACGGCCGCCCCAGACGCGCCCCTTTGGCGAGGGCACCGGGGAAAGAAACCGCACGGCTGCCGGGGAAGCGGCGGAAAGGAAACGGCCATGAACATGTTGTCGGAACGGAACCTGGCCATGATGATGGATTATTATGAGCTGACCATGGCGGGCGGGTATTTTGAAGAAGGAATGCAGGACACCGTGGCGGTGTTTGATTTGTTTTTCCGAAAAATCCCGGACGGCGGCGGCTTTGCCATTACCGCCGGGCTGGAGCAGTTTATAGAGGCGATCCGCAGCTTTGCCTTTACGCCGGAGGATATAGAGTACCTGCGGGGAAAGGGCGCTTTTTCCGAGGGATTTCTTTCCTACCTGCGGAATTTCAAATTTCATTGCAGTGTGTGGGCGGTACCGGAGGGGACCCCGGTGTTCCCGGGCGAGCCGGTGGTTACGGTGGAGGGCCCCTGTATGGAGGCCCAGCTGATAGAAACGCTGCTGCTGGTTACCATTAACCACCAAAGCCTGATAACCACCAAAGCGAACCGTGTGGTACGCGCGTGTGCAGGGCGCGGTGTGCTGGAGTTTGGCGCGCGGCGCGCGCAGGGGTATGACGCCGCACTGTATGGCGCGCGGGCTGCCTATATAGGTGGGTGCGCCGCCACCAGCTGCGTGATGGCCGACCGCGCGTTTGGCATTCCGGCGTCCGGCACCATGGCGCACAGCTGGGTGCAGATGTTCGACAGCGAGTACGAGGCGTTTGGGAAATATGCCCAGCTGTACCCGGACAACTGCATGCTGCTGGTGGATACCTACAGCACCATTAAAAGCGGCGTGCCAAACGCCATACGCGTGTTTGACGAGGTGCTGAAACCACAGGGGAAACGGCCGAAAGGCATCCGGATTGATTCCGGGGATATAGCGTATCTTTCGAAACGCGCCCGGCGCATGCTGGACGAGGCAGGCTACCCCGATGCGGAGATTTGCGCGTCCAATTCTCTGGATGAGTACATTGTGCGGGATCTGCTGCTGCAGGGAGCCAGGGTGGACTTGTTCGGCATTGGCGAAAGCTTGATTACCTCCAAGTCCGACCCGGTGTTTGGCGGGGTGTACAAGCTGGCGGCGGTGAAGAAGGGAGAGGAATACATCCCGAAGATCAAGATAAGCGAGACGGTGGAAAAAACCACCATTCCCCACCGGAAAAAGCTGTGGCGCATATATGACAACGAGACCGGCCAGGCGATGGCCGATTACCTGACGCTGTATGACGAAGAGGTGCAGGTGGGGGACGGGCTGACCTTGTTTGACCCGGTGGAGACCTGGAAAAAACGCACCTTCACGAACTGCACCGCGCGGCTGCTGTCCACCCCGGTTTTTGTGCAGGGGGAGCTGGTGTACGCTCCGCCGGAGCTGGAGGAGATTCGCACGCACTGCGCCGCACAGGTGGCCACGCTGTGGGATGAGGTAAAGCGGTTTGAAAACCCGCACCGGTACTATGTGGATCTGTCCCAGCGGCTGTGGGACGAGCGGCAGCGCCTGCTGCAGCAGGAGAGTGTGTGAGGCGGGAAAGATGTATGACCCCAAAAGCTGCCTTTGCCGCCGATGCCTTTTCGCCAGATTTGCGGGGATATTCCTGTGCCAGATAAAAAACAACCATCCGCCGGTAGTGCCGACGGATGGTTGTTTTATGGTTAGGCTAAAGAAAGTGCGGCGCTGTCACGCCGGTGCATCCGGGATAACCACCGCGCAGATGATGTAGGCGATGAGCCCGGGGAAGAAGGCGGTGAACAGCGCGAGCAGCACCGCAGCCAGGCGCACCAGGGTGGGGTCGACATTAAAGTACTCGGCAATGCCGCCGCAGACACCGGCCAGCATGCGGTTGGTACGGCTTTTATACAGACGTTTTGGGTTTTCCATATAGTATTTTCCTTTCTGTAGAGGGGGTTTGTTGACCAAGGGTTTCATTGGAACCAGTATACGGCCTATTTGTGAACTTTTCTAGAGTGATTTGAAACAGGTTCTTAGACAAACTGTACCGTGATGCTGCCAAGGCCGCAGTCCAGGTCGAAGTAAGGCTTTGCGTCCTCTGTGCCGCCGCCATCGTGGCCGCTGCCGCTGCGGCGCTGGTTGTCGATGGAAATGCTGCCAAGGTCTACAGAGGCGTCCCAGCTGTAGGCGGCCGGCCGCGGCACGGCGATGTCGATGGCGCCCATGTCACAATGGGCCGTGAGGGTGTCGGTGACGGTGCCGGAAAAATCCAGGCCGCCCATTTCTACCGAGAGGTTGGCGTTTGCGCCGGAAAAGCCGCTGATGCTTACCGAGCCCATTTCCGTGCTGAAGGTGGCGTCCTGGGCGGACAGGTTTTTGGCGGTCATGTCGCCCATCTCGGTGGAAATTTCCAGCGTATCCGCCGTGAGACCGGTGACGTCCAGCTTGCCCATATCCATGTGGATGTCTGCCGCGCTCAGTTCCTTTGGCAGCACAATGGTATAGGTGGTGGTGACGTCCTGCCCGTTGATCCAAAAGCGGAAGGGGCTTACGTCGAAGCTGTCAAAGCGGGTGTATATCGACTCAATGATCCACTCGCCGTTTTCCACACGGCTGGTACAGGCCAGCGGACCGTCTATGGTGGCGCTGGGCACGTCGCCGGTGATAACATTCACCACGCCGGCGGAAATGTTCACGGTGACCTTTTGAATGTCGGTGGCAGCGGGCGCTTCCAGGTCATAGGGGTGGCCGGTGGTGCCCACATACGCCGCGTTGTCATAGCCGGTGTACCAGTGGCCGCGCCACCAGCGTGGGGCCTTGCCCAGGGTGACGGCGTCGCTGCCGGCATGATAGACCAATGTGCCGCCGGAAACAGAGACATAGCCCGGCACGCCGCCCAGCGCAAAACCGATGATGGAGAGCACCAGGCCCACGAAAGCAATGAAACAAAAGATAGCGATTGTAATGCGTTTAGCCATATGTCAGCCCTCCTTTGTCGGCCGGTTGAATAATTTGCGGAACAGGCTGATGATGCCGCGCACAATAGCGGGAATGCCTTTTGCCACCAGCACAATGCCGCCGTAACAGCACAGCAGGCCAATGCCCAGCAGGAACAGCCCGGGGCCAAGGATAGACAGGCCCGCGATGCCGGCGGCCTGGAACGCGACCACGCTGGCGGTGATGCAGGCGACGCCCGCGGCGGTGAACGCCACGCCGATGATGAACGGTACCAGCATGAGCACAAACAGCGCAATAACCAGCCCAAAGAATGTGCCCAGCAGACCGCCCCACAGCGGCGCCAGGAAAACGGCCAGCAGCACAATGATGAACACCTTCAGCGCGGTGTTGCCGGCCTGGTTTTGTTCGGCGGGGGCGGGCTGTTGCTGTGTGCTGGTGGGGCCGTGCATGGCAGGATAGGTGCCACCGGGCGCGGCGGTGCTGGGCACCACCGAGGGCAGGGGACGCTCCGGCGGGGTCCAGCCTTCGCCCGCGTCGCCGGAGGCGGCGCGGATATCTGCCGCGACCTTGGCGGGGCTGCCCAGTTCCGCAATCACTTCGGCCTCGTGCTCGGGGCCGGCGTCGTCGAAATATTCCTTATAGTACTGCAGCGCAGCCACACGCTCGTCCGGGGTGAGGCCGGCGAGACCGTGCTCCAGTTCTTGCATAAACTCGTTTTTATTCATGGGCGCCTCCTCCGAACAATAGATTCTCGATCCGCCGCCGGTAGCCTTGCCACTCGGTGCGGCACTCTGCCAGGCGGTCTTGACCCTGTGGCATGATGGTGTAGTACCGACGGTTTCGTCCCGCATACTCCTGGTCGTACGCCGCCAGGCAACCATCTTTTTGCAGCCGCCGCAAAACAGGGTACAGGGTGCTTTCGCTTACATCTACTACGCTGCGCACATCCTGTGTAATTTTATACCCATAGGTATCTTGCTGGCTCACCACGCTTAGGACCAGCGCGTCCAGCAGCGCGGCCCCGGTATTAAATGTCATGCGGCATCATCTCCTTGCCTTTTTGGCGCCGGGGTAAGCGGCGCCGGAGTGTGTGCCCCCAAAGCATGGAGGCGGAAGTACTTTCCACGGAAAACAGTATTATAATAAAAGCAACATTGCTTCTGTGACAATATTATATTCAATATAATATTGTTTGTCAATAGATATTAGAAAAAATGTAATCAATTCTTTTCAAAGGGTTCTGAAATGCAGATAAGAGCGCAAGAAGACAAAGGCGCGAATGCGCATGGCAGAAGGTTTTTTCGCGGGTATGTTCACTGTGTTTTTTAAATAATAAGAATTGTATAGAAGGGGATTTTACTTTCAGAAACCATTCACTGAAAAAGCAAAAGCGAAATTTGTAGGGATAAGGCATTGTCTTTCCCGGAACAAAACGTTATAATTTTAACATTGGTATACAGGTAGCTATCGGGGCGTTTTTATCGGCCGGTGGGCCGCCGGTTGCCAGCAAAAGCTAGAGAGGGGTTAGACATCAATGGCGAGAGTGTTTAATTTTAGCGCGGGGCCCAGCATGCTGCCGGAAACGGTGCTGAAGTGGGCGCAGGCAGAGCTGGTAGAGTACGGCGCCAGCGGCCAGAGCGTAATGGAGATGAGCCATCGCTCGAAGGATTTTGAGGCGATTATTGCGGACACCGAGGCGCGGCTGCGCCGGGTGCTGAACATTCCGGACAATTACAAGATTGGGTTTATCCAGGGCGGCGCCACCATGCAGTTTGCCATGGTGCCCATGAACCTGGCTGCCGGCGCAGAGGCGGATTATTGGGTGACCGGGAACTTCTCCAAAAACGCCGCGAAGGAAGCGGCCAAGTTCTGTAAGGTGAACGTGGTGGCGGATTCCGCCGACCGCAACTTTGTGTATATTCCGGACGTGGCCACGGTGAAGGGTACACCCGGCGCGAAATATACCCATATCTGCCAGAACAACACCATTTTTGGCAGCCGGTTTGTGGAGCTGCCGCAGAGCGAGGCGCCGCTGGTGGCGGATATGTCCAGCTGCATTTTGTCTGAGCCGGTGGATGTTTCCAAATATGGCGTCATTTATTTTGGCGTGCAGAAGAACGTGGCCCCGGCGGGCATGGCGGTGGTGATTATCCGGGAGGATTTGATAGGCGCCGCGCCGGAAAACACCCCGGCTATGATGAACTATAAAACACTGTTAGATGCCGACAGCATGTACAACACCCCGCCGTGCTGGTGCATTTACATGACCGGGCTGACGCTGAAATGGATAGAAGAAGAGGTGGGTGGCCTGGCGGCCATGCAGCAGCGCAACGAGGAAAAAGCCGCGGTGCTGTATGATTACCTGGACAGCCAGAAGTTTTACACCGCGCCGGTGGAGAAAAAGTACCGCAGTATGATGAACGTTACCTTTACCTCGCCCACGAAAGAGCTGGATGACGCGTTCTGCGCCGGGGCGAAGGCGCACGGTATCCTGAACATAAAGGGACACCGCCTGGTGGGCGGTATGCGCGCATCCATTTACAACGCCATGCCGAAGGCAGGCGTGGAGGCGCTGGTTGCGTACATGAAAGAATTTGCCGCGGAAAATGGAGGAGCATAAATGTTTACCATTAAAACACTGAACAGCATTTCGCCAAAGGGCCTGGAGAAACTGCCGGGCGCCCTGTTCCAGATAGAGGACGAGGTAGACGCGCCGGAAGGTATTTTACTGCGCAGTGCCAACATGCACGAGATGGAGCTGCCGGATTCTTTGCTGGCGGTGGCACGTGCCGGGGCGGGGACCAACAATATTCCGATAGAAAAATGCACCGAAAAGGGCATTGTGGTTTTCAACACCCCGGGCGCCAACGCCAACGCCGTGAAGGAGCTGGTGCTGGGCGCGCTGGTACTGGCCAGCCGGAACGTGGCGGGCGGCATTGAGTGGGCGGCCACCCTGGCGGGCCAGGGCGCCGAGGTGCCGAAGCTGGTGGAAAAAGGCAAGGGCAAGTTTGCAGGCCCGGAGCTGGAGGGCAAGACCCTGGGCGTCATTGGCCTCGGGGCCATTGGCGTGAAGGTGGCGAACATGGCCACCCACCTGCACATGAACGTGCTGGGGTATGATCCGTTCATTTC
The DNA here is from genome assembly GCA_031549285.1 of Oscillospiraceae bacterium. Lineage (GTDB taxonomy): Bacteria > Bacillota > Clostridia > Oscillospirales > Ruminococcaceae > JAAYCI01. Next base: position 67,029 of record JAVBPZ010000003.1, on the reverse strand, counting down.
CATTGATTCTGCCTGGAGCCTGTCCCGCAGCGTGCAGCGGTGTGTCAGCATTTCCGAGATTATCACAAACTCTGATTATATCTCGCTGCATCTGCCGGTGAACGACGAAACCAAGGCGTTTATCAACGTGGAGAGCCTGGCGCAGATGAAACAAGGCGTGCGCATTTTGAACTTTGCGCGGGGCGAGCTGGTGGACAACACGGCGCTGCTGACCGCGGTGAAGAATGGCCGGGTGGGTGCGTATGTTACCGACTTTCCCACCGATGAGCTGATTGGCCAGCCGGGGGTGGTGTGCATTCCGCACCTGGGCGCATCCACGCCGGAGAGCGAGGAAAACTGTGCGGCAATGGCGGCCGACCAGCTGAAGGATTACCTGATAAGCGGCAACATAGTGAACAGTGTGAACCTACCGTCGGTGTCGGTGCCGCGCAACGGCGGCAGCCGGGTGTGCGTGATTCACGAAAATGTGAAGGGCATTTTGGCGGGGCTGACCGGCGCCATGAACAGCGCGGGGCTGAACATAGACAACATGACCAACAAAAGCCGGGGCAACGTGGCGTACACCATTCTGGACGTGAACGGCGCCGCCGACAATGCTGTGGCGGCAGAGCTGGGCGCGATAGACGGGGTTATCCGTGTGCGGGTGGTGTAACTGTGGCGGGTGCTGCTAAAGCGGGTTAACATACCATGGTACCACCACCCATGGCAAATACAATGCCATGCTGTGATGCAAAACCTTGCCATACACCAAAAGCTACTTAGCTCAAAGTTGTCTGTTTCGATGGATTTTCCGCAAGAGAAAAAAGACGAGCGGACGGTGGTAAAAAAGAAAAAAGATCCCTCTGCCGTGTTTTGCAAAGCGTCAGAGGGGTATTTTTTGACGATGAGTTGTACTGTCCCCGCGGATAGTGTAAAATGATAGCGGTTGTTTGGTTAACGGGCTTGACTAGCGGCTGTTAACAAAAAAACAACGTTTGGCGGCAGTGCGCGCTCCGGGGATGGCGCAGCGCCTGGGTTTGGTTTTTACACAGTACAGGGAATGTATTTAATAGGACGGAGAGTGACGGCAATGTCTGTTTTGGTGACGGGTGGCGCGGGGTATATTGGCAGCCATACCTGCGTGGAGCTGTTGGCGGCCGGGTACGACGTGGTGGTGGCGGACAACCTGGTGAATGCCAGCGAGGAGGCGCTGCGCCGTGTGGAGGAGATTGCCGGGCGGCCGGTGAAATTTTATGATATGGACCTGCGGGATGCAAGCGAAGTGGACCGCCTGTTCCGGGAGAACCCGGACATAGAAGCGGTGATTCATTTCGCGGCGCTGAAGGCGGTGGGCGAGAGCGTGGCGAAGCCGCTGGAGTATTACCAGAACAACCTGGTAAGCGCCATGACGGTGTTGCTGGCCATGCGGGAACACGGGGTGAAAAACTTTGTGTTTTCATCGTCTGCGACGGTATACGGCGACCCGGAACATGTACCGGTAACCGAGGACGCGAAGACCTCGGCCACCAGCCCCTATGGCGCGACCAAGCTGTTTAACGAGCGTATTTTGGCAGACTGCTGCCACGCGGACCCCGCGCTGAATGTGGCACTGCTGCGGTACTTTAACCCCATTGGCGCACATCCGTCCGGCCGTATAGGCGAGGACCCGAACGGTATTCCGAACAACCTGGTGCCGTTCATTGCGCAGGTGGCGGTGGGCAAGCTGACCAGTGTGCGGGTGTTTGGGGACGATTACCCCACCCCGGACGGTACCGGTGTGCGGGATTATATTCATGTGGTGGACCTGGCGCGCGGGCATATTGCGGCGCTGGAAAAACTGCGCGCGGGCGCGGGGCTGTTTGTTTGCAACCTGGGTACCGGCAAGGGCTACAGTGTGCTGGAGGTGATTGCCGCGTATGAAAAAGCCTGCGGCAAGAAGATTCCGTACCAGATTGTTGCGCGGCGTCCCGGCGATGTGGCCGCGGTATATGCTGACCCCGCCCGGGCCAAAACCGAGCTGGGCTGGCAGGCGCAGTACGGCATAGAGGAAATGTGCGCCGATTCCTGGCGGTGGCAAAGCGGCAACCCGAACGGGTACGAGGGCTGAGCAAACGGCGGTGCGGTATGGCGAAAGCGGGTTGCTTTGCGTGCGTGCGGTGATGAAAATTTCTGGAGGTTCGGCCCCGTTGTATTAAGGGGGTGTCGTTCCGCTAAGACCGCAAAGGCCAGTGTTCATTTGTGCGATTTACCAAAAGGTTATTTTGAAAGGAGCAAAGGGAAGATGGAAAAACCGGTATTGGTGGTGTTGGCGGCGGGCATGGGCAGCCGTTACGGTGGGCTGAAGCAGATAGACCCGGTGGGGCCGGATGGCGAAGTGATTATTGATTACTCGATTTATGACGCGAAGAAGGCGGGCTTTGAAAAGGTAGTTTTCATTATTAAGCACGCCATTGAAGAGGACTTTAAAGAGGTGATCGGCCGCCGGATGGAGAAGAATATCCAAGTGGAGTACGCGTTCCAGGAGCTGGACGATCTGCCGGCAGGGGTCAGTGTGCCGGAGGGACGGCAGAAACCCTGGGGCACCACCCACGCGGTGCTGGCGGCGCGGGGGCTGATAAACGGGCCGTTCGCGGTTATCAACGCCGATGATTATTATGGCCCGGCTGCGTACAAGACCATTTATGATTTTCTGTGCGCCCAGCAGCAGGACTGTGGCAAAGAGCATTTTGGCATGGTGGGCTACCGCATAGAGAACACCGTGACCGACAAGGGTACGGTGGCCCGCGGTGTGTGCCAGGCAGACGCGGACGGGTATTTGGTAACCATTGCCGAACGGCTGAAGATAGCAAAAGCGGAAAGCGGCGCAAAATATACCGAGAACGACGGCCAAAGCTGGATAGACCTGCCGGCGGGGACGCTGGTTTCCATGAATTTCTGGGGTTTCAGCGAGCGGTTTATGGCGATGGCGGGGGACAGCTTCCCCGCGTTCCTGGCAGCGAATCTGGCGCAGAACCCGCAGAAGTGCGAATGCCTGCTGCCGGCCACGGTGGACGAGGTGATAAAAACCGGCCGGGCGGACGTGAAGGTGCTGGAAAGCAGTGACCGCTGGTACGGCGTTACTTATAAAGAGGACAAGCCCGAAGTGGTGCAGATGCTGAAAGACAAGCATGCCGCGGGTGTGTACCCGACGCCGCTGTGGCAAAATATGGCATAGCTTGCGTGGCGCTTTGCGCCGGCGCGGTAGCTTGGTTCGCGAGAGTTGGCCGAGCGGGAGTAAAACCTCTGGGTTCGCGCGCGCGTTACCTTGTGGAAAAGGAAAGACCCTCACAGGACGGCGGACTGTGGGGGTCGGTCTGCTTTTGGCGGGCATGGAGCAGGTTGCCCTGCGTTTTGTAAACCGGCTTTACTGCCGGAAGGTGGGTGCGGGGTGCGCCGGGCGCGAATGCGCGCACACTAACAGGTTTTCTTCCGGCCATGACAGGCTATTTTGCATCCGGCGCGGTGTGAAATTTGGGCGCGCAGGCACAACCGGCGCGAAACGGCTGTACATCTGCGCGCATTAGATGTATAATAATATGGAATTTCTTTTCGACTATTTTTCATCCTGAAAGGGAGGTGCCCACGGATGGTATCGTTTTATAACACGCTGGGTAAGGTAAGCATGACCGGCGGCTATTTTGCGGAGCTGGTCTCGGTGGCGGCGCAAAGCGGCTATGGTGTGGCGGGCATGGCGGCCGGCGGCACGACAGACAGCCTGAAAAGTTTGCTGCAGGCAGACTTTCCGGAAAAAGGCGTGCGCGTGAGCGAAGAGAATGGCAAGCTGGTCATTGACCTGCACATCAAGGTGGTGTACGGCCTGAACATTGCGGCGGCCGTGAAAAGCATCACCCACAAGGTAAAGTATACTGTGGAGGAAGCCACCGGCTTGCAGGTAAAGCGCATAAACGTGTCTGTGGATGACGTGGTGGGATGAAGGAAAATGGTAGAGGTGAGGATATGATAACGGGTAAAGCGTTGCGTGACGCCATTATTTCCGGCGCGAACAATATTTCGAAACACCGCCCGGAGGTGGATGAGCTGAACGTCTTTCCGGTGCCGGACGGCGACACCGGGACCAACATGAGCATGACCATGGCGGCCGCCAGGGAAGAAATGGCGCTGTTGCCGGACAGCTGCACCGTGGCGGAGGCATCCCACGTGGCGGCGTCGGCCATGCTGCGTGGGGCCAGGGGAAACTCCGGCGTCATCACATCGCTGCTGTTCCGCGGGTTTTCGAAAGCGTTGGCCGGCAAAGAGGAAGCCGGGGCCGAGGATATTGTTGCGGCGTTTGAAAAAGGGGTGGAGTCTGCCTATAAGGCGGTGATGAAGCCCACCGAGGGGACCATGCTGACGGTGGCACGCCTGGCCAGCGAAAAGGCGGCGGCGTCCGGCCAGGGCGACGTGAAGAAGCTGTGGGACCTGATTGTGAAAGAAGCCGAAGAGGCCCTGATACATACGCCGGAACAGCTGCCTATTTTGGCAAAAGCAGGCGTGGTGGATGCCGGCGGCCAGGGTTTTTGCTATATCCTGGTGGGCATGCAGGGGGTCATTAAAAGCGGCAAGATGGTGAAAGACGAGGAACCTGCGCCAAAGAAAAAGGAAAAATTGTCCACCGCGAACGTGGGCAAGGGCGTGTTTGCGCAGGAATTGAACCCCGATATTACCAACGCCTATTGCACGGAGTTTTTGGTAAACAAGGAAAACAGCGCGAACGCCGAGCGGCTGCGCGCATTTTTAGAGTCGAACGGGGACTCGGTGGTGGTGGTGGATGACGACGAGATCATCAAGTGCCACGTACATACCGCGGATCCGGGCAAGATATTGACCGCCGCGCTGGCGCACGGGTATCTGACCAAACTGAAGATAGAAAACATGCACGAACAGTACGAAACCCGCCAGGTGCAGGGCGCCGGCCTGGAAAAACAGGCGAAGGCCGAAAAAGAAGCACCCACCAGTTTCCCGTATGCCGCGGTGGACAAGGAGCGCAAATATGGCTTTGTGGCGGTGGCGGCGGGCGCCGGGCTGCACAATGTGTTCACGGACCTGGGGGTGGACGCCGTGGTTTCCGGCGGACAGACCATGAACCCCTCGACCGAGGATATTGCCTGCGCCGTGCAAAGCGTGCCGGCCCAAACGGTATTTGTGCTGCCGAACAACAAAAATATCATTATGGCGGCGGAGCAGGCGGTGAAGATAGTGGACCGCAACCTGGTGGTGCTGCCCACCCGCACGGTGCCGCAGGGCATGAGCGCCATGCTGGTATTTGACCCGGACGCGGACGTGCAAGCCAACGTGATAGAAATGAACAAGATGGCCGCACAGGTGTCTACGGGGCTGGTGACTTTTGCGGCGCGGAACTCGAACTTTGACGGGCGCAAGATTCAGCGCGGTGAAATTTTGGGTATGGAGAACGGCAAGCTGGCGAATGTGGGCACCGATATTACCAAGGTGACCTACCGCCTGGTGCGCGCCATGTGCAACAAAAACACCACCTTTGTCACGCTGATATCCGGCAGCGACGTGGACGAGGCGGACGCCGCCAATACCCTGGAAATGGTGCGGGCGAAGATTCCCGCGAACATTGAAGTGACGCTGATTAACGGCGGGCAGCCGGTGTATTATTACATGATCTCGGTGGAGTGACCGCTTGTTTTTTACTCTGCCCTATTTTGGTTTTTGGTTAGGAGATTTTTGCAGTGGGATTGATCGATAAAGTATTTGGCAGTTTTTCAGACCGGGAAGTGAAGCGCATTAAGCCCACGGTGGACAAGGTGCTGGCGCTGGAAGACAAATATAAAAAAATGTCCGGCAAAGAGCTGCGCGCCATGACCCCCGCGCTGAAAAAGCGCCTGGAAAAAGGCGAAACGCTGGATGATATTTTGCCGGACGCATTTGCCACCTGCCGCGAGGCCGCCACCCGGGTGCTGGGCATGACCCATTTTCCGGTACAGATCATTGGCGGCGTGGTGCTGCACAAAGGCATGATTGCCGAAATGAAGACCGGTGAAGGCAAGACGCTGGTGGCCACACTGCCGGTGTATTTGAACGCACTGGCCGGCAACGGCGTGCACGTGGTTACGGTGAACGACTACCTGGCCAAGCGCGACAGCGAGTGGATGGGCAAGGTGTACCGGTACCTGGGGCTGTCTGTGGGGCTGATTATCCACGGGGTGGAGCCAGCCGAGCGCAAGGCGGCCTATGGCGCCGACGTGACCTATGGCACCAACAACGAGTTTGGGTTTGACTATCTGCGCGACAACATGGTTACCTATAAGGAAAATATGGTGCAGCGCGGGCATGCCTATGCCATCGTGGACGAGGTGGACTCCATCCTGGTGGACGAGGCGCGTACCCCGCTGATTATTTCCGGCCAGGGTGACAAAAGCACCGACCTGTATAAACAGGCGGATTCCTTTGCAAAAGGCCTGAAGATAAAGCGCGTGACCGAGCTGGACGACAAGGTGGACCACGACGAGGACGAGGGTGCCAACAGCGATTTCATTGTGGATGAAAAGCAGCGCAGCGCCACCCTGACCGGCCGGGGCATTGCCAAGGCGGAAAAATATTTCAACCTGGAAAACCTGTCCGATGCGGACAACATGGAGATTTCCCACCACATTAACCAAGCCATAAAGGCGCGCGGCGTGATGAAGCGCGACGTGGACTATGTGGTGAAAGACGGCGAAGTGATTATTGTGGACGAAAACACCGGCCGCCTGATGCTGGGCCGCCGGTACAACGAAGGGCTGCACCAGGCCATAGAAGCCAAAGAAGGCGTGCAGGTGGAGCGTGAAAGCAAGACGCTGGCCACCATTACCTTCCAGAACTTTTTCCGCATGTATAAAAAGCTGTCCGGCATGACCGGTACCGCCAAAACCGAGGAAGACGAGTTTAACGAAATTTACGGGTTGCAGGTGGTGGAGATTCCCACCAACAAGCCGATGATTCGTGATGACCGGTCGGACTCTGTATACAAAACCGTGGCGGGCAAATCCCGCGCGGTGATAGACCAGGTGGCCGAGTGCCACGAAAAGGGCCAGCCGGTGCTGGTGGGTACTATCTCGATAGAAAAGAGCGAACAGCTGTCCAAGATGCTGAAGAAAAAAAGCATTAAGCACGAGGTGCTGAACGCGAAGTTCCACGAGAAGGAAGCCGAGATTGTGGCGCAGGCCGGGCACAAAGGCGCGGTGACCATTGCCACCAACATGGCGGGTCGCGGTACCGATATCATGCTGGGCGGCAACGCGGAATTCATGGCGAAGGAAGAGATGCGCCGGCAGGAGTTCAGCGAGGAGCTGATTGTGGAAGCGACCGGCCACGGTGACACCGACGACGCGGATATTTTGAACGCGCGCAAAGTGTATACGGAACTGTATGACAAGCACAAGGTGGGGATTGACAAGCAAGCAGCCGAGGTGCGTGACGCGGGCGGCCTGTTTATCATCGGTACCGAGCGGCACGAAAGCCGCCGGATAGACAACCAGCTGCGCGGGAGGTCCGGCCGCCAGGGGGACCCGGGCGAGAGCCGGTTTTTCCTGTCGCTGGAGGACGACCTGATGCGCCTGTTTGGCGGCGAAAGGGTGCAGTCCATGATGGATACCCTGGGTGTGGACGAGGATACCCCGATAGAAAACCGGTTGATTTCGAACTCGATAGAAAGCGCCCAGCGCAAGATAGAGGGGCGAAACTTTGAGGCGCGAAAGAATGTGCTGCGGTTTGACGACGTGATGAACAGCCAGCGCGAGATTATTTATGGTCAGCGCCAGCAGGTGCTGAGCGGTGAGGATGTATCCGCCGGTGTGCAGGCCATGATCCAGGAAAGCATTGCGTCGAACGTGATGAACTATTGCGCGGGCGAGGATGCCGACGAGTGGAACCTGACCGCGTTGAAGGACCATTACCTGGGCTGGCTGACCACCGAAAAGGACTTTAAATATACCAACAAGGAACTGAACAAGCTGGAGCCGCAGGATATTATCGACGAGCTGACCGAGCGGGCGCAGAAGATTTGCAAAGACAAGGAAAAACGGTATGGCGAGCCGCTGATGCGCGAACTGGAACGCGCGGTGCTGCTGCGCAATGTGGACACCAAGTGGATGGACCATATTGACGCGATGGACGAATTACGCAAGGGCATTTACCTGCGTGGGTACGCCCAGCGCGACCCGGTGGTGGAATACCGCTATGAAGGGTTTGAAATGTTCGACGGTATGGTGGAAGCCATTCGTGAGGACACCACAAAGATGATCTTGACGGTGGAGATAAAGGGCAAGGAAGGCGCGCCGGAACGCAAGCAGGTGGCGAAACCCACCAGCGAATCTGGCGCCGGCGGCGACGGCAGTGTGAAAAAACAACCGGTACGCAATAAGGACCAAAAAGTAGGCCGGAACGACCCGTGTCCCTGTGGCAGCGGCAAAAAGTACAAAAAGTGCTGCGGGCAAGGGGAATAAAACACAGTACAGGGTGAAGGCGCATGGGGTAGATGTGCCGGTTTCCGAAGGAACCAAGAATTGATTCCATAGGAGGAGCATCATGGCGGAGAAAAAGTACCGGATTGGCATTGACCTGGGTGGGACCAACCTGAAGGTGAGCGTGGTGGACGCGGGGAATGCCATTCTGGGGAAAAAGTCTATTAAAACCCGCGCGGAGCGCCCCTGGCAACAGGTGATTGCCGACATGGCTGCGGTGGTGAACGAGCTGCTGGCAGAGCTGGGTTGTGTGGTGGAGGAGTGCATCAAGATTGGCGTGGGCAGCCCGGGGATGATAGACCATATCAACGGTGTGGTGGTTTTTGCGGGCAATTTTGGTTGGCACAACGTTCCGCTGGTACAAGAGCTGCAAAAATATTTTGACCTGCCTATTCGCCTGGCAAACGACGCCAACTGCGCCGTGCTGGGCGAGGTGGTGGCCGGTGCCGCCAAAGGCGCCAAGGACGTGGTGCTGCTGACGCTGGGGACCGGCGTGGGCGGCGGTGTGGTGGCCGGTGGCGTGCTGCAGGAAGGCGGCAGTGCCGGCGGCATGGAGCTGGGGCATATTCTGCTGGTGATGGATGGCGAGGAATGCACCTGTGGCCGGCGTGGTTGTTTTGAGGCGTATTCCTCGGCCCGGGCGCTGGCGCGGCAGGCGCGCAGCATGGCCTGCGCGCACCCGGAGTCGCTGATGATGGAGATGTGCCAGGGGGATCTTGCCAACATGAACGGCGTCATTCCCTTTAAGGCAGCCCAGAAGGGCGACAAATATGCGCAGCTGGTGGTGGACGCGTACATTCGCTACCTGGGCGAAGGGATTGTAAACTGTGTGAACATATGGCGGCCGGAAAAAATATTGGTGGGCGGCGGAATTTCAAATGAAGGCGACCCCCTGATAGTGCCGCTGAACGAGTATGTGAAGGTGCGCTGTTTTGCCGGGGAAAAGGGATATGTGGCGCCGGTGGAAACCGCGATTCTGGCGAACGACGCGGGGCTTATTGGCGCGGCGTCGCTGTAAAGGGAAACAAAATATTTGCTGAATGTTGGCAGGCGGTGCTGCAGGGCCGCCTGCCGTTTTGATAGCCGGGGACAAGGTGCCCCCAGTGCCAGAAGGAGGCGAAGCGCAACATGAAGATGTGGTCTGGCCGGTTCCAGAAAGAGCTGGATGAAACCATCAATGATTTTAATTCTTCCCTGTCGTTTGATTGGGTGATGTTTCGCGAGGACATTGCGGGGTCCCGCGCGCACGCCGCCATGCTGGCGGCGCAGGGGATTATTCCAAAAGAAGACGCGGAAAAGATAGATGCCGGACTGGCGGGTATTTTGGCGGACCTGGAAAACGGGGCGCTGGACTTTGACCCCGCGGCCGAGGATATCCACATGTTTGTGGAAGAAACGCTGACGAAACGCATTGGCGACGCGGGCAAGCGGCTGCACACCGCGCGCAGCCGCAACGACCAGGTGGCGCTGGATGTGCGGCTGTACTTGCGGGGAAAAGCGAATGAGATGCTGGCGGCCACCCGCGGTTTGGCGCTGGTGCTGGTGGCGCTGGCGGAGGAGAACATGGATACCGTGATGCCGGGATATACCCACCTGCAGGTGGCGCAGCCGGTTACCTTTGCGCATCACATGATGGCCTATGCCCAGATGCTGCGCCGGGATATGGGAAGGCTTTCCGACTGCATAAAAAGAATGAACGAGTCCCCACTGGGGGCGTGCGCGCTGGCGGGGACAACCTATCCCATAGACCGGCGGGCCACCGCCGCCGCGCTGGGGTTTGTGGCCCCGTGCGCCAACAGCATGGACGCCGTGTCTGACCGGGACTTTTGCGTGGAACTGTGCAGTGCAGCGGCGCTGAGTATGACCCACCTGTCCCGCCTGGCAGAAGAGGTGGTGCTGTGGTCCTCCAGCGAGTTCCGGTTTATAGAACTGGACGATGCCTATGCGACCGGTTCGTCCATTATGCCGCAGAAGAAAAACCCCGATATTGCCGAGCTGGTACGGGGAAAAACCGCCCGGGTGGATGGAGACCTGGTTACGTTGTTAGCACTTTTAAAAAGCTTGCCGTTGGCGTACAACAAGGACATGCAGGAGGACAAGCCCGCCGTGTTCGACGCGGTGGAAACCACGCTGGTGTGCCTGGCGGCGGTTACCCCCATGATGCGCACCCTGACGGTGTTGCCGGAAAATATGCACAAGGCAGCGGCGCGCGGGTTTATTAACGCAACCGACTGCGCGGACTACCTGACAAAAAAAGGCATGCCGTTCCGCGATGCGTACAAGGTAAGCGGACAGCTGGTAGCGTTGTGTATTCAGCGGGGTATTGCATTGGAAGAGCTGCCGCTGGCGGACTTTACGGCGGCAAGCGAGCTGTTTGGCCCGGATGTGTATGAGGCGATTGACCTGGCGGCCTGTGTGGCGGGCCGCCGCAGTGAGGGCGGCCCGGCGCCGGAGGCAGTGAAAGCGCAGATAGAAGCCTATAAAAAAACGCTGGATGAAGGTATTTGAAAGGGCGGAAGAAGTCCGTTTTGCCGGTGCGGCGTGAACAGGGAGATATAGTAGAAAGCAAAAAGAGCCGCTGGAGATTTCCCCAGCGGCTCTTTTGATATTTGGAAACAGGTGTTAAAAGCAGTGCTTCAAAGGGCAGCGGATGCGCTATGCGGTGTGCTGTTGCAGACTCTTCTTTTTTGCGTCCCAAAATCCCATTAGCACAATCCACACATAGGCGCAGGTTTTTGGAATCATCAACATGCCCAGCAGGGGAATGGCATCGGCAAACAGCACCACCGGAATATAAAAGAGGAAGCTGAGGGTGATGGCCAGCCACATAAAACGGAATGCGGTATCCTTGCGCCGCCGGGCCTGCTGAAAGTACAGCACAATGATGATGAGGCCCATGATGACAAAAGGAATGTTGCGGTAGATGCCCCAGCTTAACGGGGCGTCCGGGCTGAGCCATTCATTCTGCGGGAACAGGCACAAAGCAATGCGGCAGGTGGCCAGGACATAGATGCAAACGGTCAGCCAGGTTTTAAAAATTTGATACCGCAGCTGCCATACGTGGTACAGCAGTACATAGAAAACCGTCATGGTGATGGAGGTGACCAGTTTGCCAAAACCCAGGGCGGGCGCAAACTGCGGCAGGGTGGTGGTCCCGGCGGTGAACAGTGCCCACATGCGGGGAACCAGGTGGAACGCATCGCCGCAACCCAGCACGATGGCCATGCTGCCGAACAAAACAAACTGTTTGTTGCCACCAGCCCTGCGGATGGTGAGGATGCCCAAAACGACAACGCCAATGAGATAAGGGATTTCGAAAATGGGTTCCATAATGGCCTGCATACAGCCGCCTCCGTTTTATGTTTGTCTATGCGCGCCGGTAAAGCAAGGGGCGCCTTTTTATGAGACACCGTGGAAATAGGAAGAACCTACACCAGCCGGTACACGTTTGCTTCGTACGGGCGCAGGTACACGGCGGTGCCGCCATAGTTGCCCGCCAGCAGCCGGTGCCGCCGGGTCAGGGGGCCGGGGCGTTTTTGGTCCTTGTCGGTCAGGTTTATTTCCACATAGAACTTGCTGCTGCCGTCCACCCGGAAATAACAGAAAGTGGATTTGTCCCACACAAACACCGGACGGAACGCGCCATACACCAGGGTTTCGTACTTTTTACGCAGCGCGATAAGCTTTTTGAAGAAGTGGAACACAGAGTCCGGGTTGTCCATTTCGGTGGCGGCGTTGATGACAGGGTAGTTCGGGTTTACCCCAATCCACGGTTGGGCGGTGGAAAAACCGGCGTTTTGGCTGGTGTCCCACTGCATGGGGGTGCGCGCGTGATCCCGCGTGCCCCAGGCGACGGTGTCGAAGGCAACCTGCTGCGCATCGGCCATGCCCACCGTTTGGGCAAAGGTATCGGTGAATTCCTGGCAGCGGTTCAGTGCTTCCACGTCCCGCAGGTCGGCCGGAGAGCCGAAGGTGGTGTTGGTCATGCCCAGCTCTTGCCCCTGGTAAAGGAACGGGGTACCCTTTACGGTGAACTGCATCACCGCCAGCAGCTTTGCCAGCACCACGCTGTAGGCGGGGTCCGCGTTTACCTTGCTGACCATGCGCGGGTTGTCGTGGTTTTCGAAAAAGACGCTGGGCCAGCAGTTGTTGCCGTACTGCGTCTGCCATTTCAGGAAGTATGGTTTCAGGCAGCGCAGGTCGTAGTCATAGGGGTAGATGCGGCTTTTGCCGGGGTTGTCTATGTGGTCGAAGTTAAAGATCAGATCCAGCTCGCCGCGTTCCTCGGCGGTGGTCATTTTTGCCATTTCCAGGCCCAGGCCCGGGGTTTCCCCCACGGTGAACACGTCGTCGAATTTTCCGAAGGATTCCTGCCGCATCTCCTGCAAATATTCGTGCAGACGTGGGCCGTAAATGTAATGTTCTATGCCGCAGATGCCGATGGTTTTGCCGATGAGGGCGTTGCCGTTTGCAAAGTTGTCCTTGGAAATCAGGTTGATGACATCCATGCGGAAACCATCCACGCCTTTGGTTAACCACCAGTTTACGATGTCGTATACCTCGGCGCGCACGGCGGGGTTGTCCCAGTTCAGGTCCATCTGTTTTTTGCTGAACAGATGCAGCGCCCACTCCTCGGTTTCGGGATAATAGTTCCAGGCGGGACCGGCGAAAAAACTGGTCCAATTGTTGGGCGCGTCATCGTCTTTTCCGGCAGCCCACATATAGTAATCCTTATAAGGACCCGCCGGGTCTTTCAGGGCTTTTTGGAACCACTCGTGCTCGTCCGACGTGTGGTTCACCACCAGGTCCATCATCAGCTTGATGTCATTTTGGTGCAGATCCCGCAGCAGGTCGTCGAAGTCCTTCATGGTGCCGAATTCCTTCATGATCTTGCGGTAATTGCGAATGTCGTAGCCCATGTCATCGCCGGGGGAATCATAAATAGGCGACAGCCAGACGACATCTACGCCCAGTTCCTTCAGATAAGGAATGCGCTGGCGAATGCCGGCGAGATCACCAATGCCGTCGCCGTTTGTATCCTGGAAACTGCGGGGGTAAATTTGATATACAACCGCTTCTTTCCACCATTTATGCGTGATGGTGGCGGGCGAGGGCGGCGGTATTTCGCCGTCGTGCGCGGCCAGCAGCTGTACCACCATTTCGGCGATGCCGGGTACGCGCTTGCCCAGCAAACGTTCCAACGCCGACAGCTTTAATGAGCCGACAACGGGGTTGTCCAGCAATTTTGGGCTTTTCTTTGCAGCGGAAAGAAACATGTCTATGATGTCCTTCCCCGCCGGGGTGCGGTATACGTCGCGCAGGGTGCTTTCCAGTGTAATCATAAAAGACCATGCCTCCTTTTGGCACGGGAGTGTTCCCGCGGTCTGTAAAAAATGGAGAAGGCCAAACAAAATGGAACCGAGAATCATACCGTTTTTGGTGCGGGCTATTTCTGCTGTTCGCGGTGGCGCTCCAGCAGATTTTCGATGCGCTCGCTGGGGTTCATCAGGCCGGAAATGGACGCGTCGTGGTTTAATGTGGCGATTAAAAGAGAAATATATTTTGCCATGTTTACCTCCGTAAACCAGGGACGGCCGGCAAGGTACGGGTTCAGGCAGGTCAGGTTGGTGGCCAGCAGCCCGTCGAACAGGCCTTGCTCGTATGCAGCGTCAAACGCGGAGAGGCCCTCGGTAAACAGTGCGAAGGAAGCGGCGAAAAATACCCGGCCCGCCTTGCGCCGTTTTAACTCCCGTGCAAGGTCCAACAGCGATTCGCCGGTGGAGAGGATGTCGTCCGCAATGAGGATGTCCTTGCCTTCTACCGAGTCGCCCAGGTATTCGTGCGCCACAATGGGGTTCCGGCCGTTGATGATGCAGGAATAATCCCGCCGTTTATAAAATAAGCCCAAGTCCAGGCCCATCATGGAGGCGTAGTAAATGTTGCGGCCGGCGGCGCCTTCATCCGGGGAGACCACCATCATGTGCTGCTTGTCTATTTTTAGTTCCGGGTGCGCCCGCAGCAGGGCTTTCAGCATTTGATAGGTAGGCTGTATGCTGTCGAAATTCGAAAGCGGGGCGGCGTTTTGCACCCGCGGGTCGTGCGCGTCGAAGGTAAGGACATTTTCCACACCCATGTTGAACAGTTCCTGCAGCGCCAGGGCACAATCCAGCGACTCGCGCCCGCTGCGCCGGTGCTGCCGGCCCTCGTACAAAAACGGCATGATGACCGTGATGCGGTGGGGCTTGTTTCCGGCCGCGGCAATCAGCCGCTTCAGGTCCTGGAAATGCTCATCCGGGGACATGGGCACATCCATGCCGTACATGCGCACCGTTTGGCGGTAGTTGGTCACATCGCACAGAATGTACAAATCATGCCCGCGCACCGACTGGCGAATGATGCCTTTTGCCTCGCCGGTGCCAAAGCGTGGGCACTCCGCGTCAATTAGAAAAGAGTTTTTGTCGTATCCCGGGAAGGTAAGCAGCATGTCGCTTTCAGGCTGCGTGGTCCAGCGCAGCAGATATTCGTTCACCATGCGCCCCATGTCTGCGCAGCCATCCATGGCCAAAAGCGCCAGCGGGCGTATGGTTTCCCGGGGCAGCAAAGCTGCCGTTTCGTTATCAATCACCAATGCCATCATCCTCCTGTGCGTTTTGCCGGGGTGCAGGGGAGATGCCCGGCTGGAAAGAGGTTCTACTTTTCGTACAATATTAGTATAGCACAAATTTTACAAGGGGAAACAGTGGCGGCAAAAAAAGTACCGCGCCCTTGTGGCAACGGTTCAGTCGGCTTCCGCTAAACTGCAAAAAGAAAGAATAGAATGGAACGATTTATCGGACTTGTCGCGCCACAGCAAAACATGATATACTGGCAATAGTTGCGGGTGGGGGTTTGCACAAAACACCGTATATCGTGGGGTTTCTTTTATGTTGGTGGGGAGTGAATGGTGAAAACAGCGCGAAGCAATGCAAGAAATGCCCGGCTGGTTCGCTTGTACCAGTCGCTGCAGAAAATAAACGACCAAAGGTATTTCTATTCCATTCGAACTGCCTTTGTGTCCACCATGCCCATCATGTTGGCCGGGGCCTATGCCACGGTTATTAATAACCTGCCCATTCCCCCGTACCAGGACTTTATGGCCCATGTTTTTGGGGAGGACTGGCGCCTGTTTGGGCAGCTGGTGTTTAACGCCACTATGCAGATTATTACACTGCTGGTGGTGTTTTCCATCTGCCTGAACCTGGCGCGCTGGTACAACACGAACCGCCACCGCCAGGTGCCGGGTGCCATCTGCGGCATGGTGGGCCTGGCGGCGTATATTTTGGTGTCGGTTCCGGTGGACTCACCGGATTCCTTTTCGTTTGAAATAACCGGGGTTATTGGTCTGTTTGTGGGCATGGTGGTGGCGGTGGCGGCCAGCGAGCTGTTTATCTTTTTCCTGGGCACCGGGCGGGTGAACCGCATTATGTCCGACGACCCCAGCCTGGCGGTACCGCAGTCTTTTGCCGCGGTGCGCCCGGCCATCATTGTCATTGCGGCGTTTGCGCTGTTCCGGGTGGTTTTGGTGGCGTTCGGTGTAAAAGATGGCCTGAGCGAGATTGTGTATGCTTTCCTTAGCCAGCCGTACGAGGGCCGGTCAGATTCCTTTGGCACCGCGCTGTTGTTCGATATTTCCTCCCATATTATGTGGCTGTTTGGCATACACGGCAACAACGTGCTGGACGAGGTGGCGCAGACCTATTTTGTGCCCGCGCTGCAGCAGAACATTGCCGCGGTGGCCGCGGGCCTGCCGCCGCCAAACCTGATAACGAAAACCCTGTTCGACGCGTTTGTATACATGGGCGGTTCCGGTACCACGCTGGGGCTGCTGGGCGCGCTGCTTATTTTTGGCCGGGCGCGGGGGTACCGCGCGTTGTTCAAGTATGCTTTGCCAAACTCCATTTTTAATATTAATGAACCGCTGGTTTTTGGCATACCGATTGTGCTGAACCCTATTTATGCGATACCGTTTGTGCTGACGCCGGTGGTGATGTTGACCACCACCTCGCTGGCCATGGTGTCCGGCCTGGTGCCGTATACCATTGCGGAGGTAGCCTGGACCACCCCCATCTTTTTCAGCGGGTACGCCGCCACGGGGTCGGTGGCGGGCATTGTGCTGCAGGCAGTGAATCTGGCGCTGGCTATTTTGATTTACGCGCCGTTTGTGCGGTTGTCGGAAAAAATGGTACAGCTGCGGTTCGAGCATGCATACAAGGATTTGTGCAACCTGATTAACAAAGATTATTATGCCGCGGCGGGCAAGCTGATTGCCCGTGTGGATGAAGTGGGCGCGGTGTCCCGGCGGCTGGGCACCCAGTTGGCGCAGGCAATACCCAGCGGGGAAATGTTCCTGCATTACCAGCCGATAGTGGATTCCCGGACCAACGCGCTGCACAGTGTGGAGGCGCTGCTGCGCTGGCGCCACCCGCAGCACGGGATGATTAACCCCATGGTGACGGTGGCACTGGCAGAGGAAACCGGCCGTATAGACAAGCTGGGGCTGTGGATACTGGAGCAGGCGCTGATGCAGCGCGCCCAGTGGAGCGAGGTGGGGCTGCCGGACTTCCATGTGTCGGTGAATGTTTCTGCGCACCAGCTGGACTCGCCCGTTTTCCACGAGCAGGTGGCGGCGCTGTTGGCGCGGTATATGGTGCCCCCGCGCCAGCTGCAGATAGAGGTGACCGAGACGGCGGCGCTGGTGGAGAATGACGCCACCCGCGGGAACCTGGCAAAGCTGCACGACATGGGCGTTACCATTGCTATGGATGATTTTGGGGTGGGGCATTCGTCGCTGCTGTACCTGCGCACCCAGCCTATTACCACGCTGAAAATAGACGGTTCGCTCTCGCGGGATATCCTGCGCCACCCGGCGAACCTGGACATCATCGCAACCATCCATGATTTGTGTAACCTGCTGGGCATTACCACCATTATTGAGTTTGTGGATAACCAGGAGCAGCTGGACCGCTTGAAGGGCATTGGCGCGTTTTTGATTCAGGGGTATTATTATTCGCCGGCGCTGCCGGGGGACGAGATCCCGCTGTTTATACGCAAGATGGAGCGGGAAAAGGGTCTGGGTGATTGAGTACGCGGACGCTATAGGTGTGAAATTACGCTTGCGTTTTTCCGGCCGGTTCCCCGTTTTCCATTACCAAATAAAAAATGATCCCGCCCGGCCTGAAAAAGTGGCCGGGCGGGAATTGGTTTTGGTGATAAGACTGCGCCCAAAGAAAATACGATACAGGTGCTGGCATATGGGGTTCAATCCCCTTTGCCTTACCGGGTGGCGGCGGAGATGGTTTCGATGGTATCATTCGAGCGTTTGAACTTTACCTTGCGCAGCGGTTGCAGCACATTCATGGTGCGGGTATCTATTTCTATGGTGACCCCCGGGAAGGCGGTGTCCCGTACCGTGACCGCCACCGTGCTGAAGCTTTCAATGGTGCGTTTCAGCCGCCCGCGCTCGGTGTTCAAAATATTCACAATACTGAGCATCTGGTCGCGTTTGGTTTTCATTTCCTTATACTGTGGGTCGCTTTGGCCTTTGTCCGGTTTGTTGCGGTTGATACGCTCGAATGCGGTCATGTTCTGCTGGATGGCCTGTACGTCCAGCGCCATTTTCGCCAGACGCTTTTCCACCCCTTCGTACCGCTCCAGTATTTCGCCGTCCATGCCCACGCGCACCAGGGTTTTGGTGCTTTGCTCGTTGCCCAGCTGCCCGGCAACCACGCCGCTGCGGGCGGACAGCCTTCCACCAATTACCGCGCCACGACCGCCCAGTATGCTGGCCCGGCCGTCTGCGGTGGTTTCGCACCCGGACAGCAGGTTGGTGCACACGTCGCCGCCGGCGCGTATCTCGGCGGATTCAAACACCTGGCCCCATACGTTTTCTTTCGCGGTGGCGGTGCCGAACCCGCCCTGTGAGCGCATGCCAAAGCACAATAGCAGGTTGTTGCCGGCCTTTATTTTGGCGGAGGCGCACCGGCCGGCCACAAAGATGCTGCCGCTGGCGGTAAGCGACGCGCCCGGGGAGACGTCCTTTTCCACCACGATGTTCCCGTCGAAATCCATCGGGCCGTCCGCTTCGGTAACACTGTCCAGCTTTAAGAGCGGTGTGACCACCAGCTCGTTGTTTACAATGTTCACATGGCTGAGAGCCGGCGCGCGGTAGTAGCGGCCGTCGTCGGTGACCACATAGCCGGAACCGGACAAGGTTTGGTCGTTTTCAGCGGCTTTTGGGGGGACTTCCTCCCCGGTGACAGTTTTGCCGGGCTTGCCGGGGTCTGCGGGAACCACCTCGGCCAATATTTGGTCCGGCTGCGCCTCCTGCAAAAAGGAAAGGTCATCGTAAATGAGCGAGCCGTCAGAATTGGCCCGCAGGCCGGTGAACGGTTTTTTGTCCACCAGCAGCGTGTAGCTGCCGGCGGCGGCGGCCACCGGCGCCTTGCCACGCGCAACCTCCAGCAGTTCGTTGTACCGGCCGCTGGCGGCCGCGTCCTGCACCAGCTGGGCACTGGCGCCATACACAACGCCGTTTTGCGGCAGCCATTCCATAATGGCGGCGGCGGTATACGCCCCGCCCGATGGGCGCGACAGGGTAATCCAGGCGCGCATCTGGTCCGGGCTGATAACCACCTTGCAGCCGTCCTTAAAAATGTCGGCGAGGGAACTCATGGCAACTCTCCTTTTGGGGGGCCTTGGGGCGCGGCGGCAGGTCAGGCCAACGAATGGCCGAGCCTGCCAAACAGGCACAGAAAACTATTTGTTAGATTATATCGAAAACTGGCCCGCAGTGCAAATATTTTTTGTGCTTTTTATGATATAATACGGATATCCATGTAAACTTCGGAATAAGGAGCAGATGATGGCAGCATATAGTGATGATAGAACGAAAATTTTGCAGGAGCTGCAGGTAGAGCCACAAACCGGCCTGTCCCCACAGGAAGCAGCCGCGCGTCTGGAAAAAGTTGGCCCGAACCAGCTGAAGGCAAAGCCGAAGAAATCCATGGTCCGGCGGTTTTTGGAACAGTTTGCCGACCCGATGATTTTGATTTTGCTGGCGGCGGCGGTGATTAGCTTTGTGGTGGCGCTGAACGGGCATGACCCAAAGGAATTTTTCGAACCGATTTTGATTCTGGCCATTGTGGTGGCAAACGCCATTATGGGGCTGGTGCAGGAGTCTAAGGCGGAAAAGGCGCTGGAGGCGCTGAAAAAAATGAGCGCGCCCCAGGCCCGGGTGCTGCGCGGCGGCGCCGAGGCTGTGGTGCCCTCGGTAGAGGTGGTGCCGGGCGACGTGGTGCTGATAGAGGCCGGGGATTTTATCCCGGCGGACGGGCGCCTGCTGGAAGCAGCCAGCCTGCGGTGCGAGGAATCGGCCCTGACCGGCGAGAGCGTGCCTTCTGAAAAAGAAGCGGACGCCGTGGTGCCCGAGGGTGCCCCGCTGGGCGACCGCCTGAACATGGTATATTCCGGCTGCTCGGTGGCGTATGGGCGCGGGCGGTTTGTGGTTTCCGCCACCGGCATGGACACAGAAATGGGGCGCATTGCGGGCCTTTTGAATGAAGAGGACGACGGAAAGACCCCCCTGCAGGCAAAGCTGGCGAAGCTGAGCAAACTGCTGGGCATTATGGCTATTGTTATTTGTACCGCTATTTTTGCCATTGGGTATTTTGCGTTTGGGCTGGGTTTGCTGGAGACCTTTATGGTGGCGGTGTCGCTGGCGGTGTCCGCCATTCCGGAGGGGTTGCCGGCGATTGTTACCATTGTGCTGGCCATTGGCGTGCAGCGCATGGTGAAAAAGAACGCCATCATCCGGCGGTTGCCGGCGGTGGAAACACTGGGTTCCGCCTCGGTTATTTGCTCTGACAAAACCGGTACGCTGACCCAGAACCGTATGACCCTGGTGAAAGCATACGCGGGCGAAGCAGATCTTTCCGAGGAGATAAGCGACGAGAACGGGCCGGAAATAAAAAAGCTGCTGTTGTATGCCACGCTGTGTACCGACGGCACCGTCTCGTTTGAAGAAGATGTAGTGAAACATCTGGGGGACCCCACCGAGACCTCCATTGTGCTGGCGGCGCATAAAAATGGTATGCCGAAGGAAAGCCTGCAAAAGCAGTATCCCCGCCTGGCGGAGGTGCCGTTTGATTCCGACCGCAAGCTGATGAGCGTGGTTTGCGAGATGGAAGGGCGGAAGATCCTGATTACCAAAGGCGCGTTCGATTCCCTGGCCCCGCGGTGCGTGCGGGGGGATGTGGAAAAGGCGCGGGCGCTGAACGACGAGATGGGCGCCGCCGCGCTGCGGGTGCTGGCGGTGGGCTACCGTGAGATGGACACCATTCCCGCGAAAATGACCAGCGAGGCAGTGGAAAAAGACCTGGTGTTCCTGGGCCTGGTGGGTATGATAGACCCGCCCCGGCCGGAGGTGCGCGATGCGGTGGCGGTGTGCCGTACGGCGGGTATTCGTCCGGTGATGATAACCGGGGATCATGTGATTACCGCGACCGCCATTGCCGAAGACCTGGGTATACGGCGCGAAGGGGACAAAGCGCTGACCGGCGTACAGCTGGCCGGCATGAGCGAAGAAGAGCTGGATGCCGAGGTGAAGAATATCTCGGTATATGCGCGGGTGTCGCCGGAGGATAAAATACGCATTGTGAAGGCGTGGCAAAAACAGGGCGACGTGGTGGCCATGACCGGCGACGGCGTGAACGATGCCCCGGCGCTGAAGGCGGCGGACATCGGCTGTGCCATGGGCATTACCGGTACCGACGTGGCCAAAGGCGCCGCCGACATGACCCTGACCGACGACAACTTCACCACCATAGTGGATGCGGTACAGGAAGGCCGCGGTATTTATGATAATATCCGCAAGGTAGTTGCCTACCTGCTGAGCACCAACATCGGCGAGGTGATTACCGTGCTGGTGGCGATGTTGACCTGGCGGGAGAGCCCGCTGGTGTCCATGCAGCTGCTGTGGATTAACCTGGTGACCGACGGGCTGCCGGCTATTGCGCTGGGGCGCGAGGCGGTGGAAGCAGACGTGATGAAAGCGGCCCCCCGGCCAAAGGACGAGGGCATTTTTGCGCATGGACTGGGCATGCAGGTGGTGCTGCAGGGCATATTGTTTGCGGTGCTGTCGCTGGGTGCGTATGCGCTGGGCTACTACTGGAACATGGGCGCAGCCCCCGGCGACCACGCCGGGCAAACCATGGCGTTCATGGTGCTGGCGCTGTGCCAGGTGTTCCACTCGTACAATATGCGTTCGCGCCACAGCTTGTTTAAAATTGGCCCGTTTACCAACCGGTATCTGAACCAGGCGGCGGTGATCTCCCTTGTGCTGATGGCGGCGGTGATTTTCATTCCGCCGGTGGCCAGCGCGTTTGCACTGGTGATGCTGCCGGCGCCCATGTACCTGATTGCGCTGGGGCTGGCGCTGGTGCCCATTCCGGTGCTGGAGGTGGCAAAGGCTTTGGGGTTGGTACGCCACAACAAAACACAGTAAGGATTCTCTTTTTAAAGTTTGTTCACGATAATGTTACAAACAATCGACAAATACAATGGTTTTTCGGTTGAATTCTTCCGCCTGCGCGCTTATACTGAATGCACTTATTCGCCAGAAGAAATACCGCGATGAGAAAATGTGCGCTATGACAGGAAGGAGTTGTGTTTGTATGCCTGCGTTTGCAAATCCATTTTCCGGGAACATTGACCGCAAGATGTCCAAGACAGAGCTGCTGCAAGTACTGCGTGTGGATATTGCCGCCGAGCTGGAGGCAATTTACCTGTACGACGCCCACGCCCATGCCACCGATGACCCCCTGGCAAAAAAGGTGTTGGCCGATATTCGTGACGAAGAGGTGCAGCATGTGGGGGAACTGATGACCCTGCTGAAGTACCTGGATCCGTCAGTGGCCGGCCTGATGCTGGAAGGCGAGGGTGAAGTGCGCGAGATGATGCAGGGCCTGGGCCTTTCCGCTGAAAGCTTTGGGGATGTGGACATTTCTGTCGGCAGCCTGCTGGAAGAATGAGGGAGGGATGAGGCATGATGGATTTTTTACAACGGGACGCCGCCGGGTTCTCAGAGGAATTTTGGCAGCAGATAGATGAAAAGGTGACCGCCGCGGCGAAAGAAGCCCTGGTGGCGCGCCGGTTTTTGCCGCTGCACGGGCCGATGGGTGCCGGCATTGGCATTACACAGGTGGACCCGCCCGGAAAGGCGGAGGTATGCAAGGATGGCTTTTCACTGGTGGACAACCGCGTGATTGCCCAGATGCCGCAGCTGTATGAGGACTTTTGGCTGTACTGGCGGGATTTGGAAATGAACAAACGCAGCGGCCTGCCGGTGGACCTGACCAATGCGGTGGCGGCGGCACAGGCTATTGCCTACCGGGAAGACACCATGGTGTTCTATGGCGTGAAGCAGTTTGGTATAGACGGCATATTGACCGCGAAAGGCGTGAACACCCAAAAGCGCAGTGACTGGGTGGCCGGGGAAGGGGCCTTCACCGATGTGGTGGCCGCCACCAATACCCTGCTGGAAAAGGGCCGCCTGGGCAAGCACACGCTGGTCATGAGCCGGGATTTGTACGTACAGCTGCAGCGCATCCAGAGCGGCACCGGCGTTTTGGAAAGCGACCGCATCGCGAAGCTGGTGGAAGGGCGGCTGTATACCTCCACCATGCTGCAGCCCAAAACGGCGTTTGTGCTGAGTGCGCAGCCGGAGTATATCGATATTGCCATTGGGCAGGATATCCGCACCGGATATACCGAGTCGGTAGACCTGAACCACCACCTGCGGGTGCTGGAGACGGCGTTCCTGCGCATAAAGACCCCGGACGCCATTGTGGTGCTGAAGTAAGCAAAGCATGGCGCCGGTGCAGGCAGGTACTGTTGGCCACAGCGGGAAGGCTTTGGGCGGAATATGCGCCCGGCGGTAAACTTCCCGCTGTGGTTTTTGCCGCGTGGGGCTACACCCAGGCGGCAGGCCTTGTGTATGGTGATGGATTTTGTAAAAATGTTATAATAGGTATACTGAAAAAAAGAGTGAGGAGCGAGGAGTATATGACGGATTTGGAAGCGATTGCTTTGCGAACCTCGCGGCGCGCGTACACGGGAAGGCTGGACAAGGAACAGCTGCGGGCGCTGCAGGACACCGCCGCCAAGATGAGCCTGCAGTGCGGGCTGTCCATCCGGGTGATGGAGGACGGTGCCGAGGCGTTTGGCGGCATTACCAAAAGCTATGGCATGTTTTCCGGCGTGCACAGTTTGGTGGTGTTGGCCGGGAAGGAAACCGACCCCGATCTTTTCGAAAAAGCCGGCCACTGCGGCGAGCGGCTGGTGCTGGACGCCACCAAAATGGGCCTGGGAACCTGCTGGGTGGGCGGAACCTTTGACCGCAGGCGGCTGGCCCAGAACCTGCCCGCCGGGCAGCGGCTGGTGGCGGTGATTACCGCGGGGCCGGCGAAGGAACAAAAGGGGTTTGTGGAAAAGACAGTGCGCCGCTTTACCGGTGACCACAACCGCCCGCCGGAGATGTTTTACACAGCGGATGTGGCCGCCCCGCCGGAGTGGTTTATGGCGGGGGTGGCGGCAGCGGCGCGTGCACCCAGTGCTGTGAACCGCCAGCCGGTGCGCTTCCGCCTGGAAAACGGCGCGGTAAGCGCGACGGTGCCGGGGGAACAAACATATGAACTAATTGACTTGGGCATTGCAAAGCTGCATTTCGAAATTGCCGCGGGCGGGCGGTTTGCCTGGGGAAATGGGGCCGTGTTTGAAAAAGAAGGATGACCCGTTTATGACGACTTCAATAGTATGTGTTTTACGTTTTGGGGTATTGTTATCGTAAGGGAAAAGAATGATGTAGCCGGCGCGCATATGGTACCATATGGGTGCCGGCGGCAGAAAAGCGAAGCAAGGGAAAAATCATCAGAAAAGTGAGGGCATGGAAACATGGGATGTATAGGCAATGCGTTGTGGTTCATTTTTGGCGGCATTATCCAGGGGCTGAGCTGGCTGTTGTTTGGGCTGCTGTGGTGTATCACCATTGTGGGCATTCCGGTGGGGTTGCAGTGCTTTAAGCTGGCGGGCCTGGCGTTCTTCCCGTTTGGGAAGGAAGTGGTGTATGGCGGCGGCGCGGTGTCGCTGATCGTAAATATTTTTTGGATTATTTTTGGCGGGCTGGTGCTGGCGATAGAATCTGCGGTGCTGGGTGTGGTTTTCTGTGTCACCATCATCGGCATTCCGTTTGGGCTGCAATGCTTTAAGCTGGCAAAGCTTTCGCTGATGCCGTTTGGCGCCGAGGTGCGGCCCGCGGCACCAAAGTAAATGCACCCAAAGTGAAAGACACACCTGCATCCCGCCGGTTTTCGCAAAACCGGCGGGCGATTTTTTGCATCTGGAAAGCAGCATGGCAATGGCGTAAAATTTCACAGACTATTTGCCATTTTTGCTGCCGGGTGTTGTATAATAATAAAGTATTGCATTGGGTTCGATTCCCGAATATCCAGCAGGGAGGCCGGCATGAGCCAGTATATTGAGTTTCAGAATGTATCCAAAATATATAAAATGGGCGAGGTGGAAACCGCCGCCGTGCGGGATGCCAGCTTTGGCATTGACAAGGGGGAATTCTGCGTGGTGGTGGGACACTCCGGCGCGGGAAAAACCACCCTGCTGAACATGCTGGGCGGCATGGATACCTGCTCTGGCGGCAGCATATATATAGACGGGCAGGACATAGCGGGGTATACGGGCCGGCAGCTGACCGCCTACCGCCGGTACGACGTGGGGTTTGTGTTTCAGTTTTACAACCTGGTGCAGAACCTGACCGCGCGGGAAAATGTGGAGCTGGCGTCGGAGATTTGCCGCGACCCGCTGGACGTGGACACCGTGCTGGACGAGGTAGGCCTGGCCGAGCGGAAAAGCAATTTTCCGGCGCAGCTGTCCGGCGGGGAACAGCAGCGGGTGGCCATAGCCCGGGCGCTGGCCAAAAACCCCAAACTGCTGCTGTGCGACGAGCCCACCGGCGCGCTGGACGACGAAACCGGCAAACAGATTTTGCGCTTGTTGCAGGAAACCAGCCGTACCACCGGCATGACGGTGGTGCTGATTACCCACAACAGCGCCATAACGCAGATGGCCCAGCGGGTGGTAAAGGTGAAAAACGGACAGGTGGCCTATGTGCGGCTGAATGAAACCCCATGCTCTGTGGATGAGATAGAGTGGTGAGGGTATATGGTGAGCGACGGCCGGTGGCCAGCAGATGGCGGGCGCTGACCAGCGTTCAGTCCCTTGTTTTTAAGAGAAAGTAAAAGCAGGCGAAGAAGACCAAATCCTGCGGGATTTTGTATTTCTTTGTCTGCATAGCGGAAAGGAGGTGCGGGACCTGGCAAAAGCAGCGGACACAAAAAAACACAAAAGCCACAACGCGGGCAAACCACTGCGGAAAAATGTATTGCGGGAGGTTCGCACCACCCTAAGCCGTTTTATGGCTATTTTTGCCATCACGGCGCTGGGCGCCGGGTTTTTCAGCGGCCTGCGGGCCACCAGCCCGGACATGAAGGCGACCGCCGATGTGTACTATGACAGCCGGCAGCTGATGGATTTTCGCCTGGTGTCTACCATGGGCTTCACCCAGGAGGACGTGGCGGCGCTGCAAGCGCGCGACGACGTGGCTGAGGTGATGGCAGGGCAGGGCCTGGATATTTTGGTGGAGGAAGAAGAGGGCGAGGCGGCGGTGCGGGTGCATTCCTTGCCAAAAGACACCTCGCCGGAGAACCCCGAATATTTAAACCAGCTGGAGGTGCTGGCCGGGCGGCTGCCCACCGCGCAGAACGAGTGTGTGGTGGACGTAGAGAGCGGCTATGAAATTGGTGATTTGGTGCGGGTTTCGCCTGGAAACGAGGAAGCCGCCCTGGATCTGCTGGCCACGCGGACATTCACCGTGGTGGGGCAGGTGCGCTCCCCCAGCTATATTTCCTTTTTTTTAGGGAACACAACCATCGGTCGCGGGAACCTGTCCTTTTTTATGTATGTGCCGCTGTCGGCGTTTAAGGGTGATGTGTACACCGAACTATACCTTTCCGCCGCGGACGTCCGGGGCGTGTCCAGTTTTTCAGATGCGTATAAAGACAGGATAGACGCCGGGCAAGCCGATCTGGAAGCGTTTGGAGAAGAGCGGGCGCAGGTGCGGTATGACGACATTTACGCCGAGGGAAAAGAAACACTGGACAACGCGCGGGAAGACCTGGCCGAGGCGCGCGCCGAGGCGGACGAAAAACTGGCCGAGGCTGCGGTGGAGATAGCGGACGGGGAGGCGGCCATAGCGGACGGCGAAGCGGCGCTGGCGGAAAACAGCCAAAAGCTGGCGGATGCCGAAGCGCAAATTGCTTCCGGGGACGCGGCAGCCGCCGCCGGACGGCGGGAGCTAACCACGAAACAGGCGGAGTATGACGCCGCGCTGGCCGAGTACAACACCCAAAAGGCGGCCTATGATACCCAGAAGGCGCAGCTGGACGCGCTGGCGGCAGGAGTAGCGGCGGCGCCGCAGGCGCTGGCGAGTATGGACGCCCTGCAAAACACCGCCGATGCGGCCGAAACTGCCGTGTTCATGCAGGCGGCGGAAGGGCTGATGCAGACCATGGACGGGGTGGCGGCACTGCTGGAGGCGGCGGGAAACGCCCCGGCGGCCGGGGCACTGACCGGCATGGCAGCGGCGGCACGTGCGGAAACGGACCTGCCGACGATCTATGCTATTTTATCCGGCGTAAACGCGCCGGTGGCGCCGGGGATCACCGGGCTGCAGCTGATGCAGGAGACGGTGGCGGCGGCCGGGGCACAGCTGGCCGCCGGTGGGGCGCAGCTGGATGCCGCTGAGGGAACACTGGCGGCGGGCAAGGCCGCGCTGGACGATGGCTGGGCCCAGCTGCTGGCCAGCGAGGCACAGCTGGCCGCGGCGAAAAGCGAGGTGGCGGAGGGATACCGCCAGCTGATGGAAGCGCGCCAAACGCTGGTCCAGGCGAGGGCGGACCTGACCGAGGGCAAGGCGGAGTATGAAAAACAAAAAACCGAGGCGGAGGAAAAGTTTGCCGAGGCCCAGGCGGAGATAGACGACGGCCAGCGGAAGCTGGACGAAGTGGAAAAGCCGGACTGGTTTGTGTTTTCACGGGATGGAAACTCCGGCTACAGCGGGTTCGAGGCCGACGCCGGGCGCATTGACGCGGTAGCCATCGTGATTCCGGTATTTTTCTTTTTGGTGGCGGCGCTGGTGTGCCTGACCACCATGACCCGCATGGTGGAGGAACAGCGCACCCAGATAGGCACCATGAAGGCGCTGGGGTATGGTAAGGGGGCCATTGCGGCGCAGTATATTTTTTACGCCATGCTGGCCAGCCTGTCGGGCGCGGTGGTGGGTGTGGTGGTGGGCGCGGTGGTGTTCCCCACCGCTATTTGGAACGCATACCGCATTTTGTACAGCATGCCCGCACTGGAACAGGGGGACAACGCGGTGCTGTTTCTTACCTGCATTGCCATATCGGTGCTGTGCACCACGGTGGCAACGCTGGCTGCGTGCTACAGCGAACTGCGCAGCGTGCCGGCCCAGCTGATGCGCCCGAAAGCCCCCAAAGCGGGCAAGCGGGTGCTGCTGGAAAAAATAGGCCCGGTGTGGCGGCATTTGTCCTTTACACAGAAGGTGACTGCACGCAACCTGTTCCGGTACAAAAAACGGTTTTTGATGACGGTGATTGGTGTGGCGGGCTGCAGCGCGCTGCTGTTGACAGGGTTTGGGCTGCTGGATTCCATCACCGGTATTGCGCCGATACAGTTTGGTGAAATTACCAAATATGACATTGTGGCGGTGCTGAACGAGGCATCCACCGCCGAAGACGACACAGAGCTGAACGCGCTGCTGCCCCAGCTGGGTGACGGGCTGTATGTGCAGGAGATACAGGTAGATGTGAAGTCTGCCACCGGGGCAAAAGCCGGCATGAGCACCAACCTGAGTGTGGCGGAGGATCCTGAAAAACTGAATGAATTCATCGATTTCCACCAGCGGGAAAGCGGGGAGAAGATTCCGTTCCCGCAAGGGGATGGGGTGATTCTTTCGGAAAAAATGGCAAACAGGATGCAGCTGGCGGTGGGGGAATCCTTCCAGCTGGCGCGGCCGAATGAAAAAATGGTGAGCGTGGCGGTGGCCGGCATCATGGAAAACTATGTGGACGACTATATTTATATGACGCCGGATACCTATCAAAAGTTATTTTTAGAACCACCGGAATACACCACGGTGTTCCTGAACCTGGCGCCGGATGCCGACCCCGCGGCGGCGCTGGGCCAGGTGGTGGGCACCACCGGCGTGATAAGCGCCATGGAAATGGCGGCGATAGAGGGACAGGTGCGCGACATGATGGGCAGCCTGAACGCGGTGGTTTGGCTCATTGTCATTTCGGCCGGGGCGCTGGCGGTGGTGGTGCTGTACAACCTGATCAACATCAACATTACCGAGCGTTCCCGCGAGATAGCCACCCTGAAGGTGTTGGGCTTTTACCCCGGCGAGGTGGCCGCCTATGTCTACCGCGAGAGCCTGCTGCTGACGGTGATTGGCATAGTGGTGGGGCTGGTGGGGGGCATCTTCCTGCACCGGTTTGTCATAACCACAGTGGAGATAGACGAGGTGATGTTCCGCCGGGTGATACAGCCGATGAGCTATGTAATAGCGGCGGTGTTCACGCTGGCATGTGCCGGGTTTGTGGATTTGATTATGCTGCGCCGGCTGAAAAAGATAGACATGGTGGAATCGCTGAAATCTGCGGAATAGTATCCGTATGTTTTTGGGGAGCAGTTGGTGTGCGTTGAAAGCGGGCCAAATGAATGTGGCCAATGTTTGATGTGCGCAGGTTGCGCGCCGGGGCGCCATGCGGTATAGTGAAAAAAAGAGTGTTGGTAAGGAGGGTGCGCCCATGCCGCAAAACGAAACGCCCGCCCAGGCCAAACAGCGCCTGCGCAGGGAAGCTGCCGTGGTGGCACAGGGGTTTGATGCGGCGTACCTGGCGCGCTCGGACGCGGCTATTTTGCAGCAGGTGTGTGCGCTGCCTGCCTACCGGGCGGCGCATATGGTGTTTTGTTATATCAGCGTGGGTGGCGAGCCGGACACCCGCGCGCTGATTGAAAAAATGCTGGCCGAGGGGAAACGCGTGTGTGTGCCGCGCTGCCTGCCGGCGGGTGTGATGGAGGCGCGCTGCATTGCGTCCCTGGCGGAGGTGGCGCCTGCGAGGTTTGGCCTGCTGGAACCGGACGAGACGGCCCGGCATATTTTGCCGGAAGAAGTGGATTTAGTTATTTTGCCGTGTGTTTCGGCGGACAAAGAGGGTCGGCGCCTGGGGAACGGCGGCGGATTTTACGACCGGTATATGGCGCAGCTGGCGGCGCCGTCGGTGTGCCTGTGCCGGGGGCGGCTGCTGGCCCAGCACCTGCCGGAGGAAGCGTTTGACCGGCGGGTGGACCGGGTGGTCACCGAGGACGGAATATGGCCGTGAGGATGGCCGTGATGGGGCGAGGCGTCATCGAGAAAACAGCCCGTCAGAAGAAGCGATTGGGAGATTTCATGGGGGTAAGTGCCAGGCCGAGCGGTTCCGCACGAAGGGAAAGCAGTGCCTGCGGATAAAAGCCGTGAAATTCGCGGTGAACGGGGTACAAATTGATTGATGGGCGCAAGGAAAGAGGGCTGGCTATGCGAATGTACGATATCATTGAGAAGAAACGGTGCGGCACCGCCCTTACCCCGGAGGAGATAGATTTCGTGGTGCAGGGCTTTACGGCGGGTACGCTGCCGGACTATCAAATAGCCGCGCTGCTGATGGCGATATGCCTGTGGGGCATGACGGGCGAAGAAACCGCGCACCTGACCGCGGCCATGGCGGCCTCTGGCGATATGGTAGATTTGTCCTGCATACCCGGGGTGAAGGTGGACAAACACTCCACCGGCGGCGTGGGGGACAAAACAACCCTGGTGGTGGCACCGCTGGTGGCGGCGCTGGGTGTGAAGGTGGCCAAGATGAGCGGACGGGGCCTGGGCCATACCGGCGGAACCATAGACAAGCTGGAGGCGATTCCAGGCTTTCGAACCACCCTGTCCCGGGAGGATTTTCTGCAGCAGGTGCGGGAGATTGGCATTGCGGTGGTGGGGCAAAGCGGGCGGCTGGCCCCGGCGGATAAAAAGATGTATGCCCTGCGCGATGTGACCGCTACAGTGGAGAGCATTCCGCTGATTGCCAGCAGCATTATGAGCAAAAAACTGGCCGCCGGCGCGGATGCTATTTTGCTGGATGTGAAGGTGGGCAGCGGGGCATTTATGAAAACGCTGGACAATGCTATTTTGCTGGCGCAGGCCATGGTGGAGATAGGCGAAGAAAACGGGCGGCGTACCGCAGCGCTGATTACCGACATGGACACCCCGCTGGGGGCGAATATCGGCAACGGGCTGGAGGTAGCCGAGGCGGTGGCGACCCTGCAGAACCACGGGCCGGAGGATTTGACCGCCGTGTGCCTGGCGCTGGCGGCGGAGATGCTGGTGCTGGCGGGACAGGGACCGCGCGACGAATGTATGGCAGCGGCCAAGGCGGCGCTGGAGGATGGGCGCGGGTACCAAAAACTGTGTGAAATGGTGGCCGCCCAGGGCGGCGATGTGGCGGTGCTGGAGGATACATCCCGCCTGACCGGGGCAAAATATACCCGGGAGGTACGGGCCGCCGGGACCGGGTATATTACCGGCATGGACAGCGCGCGCGTTGGCGTGGCGGCTATGCTGCTGGGGGCCGGGCGGGAAACCCAGGAAGATGTCATTGACCCCGGCGCGGGGATTGTGCTGCGGGCCAAAACCGGCGACGCAGTGCGGCCCGGCCAGCTGCTGGCAGTGCTGCAAACCGACCGGGAAGACAAGCTGGCCGAAGCGGAGACGGTGTTCCTTGCGTCGGTGTATATGCAGGACGCGCCGCCGCCCGCCCTGCCGCTTGTTTTGGCGCGGGTGACAAAAGAGGGCGTGCAGCGGCTGTGAGCACAGGGCGTTCGGGTTGCCGACAGGCAAACAAATTTCGAGAACAAACAAAAAATGCGATCCCTGTGGGGATCGCATTTTTAAATTGGTTTTGGGTATAATGAGACAAGATGTTTTGCCTTGTGGCGCGCAGGGAGGGCTACTGCAGCTGGCTAAGTTCCTGCGCGCACTGCGCAGCCAGCTTTGCATTGTTACACAGCACCTCTATGCTGGCGGTAAGGGTCCGCTGGTCGGTAATTTCGCGCAGGCGCTCCATCAGGAAGGGGGTCAGCTCCTTGCCGCTGATGCCGGTGTGGGTGGCCTCCTCGAACGCCACCGCAATGGCGCTATCGATATGGTTTGCGTCCAGCGCGTATTCTTCTGGAATGGGGTTTGCCACCAGCAGGCCGGCGCGAATGCCCAGCGTCTCCTGGATGGAAAACATCTGGGCGATTTCGGCGGGGGTATCGGCGGAATGCTCCAGCAGATAGCCGCTGTGCCGGGTGTAAAAGGCCGGCAGCTCCCGCGTGCCAAAACCGATGACCGGCACGCCCTTGGTTTCCAGATATTCCAGGGTCATGCCCACGTTCAGAATGGTACGCACCCCGGCGGAGATGACCAGCATGGGGGTGCGGGCCAGTTCCTCTAAATCGGCGCTGATGTCCATGGTGGCGTCGGCGCCGCGGTGTACACCGCCCAGGCCGCCAGCGGCAAATACCTTTGCCCCGGCCAGCACCGACAGCAGCAGTGTGGCGGCCGCGGTGGTGGCGCCGTCTGCCCCCTGCTGCAGCAGGGCGGCAATATCCCGGCGGCTGGCCTTGTGCACTGCGGTGCCGCGCTTGCCCAGGTACTCTATTTCTTCATCCACCAGGCCGATGCGCAATTTACCCCCCAAGATGGCCATGGTGGCCGGTACGGCGCCATGCTGGCGCACGATATCTTTTACGCGGATGGCGGTCTGTACATTTTGCGGGTAAGGCATATCGTGCGTAATGGTAATGGATTCCAATGAGACGATGGGCTTTTTGGTTTCCAGCGCCTTTTGCACCTCTGGTGAAATGGAAAGGAATGGTTTCAGCTTGTCCATAGGGTCCTCCTTTTTGAAGGCGAAAGAACAGCAAAGGGTCTTCCGGTTTAAGAGGGTGAAACAGGGTATGGAGTACTGCCATTTTGTACCATGATTATAGCATTTGCATGTGGAAGACGCAATGCGGAACAGGTATGGTATTCACAGGCAGGGGAGAAAATGGCATCAAGTCACAAAAAACACATAGGTGGTGTTTGTTTTGACCTGGGCGGGTGGAGGGGAGGCGGCTTGCCGCGCGAAAGGCAGCTCTTTTTGCTGCTTTTTTGGCGCCGCGGGAAATGGCAATATGCCCGGGAACGAAAAAGGCCGGCAAGAAGTGGCGAATGGACGAAAAATAGAAGCAATTAAATAGAAATGACTTTCGTGTGGAATTTTCCTTGTCTTTTAACGAGTGATTTGTTACTATATTAAGGAATGTTTATAAAGAATGAATAAAAACTACAAACAAGGCGGGGTGGAATTTGGTGGCGGAAAATTCGATTGATCTGGTCCGCGAGGCAGAGCGGAAAGCGGACGAGGCGGTGCGTGCCGCTGCGCAGGAGAGCGTGCGCATAGTGGATGATGCCGAGAAAGAGGCGGTCCGCCGGGCGAACGAGGCCGAGGACGCGGCCAAAGCAGCCGCCACGCAGCAGGTGGCTGCTGCGCATGAGCAAAGCAAGGCCGACCTGGAAAAGGCCCTGGCCAGCATGGATGATGAAATGAAAGCGCTGGCTGGCGCGGCCAAAGCACGCGAGGCCGAAGCGGTGAAAGCGATATTGCAGGCGCTGGCCTGAGGCAAGGCCGGGTTGGTATAGTTGGCCAAGATGGTGGTCGGTTTTGCAGGCGGGGTGTGTGACGGTATCCCGGAAACCGACAGGTGTGAAAATATGCCGGGCAGCCGTGGATTGCTGAGGCAAGGCGGCCGGGACAGGGGAGGTATCGAGCGCGCGTGGCTGTACTGCAAATGGAACAGGTCCATCTGGTTGCCATGAAGCGTGACCGCAAAAAAATTCTGGAGCTGATACAGCGCCGGGGTGTTGTGGAAGTGCGCGACGCCGACGGCGAGGATGAGATTTTCGCAAAGGCGGACACGTCCCAAACACAGGCGTTGTTTGAAAAAAGCGCCGACACCGCGGAAAAAGCGGTGGAGATAGTGAGCCGGTATGTGCCGGAAAAAAAGCCCGCCCTGGCATTTTTGGCCGGGCGCACCGCTGTGTCGCTGGAAGTGCACGATGCGTTTTACGCCCAGCAGGACGAGGTGCTGCGCACCGCACAGCGTGTGGTGCAGTGTGACCGGGAAATAGCAGAGGCAAAAGCGGAGGTACTGCGCACAGAGGCGCAGCAAGAGGCGCTGGTGCCCTGGATGAGCCTGCCGTTCGCGCAGACCTTCTCCGGCACCAAAAAGACCGCCGTGTTTGTGGGCAGTGTGGACGGGGAGATGACGCTGGAGGCGTTGTATGCTGCGCTGGCTGCTGCCGCGCCGGAGCTGGATGCGCTGCACATCGAGGTGGTGTCTACCTCCAAAGAACAAACCTGTTTTTATGTGATAGTGCCGAAACAGGACGAGGTAAAGGCCGAAGATGCCCTGCGGACCATCGGGTTTGCACGGCCGCCGTCCGCCACGCATTATATGCCGGCGGAAAAGCGGGAGCGCCTGGAGGAACAGAAAAAGGAAGCCACCGACCGTATAGCCGAGGCGGAGGAGGCGATTCGCGCTACAGGTGACCGCCGGGACGATTTCCGGATGCTGGGCGACCACATGCGCATGCGGGCGGAAAAATATGGCGTGATAGAAAAACTGTCCCAGTCGAAACATGTGTTCGTGCTGGATGGGTACGTGCCGGCAGCCTGCGCGTATGCGCTGGTGCAGGAACTGAACGACAGGTTTGAGTGTTCCGTACAGGTGGGCACCGCCCAGCGCGCCGACGAAGTGCCGGTGAAATTAAAAAACAACAAATTTGCCGAGCCGGCCGAGGCGGTGCTGGAAAGCTATAGCCTGCCGGGCAAGGAAGACGTAGACCCAACCAACGTGATGAGCATCTTTTATTATATTATGTTCGGCATGATGTTCTCGGACGCGGGGTACGGGCTGATTATGGCGGGGGTGTGCCTGGCCTGCCTGCTGATTTTTAAGAATATGGAGCCCAGCTGGAAGCGCAACCTGAAGATGTTCTTCTGGTGCGGCGTGTCCACCATCTTCTGGGGTGTGATGTTCTCCAGTTACTTTGGCGATGTCATCACTGTGGTTTCTGGGAACTTCTTTGGGCATGCCATCGTCATTCCGCCATTGTGGATTTCGCCGCTGGAACAGCCCATGCTGCTGCTGATGTTCTGCCTGGGCGTGGGGATCGTTCACCTGTCGGCCGGCATGGTGTTGAAGGCAAAAACATTGGTGCAGAACAAGCAATATATCGATATATTGTACGATGTTGTATTTTCGCTGATGGCGGTGTACCCGCTGATACTGGCGCTGATGGCGTCCGATATGTTTGCGGGAATGTCGGGCTTTAAGCTGCCAATCCCATCGACCGCGATAACCGTGCTGATGGGTGTGGCCGGGGCAGGGGTGCTGGGCACGCTGTTGACGGCGGGGCGCGAGAGCAAAAACTGGTTCAAGCGCCTTTTAAAAGGTGCCTACGGCCTGTACAATGTGTTGGCCGGGTGGCTGGGGGATATTCTGTCCTACTCCCGCCTGCTGGCGCTGGGGCTGGCCACCGGGGTTATCGCCTCGGTTATCAACACCATGGGCGCCATGATAGGGACCGGGGTATTTGCGTTCATCATCTTCATCGTTATCTTCTGCGCGGGGCACGCCTTAAACTTTGGCATCAACGTGCTGGGCGCATACGTGCACTCCAACCGTTTGGAATTCGTGGAGTTCTTCGGCAAATTCTATGAGGGCGGCGGACAGAAGTTCGAACCCTTTGGAATTCATACAAAGTATTACAAAATTGAGGAGGAAGCTCAAAATGTCTGAAGTGGGAATTATGGCGAATATGGGAATTGTGTTTGCAGTACTGGGAATGGCGCTGGCGTCATTGCTGCCGGGCATTGGTTCGGCCATCGGTGTGGGCCTGGCGGGCCAGGCGGCCGCAGGCGTGGTTACAGACGACCCCGGTAAATTTGGTAAGGCGCTGGTGCTGCAGCTGCTGCCCGGCACACAGGGCATTTATGGCCTTTTGATTGCGTTTATGACCATGAGCCAGATTGGCCTGCTGGGCGGCTCGTCCGACATGAGCCTGTACAAGGGCCTGGCATACCTGGGCGCCTGCCTGCCGATTGCGTTTGTGGGTTGGATTTCCGCCATTCATCAGGCGAAGGCGTCGGTTGCTAGCCTGAGCCTGTTTTCCAAGCGCCCGGACCAGTTTGGTAAATCTCTGATTTTCCCGGCAATGGTCGAGACCTATGCCATCCTTGCGCTGCTCATCAGCCTGCTGGCGGTTGTGAACGTGGGCAACATGAGCATCTAAGTAACCGCTGGTTTAATGGAATTTGCCGCCGATGAAGGCGATTTCGTTCGTCGGCCAAGCGAAAACTGCAGATAATAATTTGTTTATTGGCCAACGAAGCGAGGGTCGCGCGGAAACTCGTTTTCGCATGACTGAGCAAGGCAGGCTGAGAACGGTTTTATACCCCGCGGCGCACCCAATAGAATAAAAGGATGGTGGCCTACGGGCTGTCCCGCGGTATGATACCATTTATTATCGAGAATTTTTACGCAAAGGCGCAGCCGTGCAGATGGACGAAAGCGGCGAAATTTGCGGTAAATGGAATAAATCAGAGGTTAGCTGACCACGAGTTTGTGGAATATGCGGTAAGGAGGGCTGGTAATGACCGGTCTTGAAAAGATCATAGCGGAGATCGGCGACGAAGTCGCGAAAGAAGCGGCGGCAGCCATCGAAAAAGCGAAAGCCGAGGCGGATGCCGTCTTGCAGCAGGCGAAAGAAGAAAGCGACGCAAAGATTGCGAAGATTTCCGCGGCTGCGGCGTCCGATGTGGCCGAGATAGAGCGCAGCCGCACGTCTGCCGTGCAGCTGCAGCGGCGGCAAAAAGCCCTGCAGACAAAGCAGCAGGTGCTGGCGGAAACGCTGGCAAAGGCGCTGCAGGAAGTGTATGCGCTGCCGGATGCGCAGTATTTCGAGCTGCTGGTAAAGCTGGCGGCGGGCACCGCCGAGGGCGGCGAAGGTGAAATGCTGCTGAACGAAAAGGACAAAAAGCGCCTGCCGGCGGATTTTGAAAAGAAGCTGGCGGCGGCGATGCCGCAGGGCGCGAAGCTGACGGTGGCAAAAAGCACCCGGCCCATTGACGGCGGGTTTGTGCTGAAGTACGGCGACGTGGAGGAAAACTGTTCGCTGCAGGCGATATTTGACGCGCGCAGCGAGGAGTTCAGTGATACGATCCGCGACATTTTGTTTGCGTAAAAATGCCCCAGGGGCGTTGTGGTTGCGCGGCGTTTTCATACGCGACACAGCGTCGGAACTGGCGCTCCACAGGTAAAGTAACCGCTGATTGAATAGAATTTGCCGCCAAGGAAAGCGGCGAAGTTTGCGACAAAGCGAATGAAATAAATCGGTGGTTACAAAGGACAAAGCGAAAGGAAGCGGCATATGGCAAAAGACCTGTATGTATACGCGGTAACCCGTGTGCATAACCACGAGATGGGCCTTTTGAGCGGCCAGGATATAGAGCAGCTGGTGGCGGCAAACAGCGCCGCCGAGGTGTTCCGCCTGCTGGCGGACAAAGGCTGGGGCACGCCGGACCTGCCCGCGGGTGACCCGGACGCGCTGGTGGCGTATGAGCTGGACAAAACCTGGGGCCTGATAGAAGAGCTGGCCGGGGGACTGGAACCGTTCAATGTATTCCGGTATGCCAATGATTACCACAACCTGAAGGCAGCTATCAAGCTGGAGTATTCCGCCGATGACGAGAACGAGGGCGGCGCCTATTTCCTGAAGCACGGCACGGTGGATATAGATGTTATACGAAAAGCCGCCCAGGAACATGATTTCAGCGCGTTGCCTGCGGCCATGGCCGAGGCGGGCCGCGGCGCGTATGAAGCGCTGGCACACACCGGTAGCGGCCAGGCCGGCGACATGGTCATAGACCGCGCGGCGCTGATTGCCATAGACGGCGCGGGCAAAACCTCCGAGAGCAAGCTGCTGCGCCGGTACGCGCAGCTGACGGTGGACGCGGCGAACATTAAGACGGCGGTGCGGTGCTGCTTGATGAAAAAACCGCAGGATTTTATAGAGCGGGCGGTGGCCCCGGTGGGCACGCTGGACACGAAGGAATTGATTCGCGCGGCAGCGGACAGCCTGGACGCGATATACACCTGCCTGTTTTCCACCCAGTACGCCGGCGCGGTGGATGCGCTGAAAACATCCATGGCGGCGTTCGAGTGCTGGTGCGACAACCAGATGATCGAGATGATTCGCCCGCAGCGGTACAATTATTTTACCCTGGAGCCGCTGGCCGCGTTCATTTTTGGGCGCGAAAACGAGATACGCATGGTGCGCCTGATCCTTTCCGCAAAAATTAACCAGCTGGACAACGAGGCGCTGCGGGAAAGGTTGCGTGAAATGTATGTATAAGATAGCGGTGATGGGTGACCGGGACAGCATCTACGGCTTTGCGGCGGTGGGGCTGGACATTTACCCGGTGGAGGAAACGGCGCTGGCCGCAAAACAGCTGAAGGCGCTGGTGGAAAATGAGTACGCCATCATTTACATGACCGAGGCGCTGTTTGCCGACATGGGCAAAGACCTGGACACCTATCGCGCCCAGCCGCTGCCCGCGATTATCCCGATACCGGGTGCGTCCGGCAACAACGGGTGCGGCATGGCGCAGGTGAAACGCTCGGTAGAGCAGGCGGTGGGTTCGGATATTATTTTTGGTGATAAGTAAAATTTCCCGGTAAAGTTTCTCTTAATACTAAATTATGGGAAGAGGCACCGGCAACAACCGGCAACCGCCCGGCGTGGCGGAGCGTGGGACTCACTTGGCAGAAAATCTGAAATACTTCATATAAAGGGGCGAGGCAAAAGAATGAGCAGCACAGGTACGATCCTAAAGGTGGCGGGCCCGCTTGTGATCGCCGAGGGTATGCGCGATGCGAATATGTTCGACGTGGTGCGCGTGGCCGAAAGCCGCCTGATTGGTGAGATTATTGAGATGCACGGCGACAAAGCGTCGGTGCAGGTATACGAAGAAACCAGCGGCCTTGGGCCTGGTGCCCCGGTGGAATCTACCGGCGCGCCGATGAGCGTGGAGCTGGGGCCGGGGCTGGTGCGCAGCATTTATGACGGCATTCAGCGGCCGCTGGACGTGATAAAGAAGCTGTCCGGCGCGCGGCTAGAGCGCGGCGTGGAGGTGCCCAGCCTGAGCCGTGAGGACAAGTGGGCATTCCAGCCGGTTGCCAAAGTGGGCGATGCGGTGGAAGCAGGCGATATTCTGGGTACCGTGCAGGAGACCGAGGTATTCCTGCACCGGATCATGGTACCGGTGGGTGTGGCCGGCACTGTAAAAGAAATAAAGAGCGGCGAGTTCACGGTGGAGGATACCATAGCGATGGTTGCCACCGACGGTGGCGAGGTACCGGTGACATTGATGCAGAAATGGCCGGTGCGCCGCGGCCGCCCGTATAAAGAAAAGCTGAGCCCCGATGTGCCGCTGATTACCGGCCAGCGCAACGTAGACTTGATGTTCCCCATTGCCAAAGGCGGCACCGCAGCGATTCCCGGCCCGTTCGGCAGCGGCAAGACGGTGGTGCAGCACCAGCTGGCAAAATGGAGCGAGGCAGACATTGTGGTGTACATTGGCTGCGGTGAGCGCGGCAACGAAATGACCGACGTGCTGCGGGAGTTCCCGGAACTGAAGGACCCCAAAAGCGGCAAGAGCCTGATGGAGCGCACGGTGCTGATTGCCAACACCTCCGACATGCCGGTGGCGGCGCGCGAGGCGTCCATTTATACCGGCATCACCATCGCGGAGTATTTCCGCGACATGGGATACTCTGTGGCGTTGATGGCGGACTCTACCTCCCGCTGGGCGGAAGCGCTGCGCGAAATGAGCGGACGTTTGGAAGAGATGCCGGGCGAGGAAGGGTACCCCGCGTACCTGGGCAGCCGTTTGGCGCAGTTCTATGAGCGCGCCGGCCGGGTGGTGACCCTGGGCAAAGAAGGACGCGAGGGCGCGCTGAGCGTAATTGGCGCGGTGTCGCCCCCGGGCGGTGATATTTCCGAGCCGGTGTCGCAGGCAACATTGCGCATCGTAAAGGTGTTCTGGGGCCTGGACGCGCAGTTGGCATACGCGCGGCATTTCCCGGCCATCAACTGGTTGAACAGCTATTCGCTGTATGCGGATGATTTGGGCGCGTGGTTTGATGCCAACGTAAAGCGTGACTGGACAGAAAAACGCGGCCGTATTTTCCTGCTGCTGCAGGAAGAGAGCGAACTGGAAGAGATTGTGCAGCTGGTGGGTATGGACGCGCTGAGCCCCGCCGACCGGCTGAAGCTGGAAGCGGCCCGCAGCGTGCGTGAGGATTATTTGCAGCAGGACGCGTTCAGCGACATCGACGCCTATGCTCCGCCGGAAAAACAGTATATTATGATGAGCCTGGTGCTGGACTATTACGAGGTGGCCAGCCGTGCGCTGGAGCGCGGGGTCGGCATTGACGACCTGGTGAAGCTGCCGGTGCGCGAGGCGATAGGCCGGTTCAAGTATGTGCCGACAGACAAGGTAGACGCGGAATATGAAAAGATCACCGGGCAGCTTGCCTCTGAAACCGACGCCTTGATCCAGAAACGCGAAGAGGAGGAAGCATAATGCCGAAAGAGTATAGAACCATACAGGAAGTGGCCGGCCCGCTGATGATGGTACGTGGCGTGACCGACGTTGCGTATGACGAGCTGGGCGAGATAGAGCTGGCCAGCGGCGAACGCCGCCGCTGCAAAGTGCTGGAGATAGACGGCGGCAACGCGTTGGTGCAGTTGTTCGAGTCCTCCACCGGTATCAACCTGGAGAACTCTAAGGTTCGTTTTCTGGGCCGCAGCATGGAGCTGGGCGTTTCCGAGGATATGCTGTCCCGCGTGTTTGATGGGCTGGGCCGCCCGATTGATGGCGGGCCGGATATTTTGCCGGAGTTCCGCCGGGATATCAACGGCCTGCCGATGAACCCGTCGGCGCGTGCCTACCCACAGGAGTTTATTCAGACCGGCGTGTCGGCTATTGACGGGCTGAACACCCTGGTACGTGGGCAAAAGCTGCCCATCTTTTCCGGCAGCGGCCTGCCGCACGCGCAGCTGGCGGCGCAGATTGCCCGCCAGGCAAAGGTGCGCGGCACCGACGACCCCTTTGCGGTGGTGTTTGTCGCCATGGGTATCACCTTCGAGGAATCGAACTTCTTCATCAACTCCTTTAAGGAAAGCGGCGCGATTGACCGCGCGGTTATGTTCATCAACCTGGCGAACGACCCGGCGGTGGAACGCATTGCGACGCCGCGCATGGGCCTGACCGCCGCCGAATACCTGGCGTTTGAAAAAGGCATGCACGTGCTGGTCATCATGACCGATATCACCAACTATGCCGACGCTTTGCGTGAGGTTTCCGCCGCGCGCAAAGAGGTGCCGGGCCGCCGCGGCTATCCGGGGTATATGTACACCGACCTGGCGTCGCTGTACGAGCGTGCCGGGCGCCTGGAAGGCAACGCGGGGTCCATCACCATGATTCCCATTCTGTCCATGCCGGAAGATGACAAAACCCACCCCATCCCGGATCTGACCGGGTACATTACCGAAGGGCAGATTATTCTGGCACGGGATTTGTACCGCAAGGGGTTGCAGCCGCCTATCGACGTGCTGCCCTCGCTGTCCCGCCTGAAGGACAAGGGTATTGGCAAAGGCAAAACCCGCGGTGACCACGCAGGCACCATGAACCAGCTGTTTGCGGCGTATTCCCGCGGTAAAAATGCGAAGGAACTGATGACGGTGCTGGGCGAGGCTGCCCTGACCGACATCGACCTGCTGTACGCGAAGTTCGCCGATGAGTTCGAGGCGAACTATGTGAGCCAGGGCTACCATACCGACCGTAGCATTGAGGACACGCTGGCCATTGGCTGGGAGCTGCTGCGCATATTGCCACGCAGTGAGCTGAAGCGTATCAAGGATGAGTTCCTGGACGAGTATTACGACGCGCCGTAAAATTGACTTATTCTGGAAGGAGGGGTTCCATTGGCCAAAAAACAGGTAAACCCCACCCGTATGGAGCTGACCCGCCTGAAACGGAAGCTGGTTACCGCCACGCGCGGGCACAAGCTTTTAAAGGACAAGCGGGATGAACTGATGCGCCAGTTTTTGGAACAGGTGCGTAGGAATAAAGAACTGCGGGAAAAGGTAGAGGTGGGCCTGGCCGCTGCCGCGCGCAACTTTACCCTGGCGCGCGCCACCATGCAGGACCAGGTGCTGGACACCGCGCTGCTGGCGCCTAGCCAGGAAGTGACGCTGGAAGCAGGCGAAAAAAACGTGATGAGCGTGATGGTGCCGGCGTTCAGCTATAAGACACGCAGTGCGGACGAGACCAACATTTATTCCTATGGTCTTAGCTTTACCTCCAGTGACCTGGACGGTGCGGTGAAGAGCCTGGCTGATGTGCTGCCGGATATGCTGGCGCTGGCCGAGGTGGAAAAAAGCTGCCAGCTGATGGCGGCCGAGATAGAAAAAACCCGCCGCCGGGTGAACGCGCTGGAGTACGTAATGATTCCGGAAATGCAGGAGAGCATTAAGTTTATTACCATGAAGCTGGACGAGAACGAACGTTCCAGCCAGATTCGCCTGATGAAGGTGAAGGACATGATGCTGGAGGCGACCTATCATTACGAAGAAAAGGCGAGCCAGAAAGTTGCGCCGGC
Source organism: Oscillospiraceae bacterium (assembly GCA_031549285.1). Taxonomy (GTDB): domain Bacteria; phylum Bacillota; class Clostridia; order Oscillospirales; family Ruminococcaceae; genus JAAYCI01. The sequence goes on along the minus strand of JAVBPZ010000003.1, from coordinate 24,508 downwards.
CATTCAGCAGGAGCTGGAGCTATAGCTATAGCTTCTGCGCCAGGGAGCCGGACCGGTGAAAACCAGTGCCGCAAGATACAATTCAATAGACATAAAAAACTGCCGCAAAACTGCGGCAGTTTTTTATGGTGTTTTGCTTTTAGATGTTCTATTGGTAGTGGATGACAGGCGATGGCAGCCTGTGTTTGCGCGCCTTATTTATACACCACGCCTACTCGTACACCACACCGTGGGTGGCATACCCGATTAGCATTGACAGCAGCTGGCCCACCAAAATGACAAAGCCCCACAACGACCAGGCATCTACCGCGACAATGGGCAGCGTGAAGTCCTGGGTGGCGAAAAGCACCGCCACCGACGCAAGGCCCAGCAGTACCGCCAGTACCTTCCAGGGCGGGCGAATGCGCTGCACCGGCTGGGTTTCCAGGTTCTTGCGCGAGAACAGGCTGACAAACAAAATGCAGCTGAGCAGTGCGGAGGTAAACGCCAGCAGCAGGTTAACGAAAGACCAGCCCATGGTTTTGGGTGGTGCCATGGGGGTACGGTTGTCCGGCGGAATGGGCACCGGCAGCTGTAGGGAGGTGCTGGAGGCGGCACTGCCGGAAGCAGCAGAAAGAAAACCGCTGTCGATGGTGATTTCATGGCTGCTTCCGGTATTCATAATGGTAAGGTTGCCTTGCGGGGGTGGTGTAGCATCGGCGGCTGCGGCGGCGGCCCCTTCAGTACCAGAGGAAGAGACCGCGGAAGACGCTGCCGCAGAAGAACTGCCGGACGTGGGGCCGGTGGAAGAAGCGGGTGATATTGCCGAGAGAGGAACCAGTACCTCTGCATTGGGAAAAGAAAGCTGGCAGTATTGGTCCAGATAGTTGTTGTACAGCAGGGTGGCGGCATCGCTGACCGGCAGGCTGGCGCCGGCGGCCGCGGAGGGCAACAGGCGAATGTAAAAGCTGAAGGTGGCATCCGCCGGTAAGGAGCCGAGCGTCCACACCAGGGTGTTGCCGTCCTGGGCGGCCACGGCAGCGGGGTCTGTTTCCGTTGCGCCATCCAGTGACAGTTCCCAGGGGTGCTGTTCGCTGCTGGGCAACAGCTCGAACTGGGGGGCGATGCTGTCGGTGACCACGCCCTCGGTGTTGGGGGTCAGCAGGCGGGTTAAAATGGTGCCGAACACGTTTGGCAGGCTATCGGCATTCAGGGCACTTTGGTAGCTGCCGTTGCCGGCCTTTAGGCTTTCCAAAAATGTGGAGGTGTGGGTAAAGCCAATGGTGAAAATATTGATTTTGGCGTCTCCGGCGGCCCGGGCGGCGTTTTGGGTGTTTGCCTGGTCGTCGGTAACAATTTCACCGTCGGTTAGGGCGACGATGTACCTGCCGCCGTCGGCGTTTCGCAGGCCATCGGTGGCCAGGTTCAGCGCCTGGGACATTTTGGTGGTGCTGGCGTTTGCAGTCAGCCCGGCAATGCTGGCCTCGATTTCGTTCAGCTTGTTCGTGGGGGCGCGTACCACCCGGCCGCCGTCCCCGAACGCAATGATGCCGATGCTGATGTTTCGCGCAGGGTCCGCCAGCAATGTTTGCGCAAAGCTGCTGGCGGCGCTTTTTACCACCGCCATACGGCTTTCCCCGTTGCCGGCGCCCAGGCTCATACTAAAGGAACAGTCTATCAGCAGGTACATCTGTGTGGGTTCATTTGCCGAGGGTTGCATGGACATGACCTGCAGGGTTACTTTGGCATATAGGGAATCGTCTCCGGGGGCGCCATCCGCCAATATTACGTTTCTGGCCAGGGAAACAGCGCTGTCTTCGGGGTACACGGGAAAATTTAGCCTGTCGTTTTCCGCGTCGGTGAAAGGATTGCCTGCACTGCCGTCCCCGGCGGGGGCGGCCGCGGCGGATACTGGCAGCGCCAATAGCACCAGCACCAAGAGAAGGCAAAGCAGGCCAAACGCCCAAACAGACAACCGGCGTTTTTTGTTCGCGCTATGGAATGCGTTCATCTGCAGCCCCCCTTTTTCAGAATAATGGTGCAGGGTATTTGCGTGGGCGGCAGAGACGCCGCCGGAACCTCATGGGTGATTTTGCGGTGGTAAAAATGTGGTTCCCGGTGAAAAACCGGTGTGCCTACAATATATACGGTAGAACGACCAAGGATATTGCATTTTCCGGACGCGACCGACAAATAAAAAAACTGCACATCGTACCATTGATCTTACTGTAATTTAAAGTATATACAGTATATAGACAAAAGGTACAATATGCAATCGATTTTTGGAATTGGTTCAAATTTGTAGGAACCGCCAAAAGCGCCGGAAGAAACGAAAGGGCTTTTGCCTTTTCGGGGGCAAAACACGGATTTTCGCGGGGCCGGAACAGCTGGCGCATTATTCTTGATAGGACCTTAAAAAATCATGAAGGCGTGGACTTTTTGGGTGCTCAAACAGGGTCTCGGGGTCGCCTTCCTCCACTATTTTTCCCTCGTCCATAAAGATGAGCCGACTGGCGGCGCTGCGGGCAAACCGCATGTCGTGCGTGACGATGAGCATGGTCATGCGCTGCTGCACCAGCTTCACAATGACGCCCGTCACCTCATTGGTAATTTCCGGGTCCAGTGCGCTGGTGGGCTCGTCAAACAGCATGATCTGCGGGTCCATGGCCAGTGCGCGGGCAATGGCCACCCGCTGTTTTTGCCCGCCGGACAGCTGGTCCGGGTAGCTGTTTGCCTTGGAAGAAAGCCCCACCAGTTCCAACAGGCTCTTTGCTTTTTCCAGGCTGGCCTGCCGGTCCCGATGCAGGATTTTGATGGGCGCAATGGTGATGTTTTCGAGGCAGGTGAGGTGTGCGAACAGGTTAAAATGCTGGAACACCATGCTGGTTTTGGTGCAGATGCGGCGAATTTCCGCGTCCTTGGGGTAATGCACCTTGCCCTCGGCATCCGTTTCTACCAGGGTTTCGCCATCCACAACAATGTTGCCGCTGCTGACCCGCTCCAGGTTATTCACACACCGCAGCAGGGTGGATTTTCCACTGCCGGAGGAACCTATGATAGCCACCGCTTCCCCTTGCTGTACGCTCAGGGAAACATCATCCAGCGCCGCAATGTTTGGCCCGAATGATTTGGAAACGTGGCGGATGGTGAGAATGTTCATGGCGGGGACCCTTTCGCAGTGGAAAATGGGCGGAAGAAAATCAAGTTGATCTCACAAGAAAACGGGCCGGAAAACGAGCCGGCGGGTTACACCGCGTCTTGGCGTTCATGCCGGGAGTAGCGGCGCTCCAGCCAGTGGGAAATGACCGTGAGGATAAAGGTGAAGAACAGGTAAATGAGCGCGACCAGGAAATACGCCGTGGGGTCCACGTCCCGGTTGGTGGCGTCTTTTGCGACCTTCAAAAGTTCCGGCACGCCAATGACATAGGCAAGGGCGGTGTCCTTGACAAGAGTGATGACCTCGTTGCTGATGGGCGGAATGACCCGGCGGATGGTCTGCGGGATGACGATCATGTACATGGTTTGCCAGGGGGAAAACCCCAGGCTTTTGGCGGCTTCCCGTTGGCCGCGGTCGATAGACTGGATGCCTGCACGGTAAATTTCCGCAAAATAGGCGGCGTAGTTCAGCACAAAGGTGATGACGGCGGTGGGCAGGCGATCCAGAGTGACGCCGGTAAACAACGGCAGGCAGTAATAAAAGAAGAAGAGCTGCAGCATGAGCGGTGTGCCCCGGAATACCCAAATATAAATGGTGGAAAGCGCCTTTAACGGCCAAAACCGGGACATGCGACCAAACGCGATGGGTAGGCCCAGCGGCAAGGCGAACAACAGCGTCAGGAAAAAAATCTGCAGGGTCTGCAGAGTTCCCTCCCGAAGGGCAGGCAGCAGTGTCTGGATATAAGTGGACATGATAGATGCCTCCCTTTCCGTGTTGGCGGGAATATTCCGGCAAAGAAAAAACGCAACAGGGCCGGGATGCCGCCCGGTGCTATGCTGGGGTTTTCCAGCATGGCGGCAGGCTGTTTCCCTGATGGCCCTGTGCGGTGTTTACGCTAGTGACAAAATATGTGCTTCGCTCGCTTAGGGACGGATAACCACATCGGTGCCGAACCATTTATCGCTGATGTCGGTGGCGGTGCCGTTGTCAATGAGGGAATTGATGGCGTCGTTCACCGCGTCGCGCAGCTCGGTATCGGATTTGCGGAAGCCGACGGCGTACAGGTCGTCGCCAAAATCGAACGACGCCACGCCGAACTTGTTGTCCATCTGTGCGTTCTTATAGTTGCCCAGCACTTCGTCGATGACCATGCAGTCAATGCGGCCGGTGTTCATGTCCATGATGACTTCGTCGTAGTTGGAGTACTCGGTGACTTTGTCTTTGAAGGAATCATACGCCGGGTCCGCCTGCAGCGCCTCCAGCGCGGCGGAGGAAGCCTGGGTACCGATGTTGAAGTTGGCCAGATCTTCCTTGTCGGCAATGGTGACGCCCTGGTTGGTCATGACAATGATCTTGTTGTTCAGGTACGGCTGGGACAGGCTCATGCTTTCCTCACGCTCCGGCGTGATGGACATGCCGTTCCAGATGCAGTCGATTTTGCCGGTGGACAGTTCCATTTCCTTCGCGTTCCAGTCTATGGGCTGGAACACCGCAGTAACACCCAGCTCGGCGCACACGGCGGTGGCCAGGTCAATGTCAAAGCCAACCAGCTGGTTGTTTTCATCCCGGAAGCCCATGGGGGCAAAGGTGTCGTCCAGGCCGATAATAAGCTCACCCTTGTCGGTGATGTCCTGCAGTGTGGTGCTTACGGTGGCGGTGGCGCCGCTGGTGCCGGTGGAAGAGCCGCAACCGGCAAATGCCCCAAGAGCCAGCAAAAGGCACAGGGCCAAAGCGATACTACGTTTCATGTGTTGTTCCTCCAAACAAAAATAGATGATATTGAGTGTTATTTTGTGCCGTGGTACGTGTTACCATGCTTCATTATACTATAGCTGTCTAGTATAGTAAAGTAATAAAGAGGAAAAGCAGAAAGCGAATATCGGCACGCAAAAACCGGATGGACAAGCGACAAAATGCCTGTCCATCCGGCGCATGAAACGGCCGGGTTTCTTTTGTACAGGGAGGGCAGCAGCCGTACGAGGAGAAAGAAAAAAGACAGCGTGGCCCGCCGTGTACGGCTGCAGCAATCCCCAGCAACTGTTGCTGCAACAAGCACCCGGTGTGTTCAGCATAGCAGAGGAAGGTCACAAAAGGGTAACAGGTGTGTTTCGCAAATTGGCGTAAGAGACACGGCTTGTTACCATGGATAACGCCCCGGACTTGCCGCGTTCACGGTGTTGGGTGTATACTGTCAGATAGGAGTTTGTTGTTACTTTGCGATAATCCCGGGTGTCCGGTATGGACGGAGGAGGCAGGCCAGTGCACTATTTAGACAACGCGGCAACCACCCCCGTATCCCCCGCGGTGACCGAGTGCATTGCCCGGGAGTTGGCGCTGCATTTTGCGAACCCGTCGTCACTGTACCCGCCGGGGTATGAGGCGGAGGAACGTGTGGCGGTCGCTCGCGCTGCAGTGGCCGCCGCCATGGGGGTTACATCGCCGCAGGATGCGCGCCACCCCACGGTGCTGTTCACCGGTGGCGGTACCGAGGCAAATAATATTGCGGTGTTTGGCGCCGCGCGCGCGCGGAAGAACTGGGGCGACCATATAGTGGCAACCGGGTATGAGCACCCCAGTGTGGATAGGCCGCTGCGTATGCTGGCACAGCAGGAAGGCTTTCGCGTGACGCTGATACCGCCACGTGCCGATGGTCGGGTGTCTCCGGACGAGATAGCCGCTGCGGTGCAGGAAAAAACCGTGCTGGTGGCGGCCATGCAGGTAAACAACGAGACCGGCGCGGTGCTGGATGTGGCGGCGCTGGCGGCACAGGTGAAAGCGAAAAACAATCGACTGTACGTTCATGTGGATGGCGTGCAGGCGTTCACAAAACTGCCGCTGCCGCTGGAGGAAACCGGCATAGACAGCTACGCGGTATCGGGACATAAGATAGGAGCCCCGAAAGGTGTAGGCGCTTTATTTTTACGAAAGGGGCTGCATCTGGCCCCGCCGTTTGGCGGCGGCGGGCAGGAGGGCGGCATTCGTCCCGGCACCGAGAACACCGCCTATATTGCGGGCCTGGCGGTGGCGGCGGACAGCGCGGTGGCAAACCGGCAGCAAACACACCAGTTGTTTTCCGCGCTGCAGGCGCGGCTGCTGGCGGGGCTGCGCAATCTGGACGGGGTTACCGTAAACTCCCCGGCGGATGCCTGGCCCGGCATTGTGAATTTTTCCCTGCCGGCGGGCATGCGCAGCCAGGTAATGCTGAACCATCTGGCAGAGCGCGAAGTATATATTTCCGCGGGGTCCGCCTGCGACCGGGGGAAACAAAGCCATACGCTGGCGGCGATGGGCCTGCCTGCAGGGCGCATAGAAAGTGCATTGCGGGTCAGTTTTGGGCCGGAAAACACGCAGGAAGATATAGACGCGCTGCTGGACGGGCTGGCCGGGGGGCTGCGCACGCTGTCCCGGGGACGGCCGGGGGCCCGCCGGTGAATTATAAATAGCATTGGCCGCTTTTGAAAAGGCGGCTGTTCACAAAAGGGGGACCGCACTTGAAAGAAATGTTGCTGGCCTACCAGGGCGAAATGTCCCTGAAGGGCCTGAACCGCCGCACCTTTGAAAACGCGCTGCTGAAAACACTGCGCAAGCGGTGCGAGGGATATGGCGAATGGAAAATATGGGCGATGCAGTCCACCATTTATATAGAGCCGATGGACCCGGTGGCCGAGGGCCACACCGGCGCGGTGTTTGCGCGCTGCAAAAAGGTGTTTGGCATTGCGTCGCTGTCGCGGGCGGCGGTGTGCGAAAAAGACATGGGCGCCATACGCCTGGTAGCGGCCGAGTACCTGGCCCAAGAGCTGGCCGGGGCCCAAACCTTTAAGGTGCAGGCAAAGCGGGCGGACAAAACCTTTCCGGTGAACAGCCTGGAAATAGGGCGGGAGATAGGCGCCGCGCTGCTGGAGGCGCACCCGCATCTGCGGGTGGATGTGCATCATCCACAGATGCTGGTGACGGTGGAAGTGCGCGAGGCCGCGGCCTATGTGCACGGCGGTAAGCAAAAAGGGATGGGCGGCCTGCCTATTCCCACCAGCGGGCGCGCGGCGCTGCTGCTGTCCGGCGGCATAGACAGCCCGGTGGCCGCGTTCCTGATGGCAAAGCGGGGCTTGGCGCTGGTGGCGGTGCATTTTGCCAGCCCGCCATACACCAGCCCCCGGGCGTCGGCGAAGGTGCAGGCGCTGGCGGACTTGCTGGTACCGTATACCGGGCCGCTGCCGTACTACCTGGTACCGTATACCAAAACGCAGGAGTACCTGCGTGACACACTGCCAAAACAGGATTATTTCACGGTGATCATGCGGCGCAGCATGATGCGGGTGGCGCGCATTATCAGCGAAAAGGAACAGTGCGAGGCGATTATTACCGGGGAAAGCCTGGCCCAGGTGGCCAGCCAGACCCTGCCAGCGCTGGCCTGTACCGACGCGGTGCAGGATCTGCCGGTGCTGCGCCCGTGCATTGGCATGGACAAGACCGAGATTACGCATCTGGCGCGGCAGATAGGTACCTTTGAGACCAGCATCCAGCCATATGAGGACTGCTGTACCATCTTTACCCCGCCGCACCCGCGCACCCGCCCCAAGATGAGCGACGTGCTGGCGTGCGAGGCGGCCATGCCGCAGCTGGCAGAGCTGGAGGCCGACGCGGCCCGGCAGGCGGAGTTTTCGCTGCGGATATCGCAGGACTGAGGCATGCACAATAAGGTGCCTGTACCGGGGCTTATATATTAATAGGTATACAAAGGAGGTGCCGCTGTGCGCGCAGAGATTATATCGGTGGGAACCGAGCTGTTATTGGGGGATATCCTGAACACCAACGCCCGGTTTTTGTCACAAGAGCTGGCGGCGCTGGGGTACACGGTATATTATCAGACGGTGGTGGGGGACAATGCCCTGCGCCTGCGCGCGCTGCTGCAGGAGGCCAAGGAACGCAGCGATGTGCTGGTGCTGACCGGGGGCTTGGGCCCCACCGAGGACGACCTGACCAAAGAAACAGTGGCGGAGGTGTTTGGCGATTATTTGGTGCCGGACGCCGAGGAGCTGGCGAAAATAAACGCATACTTTAAGGCGCGCGGCCGGCAGATGAGCGAAAACAACCGCAAGCAGGCCATGGTGCCGCGCAGCGGGCGCAAGCTGCCGAATGAAAACGGTACGGCGCCGGGCGCGTTTTTCCGGCAGGGGCGAAAGTACGCGTTTTTGCTGCCGGGGCCGCCGGCCGAGATGGAACCCATGTTCCAAAAAGAAGTGCGGCCGCTGCTGGAGGCGATGCAGGATGCTTCCATCCGCTCGCTTACGCTGCGGGTGGTAGGCATGGGCGAAAGCGACCTGGAGGTAAAGGTGGCGTCGCTGCTGGAGGGGGACAACCCCACCGCGGCGCTGTATGCCAAAACCGGCGAAGTGCATATTCGCATTACCGCAAAGGCGGACACCGCCGATATGGCGGACGTGATGTGCGCGGAATATGCGGATTTGTTCCGCAAGTTGCTGGGAGATTTGATATATTCCGACAGCGGCGACGACCTGGAAACCACGGTGGTGGAGGCGCTGATTGCCCATGACGAGACCATTGCCACCGCGGAAAGCTGTACCGGCGGCTTGTTAAGTGAGCGTATTACCTCGGTGCCGGGGGCCAGCGCGGTGTTTGGGTTTGGCGCGGTGACCTATGCCAACGAAGTGAAGCACGAGCTGGTAGGTGTTTCCAACCGGACGCTGCGCCGGTATGGCGCCGTGTCCAGCCAGGTGGCTGCCGAAATGGCCTATGGCGCGGCAAGGCGCGGCGTGACCGATTACGGCGTGGGCATTACCGGTATTGCCGGGCCGGACGGCGGCAGCGAACAAAAGCCGGTGGGCCTGGTGTATATTGCGGTCAGCATGGGCGGGCAGGTGTTTATTCGCAAAATGACCATGCACGGCCGCAGCCGCGATGTGGTGCGCTATATGGCCACCCAAAACGCGCTGGACATGGTGCGGCTGCTGATAGCAGGGAAGCCGGTGCCGGACGCGAAACAGTTTTCCCGCAGCCAGCAGGCAGACTATGAGCGGGTGGGCCGGCCGAAGCACAAAGCGGGTTTTGCGGGCCGGGCACTGGGCGCGGTGCTGCTGGTGGCGCTTATTTTGGCATTGATTTTGGGGGCGCTGTACTTTTCGCGCGGTACACCGGAGGAAGCCGCCGACATGGCATTTCCCGCGGCGCAGGGGCTGCGCTACGGCACGCCGGAGTACACCGCCGCTGCCGAAGAGCTGGTGGCCCAAACCGCGGCCGAAAACCCCAGCGTGGTAGGGTTTGTGGCGCTGCCGTACCCACAGGTGGAGGGCTTGGTGGCGCAGGCGGCGGTGGAACAGGCTGCATTGGACGAAGCACCCCGGCGTGCCGGAAACGAAAACATGGCGCTGGTAGCCTCTACCGCGCTGCCGGCGCGTACACCGGCGAACACGGTAGTGCTGGGCGGGGAAACCTTTACCCCGCTGCTGAAGCTGGCCGATACCGAACAGGCAAAACAGCTGTCCACCTTTACCTACTATACCAGCCGTGACGCGAAGGTATACACCATCTTCGCGGTTTTTTTAGTGGATGAAAACGAGACCCAGCCCGATGGGTTTGACCCCGCTGCCACCAGCCTGGCGCCGTACGAAGATTTCCTTACGTTTGCGCTGGGGACCAAGATGCGCAGTTTGTATGAGGTAGGAGCACTGCTGGCGCAGGGGGACAGTTTTATGTCTTTGGCGGTGGCGGATCCCGCGGTGGCGGGCCGCACGCTGTACGTTTGCGGGCGGCTGATGCCACCGGAGGAATCGGTGGAGGTATTGCCACCGGCCACGGTGGCCGGCGCCCCGCTGATGCCAGCGGCCTATTACCAGGCCGGCGGGAAAACCCCGCCGGATACCGCCGCACTGTACACACAGTGGCTGGGCTGGTATATAAACCAGGGGGCCGAAAACCAGCAGCTGCAATACCTGGCGGGCATGCCGGCAGCCGATGCGGTGCCGCTGGTGCCAGTACCGGTGGAGGTGGCCGAGGCCGAGAGCGACGCGACGGCATCGGAAACCGGAAGCAGTTCATCTGCGGCCGGTACTGCGCAAGGCAATGACATTTGGGTGGTTGATACATCGGCTAAAAATGGCCTCGGTCCGGCGCTTGCCATGGCCGATGCCGTGAGCAGCAGCGTGTCTGTGGCGGGCAGTTCGTCCGCTGTTTCCAGTACAGCGGCCAGCACGGTGTCCGGAGCATCGTCCACCGGGCAAAGCGATTCCGACAGCGCAGCGGACGCTGCCAGCGAAGCGCCGGAGGAGGCCCCGGAAGAGGTGACGGCAGAGCCGGAACCTGAGCCGCCGGAATTTGTGCGCGCGGACCCGGCGCTGCTGACGGTGACAATGAATGGTGTGCGGGTGACCGACCCAGTGGCGGATGTTCTGGCGCAAATCTGCCAGCAGGAAGCGGCCAGCGTGTCGTCGCCGGAGGCGATAAAAGCGCTGGCGGTAGCGGCGCACAGCTGGATACTGAACCAACAGGCGGCGGGCGATGCGGCACCGGCGGTGCGTGGCATGTCCTATACGCCGGAGGTATATGCCGCCGTGGCGGAGGTAGCTGCTGTGGTGGTCAGCGCGGACGAGGAAGCGCCTGCTTTTACGCCGTTTTTTGCGCTGGCGGCAAAAGGCACGAACGAGCCGGATGCGGTGTGGGGTGTTTCCCGCGCATACCTGAAAACGGTACCTTCGCGCTATGACCAGGGCCTGGCGGACTGGCGGCGTATTTATACGCTGGAGGCGGAGGAAGTGTCTGAAATGCTGGAAGCAGCGCTGGGAATGCAGGCGCCTGCGGGTGTGCCGCCGGAGGGCTGGATTACGGATATTGTTACCAATGACGGCGGGTATGTGACCAGCATGCAGGTATTTGGCACCGAGGTTTCCGGCAGTTGGTTTTGGCAGCGGGGGCTGGTGAAAGACGGCAAACAGATTTTGCGCAGTCCGGCGTTTGAGATGGAGTATACCGGCGGCGAGTTTGTGATTACCTGCTATGGATCCGGTCATGGGTGCGGCATGAGCCTGGCCGGGGCCGAGGGGCAGGCCAGGGAAGGCAAGAGCTACGAGCAGATTTTGGCCTGGTATTACCCCGATACAAAGCTCATACCATGGGAATAAGCGAACGGGAGCAATGCCACGACCATGGCAGCGGATGCCAAAGGGCGCCCCATAAAATAAGAAGGGGCGCGAAAGAAAAACCGGCGCGAAAACACCGCCGCAAAAAGGAGAAGAACAAGGATATGGAAAAGGCGAAAGTATACTTTACGGATATGCGATGCACCACATTTGGGGTTACCCTGCTGGATAAACTGGACCGGCTGATACAAAAAGCGGGCATAGACCAGCTGGATATGGAGAATAAGTTTGTCGCTATCAAAATGAATTTTGGCGAGCCGGGTAACCTGTCTTTCCTGCGGCCAAATTTTGCCAAGGCGGTGGCGGACCACATCCGCGCACGTGGCGGCCGGCCGTTTTTGACCGATTGTAACACCCTGTATGTGGGCCGCCGCAAGCATGCGCTGGAGCATATAGAGGCCGCGCAGGAGAACGGGTTTTCGCCGCAATCCACTGGTTGCCAGATTGTGATTGCCGACGGGCTGAAAGGCACCGACGACGTGGAGGTTCCGGTGGCGGGTGCCGAATATTGCCCCACCGCCCGCATTGGCCGCGCCATTATGGATGCCGATGTTATCATTTCCCTGACGCATTTCAAAGGGCACGAGTTGACCGGCTTTGGCGGCGTCATTAAGAACCTGGGCATGGGGTGTGGCAGCCGCGCGGGGAAGATGCAGATGCACAACGAGGGCAAGCCGGTGGTGGACCAAAATGCCTGCCGTGGCTGCAAGGTTTGCGGCCGGTTCTGCGCGCAGGATGCCATCCACTATGGTACGGACAACAAAGCGACGATAGACCACGAAAAGTGTGTGGGTTGTGGCCGGTGCATCGGCACCTGTAACTTTGACGCCATTGCCAACGACAGCTGGCAGGACAATGATATCCTGAACTATAAAATGGTAGAATACACGAAAGCTGTGGTGGATGGACGCCCGTCGTTCCATGTGTCGGTGGTAAACCAGGTTTCGCCCTACTGCGACTGCCACGCGGAAAATGACGTGGCGCTGGTGCCGGATATTGGCATGTTTGCTTCGTTCGACCCGGTGGCGCTGGACAAGGCGTGCATCGACGCGGTGAACGCGGCGCCAGGTCTGCCGGGAAGCGCCCTGAGCGTTACCACGGCGGGGTCGGACCATTTCACCAATGTGCACCCCACCACCAACTGGCGCGGGCAAATTTCCCACGCAGAAAAGCTGGGTCTGGGCACCGGGGAGTACGAGCTGATAACGCTGAAATAAAACGGATGCGGCACCGCGCGGGGTGAAAATGACGGCGGGTGTTCTGGCGAGAGCGAAAAAGAGAAAAACCTATACGCTAAAACCGGGCGAAAACTAGGAAACCAATGTCGGGAAAATGCGCCATTGTGGTACTAAGGCAATGCCGCGACTGGCAATAATAAAAACCGGAGCAGGGAAGAATCCTGCTCCGGTTTGTTTTTTAGAGTTAAAAGGAAGTGCAAAGACCAATGAACCGACCCCAAAGAGCCCTTAGGCCTTTTTGCTCTTTTTATACAGCATGAACAGCACCGAGGCCAGCACCGCGCCCACCAACGGCGCCACGATGAATACCCACAGGTCTGTCAGTGCCGCGCCGCCCGCGAACAGCGCCGGGCCAATGCTGCGCGCCGGGTTTACCGAAGTGCCGGTCAGCGGGATGCCCACGATGTGCACAAAGGTGAGCGTGAGGCCGATGACGATGCCGGCAACGCTGCCCTTGCCCTCATCCGAGGTGACACCCAGGATGGTGAACACGAAAATGCAGGTGAGGACTACCTCGATGAGCAGCGCGCCGCCGATGCCGCCGGCGTTGGTCACACCGTTGGAGCCCAGCGCCCCGGTTTGGTCGGTGATGCCAAACACGCCCACAAAAACCTCCAGCAGGCCCGCGCCCGCGATGGCGCCGGCCACCTGCGCGATGACATAGCCGATGAAATCCCGCACATCCATTTTTTTGTTTATTAACATTGCCAGCGACACCGCCGGGTTAATATGGCAACCGGAAATATTCCCGATTACATAGGCCATGGCCACAATAGACAGGCCAAACGCAAATGCGACCGCCAGATGGCCCCCGCCGACCGCGGCGCCCAAAAAGACCGCGCTGCCGCACCCCATAAACACCAAAACAAAGGTCCCGATAAACTCCGCAATATACTTTTTTACACTGCTCATACCGATTTCACCCTTTCACATTTTTCGTATATAGTACATAAGACATGATGGCAGTACGGTTGGTCGGCATCGCCCTCTTTCCCATGCTGGTTTGATAACGGTCGCGCCGGGCCGGAACAGATACCGGACCGGCGGAGAAAACAGGCGCGCTTACTCCTCGGCAGCGGTGGCGTTTTGCAGTTCGCCTTTGCTGGCGGCTTTCAGGTATGCGTCGATAAAGCCGTCCAGGTCGCCGTCCATCACGGCACCCACGTTGCCGTTTTCATAGCTGGTGCGGTGGTCCTTCACCAGGGTATACGGCATGAACACATAGCTGCGAATCTGGCTGCCCCAGGCGATGTCTTTTTGCACGCCCTTGATATCATCTATCTTATCCAGATGCTCGCGTTCTTTGATTTGCACCAGTTTGGAAACCAGCATCTTCATGGCGGTTTCACGGTTTTGCACCTGGCTGCGCTCGGCCTGGCTGGCCACCACTATGCCGGTGGGAATATGGGTAAGGCGCACCGCGCTGGAGGTTTTGTTTACGTGCTGCCCGCCCGCGCCAGAGGCACGGTATACATCCATTTTAATGTCGTCCGGGCGAATTTCCACGCTTTTGTCTTCTTCTATTTCCGGCATGACCTCAATGGAGGCAAAGCTGGTGTGCCGCCGGCCGGAGGAATCGAACGGGGAAACCCGCACCAGGCGGTGCACGCCGTTTTCGCTTTTCAAAAAGCCATAGGCGTTGGGGCCCTCTACCAGCATGGAGGCACTTTTAATACCGGCCTCCTCGCCGTCTAAAAAGTCCAGCAAAGTAGTTTTGTATCCATGGTCCAGCGCGTATTTTTGGTACATGCGCACCAGCATCTCCACCCAGTCCTGCGCCTCGGTTCCGCCGGCGCCCGCGTGGAAGGTGAGGATGGCGTTGTTTTTGTCGTACTCGCCGGTCAGCAAGGTGACCAGCCGCAATTTTTCTGTTTGCCGGGCCAGGTCCACCACAGCGGTTTCACATTCACCGGCGGCGTCCTCGTCGCCTTCCTCCCACAACTCCAGCAGGGTTTCGGCGTCGGCCAGCAGGCCCGTCAGGTCGGCGTAATCCTCCAGCCGGTCCTTGATAGCGCTCATCTCACTAAAGACTTTGGCGGAAGCGGCGGGGTCGTCGTAAAACTCCGGCATGGCGGAGCGCATCTCCAGCTCCTCCAGCCGGCGCTTCTTCGCGTCGATACCCAGCGCATCCGCCAGGTTTTTTATTTCCGGCGCCAGTTCTGTAACCTGCCGCTTTACCTCGTCCAGTATGACCATGGTTCCTCCCACTTTGCTCCTGTCGGTTTCGCAATACTATAATAGTATAAAAGATATCAGCGGGGAAGTAAAGAAAAAGGCGTCGTTTGGCGAGGAGAAATATGGCCTGGTATGTGTTTGATGGGCAGTGGCGGCGCATCAAGTATATTTTGCTTTTTTGGGACAGATGGGATACAATATCCGGTAGGAAACAGTACAAAGCTGTTTGCGCGAAAAAGCCGCCTGCCGGGGAGGAACACCATGAGCCAACCGTCCGGGACATGTCCTGTATGCAAGAAGTCTTTTACCAAAGAGGATGATATTGTCATTTGCCCGTCATGCGGGGCGCCATACCACAGGGCTTGCTATACCAAGGCGGGGAACTGTGTATTTTCTGATAAGCACGGCGCCGGGTTTGAGTACCAGCCCGAGGGCAAAAAAGCCGACGCCGAACCGGCAAAAAGCCAAACCGGAGACAAGGCGGGCACAACCGGGAAAAACGATGCTGCGCGGGATGGCGAAGGGATTCGCTGCCCAAACTGTGGCACCATAAACGACGGCGGCAATATTTTCTGCGAGCAGTGCGGCACCCCGCTGCACCAGGATTTTACGGCAGAGCCCAGCTGGGGCGGCTATGGCCCGGGTGCTGGTGCGCGTGGGCCGGTGGATACCGCCGGCAGTATAGACGAGATTCCCAAAAAGGACTGGGCCGCGTTTGTGGGGCCGTCCGCGCAAACCTACCTGTACCGGCTGTCGTTACAGGACCAACGGAAGAGCAAGATATCGTTTATGGCCAGCGCGTTTTTGGTGGCGCCGCTGTATTTTGCCTACCGCAAAATGTGGGGCTGGGCGGTGGCCACCTTTGTGGTGCTGCTGGGGTTGTCGGTGCCGGGGTATCTGGCGGTGTTCAAGGACGCGGGTATTCCCTGGTTTTCTTCGTTATCGCTGGGGGTGCTGAACCAGGTGTCCTCGGCGACCACCTGGGTTTCGCTGGGGCTGCAGTTTGTCATTGGGCTGTTTGCGCTGTACCTGTACCGCAGGCAGGCGGCGAAGAAAATGCGCACGCTGAAGGAAAAATATCCTGTGGCGCAGGAGTACCGGGATATGCTGGCAAAGAAAGGCGGCACCAGCGCCATGGGCGTAGCGGTGGTGTTGGCGGCCTATGTGGCGCTGTATGCGGTGGTGTATGTCAATTTTGGAAACTACCTGTACACCTACTTTGGTTTTATGTGATGTGTGTTATATGACCGGCGGGTGCTCCGGCAGGAAAGGCCGGCAGGTGCGGGAATTCCCGCTTGACAGGGAAGCATCCGTGTTGCTATAATAAAGTGCTGCTCTTTCGAGGGCCTGCCCTCGGCAAGGGTGGCATTTGTCCTGTAGAGCAAATGGAAAATTGGCAGTGCACAGGAACGCAGACAAAAGCGAGGCCAGGCCAGGCACGAAAACGCCGCACTCCTTGGCGGAATGCAAGTTTTCGTAACGCGGCATGGCATCGCTTTTGGCAAGAGAATGGGTGCCGCCATTTTGAAGCTTGCTCTAAAATGAGGACAAAATCCTTGCCCGTGCAAACGGGCCATATGTCCATAAGGAGGTGCAATAGAAATGGCAAAGTATGAGACCATGTTGGTGACTACCGCAAAGCTGGATGAGGAAGCAACCGCCGCCCTGGTGGGGAAGTTCACGAAACTGATCGAGAAGAACGGTAGCATTGACGCTGTTGATGAGTGGGGCAAGCGCCGTCTTGCGTATCCCATCAACAAAGAAGAGGAAGGGGTGTATACCCTGATCCACTTTACCAGTGAGCCCGATTTTCCCATGGAACTGAACCGGGTTTACAAGATTACCGACGGGGTGATCCGCAGCTTGATTATTGCGAAGGCGGAGGGTGAAGAACTGCCCAGCCCGGCGGCAAAAGCGGACGAGGAAAAACCCGTGGTAAAGGCAGAGGCGAAACCGGAAGTAGAAGAAAAAGCTGCCGAGGAAGCCGAGGCCCCGAAGGCAGAGGCCCCCGCCAAGGAAGAAAAGGCGGAGGAGGCTGCGCCCGAAGCAGCGGAAGAAAAACCCAAGGCGAAAGCCGCACCCAAAGCCAAGGCAGAGCCTAAGGCGGAGGAAGCAGCGGCCGAGGAAAAGGCCGAAGAAAAACCGAAGGCAAAGGCGAAGGCCGAGCCGAAAGCGGACGAGGCCGAAGAGAAGCCTGCGCCGAAGGCGAAAGCCAAGGCAAAAACCGAAGACGCGGAAGAGAAAAAGGCAGATGAGAAGGCCGACCCAGAGGCCGAGCAGGAGGCGTAAAAATGCTGAATGTAATTGCTGTTATGGGGCGCCTGGTGGCTGACCCGGAGCTGCGCAAAACAACCAATGGAATCAGCACCACCACCTTTGGCATTGCCTGCGATCGCAATTTTGTAAAGTCCGGCAGCGAGCGCCAGACAGATTTTTTTGATATTGTCGCGTGGCGCAGCACGGCGGAGTTTGCCTGCAAATATTTCCGGAAAGGCCAGCTGATTGCGGTGAATGGTTCTTTGCAGACCCGCAGCTACGAGGACCGCGAGGGGAAAAAGCGCAAGGTGTACGAGATTGTGGCAGAGAACCTGCATTTTGCGGACTCGAAACAGTCCTTTGGTGGCGGTGGCGGCAGTGAAATGCCCCAGATGGATGATGCCGCCCGGAACCTACCCAGCGAACCGGTGTCTTATTCCGCCGGCGCGCCGGACGATTTTGCAGTGATTGATGACAGCGAGGATCTTCCGTTCTGAGTATAGACTGTACCACAGCTTTGTCTGGTGGCAAAACAAAAGGAGGTTTTAGCCATGGCTTACGAGAGAAACGAGTCTCGTTCCGGGGGCCGCCCCATGCACAGAGGCCGCAAAAAGGTTTGCAGCTTTTGCGTGGATCGTGTTTCCATTATTGATTATAAAGACATTGCGCGGCTGCGCAAATATACCAGTGAACGCGCAAAGATCATTCCCCGCCGGGTGACCGGTACCTGCGCGAAGCACCAGCGCGATTTGACCATTGCGATCAAGCGCGCGCGGCATTTGGCGCTGATGCCCTATGTCAGTGACTGATGGATGCGTCGCGGCAAGAGGGATCGGCGGCTCAAGGCCGCCGATTGCGAAAAGAATGATTCAAAGTGGGCACGCTTCTGTTAAAAGCAGAAGCGTGCTTTTTTGTGCTTTTCCATGGTTGCGTTCCCCTGCCGATGGAACGCCGAAGCAGCAGGAAAACCATAAAAAAGGTAATTATTTCATTTTCCGTGCCGATATATGTATTGACGGAGTATACGAATTGTACGAAAAAAATATTTTTTAAAAAAGTGACGATTTTTCGAAACCGGCTGTGACACTTATTACAATGGCAGAAGTTTCTGTCAGCGCTGGGGGAAGCGAAATGAAGAACCAGGAACTACATGAACTGCTAACACGCAGCATGAAAAAGGATAAGAAGGCAATTGCGAGGCTGTGTGAAGTACAGGCGCCGTATATTCTTTTTATGTGTAAAAACATTTTGGGAAGCTGGCAAGACGCGGAAGACGCTGCCCAGGAAGTACTGATTAAGCTGCATAAAAAAATTGCAACATTGCAGGCACCCGAGGCATTTACAGTGTGGCTGCACAAGGTGGTTATTGGAACCTGCAGCAATATGAGGCGAAAAACAATGATACAAAAGAATTCCGTTCCCCTGGAGGATGCGATGGACTGGTTGCCGGAAGATGCTGCCGACAGCTTGCCTTCGCATTTGCTGGAGCGGGCCGATGAACGTGCGCGGATTATGCATATCATTGAAGAGATGCCGTACAACTACCACATGAGCCTGATTTTGTACTACTATGAGGGGTTGCCGTACGCACAGATTGCCGAGCTGCTGGGAACCACGCCCAGTGCGGTGGATGGATATTTACGGCGCGGGAAGCGCATGTTGAAAGAAAGGCTGACAAGCGAGCCTACTGCAATGCAGAATGCGGTGGTGCCCACAGTGGCAATGGCACCGGCGCTGCACACAGTGATAGAGGATGCCGTACTTTCGCCGGAACTGCTGGCACGCTCGCAGGTATGCCTGGAAGCGGCTGGGGTGTTGGCTACAAGTACCGTGCCGGTAGCGCAAAAGGTTATTACCGCGTTGCTGGCTGGGATTGTAACGCTTACGCTGGTGGGTTCGCTGTTTTATGTGTCTTCCTCTGCCACGGAGGGAGAAGTGAAGAACCCATTTGCCCCGGCGTTGGAAAGTTCTGTTCCGGGTCCCTCCCAGCCAGTAGGCAGAAATGTATATGTAAATGCAGCCGGTGACAAAGAGACGGATCCTGGTTCCATAGTGGCTGCGGCGGCGCCCGCCCCCGGAATGGCAGAGGAGCAGATTGCCGGTGCCGTACAGCTGGTAAACCAAAGTGGCGCGCAGGTGGCCAGCAAGGAACTGGACATGAGCTACCTGAAAGTAAACCTGTTGGGCCCGAATGACGATGTAATGGATGCGGTGTCTGTACAACCAAACGGAACATTTTCATTTGGGACAATCTCTCTTCAGCCGGGCGAAAGATACGGTGTTCGTTTGGTTTTTCCGTCGGATAGCCCTCTGACGGCCGCCGGCGACACACCACTGGGCATTGCCCGGTTTGTGGCGGGCAGCGAAAGCCAGCAGGAGCTGCTGCTGCAATTTACTGAGAGCAAACGCCCGGAGTGCAGTGTGACATTGATGAACAGCGACTGCGCCTGCGGGCACGTGAACCCGCGGCGCATAGAGATAGAGGTGGAAGACGCACTGCCGGTTACCGTAGAATGGAGATTTGTCGCGGCGGATGGCAGCGTGGCTTTACAAGGAACCGGCACGGTATTGGAGCAAGAATTGATTGAACTGCGCAACACAGCCGGTGAAGGGGTCTATACGCTGGAAATAGTGGCGAAAGATCTGGTTGGTAACACCGAGGTGGCGACACAGGTGATACGTATTGTCGCAGGTGGTGTGGAGCCAAACGAATATGAGTAGTAACGTGTACCTGGCCGGTATTTTGGGGTGCGGCACGGCATTCCAAGGCCAATGAGAGTGTCCACATATCACCTCCCGCATAACTGGTTTTCTGGCGCCCCCCAGCTGCCAGAAAATCATACCCCTGGGCGGGAGGGGTGGAGACCGGGCTTGTCCCGGATGTGACCGGTATGGAATCACCGGCGTTTACCCGCCGGTGGTTCCATACCATCACAATAAAAGAATTTTTTGTGGCGGCAAGCCGCCCTGAAATTATATAGACACAGCAGAGAGGAACAACAGGACAGGCGCGACGGGGGAGTACGAAAAAAGGCACGTAAGGAAGGCACGTAAGAAACATATACTGGGTGGAGGTTTGCAAAATGAACGAATCTGGGAAACGTGGGAGACATTTTTTGAAACGCCTGACAGCAGGCATTATGACACTGGTGGTGCTGTTGGTATTGGTTGTGATACCATCCGGAACATCGGTGACGGCAAATGATGATTTGCCGGATTCTTCAGAGGCACTGTCGGACGTTTCGGATGTCCCTGGCAGTGGAGATTTGGGGGACGAAGAGATAGTTGTTGAAGAGGAAGAGGTTGAAGAGGAGGATGACATAGACGATGATGTTTCCTCTACAACTACTTCCATGACACCCACGCAAGATGCCGAAGATGCCATCGTAAGCATTTTGGGGGATCTGGACGGCGTGGGCACAGCTGTGGTGGCGGGTGCGTGGTCGGACGGCAGCACCGGCGCAACACAGATAGAACTTGGTTCAAGCGCCACCGCTACGGTTGCAGCGTCGCTGGGCGGCAGTGCAGAAACATTTGAAGGCACCTACAAACTGGTCATCACCCTTACGCCCCTGGCGGATGATGGGCTTTGTGGGTTTATTGTGAACAACACGTCCACCGGTGCGCAGGTGGTGCGAAATAGCGACGGAAGTTGGACCATAACCTACACCTATTCTTCACAAGGTTTTGTGCAGGTAACAGAGGTGGTGGGTATCTATGCTGTGCCCAAAAAGTATACCGCGTCGTATGGGGAACAGGCCGGCGCCTACCACAAGGAACAAGTGACGATGGACGCCCAGCTGTATAGGGAGCAGGATGGCAGCTCGGCCGCAATAGGCACCATGAACCAGCTGACGGCAGAGTCAAAGGCGCAGCAGACGTCTTCGGCTTTGACGGTTATTATGTCCGATCCGGTGTTCCTGCCCTCGCAGGGGAGCGCGTCCAATGGCAACAATGAGCAGGTATGGGTGCAACACAGCTTGCTGGGCGACTTTAACCGCGCCAGCAAAGCCCCCTATGACTTTACCTGGACAGAAGATGCCGGTGGCCTGGTGGTCGATTTTGCCAAGGTAAAAATTACGGTCGGCACCACAACCGCGTATTACAAGGACTGGGTCGGCGGCAAACCCATGGTTTTCCGCAGAATAGATGAGAATGGAACGATACAGTATGCGGAAAGCTTGGGTACGGCGTCTGGCCATACAGGAACAGGCTCCACTTATAAAATGAAGTTGCTGAAAAAAAGCAACGAGGGGAACTATGCCTCTTACTATAACAAAGACTCCTTTACGTTTGCAGTGGGTATGAATCAGCTTTGGATGGTGAGTGGCGGTGTAGCGCCGGTTATAGATTATGGCGAACTGGAGTTTGAGTTTAGCGGGTACATAAACGGCCGTGGTCCGCTGATGACCTCTGCCAAAGCGGACGACTATTTTAACCCGGCGCCGCCGGCTAGCATAGCATATGATGACGCGTTGGTCTACACGTATATTTATATGCCAAACTCGGCGAAGTTTACGGCGCAGACCGGATCTGTTACGGCTGTCATGCAGCGCATGGCGGTGAACCAAGATGCGTCGCGCGGCCCTACGCGGTATATCATGCCCAACTCGCTGGCAAGCAGTGAGTATCATGAGAAGTACCAGGATTTGTTCAACCTGTATTTTAGCACAGGGGGCAGTAAAGAATCGATTCGGGTGGAAGTAAAACCCGGCCATTCGGGGGTTGCTATCAGCCATCTACGGTTTCCCCAGAACTACCAAACGGAAAACGGCTATCTGATGACAAAGTATGGCGTAATAAAAGATGTGACCTATACGCCGAATGGGCAAAGTACACCGGTAACTTTGCCGGGGCCGTTCCGCACCAACAAGGATGAATCGTATTTGTTGTGGCTGGATGCAAAGGCAAATACAGAAATCAGCTTTACGATTACGGAATTTGAATGTCTGCGGGTGGATTCTACCGCGGTTACCAATGCGTCTAACGGGCGCGGTATCATTATTGGCGGATCTACCAATAGTACCGTTACATCCGGCACATCCGTTTGGCTGGATTATAAAGTATATACGCAGGGTGCCGGTGCCGGTGTCACGTGGAAGACCGGAATGAAAGTGGATGCGCTGTCTACCTATAATGTGGACACCAATGTTCTGAACAACCAGCGATTTGTATATACGATTGATGGGAACCCGGCTTCTACGTTGGCCAAAGGGCAAGAATTCTGGATGCAGGGCATCATCGACGTGCCCAGGTACAACTATTCTGAAACATACCGATATGACCTGGCAAATCCCCAGGCTACGGAACTGATGCGCGCTCCGGTGGTTTATTTCAGTGTGCCGGCAGGCGTGAGCATCGGGGACGCATGGGTGACGTCCGCCTATGGTGATGAGATAGGCTTGTTGTATGGCAACACAACAGGGGATTTTGAGAGCGCCAAGCACCCGGGAGTAAAAGCGTACCAGAAGGTCTTTGACAACGCCGGTGTATTTGGGGCAGAAGGCGGCAAGCTGGTAGAAGTGCGCTTGGGTGACGATTCGGTCCGGCCAGAAGATGTCTTCATTTACGGTGCGCTAAAGGTGGGCCTGAACCTGAAAGTGGACAAAAACTATAACGGCAGCAGCGAACTGGCCTTTACCAAAAAATCATTTATCGTTGGGTCGTACTCACCCGAGGCACATTTGATGGGCATTGTCGGCACAGGCCTGAATGGGTTTGTGGGCATCAATGATAAAACGACCGACAAAACAAAGCTGGAAAGCAAATCAGCGGCAGAAATTGCAGCAGAAGCCAGCGCTGCCCGTTTCTTTGGGGCGCATCAGAGCAAAGCTACCGGTGGTCAGCTGGCCCTGATATATGCGGCTGGGGAGTCAACCAATGCACCGGAGTATGTGGCCTCGCAGGCCAGGGAATACACCACCCAGGTGGTGGCCATGGCCACGGCTGCGCAGCTGCGGGCTGGTACGTATACACAAATAGAAAGTGAATACAAACCATATATCAAAGATAATTCCGCGACCTGGGCCAGCCACTATGCGCATGGAGAGAACGGCAAGTTCCGCATGGAGCTCTCGAACACACTGGGCGACGTAAACAGCCAGAGCGCACTTTACTATGTGCTGCCGATGTACCGTCTTGATGGGGCAATAAACTGGCGGCCGGTGCTGAACGCCGCGCCCACCATTTCTTTGCTTAGCAGTGGTTTGACCGGGTATACTGTGGAATATACCACCAATGCTATCCCGGCTGGTGCAACACTGAGCGGGAATGATCTGCAGGCGGCAGGAGTTTCCTGGCAAACAATGACCTTCTCCGATGTAGGTGGAGTGTTGACGGCAAACAAACCCGCCGGTGTAGAATGGGAAAATATCACCGCAGTCAGGGTTTTGTTCGACCAACTGGAAATTGGCAGTGAGCTGCAGATGGAAATGCCCTATTGTATTCCGCAGGTGAACCACAAAGTTGTGGAATATAATAGTATTGCAGTGGGGCAGACCCTATACAATTTCACCATGGATGTAGGCGGTGTTTTACAGACGGAGAGCAGCAACAACGGCGATACCACGGCGGTGCAGTTGCTGAAAAGCCAAGTGCCGGAGTTGTGGGACAACGCTGCCAGTGGCACAAAGCTGTCTATGACCCCCGTGCCGTTGCAGCTGGAACAAGACGAGGACAGCGTGGAAGGCATTCCACAATGGTGGAAGGTAGATGCGCTGGACGACCTGACAAGCTGGGACAAGGGCTTGCGGGTGGCCTCTATCGAGGTGCAGTTCCTGGAGAAGGGCAGCGAAGACGATCCCGAAACCCTGTTTTCGACGAATAACAATAGAGATTATACACTGAATCATTGGAAGGTGTCGGGGTATCATTCCTCCAACGGTACAACCAAGGTGGAGGGTGACCGCGCAGCTATTGTAGAAAAAATAAAAGGCCTGGATCTGGGTCAGCTTGGTGTTGCCGCTGACTATGTGAACAGGTCTACGCCAGGCACCTATACCATCATTTACACAACGACCGCTGACGGTGATACCCAGGTGGGCCAAGCGAAGCTGGTGATTGAGATTACCAGTACGGCCCCGGAAACGCATACTGTGAAATACTATCCAAATGGCGGTATGGGTACCGCCAAGACCTTCACAGTGAATGAGGGCGACAGCCACACAGTGCTGGATGCGGACGATGCGAGCATCAGTTTCAGCAAAGAAGGCTATACCTTTACTGGCTGGGCCACCACGTCTGGTGGTGCGGTGCAGTATGCGGCGGGCGCGGTGATTTCGAACATCACGGCGGATGTGGACCTGTACGCCGTGTGGGAAGAAATCATCTGGTACACGGTAACATATGTGGGCCCGGAAGGGACCTATCGTCTGCCGGCACCGGAGAAGGTAGCGGAAGGCAGCGAGTATACGGTGCGCTCCCGCGTGCCGGTACGGCCCGGGTACATTTTCCAGGGCTGGGAATCGGACGAGGACGGGCTGGTCTACTTTGCGAGCAACAAGTTCACCATGCCCTCGAACGACGTGGTGCTGACCTCGCTGTGGAAAGCGATT
>JAVBPZ010000001.1:0-47954 GCA_031549285.1 Oscillospiraceae bacterium | reverse complement strand
AATGGATATGCTAAACTAAAACACTGCTTTTTATTTTCAGGAGTTGACTTATGTCAAAGATTTACGCGTTTGACGCGGTGATCAAGAAAGTGCCCGATATCGACGGCGCTTATGTGGAGATACCGCTGGATGTGAAGGCGGTATTCGGCAAAGGCCGTGTGCCGGTCGACGCGACGTTTGACGGTGTGGCGTATCAGGGCAGTATTGTAAAAATGGGCACACCTTGCCACATTCTCGGCCTGCGAAAGGATATCCGCAAAGCCATCAACAAACAGCCGGGCGACACCGTGCACGTCACCGTTACCGAACGTGCAAAATAGCACTGCGCACGGCAACGCAGGCGCCGGCATAGAATGGCACTGCCCAGTTACCGCCATCCTTGGGTGCGGTTGACTGGGCAGTGTGAACATGCTATAGTTGAATTACCAAATCGATAAAGGAGTGAAACAATGGACGGCATTCCCCGAAGTAGGCATGCATTGAACTGGATTGAAAACAATGCTCAAACAGTCGGCAATAGTCATGAAGTCTGTCCATTACGCCTGGTTTGGTAATGGCCTGATTTTCATGCGATTTGTTGCCGTCTCTTTGAGGCGGCTTTTTTGTTGCTGTTTTGTTTTCATCCGGTACCACACAGAGAAAGGGATGATCGCAATGCTTATGTTCAAAAAAAGCAACAATCAAATCCAAAAAAACAAAAAGACCAGCGAGACCAACCTTCGCGTTTTCGCGTTCCGGGATCTCGACTTATTGATGGCCGACCTCGGGACAACAACGGCCGGTCTGACCGCCAACCAGGTGGAAGAGCGGCAGGAGGAATACGGCAGGAACGTGATCACGGGCGGGCGCAAAAACACAGCGCTGCACCGCCTGCGGGAGGCTGTGGTCAATCCGTTCAATATCGTACTGCTCGTGATCGCGGTCATCACGCTGTTCACAGATGTCATTTATTCGTCGCAGCCCGATTTTCTGACGGTCGGGATTATCCTGTCACTTGTGCTGCTGTCCAGCATGGTCGCATTCGTGCAGGGCGAGCGCTCCAACGCCGCGGCGGAAAACCTATCCAAGCTGATTTCCAACAAAGCGGACGTATGGCGGGACGGTCAACTGATTGAAATCCAGATTGACGAAATTGTGCCCGGTGATATCGTCCGCCTGTCCGCGGGAGACATGGTGCCCGCCGACGTGCGCTTTTTGTCCACCAAGGATACCTTTGTGGCACAGGCCGCGCTGACCGGCGAGTCCAATCCAGTCGAGAAGTTCAGCGACATTCGCTCGAATCCCGATGATGCGCTGACCGATTTGCAAAATATCGGCTTTATGGGTTCCAATATTGTCAGCGGCAGCGCAACGGCAGTGGTGCTTGCGACCAACAACGAAACATATATCGGCTCGATGGCCAAAACACTCAGCGGCGACCGCGCGAAAAACAGCTTTGAGCGCGGCGTCGATTCGGTCAGCAAATTGCTGATCCGCCTGATGCTGATCATGGTGCCCGTTGTTTTTCTGGTCAACGGAATCACCAAAGGGGATTGGGTCGGCGCACTGATGTTCTCCATCACAATTGCGGTCGGCCTGACGCCCGAAATGCTGCCTATGATTATGACCTCAACCCTCGCGAAGGGCGCGGTGTCCATGTCCCATCACAAGGTGATTGTCAAAACGCTTGGCGCAATCCAGACCTTTGGCGAGATGGATATCCTGTGCACCGATAAAACCGGCACCCTGACCATGGACCAGGTAACGCTGATGTACTCGCTGGATGTGCACGGCAACCAGGACGAGCGGGTGCTGCGGCACGCATTTTTGAACAGCTATTACCAGACAGGGCTGCGCAACCTGATGGACGTGGCGGTGCTGGACTATGCCGCGAAACACCAGGAAGCGGACGAGTGGAAAGAGTACCAAAAAGTGGACGAAATTCCGTTTGATTTTCAGCGCCGGCGCATGAGCGTGGTGGTGGCGGACAAGACCGGAAAAACCCAGATGATTACCAAGGGCGCCATAGAAGAAATGATTACCGTGTGCGGGTATGTGGAGTACCAGGGCCAGGTGGCGCCGATTACCAAAGAGCTGCATGATGAAATTATAGCGAAAGTAGCGGAGTACAACGATGACGGAATGCGGGTGCTGGGTATTGCGCACAAAACAGACCCGTCCCCGGCGGGGGCGTTTTCAGTGGACGATGAAAAGGACATGGTGCTGCTGGGGTACCTGGCCTTTTTGGACCCGCCAAAGGAAAGCACGCCGGGCGCGATACAGGCGCTGCACGAATACGGCGTGGATGTGAAAATATTGACCGGCGACAACGAACTGGTTACCCGGGCCGTCTGCCGTAAGGTAGGCATAAAGGTAGATAAGATTTTGCTGGGGGCCGACGTAGAGGGCATGGACGACAAGACGCTGGCGGAATGTGTAACGGGGGTGGCGGTGTTTGCGAAGCTGTCTCCCGCACAGAAGGCGCGGGTGGTGGCGGCGCTGCGCAGCAAAGGCCACACGGTGGGGTACATGGGCGACGGTATAAACGACGCGGCCGCCATGCGGCAGGCGGATGTCGCCATCTCGGTGGATTCTGCGGTGGATATTGCGAAGGAAAGCGCCAACATTATTCTGCTGGATAAAGACCTGACGGTGCTGAAGGCAGGCATTGTGGAGGGGCGCAAAACCTACGCCAATATCATCAAATATATTAAGATGACCGTGTCGTCGAACTTTGGGAACATGTTCTCGGTGCTGGTGGCCAGCGCGTTTTTACCGTTTTTGCCCATGCTGCCGCTGCAGCTGCTGGTACTGAATCTCATTTATGACATCAGCTGCATCGCTATTCCGTGGGACAATGTGGACGAGGAATACCTGAAGATCCCGCGCAAATGGGAGGCAAAATCCCTGAGCAAGTTCATGCTGTGGATGGGGCCCACCAGCTCGGTGTTCGATATCGCCACCTATCTGGTGTTATATTTCCTCATTGGCCCCATGGTGTGCGGCGGGGCATACCACACGCTGGGCGCGGACAAGCAGGCGCTGTTCGTGATGTTGTTCCATACCGGCTGGTTTGTGGAGTCACTGTGGACGCAGACACTGGTCATCCACATGATTCGCACGCCGAAGGTGCCGTTCATCCAAAGCCGGGCGTCCTGGCAGGTGGGGCTGTTTACCAGCTGTGGCATAGTACTGGGCACCTGCTTGCAGTTTACGCCGTTTGCCGGCGCGCTGGGCATGACCATGCTGCCGTGGGTGTATTATCCCATTTTACTGGGGACCATAATGGCGTACATCACGCTGGTGACGGTGGTGAAAAAGCTATATGTGCGCCGGTATGGGGAGCTGTTATAGTTCCCTGTGATGCTGTGAAAACGATGGCTTGGCAGAACCCTTCTGGCACAAAACGGCGGAAGGGTTTTGTTGACCTGCCAAACCAACACGGGTATAATAGATAAGGATGATTTTTGCCGGTTTGGGCAGCGTTTGCCCTGTGGCAGGCCATCTGGAGGGAGTGGACACAAGTATGTATAAAATTTTGGAAAAACAGGCGCTGAACCCCACGGTGGGGCGCATGGTGATTGAAGCGCCGCTGGTGGCGAAAAAGGCACAGCCGGGGCAGTTTATTATTCTGCGGGCAAAGGAAGATTCCGAGCGTATTCCGCTGACCATTGCGGACTACGATCGTGAAATAGGGACGATTACCATCATTTACCAGATAGTGGGCGGCGGTACCCGGCAGCTGGACAGTCTGCAACAGGGCGAGTGTTTGCAGGACTTTGTGGGGCCGCTGGGCCGCGCCAGTGAGCTGGAGGGCCTGAGAAAAGTGGCGGTGGTGGGCGGCGGCGTGGGCTGCGCCATTGCGTACCCCACCGCGAAGAAGCTGCATGAATTAGGGGCCGAGGTGCACAGCATAGTGGGTTTCCGCTCGAAAGACCTGGTTATTCTGGAGGAGGAATTCAAGGCGGCGAGCGACAAGCTGGTGATAATGACCGACGACGGCAGCTACGGCGAAAAGGGCCTGGTGACTGCGGCGCTGGAAAAGCTGATACAGGAAGGCAACCAGTACGACGAGGTGATTGCCATTGGGCCGCTGATCATGATGAAGTTTGTGGTGGCGGTGACAAAAAAATACGGCATAAAAACCGTGGTATCCATGAACCCGGTGATGGTGGACGGTACCGGCATGTGCGGCGGCTGCCGCCTGACGGTGGGCGGCGAAACCAAGTTTGCCTGTGTGGATGGGCCGGAGTTTGACGGGTTTTTGGTGGATTTTGACGAGGCGATGCAGCGGGGCGCCATTTACAGCGATTTTGAAAAGCATATTCGGGATGATGACTGTCTCCTGATGAAAAAGGGGGACGCGTAGTATGCCAAACATGGACCCGAAAAAATGTCCCATGCCGGCACAGCCGCCGCAGGTGCGCAATGCGAACTTTAACGAGGTGGCGCTGGGGTATACCCCAGAGATGGCCAAAAGCGAGGCACAGCGCTGCCTGCAGTGCAAAAACCGCCCGTGTGTGGCGGGGTGTCCGGTTGCCATCGATATCCCGGGTTTCATAAAGCAGGTGGCCGAGGACAACATGGAGGCTGCTTTCACGGTGCTGACACAGCAGACCAGCCTGCCGGCGGTGTGCGGCCGGGTGTGCCCGCAGGAGACCCAGTGCGAGGAGCGTTGTGTGCGGGGCATTAAGGCGGAACCGGTGGGCATAGGCCGGCTGGAGCGGTATGTGGCGGACTGGAAAATGGCGCATGGGGGAACAAAACCCCAGCCGCCCGCGCCAAACGGACACAAGGTGGCGGTGGTGGGCGCGGGCCCGGCGGGGCTGACCGCCGCAGGGGAGCTTGCCAAAAAAGGTTACGAAGTAACTATATACGAGGCGCTGCACAAAGCGGGCGGGGTGCTGGTGTACGGCATTCCGGAGTTCCGCCTGCCGAAGGCGATTGTGCAGAAAGAAATAGACAACCTGATGGAGCTGGGGGTAAAGATAGAGACCAACATGGTCATCGGGCGCATTTTAACCATAGACGAACTGTTTGAAATGGGCAACGAGGCGGTGTTTATCGGCTCTGGCGCCGGGCTGCCGAACTTTATGGGCATTCCGGGGGAAAGCTTGCGCGGGGTATATTCCGCGAATGAATTCCTGACCCGTGTGAACCTGATGCAGGCCTGGCAGCCGGACAGCCGCACGCCTATTTTGCGGGCAAACCGGGTGGCGGTGGTGGGCGGCGGCAACGTGGCCATGGACGCCGCACGCTGCGCAAAACGCCTGGGTGCAAAGGAAGTGACCATTGTGTACCGGCGCGGCATGGAAGAACTGCCCGCCCGGCGCGAGGAAGTGGAACACGCCATGGAAGAGGGCATCCTATTCAAAACGCTGACCGCACCAAAAGAAGTGCTGGGGGACGAAACCGGCGCGGTGTGCGGCATGCGCTGTGTGCAGTGCGAGCTGGGCGAGCCGGATGCCTCTGGCCGCCGGCGGCCGGTGGAAATACCGGACAGTGATTTTGTGCTGGATGTGGACGGGATGATTATGGCGATTGGGACCTCGCCAAACCCGCTGTTGCGCACCACCACCCCGGGGCTGGACGCCAACAAATGGGGGTGCCTTATAACCAAAGGCGATGGGGGCGAAACCAGCCGCGAGGGTGTGTTTGCCGGGGGCGACGCAGTGACCGGCGCCGCCACCGTTATTCTGGCGATGGGCGCCGGGAAAGAAGCGGCGGCAGCCATGGACCGGTATATTCAGGACAAAACGGCACGGTAAGCGCGGAAAGAGTATGGGTTCGGGGAAGGAAAATTCGCCCCCCGGTAAGCACTGATTAAATGGCGCTTGCTTAAACGGTCTCTTCGGGCGGATTTCCCGCTTGGAGAGATTTTGTATAATTGCCTTCAATATGATATGCTTTTTCTACAGAGGTTGCCCCGTTTCAGATCCGTTTTATATGGGGGAAAGATGGGATAGTATGACAAATTTCCTTATCAAGCATTTTGTAAAAGACCATGCCGGGGTGCAGCAGCCCCAGGTCCGTGCCGCCTATGGGAAAATGGCCGGCTGGGTGGGCATTTGCTGCAACCTGCTGCTGTTTGTGGCCAAAATATTGGCGGGGCTGCTTTCCGGCAGTATTTCCATCATGGCAGACGCCGTGAACAACCTGTCGGATGCCTCCAGCTCGGTTATCACCCTGGCGGGGTTCAAGATGGCGATGAAGCCCGCCGACAAGGAACATCCTTTTGGCCATGCGCGGTTCGAGTATGTGGCCGGGCTGGTGGTGGCGGTGCTGGTCATGGTCATTGGCATAGAGCTGGCCCGCAGCAGCATCGAGCGCATCATAAACCCCGCGCCGGTTACTTTTGGCCTGGTCAGCTTTTTGGTGTTGGGCGCGTCGATACTTTTGAAAACCTGGATGGCCCTGTTCAACCGCAACATTGCCCGCCGCATAGACTCCACCGTGCTGACGGCCACCAGCGCCGACAGCCGCAACGACGCCATCACCACCACGGCGGTACTGGCGGCGGCGGTGATTGCGCGGTTTACCGGGGTGAACCTGGACGGCTGGATGGGCCTGGCGGTGGCGGTGTTTATTGTCATCAGCGGCATTGGGCTGGTGAAGGACACGCTGGATCCGTTGCTGGGCCAGGCGCCAGACCCAAAGCTGGTGAAGTATGTGGCGGAAAAAATCAGCAGTTACCCGGGGGTGCTGGGCACCCATGACCTGATGGTGCACGATTACGGCCCCGGCCGCCGGTTCGCCAGCGCCCACGTGGAGATGGCCAGCGACGCCGATGTACTGCTCAGCCACGACATCATAGACAATATCGAGCGGGATTTTTTGAAACAGGACAACATTCATCTGGTCATTCACTATGACCCCATTGCGGCCGGGGACGAGGCGGTGGGCCAGGCGCGCGGTTTTACCGAGGCGCAGGTGAAGAAGATAGACCCGCGGCTGACCATTCACGATTTTCGCATGGTGGAGGGGCCCAGCCATACCAACTATATTTTTGATGTGGTGGTGCCGCCGGATTTTCCACTGGCGAAGGAAGAACTGCTGTCCCGCATAGAAAAAGCGGTGCAGCACGGCGAAAACCCTATTAACACGGTGGTGACGGTGGACGATTCCTATGCGCCGATTCCCAGCTGAGGCGTGTACAATACCAAAGAATACAACAAAAGGCCCGGTGTGGGCAGAAGGAGTTTTTGTATGCAGTTTCAATACAGTGACAAGGCCCGCGGAATGAAGCCCTCCATTATTCGTGAGTTGCTAAAGCAAATGGCAGATCCTACTTTGATCAGCTTTGCGGGCGGCAACCCAGACGCAGAGGCATTCCCGGATGAGGCGATTCGTAAGATATCGGACGAGCTGCTGCGGGAAGAGCCGGCGGCTACCCTGCAGTACAATATTACCGAGGGGTACCCTCCGCTGCGTGTGGCGGCGAAAAAGTACCTGAACGGCATCTGGGATGTGGTGAAAGATACCGATGAGCTGCTGGTTACCTCTGGCAGCCAGCAGGTGATGGATTTTCTAACCAAGCTGCTGTGCAACGAGGGAGACGTGGTGGCCACCGAGGACCCGGCGTTTTTGGGTGCGCTGAATTCCTTCCGCAGCCATGGCGTGCAGCTGATTGGCGTGCCGCTGGAAGAAGACGGCGTGGACCTGGCCGCGCTGGAAGCGGTGCTGTCCGGTGACGTGAAACCGCGGTTTTTCTACACCATACCGAACTTTCAGAACCCCACCGGCGTGACCATGAGCCTGGAAAAGCGCAAGGCGGTGTACGCCCTGTGCGCAAAGCACAGCGTGCCTATTTTGGAGGACAACCCGTATGGCGAACTGCGGTTTTCGGGGGAGGCGCTGCCGCCGATTAAGGCGTTTGACGAAGAAGGCCTGGTTGTGTATGCCGCCTCGCTGAGCAAGGTGCTGGCCCCGGGACTGCGGTTGGCGTTTTGTGTGGGCGCCGCCGACCTGATGAACAAGATGGTGGTGGCAAAGCAGAGCAACGACGTGCACACCAATGTGTGGGCACAGCGGGTATGCGAGCGGTTTTTGAATGAATATGATATGGACGAACATTTGGCGCGTCTGCGGAAAATTTACCGCGCGAAAGCCTTGCATATGATGAAAAAAATGGACGCGGCAATGGCCGGGCGCATTCACTACCTGCACCCGGACGGCGGCATGTTCCTGTGGATTACCCTTCCCCCGCAGGTGAACATGCTGAAATATGTACAGGCGTGCCTGGACGAAAAACTGGCGCTGGTGCCGGGCAACGCGTTCTTTGTGGATGACGAGGTCCCGTGCCAAAGCTTCCGGGCGAATTTCACCATGCCCAGCATGGCGCAGATCGACGAAGGAGTGGAAATTATGGCCCGGGTACTGGCGCAGATGGGCGGCTGAGGAGGGCTGCAGGGGGCTTCTTGGGATTTTTGAGGAGTGTGCCGGTGCGGTTTGCCGGCAGGGGCAGTGTTTCTGTGCTACCGGGCTGGCGCCGGCGGGGCCCGCTTAGGCATACCGGCTTTGGTGTATTGCCACGCCTAGCGCCTGTTTTCAAATCGCCCCAAAGCCCAAAGCCAACATCTTCACCGGCAGGTCTGCATTGCCTCCCCCTTGAAAACAACCAGGGGGTTCCTGCGGAAAAGCGCCTGGGACCGCCGGGAAATCTGCCGGATTTGGTCTTTTCTCTTATTTTGAAAACAGACTTTTGCGTAGCGGTGAGCCATTTTCCCCAAAAACGAGAGCCGGCCCTCACTTACAGTAAGCGAAAGCCGGCTCCGTTTTGCAGCCGCAGCTGCACCCAAATCCCATGGAACTATTTATTATAAACCGCCCAAAGGGCGGAGGAACGGTGGTCCGCCGCGCCGGCCGCAGCAGCCGGGACGGCAGGAATTTTGCGGGGATACTCCCCGAATAGCCTGTTTTGTGTATCTGTTCCCGTAGGCCAGAATGTTGTTTGCGCCGTTCTGCATACAGCCTGGCTGTGCGCAAGGGCCAAGCAGTGCGTGGTTGCCATGTGCATGCGGTTTTTTTACCGTTGCCTGCGCAACTGCGACCGAATGTTTCATGACGCGTTCAGTATATGGGTCAAATGTGAAAGATGTTTGTTAGAATTATTGACCAATTCCAAAGAAACTGTGAAAAGGGAAAATGATGGGCAGCAACTACCAAAAAGAAATGGAACAGATGCTGGCAGGGCTGCCGGAAGGGCAGCCGCTGCTGTTGCATTCTTGTTGCGCGCCATGCTCCAGCGCGGTGCTGGAGGTTTTGGCCAGCCGGCTGTCGGTGACATTGTTTTACTATAACCCTAATATTTGGCCACAGGCAGAATATCTGCGCCGGCGTGATGAACAGCAGCGCCTGTTGCGCCAGCTGCCGGTGAAATATCCGGTGCAGTTTGTGGAGGGAGCCTATGACCCGGAGCGGTTTTTGGCCGCGGTGGCGGGGCTGGAGGAGGCGCCAGAAGGTGGCGACCGCTGTGCGGTGTGCTTTTCCCTGCGCCTGGCGGCGGCGGCGCAGGCAGCGCTAGACCGGGATATTGGCCTGTTTACCACCACGCTGACGGTTAGCCCACACAAAAACGCCGCCCTGCTGAATGAAGTTGGCAGCCAGGCGGCGCAAGAGGCCGGGATACAATTTTTACCATCGGACTTTAAAAAGCAGGACGGCTATAAGCGCAGCCTGCAGCTATCGGCACAGTATGGCCTGTACCGGCAGCAGTATTGTGGGTGTCGCTTCAGCTGCCCGGTGGCGGAGGGCGACAGGGAGCCCCAGCCGGAGGTGTAACGGCGGGGTTTTGCGCGTTGTTCTGTGGCATGTATGCGGCCACCGGCGCCCAGGCGGCCTGCAGCCGTTCCAGGCTAAAGGCCGCGTTGGCGGGGCTGGTACTGGGCAGTTTGCAGGCGGGCAGGCCGGTTTGCGGCAGGCAGAACTGTGTATAGAACCGGTGGGCGGCCGCCCCGTTGCAGAAGATGGCCTGTATGTGGCTGCCGGCAAGCAGCGCCGCAATATCGTTTGGCACAGGGTCGGTGATGGACACGTCCGCCGCGCCGATAATGCTGCAGCGGGCCAGGGAATCCCACAATGCCAAGTTGTTTTTTAGAATCAAGTCGGTTTTTTCCGCGGTAGTTACCGGGACCGGCACACCGGCGAAGGCGGCCAGCAGCGGCCAAAACCGGTTTTGTGGGTGACCATAATAAAAGCCGGCGGCAAAGCTTTTGGGGGAAGGGTAGCTGCCCAAAATAAGCGCCCGGGCCGAGGGCGAAAAAACCGGGCCGAAGCCTTGCTGGCTGCCGCGTTGCTGCATGGGATGCTCCTTTTTTTGCCTGTTAGGGTGTGATCTTTCCGGCAGGATGTTTGTTTTTTCGCCGGTTTTGTGAAAGAATAGCAATTCAGTTGCCATGGGATCAGTATACCGGTCATGCGCAGTCATCGCAAGGCGGTGTGGCCACTGGACAGGAAACGGTAAGGGCAGCCCACCGCCGAACGGAACCAGAGTATCTGCAGCCACGCCAACAGGAGGTGCCACGTTGATTATTCGTAACGGAATTGTTTTCGCTCCCGACGCAACCTTCACCGAGGCGGACCTGGCGGTGGAAGACGGAAAAATTGTGCAATTGGCGCCGCCGGGCAGCCTGCCGGGCGCGGATGTTTTGGATGCCGCGGGTGGGTACGTGCTGCCCGGGTTTGTGGATATTCACACACATGGCGCCGCCGGCTGTGATTTTTGTGACGCGGACCCGGTGGGCCTCCCAAAAATGCTGGCGTATTATGCGGGGCATGGCGTTACCAGTGTGGTGGCTGCCACCATGTCGCTGCGCGAAGAGATGCTGGCCGGTACCATAACAGCGGCGCTGCCGTATTTTGATACGCCGGGATATGGCGCGGTGCTGCGCGGTATTCATATGGAGGGGCCGTTCGTCAGCCGGGAAAAGAAAGGCGCCCAAAACGCGGCGTTCATAACCGACCCGGACGCGGCGGTGTTTGACCGGCTGCAGGCGCTGGCAATAGGGCATATTCGCCTGGTGGACATCGCGCCGGAAGCGCCCGGTGCTGCTGAATTTATTCGCCATGTGAAAAATAGTTGTGTGGTTTCGCTGGCGCATTCGGCGGCCACCTATGACATGGCCGCCGCGGCGTTTGACGCCGGGGCTACCCATGTGACACATCTGTTCAATGCCATGCTGCCGTTTGCCGGGCGTGAACCGGGCCTAATTGGTGCCGCCAGCGATAAGGCTGCTTTCGTGGAGCTGATTTCCGATGGGGTGCATCTGCACCCGGCGGTGGTGCGCGCAGTGTTCCGCTGGTTTGGGCCGCAGCGCGTGTGCCTGGTCAGCGATTCCATAAGCGCGGCGGGGATGCCGGACGGGACATATACCCTGGGTGGGCAGCGGGTGCTGGTGTCTGCCGGAGAAGCGAGGCTTGCCGACGGAACCATTGCGGGCGGTGTGGCGAATCTGGCGGATGGCTGCCGGCGCGCAGTGGGGTTTGGTGTGCCGCTGGAGCAGGCGGTGCGCGCCGCAACCAGCAACCCCGCAGAGGCGGCCGGTATTGCCGATGTGGCGGGCAGCCTGGCCCCCGGCCGGCCGGCGGATATTGTGCTGTGGGATGGTGCGCTGCGGCAGAAGTGTGTGTGGGTGGCGG
Source organism: Oscillospiraceae bacterium (assembly GCA_031549285.1). Classification (GTDB taxonomy): domain Bacteria; phylum Bacillota; class Clostridia; order Oscillospirales; family Ruminococcaceae; genus JAAYCI01. The sequence continues at coordinate 36,338 of JAVBPZ010000001.1, read as the reverse complement.
GGCGTGTAGTGCGGGAATAGCGGAAATATATTGCAAGCGGGCACTTTTACGCGCCAGATTTGCGGATGAATATCGGAAGAAAAAAATGCCCCCTGTTCGGGGCGTTTCGTTTTGTGAGGGACCCCGGATATGCTATACTATTCGGGGCAAGGATGGGGTACCGTGCTTATTTTGGTAATGGAAACCATACCCGATGTACGAAATTCAAAGTTCGATAAAAAGACGGAGGTGCGAAAATGATTCCGGCAGTTTTTGAGCAGGAGTTTGTCGTGAGCCACCTGGAGTGTGACCCGTGGGACCGCATGACCCCGCGCGCGCTGCTGCGGCGGGTGCAGGAGATAAGCACGGCGCATTGCGAGGCAATTGGTTTAACCGATGAAGTATATCGGCAGACGCACACGGTGTTTCTGCTGTCTAAAATATCCCTGGAGGTGGCAAAAGCGCCGGCCCCGGGGCAGCGGGTGCGCATTCACACACATGGCTATGGTATGAAACGGGCGGTATACACCCGTGTGACAGCGCTGTATGATGCGGCCAGCGGTGAAAAACTGGCGGAGACGGATAGCCGCTGGGTGCTGGTAGACACGGATGCCAACCGTATTCTGCGGGCAGAGCCGCCCGCAGTGGAGGGGCTTTTTACGGAGCAGCCCCCGGCACAGGGGCAGGACATGCAGTTTCCCAAAACTGAGGAGCCACCGCTGGTGGATACGTTGACAGCCAACTATTCCCTGTGTGACCGGAACGGCCATGTGAACAACACCAGCTATGCGGATATCGTGTGTGACCACCTGCCGATAGAACGCCTGGCGAAAGCGCCATTGCGCAAAATGTTGCTGCACTATCACGCGGAAATACCCATGGGACAGGCGTTTTCCCTTGCCGGCATTCCCGTGGGAGCAGATGGATATTACTTTGTAGCCAGTGTGCAAGGGAAAAAGGATTTTGAAGGGTTTGTAAGTTTCTAAATTGTGTTTGTAACCTTTTTGACCGATTTGTAACTTTTTGGGTCGATTTATGTTACCGTTTGGTAAAATTTTACGACTGTCGGAAACGAAGTAGAGGTAAAAATAGCGATGATATGAATTTTGACAAAATTATCACAAATGGAAGCCTAGCGAATGTCTTGACACTGGTTACACAAAAGGTTACAATTTGGTTACAAGAACGGCTCCGCCAGCGCCGCCTTGTATGCAAAACAAATGCTTTTTCATTCTTGTTGTGTCCCTTCCTCCGGCCATGCCCCCATGGTTCCTTGGGACACGCAAAACTCCTTGTGGCAAAAGGCTCCCACCCGCCCTGTGGGGGCTTTTTGTTTGCCTGTTTTTGGGGATGACTGCAAGGGTGGGGGGCAAATGTGACAATAAAAAACCGGCGCTTGTTACCCATGCGGGTGACAGGCGCCGGATCATTTTTGCCGATGAGGGCGAAATCACTCGCCGGTTTTTTCTTTCAGGATGACGTCGTGGCTGCCACCCTCTATGATGCTGGTGGAAGAAACCAGCGTCAGGCGGGACTTTTCCCGGAACTCCGGCAGGGTGAGCGCCCCGCAGTTGCATATGGTGCTGCGAACCTTGGCCAGGGTGCCCTGAACGTTGTCCTTCAAGCTGCCGGCATAGGGGACATAACTGTCCACGCCTTCTTCAAAGCTTAGCTTGTCTGTGCCGCCCATGTCGTACCGCTGCCAGTTACGCGCGCGGTTGCTGCCCTCGCCCCAATACTCTTTCACATAGCTGCCGCCCACGCGCAGCCGGTTGGTGGGGCTTTCGTCGAACCGGCTGAAGTAGCGGCCCAGCATGACAAAATCAGCCCCCATAGCCAGCGCCAGCGTGATGTGATAGTCCTGCACGATGCCGCCATCGGAACAAATAGGCACATAGATACCGGTTTCTTTACAGTATTCGTCCCGTGCGGCGGCAACTTCGATAAGGGAGGTGGCCTGGCCGCGGCCGATGCCTTTTTGTTCGCGGGTGATGCAGATGGACCCGCCCCCGATGCCGATTTTAATAAAATCCGCGCCGGCCTGGGCCAGGAAGCGGAACCCTTCCCGGTCCACCACATTCCCCGCGCCTACCTTCACGCTGTCGCCGTATTTGGCGCGAATCCAGCCGATGGTGCGCTGCTGCCACTCGGTAAAGCCCTCGGAGGAATCGATGCACAGGATGTCTGCACCGGCTTCTACCAGCGCCGGCACCCGTGTTTCATAGTCCCGGGTGTTGATGCCGGCACCCACCACAAAGCTTTTGTTGGCGTCCAGCAGTTCGTCCACGTTTTCCTTGTGCGAATCATAGTCCTTGCGGAACACCATATATTTCAGGTGCCCGCCCGCATCCACCAGCGGCAGGGTGTTTATCTTGTTGTCCCAAATAATATCGTTGGCTTCTTTCAGGGTGGTGTTCTCCGGCGCGGTGACCAGCTTGTCCAGCGGGGTCATGAAAGAGGACACCAGGGTGGCGGGATCCATGCGGGAGACGCGGTAATCCCGCGAGGCCACAATGCCCAGCAGGCGGCCGTTTGCGGTGCCATCATCGGTAACAGCCACGGTGGAGTGGCCGGTTTTTTCTTTCAGCGCCAAGATATCCGCCAGGGTTTGGTCCGGGCGAATGTTGGAGTCGGAGGAGACGAAGCCTTTTTTATAGGCCTTTACCCTGGCCACCATAGCAGCCTCTTCCTGTGGGGTTTGGCTGCCGTAAATGAAGCTGATGCCGCCTTCTTTCGCCAGGGCGATGGCCATCTTTTCACCGGAAACACTCTGCATAATAGCGGAGGTCATGGGGATATTCATAGATAGCGGCGGCGTTTCGCCCAGCTTGTATTTTGCCACAGGTGTGTGTAAACTGACCGCGGAAGGGACACATTCTGCGGAAGAAAAAGCAGGTACCAGCAGGTACTCGCCAAAGGTGTGGGAGGGTTCCGGGTAGATGTACGCCAAAAGACCACGCTCCTTGTTTGGGGCGGCGCCCCATTTAAATTAGGTAATATAATATACTATATCCTATCATACTTGTGCCGGATTGAAAAGGGTTGCTGTGCGGCGAAAGGCGGAATTTTATTGGCCAACGAAGCGAGTGCCGCACGAAAATTTACTTTCGCATGGCCAGCGAGAGAGAAATGTTCGCAGTGGGCGGTCGAACGTGGCATTTTTTGGAAGGCGGCAAACGAAAACCAGCGCTCGGAAGTGAAAGTTTTGTTAAACTTTTTTTCAATTATTTCCATAATTATGTCTTTATTGCGCGAAATGGCGTCTGTTTTTTGCGATTGCGTTCACGGTGGGCGTGAAGCAGGCGGTTGCAAAAAATCCGGTTTCGCAGTAAATTAATATAGGATGTGTGTGTGCTGGTACAGACACAGGGAGAACAGCGCTGCCGTGGATGGGTCCGGGACTTTTAGGGACATATTGTACAGCGGCTGGTGTGGACATTTTCCCGCCGCCTAGCAGGATGTTCCACAGATCATCCAAAAGGTTTCGTTTTAAATGGCCCATGGCTATTTTACAGAAGGTTTGTATAAGATGCGCGGTGACGTCTTTACTGTCACCGCTTCTGGTTGAAGAGGCCGATGCTTCAAACGGAGATTAGTATCGGGAGGTTTTAGGATTGCCACAGGATAACACCAACTATGAGATAGAGCGGGAGCTGGCAGCGCGTAAAGGCCAGGTGTACCGCCCGGCGGGAGATTTGGCGGCACCGGCACCGGCCGGGGTGAACCCAAACGCCCCCAGTGCACAGAACCCAAATGCGGCTTCACGCATGCCGCAGGCATACGCCCAGCCCGGCCGCCCGGCCCAGCAGCCACAAAGCGCGGGTATGCCGCTGGATGTTTTTGCGGCGCTGGAGGAGCAGCCCGCACAGGCGCGTTCCCCACAGACTGCGAAAAGCGCAGTGCCGCTGGATGCCTACACCCAGCCCGGCCGCCCGGCCCAGCAGTCACAAAATGCGGGTATGCCACTGGATGTCTTTGCGTCACTGACAGACCGGCCGGCACCCGCGCAGCAGCCGGTACCCCGGCAGGCACCGTCCCCGCGGCCACAGCGACCGGCGGCACCGCGGGAAGACGCCACTACTATTTACCGGAACCCGCCACCGGCCCGTGCGCCCCGCGAGGATGCGACAACGCTGTATAACAACCCCGCCCCGGCGCGTGCCGCCGGCACAGACGACCGTACCCGTGTTAGCCGCCCGCCCCAAAAGGCGGCCGGTAACGGCAATGGCCGTGGCGCAGGCGGGAAAGGCGGCGGGCGTTCCGGCGGTGGAAACGGCGGCGGTGGAAAAGGCAGCGCCGGCAAGGGCGGCAAAGCGTCGCGCAAAAAGACCATGAAATACGTGCTGAAAAACATGCTGAAGACGGCGTTTGTCCTCGGCTGTGTTTTGGTTATTGTTTTGAGTTTTATGGCGATATCGGTGGCGCAGTATTTGGTGGAGGCCACCGCCGACGATGATTTGATACTGAACCTGGAAACCCGCAAAACAGCGCAGACAGGGTATATTTTGGCAAAAGACCCCACCACCGGGGAATGGCTGGAATACCAAAAGCTGGTAAGCGAAAGCAACAGCATTTGGGTGCCGCTGCACCAAATTTCCCCTTATTTGAAAGATGCTGTGATTTCCACCGAGGACCGGGAGTTTGAATCGCACGGTGGATTTTCCGTGAAGCGGACGGCGTTTGCGGCGTTCAATGAAGTGTTCCATGTGCGGGACAATACGTTTGGCGCGTCTACCATTGACCAGCAGTTGGTGAAAAACCTGACCGGTGAAAAAGAGGTAGTGGGCGCGGATGGCGAAAAAGGCGCCGGCTATCAGCGGAAAATGCGCGAAATTTACCGCGCGGTGGGCCTGAATAACCGCTACTCCAAGGACATGATCTTGGAGGCATACCTGAACACGCTGCCGCTGTCCGGCACCATTGTGGGGGTGCAGGCGGCCGCAAAGGAATATTTTTATAAGGACGTGTGGGATCTGGAGCTGCATGAGGCGGCTATGATCGCCGGAATTACGCAGTTCCCAACCCAATATAATCCCTACAACCACCCGGAAAACTGTAAAGACCGTAGGAACGATGTTCTGTTTTTTATGTACGACAACGGTAAGATTACCGAAGAGGAGATGCTGGCGGCGTGCGCGTTGCCGCTGGGTTTGTACGAGGGTGCTCGCCAGGAAGACGCGTTTGCCAATGAAGCCGGCGTGAACAGCTATTTTTCCGACACGGTGTTCGAGGCTGTGGTGGGCGATTTGGTGGAGCAGGGCGTGGTGGAGTCCCGCGAGGCGGCTATCCGGATGTACTACAACGGCGGGCTGCGGATTGAATCTACCGTGGACCTGACGCTGCAGACGGAAATGGAGCGCGTATACGAGCTGGGCTGGGGCGAAGGCGGCCTGTTCCCGGAAAGCGTGACCACCGATGTGGAGGTGGAGAACGACGATGGGACGGTAACGACCCAGACGGTACATCCGCAAAGTTCTATGGCGGTAATGGATTATAACGGGGAACTGAAAGGGATCGTGGGCGGGATTGGCCCCAAAACCGAGAGCCTGGTGCTGAACCGCGCGTACCAGTCCCCCCGGCCGATTGGTTCCACCATGAAGCCATTGACCTCCTATGCGCTGGGGATAGATTATAACCTGATAACCTACTCCAGCATGCTGATGGACGCGGCGGTGGCCTCACGTAACCCCTCCAGCCCCACCCGGGACGCCGAGGGGAACGTGGTGTTCGACTGGCCCTATAACTATGGCGAAAGCACCTCCAACAACGTGAACGTGCTGGTTTGTGACGCGGTGGCCTCCTCTAAAAATACCGTGCCGGCGCTGGTGGCCACCTGGCTGGGCAAAGAAACATTGTATTCCCATCTGCAGGATACGCTGGAAATATCCACCCTGATGGAGGGGGAAAACTACGATTTGAACTATGCACCACTGGTGCTGGGGGCGCTAAGCAAGGGCATCAGCGCGTATGAGTTGGCGGCGGCGTATGCCATTTTTGGCGGAACAGACAGTTATGGCGTATTCAACAGCCCGCACTGTTATACCCGGGTGCTGGACGCGTTTGGCAATGTTGTGCTGCAGCCGCAGCAGATAACGGTGCAGGCGATAAAGCCGGAGTCCGCCTATGTGGTGAACCGGCTGCTGTCCGGTGTTCTGCGCGGGAACGGCGGTACAGCGCGTGGTATGGCGCTGAATTATATGGATTCCGTGGCGAAAACCGGTACCACCACCGATGACAAGGACCGCTGGTTTGTGGGCCTGACCCCGTACTATATATCGGCGGTGTGGTGGGGTTATGACACCAACCAGGAGATAAACTGGTCGGCGGCCGCGTCTACCAACCCGCCGCCAAACGTTTGGAAATCCATTATGGAAACGGTGCAGGCAGACAAGCCGGAAATGGCGTTTCCCGCCCAGCCGGAAGGGGTGGTAGAGCGCAAATTCTGCCGGGAGAGCGGCCTGATTGCCAGCGAGAACTGTCCGGATACGCAGCTGGGCTACTACACCAGTGAAAATGTTCCGGAGGTATGCACGCTGCACACCGGCGAAGCGTAGCACGGTGTGGGTGGCAGCACAAAATAGTAGGATGGTACGGAATATAAAAACAGCCTCTGCACGCGGAGGCTGTTTTTGGTATTTGTACGACAACGGGTTTGACGGGTTCCTGTTTAACGTAGGCATCCAGGCGCGCAACCTGCAGCGTACGTACTGCGGCGCCAAAATGGCCGGGTATAAAGTTTTGGTAACGGTGTTTGATTAACCGGGTAGCGGCTGCCATTTTGCTTCGCCGGGCGGGGCAATACCGGGCGACCGGTGGGCGCCTATTTCCCGAGATAACGCGAGCCCTCGGCCACAATGCGCTCCGCCGCTGCCACCAATGGCTCGAACGGCAGGGAAGGGTGCTGCAGGCCGTACTCTATCACACCCAGGAACCCGGAGGCGATAAAGGCGTAAAAAATCTCCACCTGCTGCACGCTGGCGTCCTGAAACAGGGCGCGGTATTCGCGCACGCTTTTCTCCCGGCCCACTTCGATCAGCCGGTTCACAAACTTTTTGTCGCCGTTGTCCCCCAGCAAAATGGCGCACAGTTCCCTGTTTTTTTCCACAAAGCGGAACAGCGAGGAAATGAAGGTGGCGGCAGCCTCCTGGCTGACGTCCCCACGAATGACCGGGTTTTCATTCAGTACCTGCTGCAGGTCCGCCAGCATATCGTTTTCCATCTGCTCCAGCAGGTCGTACAGGTCATAGAAGTGCAAATAGAAGGTTCCACGGTTGACCCCAGCCCGTTCGCAAAGTTCCTTCACGGTGATGTTTTGTATCGATTTTGAGCCAAGAAGCTCTAAAAAAGACGATTTCAGCATTGTTTTGGTCAAGCGGACCCGCTGGTCCTCTTGCGGTTTCTCTATACGGTTTCCCATCATCTGCTCCTTTCTTAGACACATTGCGCCGAAGTGTGCAACAAGATGCACCCCGTACGAAGCTGTTGATTGAGTTCCTCTATAGGGTATATTATAATGAACATGGAAGAAATAATCAACACAATGTTTATGAACATACTTTGTGTGCAAACTGTGAAACAGGAGACTTTCCATTGAAAAGAGTATACATCATTACCGGTGCGGCGGGGCATTTGGGCCGCAATATAGTGAAGAAACTGGCGGCGGGCGGCGCGGCAATACGCGCGCTGGTGCTGCCGGGTGAGGATGTGGCCGCGCTGGAAAAAGCCGGGGCCCAGGTTTTTGTGGGCGACGTGCGGGATAAGGAATCCTTGCGGCCGCTGTTTGCCGGCCTGCAGGGGCGGCAGGTGGTAGTAATACACACCGCTGCCATTATTGATATTACCTCTCAGGTATCACCGCTGGCGCAGGAAGTGAATGTGGGCGGCACGAAAAATATGGCAGATTTGGCACTGGAATATGGCGTTTGGCGCTTTGTTCATGTCAGTTCCGTGCATGCCATCCCCGAGGCGGCGGGTGGCCGCCTGATAACCGAGACCAAAGATTTTTCGCAGGACAGTGTGGAGGGCGGCTACGCCAAGACCAAGGCGGAGGCCAGCCGGTATATCATGGATGCCGTGCAAGCGAAGGGCTTACCGGCCATTGTGCTGCATCCCTCTGGTATTGTGGGCCCCATGGAGCACACCGGCGGATATAACAACATTGTGGCCGCGGTGAAAGGCTATTTAGAGGGAAAAATTCCCATGTGCCCGCGTGGTGGGTATGACCTGGTAGACGTGCGCGACGTGGCCAATGCTTGTATTGCGGCGGTGGATCACGGCCGGGTGGGCGAGACGTACATCCTGTCCGGCAAGCATTATGAGTTCAGCCAGATTTTCGCCATGCTGCGGCACATGACCGGTAAAAAAGGAAACTGCCCGCAGGTTCCGCTGTTTTTGGCGCGCATGGCGGCGCCAATACTGGAGCGGCATGCGCTGCGCAAAAAGGAACATCCGCTTATCACCCGGTATTCGCTGAACACGCTGGGCAGCAACGACAACTTCTCGCACGAGAAAGCCAGCCGGGAGCTGGGCTTTTGGCCGCGGGATATTTATGAGAGCCTGCATGACACGGTGCAGTCACTGGCGCTGAAATCGCGTGAGAAAAAAGCAAGGCGAATACCGGCAAAACGGCGTCGTCTGCGTGCAAAAGCGTAAGATCATCAAGTGTGGCGCATCAGTACAATAGCTGTATTCACATCCGGGGAGCCTGGTTTGGCCTCTCGGATGTTTTTATGTGTGTAAATCATAATGACAATAATGATACGGACATATAACATGATAAGTAGATGGACACATAAGAAGACAAAAAAGTACATTCGTGTGTCCTAGGGCAAAATCTGGTGCTGGTCGCGCGGAAACAGCGCTGGATGGCGCACATTCTTTACTTGTGTAATATAGGGCGATTTGTTAGAATGAAAAAGATGTAACAAAGAAAGGGGCGATGGCGGAAATGGCGTCTATGATTCGCACAGAGCATCTGCGCAAGATTTACCGCGTCGGCCAGGAAAAGGTGGTCGCGCTGAGCGACGTAAACCTGGAGATTGCCAAAGGCGAAGTGTGCTGTATAGTGGGGCCATCCGGCAGCGGAAAGTCTACGCTTTTGAATATGCTGGCGGGGCTGGAAAAACCCAGCAAGGGCCTGGTGGCGGTGGCCGGGAAAAAGGTGTCCATGATGGACGAAAACCAGCTGGCAACATTTCGCCAGGAAAACCTGGGGTTTATTTTTCAAAGCTATAACCTGTTGCCGCAGCTAACGGCGGCGGAAAACGTGGCACTGCCGCTGATGTTTATGGGGATAAGCCGCGCGAAACGCCTGAAGCTGGCGAAACGCGAGCTGAAGGAAATGGGCCTTTTGGACCGCGCCAGCCACAAACCCACCGAGATGAGCGGCGGCCAGCAGCAGCGGGTGGGCATTGCCCGGGCGTTTGTGGCGAAGCCGCAGGTGATTTTTGCGGATGAACCCACCGGGAACCTGGATAGCCACACCACGCGGCAGGTGCTGCAAACCATGCTGCTGCGGGCGGCGAAATATGGCATCACCTTTGTGATGGTGACCCATGAAAAGGAACTGGCCGCCTGCGGCGACCGCATTATCACCCTGCGGGACGGGCAGGTGGTAAGCAATGTGCAGCTGGAGGAAGAAGCCAAACACGCCGGACGCAAGGCGCTGTTTGCAGGGCTGGCGCAGGAGGAGGCGGCCGCGGCGCTGCCTGCGCAAGCGGCGGCGAAGGATATACCGGGCGGCGCGCCGCCGGGGGAGATGGCGGCACAGCACGGCCAAGCAGCACAAACAAACGGAGGGTATCAGGAATGACACAGAAGAAAAAAAGAACAGCCCGGGCGCTGGTGGTACTAATTACCTTGTTGGTGGCCGTTATGGTGGCAGCCAGCCTGCCGTTGCCGGCCATGGCAACGTCGGCACCGTTGCCGGCCAGCGGCGAAATAGAGGTGGTCAGCTATATTACCGACCTGAACAAAGGCAGCGGTACGGTGTACCAGCCGGATGAGATTACCCCCGGTATGGAGTTTGACCTGGTGGTGACCTTCCGGGATAGTCGCCTTTCGGTGGTGCAAAACGGGTCCTGGTATCCATATGCCAGAATGAACACCGCCTCCTTTGGGCGCAACCGGAATATGGGTTCGCTGATGCCGGATGCTGCGCTGTTGAGCTTGGTTGCTGGAACTATCGGCACAGACCCCACAACCGGCGAGGCGGTTGTGACCAAGCCCACAACCTATCAAATGCGCTTTCCGCTGAAATACACCGGTACCGGAAATACCTTCACTTGTGAAATTTCCTATTACACGGATGGAAACTACGGAACAGTGGCCCCTGTTGCCATGCAGCCGGTCAGCATCACCCTCAGCAACTGTGTGGAAAAAACGGATACCTCCGGCTCTACCTCCGACGGCACCAGCACCGCTACCCGTGGCACCGGGTTTGTGCTGAAAAGCGCCAGCTATGGCGATAACGCCATTTTGGCCGGCAGCAACTTTAACCTGTCGGCCACGCTGCTGTCCACCAACGGCACCTATAACGTGGAAAACGTCAGCGTGGAGGTCGTTCCGGCGAAGGAATTCACCATAACCGGCGGGTCTGGCATTTATTATGTGGGCACCGTGAAGCCGAACCAATCTATCCCGGTATCCTTCCCGCTGACCGCCAGCGCGGTGGCCGAGGAAGGCAGCTATACCGTTACCATCAATATTAAGGGCGTAAACGCGAACGATGGAACCCCGGCGGAGGCGGCCATGGATATTTCCATCCCGATACTCCAGCCGGAGCGGTTTGAAATGGGCAACGTGACGGTGCCGGATTACCTGACCGCCGGGATGGATGACGGCATGGGGTACACCACCGTGGCGCTGATAAACAAAGGAAAAGGCACGGTGTATAACGTGTCGGCAGAGGTGGTGGGCGAAGGGCTGACCACCGATGAAGGCAACCAGTTTATTGGGAACATCGCCTCCGGCACGGAAAGCAGCGCGGATTTTAATATTCACGCGTCTGTGCCGGGCGAAATAAAAGCACAGATTGTGGTGACCTATGAAAACTCCCGCGGGGAAATAAAGACCCTGACGCATGACTTTACCGTTACGGTGGGCGAGGGCGGCGACATGATTATTGACCCATTCCCGGTGGAGCCTATGCCGGAGGAGGGAGGCGGCGGTGTGCCCGGGTGGGTATGGCTGCTGGCGGGCCTGGCGGTGGTGGCCGGCGGTGTGATAACCGCGGTGATACTGGTGAAAAAGCACAAAGCGAAAAAAGAAGCCGCCCTGGATGACGAGGATTCCTATGAAGATCTCTGACCTGTTCCGTTTCAGCGTGGACAACCTGCGCCGGCGCAAAGGCCGCACCGTTCTAACGGTGATCGGCGTTGTGGTTGGCGTGTGCGCTATTGTGGTCATGATATCGCTGGGCATTGCGGTGAACCAGGCCACCGACGCCATGCTGCAAAACTGGGGCGATTTGACCAAAATAACGGTGTTTAACTATGGCGCGCAGATGGGCACACCGGACCTGGACGACAAGATGGTGGAACAGTTTAAGGAAATGGAGCATGTGGAGGCGGCCACCCCGCTGTACCGGCCGCAGTTTCCGGGCATTGTGACCGCCGGGAAAAACAATAAGTATGAAAGCTGGAGCAGCCTGGTGGGCATGGATACGGACTCCATTCAGCCCATGGGGTACGAGCTGGTGGCCGGCAGTTACCTGACCGACCAAAACCTGGGCAAAGATAAAATTGCGGTGATGGTGGAAGAACAGGCGGTGTTTAATTTTTACGACCCGTCCAAAAACTGGAACAACCCCAAATACCAGATTTACCCGCAGTATGACGACCCGTATTCCAGCGTGCCCAGCAACCTGCCGCAGTATGATGAAAACGGAGTACTGCTGAACCCGGAGGCATTCTTTTTTGATTTTCTGAACACGCCCCTGACCTACCGCATGATCATAGACTATGACGACAACGGCGAGCCGGTGTACAAGGACTATGAGCTGGTGGTGACCGGCATATTAAGCGCCGGGGAAGGCAACTATGAGGTGATGGGCAGCATCGTGATGGCGCTAGATGATATCCAAAAGATGGAGTCGGACTACAAAAAGCTGACCCATTCCTCCGGGAATAACAGCTATTATGGCGGTGGCATGTACTATATGAGCATTGGCGGCGGCAGCGGTGAAAACACCACCCAGGTGGGCGGCTATGACAACGTGTATGTGAAGGTGGACAATGTGGCCAATATGCCGGCGGTGGAGCAGGCCATTCGTGATATCGGCTACCAGATTTATTCCATGAGCCAGATTCGCCAGGAGCTGCAGGGCCAGGTGGCCCAAACCCAGCTAATGCTGGGCGGGCTGGCGGCGGTGTCGCTGTTTGTGGCGGCGCTGAACATTGCCAACACCATGACCATGGCCATTTATGAGCGCACCAAAGAAATTGGCGTGATGAAGGTGCTGGGCTGTAAACTGCCCAATATCCGCCAGATGTTCCTGATAGAGTCCGGTGCTATTGGCCTTTTGGGCGGGCTGGTGGGAGTGGCGGTCAGCCTGCTGCTCAGCGTTACGCTGAACTACCTGCCCACCATTTTAGCCATGCTGGGTATTGAAGGCTCGTTCGACGTGGCGTCGTTGTTTGGCATGGGCGGCATAGCCCAAAGCATGCCTGGCATGAAGCTGTCGGTGATACCGGTGTGGCTGGTGCTGCTGGCGCTGCTGTTTGCCACGGTGGTGGGGGTGCTGTCCGGCATAGCGCCGGCCGGCCGCGCGGTGAAAATTTCCTCGCTGGAGGCGATACGGCACGAATGAGGCCGGGGGTTTTGCCGCGGAACCGGCGGACCGAGTCTGAAGGCATGCCGAGAGCTTTAGAAAAAATGAATGAAATTATAATATGTCCACGAAACAAACGAAACCAGGAGGGGAACTATGCCGGAAGACGCGCGCTGTGGCTGGGCAAAAGGCGAAGAGGACATCCGCTACCACGACCAGGAGTGGTGCGTGCCGGAGCATGACGACGACAAACTGTTTGAACTGCTGATTTTAGAGGGGATGCAGGCGGGCCTGTCCTGGAGCCTGATTTTAAAACGGCGCGAAAATATGCGCCGGGCGTTTGACGGGTTCGACGCGCGGAAGATAGCGAAGTATACCGACCAAAAGAAACAGGAGCTACTGGCGGACGCGGGAATCATTCGCAACCGGCGAAAGATAGACGCGCTGGTGGACAACGCGCGGGGTTTCCTGGCTGTACAGCAGGAGTATGGCAGCTTTGACGCCTACCTGTGGGGCTTTGTGGGCGGGCAGCCGGTGGTGAACCACTGGCAGGCGCTGGCGGACGTGCCGGCCACCAGCCCCCTGTCCGACGCGCTGAGCAAAGACCTGAAAAAACGGGGCTTCCGGTTTGTGGGGTCCACCATCTGTTATTCCTACCTGCAGGCGGCGGGCCTGGTGGACGACCACCTGGTGTCCTGTCCCTGGCACACCCAGCGGCGGGGCACTTAAAAATATGTAGTGTAAAGGCCCGGGAAGCCGGGGCAGGCACTACCACCGTGCATTTAATATACACAACAATTTAGCAATATTATGATAAAAAGCTCCTCATAAGGGATGGCTGGCAGAGGGAAACCTGCTGCTGGCTGTTTTTTTGTGAAGAGCCACCGGCCGGGCGCTGCTTCTTGCGGGCGGGCGGGTTTTGTGCGATAATATTTTCATTGCCCTGTATTTATAGTTTGCGGATGGGGGCAGTGTGGCTTTGCTCTATTGGCGGCGGTATGCAAATACTCCGTAACGGCTGAAGAAGGCTTGCGCTGTGCCGGTTGCACAAAGCGCCATACAGTCAGCGGTTACCAAAACCCAAAGGTAGGCAAGAATGATGAAAAAAACAATTACGGTTCGTGGGGTTGAGATTGGCGTCGGTGTGCCAAAGGTCTGCGTTCCTATCAGCGGAAAAACCGTGGTGGAGCTGCTGGATGAGATTGTGGCGGCGCGGGAACTGGCGGATATCATTGAGTGGCGGGCGGATTTTTTTGAGGAACTGCCGGAGGTGGAAAAGTTCCAGGTGGCGCTGCGCATTTTGCGCGGCGCGCTGGGCGAAACGCCGCTGCTGTTCTGCTACCGTACCGCTGCCGAGGGCGGAAACGGGGCGCTGCCGGCAAACATATACCAGCGCCTGTGCGAAGAAGCCGCCGAAAGCGGCAACGTGGATTTGCTGGACGTGGAGTTTTCCGCAGGAGAAAAGACCTGCGCAGAGGTCCTGGAAACGCTGCGGCGGCATGGCGTGGTATCGCTGGTTTCTAGCCATGATTTTTCCGGTACGCCATCGGCGGGCGAGATGGTGGCGACCCTGCGCGGCATGCAGGCGCTGGGGGCGGATATCCCGAAACTGGCGGTGCTGGCAAACAGCCCGGCCGACCTGCTGGCGCTGTTGAGCGCAACCAACGAGTACAACGGACGCTTTGCCACAGGACCGATGACCACCATGGCCATGGGGGATGTCGGTGCGCTCAGCCGCATTTCCGGCGGGGTGTTTGGCGCGGATATTGCATATGGCTATGTGGGAAAGGCCACCGCGCCCGGCCAGCTGGAGGCGGGAAAACTGAAGAGCATCCTGCGCATATTGTACGGAGCGGGCTGAGCATACAAGGCTGGTTAAAGGCTGCGAAAAAATTGTATGTGCTGGTTTTGTAAGCGAGCAGGTTTGTGCGACTGGTATATTGGCAGACGAAGGAGGAACCCCTGTGGAATACGGCCTGGTGGGCGAGACGCTTGCGCACAGCTACTCAAAACATATTCACGCAAGCCTGGCGGGGTATTCCTATGAACTGGTGGAGCTGCCGCCGGACGCACTGGACATTTTCCTGCAAAAAAAAGAGTTTAAAGGCATCAACGTGACCATCCCGTATAAGCAGCGGGTGATGGCGTTTTGCGATGAAATAGACCCCATGGCCCGGGAGATAGGCGCCGTGAACACGGTGGTGAACCGTGGCGGAAAGCTGACCGGCTATAACACCGATTGGCTGGGTTTCTGCGCTATGGTGCGCCACAGCGGTGTGCCGGTGGCGGGGAAAACCGCGCTGCTGCTGGGCAACGGCGCTTCCACCAAAACGGTGACGGCGGCGCTGCAAAAGCTGGGAGTTGGGCAGGTGCTGGTGGCCAGCCGGACGGCAGCGCCCGGCCTGCTGCGCTATGAAGAGGCTGCCGCCCGTGCCGATATGGAAATACTGGTCAACTGTAGCCCGGCGGGCATGTATCCCCACAACGGCGTTTCGCTGATAGACCCGGGTGTGTTCCCGCGCCTGGCGGCGGTGTTTGACCTGGTGTACAACCCCTTCAAGACCAAACTGTTGCTGGATGCCGAGCAATGTGGTGTGCCGGCGGTGAACGGGCTTTTTATGCTGGTGGCGCAGGCGAAAGCGGCGGCAGAGCTGTTTCTGGATACTGCAATCCCGGAGGAAAAAGTGGCGGAAATCTGCCGTAAAATGGTACGGAAGCGGTGTAATATTTCGCTTATCGGCATGCCGGGCAGCGGCAAAACCAGCCTGGGCCAGGCGCTGGCCCAGCGGTTGGGAAAGCGGTTTGTGGACCTGGACGCAGAAATAGAACGGGAGGCGGGAAAGAGCATCCCGCAGCTGTTTGCCGCTGAAGGCGAAGCGGCATTTCGGGACAGGGAAAGCCGCGCAGCCGTGGCCGCGGGCAAAGAAAGCGGACAGGTGCTGTCCACCGGCGGGGGCATCGTCCTGCGTGGGGAGAATATTGCCGCGCTGCGCCAGAACGGGCCGGTGCTGTTCATCGATTGCCCGGTGGAGCTGCTGGCGATATCAGACGGGCGGCCGTTGGCGAAATGCCGGGAAGACCTGGCGCGGCTGGAACGCGAGCGCCTGCCGCTGTACCGCGCGGCCGCAGACGGCACGGTGGCGTACCATAAGGATTTTGCGCAAAATGTGCGCGCGCTGGAGGAGAAATACCAGAGGCTGATTTGCCACTGGTGAGGCAAAAGGAGTGTATGGGTGTGGCGGCGATAAGAAGATTTGCGCAAAAGCATGCTTTGGTTTTTTCCCTGGTGGTTGTTTTGGCCACCTTGTTACTATGGTCGATAGACGTGGACGGCACGCCGTTGTCCGGGTGGGATATGTTGATAAGCCATATGGTCGTGGCAGGTGTCGGCGTTTGGCTTATTCACGGTCTGGGACTGTGGCCGCGGGCGGGGTTTGTCGCGGCAGGGTTTTGGAAAGGGATGCTATTCGGCCTTCCTCTCCTTGCCCTGGGGATCGCGGCGGCGTTGTTCAGCAACGGCGGGTTGCCTGATGGAAATACATTTTTTGGGGTGCCTGTCCTGCTTTTGTTTAGCGCCAATATGCTTTTTGTCGGCGTGGGCGAGGAAGTGATTTACCGGGGGCTGCTCCTAAACAATATGCTGGAAAAGTGGGGCGGAAACAAGCGGGGCGTACAAAAAGCAGTGTTGGTTTCGGCGGCGGTGTTTGGCCTGGCGCACTTGGCGAACCTTGTGGTCTTGCCGCCGCTGACCGTGTTGATTCAGGCGGTAAACGCGGCCGCCGCCGGTGTGCTCTTTTCCGCGGTGTATATCCGGGGAAAGAATATTTGGGCGGTCATTGTGCTGCACGCGCTGGTGGACTGGTTGGCGCTGGCGCCGCAGGTTTGTTTTGCTGGCACGTCGGTCATCACGACGGAGTTTTCATTCTGGCAGGCGGCTTTGGTACTAGGCGTGGGAACGTTGGTGCCGTTGGCGCTGGCATGGGTGTATATCGGACGCAGAAACATTAGATTTTTACAACGGGACAATGTACAGACAGCCGAATGAAATAAACGGAGGAAACCATGGAAAAAGCGCGTGTGTGGACCTTTGGTGATGATGTAGACACCGACCAGATTATTGCCAGTCAGTATATTATTCTGCCTACTATCGATGAAATGAAAGAGCATGTGTTCGAGTCTTTGGATACCGGATTTGCCGCGAAGGTGCAGCCGGGGGATATACTTGTGGCGGGGGAAAACTTTGGCTGCGGTTCCTCGCGGGAGCAGGCCCCCAGCGCGCTAAAGGCGCTGAACATTCGCGCGGTGGTGGCGGGAAGTGTGGCGCGCATCTTTTTTCGCAACGCCATCAACATTGGCCTGCCGGTCATTTTGTGCCCGGAACTTTCCGGCGCGGTACACGATGGGGACGAGGTGGAATTGGACATGGAAAACGGTACCATCTTTGCGCATGGGCAGGCGTTCGCGTGCACCAAACTGCCGGAACACATGCAAAAAATACTGGCTAGCGGTGGGCTGATACCCTATCTGAACGCAGAGGAGGCACGCTAAAATGGGCATGACCATGGGCGAAAAGATACTAGCGGCGGCGGCCGGCGTGCCGCAGGTAACGGCCGGGGATATTGTCACGGTGCAGCTGGACCGCATGATGAGCAACGACGGCACCACCCACCTGACCATCGATATGTATAACACGCAACTGGCAAACCCACGCCTGGCGGACCCGGCCAAGATTGTGTTTGTGGTGGACCATAACATGCCGGCGGATACCCCAAAAACCGCGGCGGCGCACCGGAAAATGCGGGAATTCGCCAAGGCGAACGATATTGATTTTTATGAGGGCAAAGGCGTGTGCCACCAGATCATGGTGGAAAACTATGTGCGCCCGGGCGAGTTTATTATCGGGGCGGATTCCCACACCTGCACCTATGGTGCGCTGGGTGCGTTTGGTACCGGCGTGGGCTGCACGGATTTCCTGTATGGCATGGTGACCGGTACCACCTGGGTGCTGGTGCCCCAGACGATTCGCTTTCACCTGCACGGCAGCCTGCCGGCCGGGGTGTATGCGCGGGACGTCATGCTGCGCATCATTGGGGACGTGGGCGCGGACGGCTGCAACTATAAAATCATGGAATTCGTGGGAGACGGCATTGCCGGCATGAGTGTGGACGAGCGGCTGGTGCTGGCGAACCTGGCGGTAGAGGCCGGCGCCAAAACCGCCCTGATGGAGGTGGATGACAAAACCACCGCGTATTTGCAGGCACATGGCCGCACCGCAAAGGCTGCCCACAAAAGCGACGCAGACGCAACCTTTTTGGCGGACTACCACTATGACCTGGCGCAGATGGTGCCGGTGGTGGCCCGGCCGGATTTTATTGACGATGTGGTCCCGGCGGCACAGGTGACCGGTGCCCATATAGACGAGGCGTTTCTGGGCAGCTGCAACAACGGGCGAATAGAGGAGCTGCGGGTGGCGGCATCGCTACTGGCAGGGCGCCAGGTGGACCCCATGGTGCGGTTCATTGTGGCCCCGGCGTCCAACGAAGTGTACCTGCAGGCACTGCGGGAAGGGCTGATTTCCACCCTGAACGACGCGGGCGCCATGGTGGTGAACAGCAACTGCAGTGTGTGCTGGGGCAGCTGCCAGGGGGTGCTGGGCCCGGCGGAGGTACTGATTTCCACCGGCACGCGCAACTTTAAGGGCCGCGCGGGCGACCCCACCAGCAAGGTGTACCTGGCCTCGGCGGCCACCGTGACCGCCTCGGCTATTTTGGGAAAGATTGCCACGGCAGACCAGCTGTAGGGTTTTTACGCTCAAAGAAGTTAGATAGTGTTTCCTGCATTCAGCCCAGTATAAACCGAAAGGATCCCCACAATGCAAACAACCTTTAAAGGCCGGGCCTGGGTGCTTGGCGACGATATCGACACCGACATCATTATCCCCACCGAGTACCTGGCGCTGGCCACCATCCAGGACATGGCCCCGCACGCGTTTGCGCCGCTGCGGCCGGAGCTGGCCGGGCAGATACGCCCGGGGGATATCTTGGTCGCGGGGAAAAACTTTGGCTGTGGTTCCTCGCGTGAGCAGGCGCCCGAAATACTGAAAGCTTTGAATATTAGCTGTGTCATCGCAAAAAGCTATGCGCGCATTTTTTTTCGCAACGCGGTGAACAACGGGTTGCTGGTGCTGGAAAGCCCCGGCCTGCCGGACGCGGTGGCGGAAGGGGACGAGGTGGAGGTGGAAGTGGGCAAACAGGTTTCCTGTAACGGAAAAACCTATCCACTGGCGCCCATGGCGCAGAATGTGCTGGAAATTTTGGAAAGCGGCGGCCTGGTGGCGGCCATGCAAAAGCAAAACCGCGTGAAATAGGCTCTGGTGTGGGCCGGGCGGTTGTTGCCGGGAAAAAAGGTCTTGTGAACAACCGGCGGCTGCGGAACAAAAAAAGTGGTTTTCACCGCGAGGCGCTCTTTCAGGAAATGGGTGCAACCGGTGTACCGGCCTTTTGGAAAGCACCGGTAGTCCCCAACAAAACAAAGGCGAAGGAAGAAAAAAGCATGGCACTGTTTTCCCTGCACGGGGTGCGGTTCAAGGAAATATGCTACCCGGACCTGGAGATAGCTTCCGGCAAAACCACGTTTGTCATTGGCAAAAGCGGCAGCGGGACAACCACCCTGCTGAAGCTGCTGAACGGCGTCATTTCCCCGGAGGCAGGCACGGTATGCTACCGGGACAAGGACGTGAATGACTACGACCCCATTCAGCTGCGGCGGGAGGTTTTGCTGGCCAGCCAGATGGTGTATCTGTTTGACAAAACCATTGCCGAAAACTTTGCCGAGTATTGTGCCTACCGCGGCATTCCCTGCGTCAGCGACGATGAAATGCGGCGGTACCTGCAGCTGTGCGCGCTGGATTTTCCGCTGGATGCCCCCTGCGCAACCATGTCCGGCGGCGAGCGCCAGCGGGTATATTTGGCCATCTGCCTGTCCTTTTTGCCACAAGCGCTGCTGCTGGACGAGCCCACCAGCGCCTTGGACGACGTCACCGCAAATACCCTGCTGGCCGGCGTAAAGGCCTTTTGCGCCCAGCACGGCATCACCCTTATTGCGGTGTCGCACAACCGGCCTATTGCGGAAAAATATGCCGATGATATGGTGGACTTTGGTGAGGAGGGGATGGAATGAACAGCGGCGAAAACGGCATCATTGTCTTGAACCTGTGGCAGTTTGCGCTCATCTACCTGCTGCTGGTGGTGGTGCTCATCATCATGAAAAAGTGCAAAATAAACCAGACAAAGCTGCTGATAGTGGCCAGCCTGCGCATGACGGTGCAGCTGGTGCTGGCGGGGCTGGTGCTCACTTATATTTTGAACCACCCGCACCCGGTTTTTACGGTGCTGTACCTGGTGGCCATGACGGCGTTTGCCATTTACATGGTGCTAAGCAAAAACCGCGGCATTAATCCCCGGTTTAAGGCAATCGTGGCGGTTTCCCTGGCTGGCACCGGCCTTGCCATCGTGGTGTTTTTCATCGTGGTGGTGGTGGGGGTGAACCTGTTCAACCCGCAGTACACCATCCCCATCAGCGGCATGATTATCGGCAACGCCATGACCGGCGTCAGCCTGGGGCTGCGCACCTTTAATGAGAACATCCACACGCAAAAAGCCCGCATAGACACGCTGGTGAATTTTGGCGCCACGCCGCAGAAGATACTGATTCCGTTTGTAAACCAGGCGCTGGAAACCGCACTGCTGCCTACGCTGAACTCCATGCTGGGCATGGGCATCATCTCGCTGCCGGGCATGATGACCGGCCAGATTTTGTCTGGTACGCTGCCCATGACCGCCATTTTGTACCAGATTGCTATCTTGATTGCCATCTGCGCGGTTACCTGCCTGGCGGTGTTTTGCTCGCTGTATTTTGGCTACAAAACGCTGTATAACAAGCGGTACCAAATGCTGATACAGTAGAGCAAACCAACGTATGGCGACGCACAAGGACGCGGGTCGGTTTGCTCTTTGGAGATACTCTTAAAATACCCCACACCGGAGGACACCATGGGATACACCCTAATTGAAAAAATCATCAAGCGCAACGCCGGCGTGCCTGCTATCTGCCCGGGCGAAATCGTGGTGGTGCGGCCGGACCGCGTGATGATTCACGATATTTTCGTGCCGTTCGTCGCGGAAAAGTTTAAACAGATGGGGTTCACACAGGTGTGGAATCCAGATAAAATTGTGCTCATTTACGACCATCTGGTGCCGGCGGCCGGTACCGACGACGTGCGCCATTTTAAAATAGGCGACGCGTTTGCCAAAGAGGTAGGTCTGACGCATGTGCACCGCGCGGACGGCATCTGCCACCAGTTGATGGTGGAGGCCGGGTATGTGAAGCCGGGGGATGTTGCCTTTGGTACCGATTCCCACACCACCACCTATGGCGCGGTGGGCGCGTTTTCCACCGGCATAGGCTATACCGAGATGGCGGCGGTGCTGGGCACCGGCAGCCTGTGGGTGCGGGTGCCGGAAAGCATTCGCGTGACCATAGACGGCACCCTGCCGCCACACGTCAGCGCGAAGGATATCATTCTGCGGCTGCTGGGGGATATTGGCGCGGACGGCGCCACCTACAAGGCGCTGGAATTTGCCGGCAGCACGGTGCGGGATTTGAGCCTGGCTTCCCGTATGGTCATTGCCAACATGGCGGTGGAGGCCGGTGCGAAGTGCGCGGTATTTTTGCCGGATGAAAAATCTACCGAATTTTCGGGGCCGGTACCGTTTGATGTTGCGTCGCTCTGGCCGGACGCAGACGCCGTATATGCGCGCGAGATAGTGTATAAGGCGGAGGATTTGGTTCCTGTGGCAGCCTGCCCGTCACAGGTGGATGCGGTCGTGCCGGTCAGTACATTGTCCGGGGTACGGGTGGATCAGGTATTTTTGGGGTCCTGCACCAACGGCCGGCTGGAGGACCTGCGCACTGCGGCGGAACTCCTGCGCGGGCGGCATATTTCACCGTTTACGCGCCTTATCGTAACGCCGGCCAGCCGTGCGGTATACGGCCAGGCGGCCCAGGCGGGCATACTGGAGACACTGATAGCGGCGGGCGCCACCGTTACACTGCCGGGCTGCGGGTTGTGCTGTGGCCGCGCGGGCGGCATTTTGGCCGACGGCGAGGTGGTATTGGCCACCAACAATCGTAATTTTATGGGCCGCATGGGCAACGCCTCGGTGCAAATTTACCTGGCATCCCCTGCGGTGGCGGCGGCCACCGCACTGGCGGGGTATATTACGGCGCCGTAGGGTGCAGGACAAAGGGGATAAGGCCCCTTGCCAAAACAAAAATGTGTCCGGTGCGCGAAGACCATAGGAATACCGAGGTAGCTCCCGGCAACGAAAACCAATACCCCCGGCGGAGGATAGCCGGGGGTATACTACTATATAGGCAGTGTAGTACAGAAAATGCTGCGAAGCACTGGCCGTTTGGCGGATACCGTGCGGTGGAAAGGCTTTCCTGCCTGCCTCAACCCTACATACCCGCCTCAATATCGGCGGAGGGAAGGCTGCCCTGGTTTTTTGTGTGGAACAGCACGGCGGCAATCCCCGTCAGCACCAGCGATAGCCCCCCCATGACCCAAGGCATAAGCGCATCGCCGGCGGCCGCGCGCAGGTACAGTGTGGGCGGCAGCAACAGCGAAATCCAGCCTGCCGCCGGCAGGTAAGAAGATAGATCGAAAGCGATGGGGCAGAAGACGAAGCAGGCGATGATTAAAAATGGTGTAAGGGACAGTGTGAGATATTTGCTGTAGAAAATGCTGCCCAGGAAGATGATGAGCGAGAACAAATACACCTGGTACAGCAACAGCCAAACCAGCTCGGCCCCCATGCCGTGCAGAAGACCGGGGAAAAACAGGTCCCCCACCACCAGCGAGGCAAACCCGGAAGCCAGCGCCAGCAGGGCGCTGCAAACGAACGGCGGTGTGAACAGCGCAATAAACCGGCGGTAGGAGTACATGCGGCCAAAGAACATGGAGCGCAAATCATCCCCGAAGCGTACCAGTGTCAGCGAAGCAAACAGCAGCAGCAACAACGCCACCATGCCGCGGATAAACGCCTGGGTGGACAGCAAGATAGATGCGTTCCCGGCGGTAGCGGCCGGTGCGTTTATCAGCTTCACCGTGATGTTCAGCGGGTCGTCTTCTGCAAAGAACTGCGCCTCAATGCTTTGCAGCTGCTGTGGTGGGATATCCTCTAAAAGGCCGGTGTTTCCCAGGAAAGACGTGGCGATGTAGGGGCTGCTGATTTTCAACAGTGCGCCGGATACAGCGTCGTCAATGACCGGCGCCAGGGAGGAAGCGGGCGATGCGACCCGGGCGATGAGGCCCCGGTACTCGCTTTCCGCAATGCGGCGGCCAAAATCATCCGGCAGCAGGTACCCGCATTCCCATACACCGGCGGCTACATTTTCCGCCACATCCTCGCGGGCGGCGGCCCGCACAAAATAAATAGGCACCGATGCGTTGGTGGAGTCTTCGCTGAACGGATAGGTCTGCAGCTCTTCCAGCAGCGCTGCCGCCAGGCTGTCGGTATCGGCCGCGTCGGCGTAGTATACCCCCACGGTGATGGCATCGGTGGTTTGCTGTTCCGGCGGCAGCACCAGACCCAGCACCGCCACCAGGCAGGGCAGCAGCAGGCAAACCAATGTGCTGGCATGCCGCAAAAATCGCATCAAATGAATGCGGAGCGCCGTAAAGAAAAATTTCACAGGCTCCACCTTCTTTCCAGCCGCCAGCAATACAGCAGGCACCCCATAAACAGCAGCACCGTCAGGGCCAACAGCGCCAGCATGGCGCCCCAGTCAGCGGCCAGGCCAAATACCGGTGCCAGTGCCGCGCGCATCCAGGACAGGGGACTGTAGGGGGAGATGGTGCGTATAACCCCCGGCAACAGCACCGGCGGCACCAGCCCACCGGCTACATACAATCCCGCGCTGCTTAACAAAAAAGTAAGCAGAGTGGAGGACAGCACACTGCCGGTGTTGCAGCATAAAAAGGCAAAACAGGACAAAAAACAGGCGCACAATAACAGCCCCACCAGCAAAGCCGGTGTAGGCAGGCCATAAGGGTTGCCGAACCAGGCGGCCCCCGCCAAAAACAGCGCCAGCATTACGGTGGTGACCAGCGTGCCGCACAAAATTTTTGCAACGCCGTATGCCCGCAGTGACCCGCCGGCAGAGCGCAGTCGCTCGGTCCAGGCCTTCTGCTGGCGGAAGGAATAAATGCCGAACAAGATAGGCGTGGCCAAAAGCGAAAAAAAGGTGATGGCGTTCAGCAGATAATACTGTATGGTGTCCATTGCCCCGGTGGGCGAAGACGGTACGTCCCGATACATGGTTTCGCGGCCTAAAATCCAAAAGGAGTATTCTACCCGAATGTTTCCCTGTACCGTTTCCCTCTCCGGTGTGGTGGCGCCGCTTTCACCGTACACATACATGACATAGTCTACACCGCTGCCCGTCGCGCTTAACATACGGTTGGCGCTTTCCACAAACATCTGCACCAGCAGCATATCCAGTGGCCGGCCGGGGTCCAGGTACAGCTCTGTTTGGGTGGCGCTGTCCATCAGGTCAGCCGGCAGCACCATAGCGGCCGAAACCTCGCCCCGCGCCAGCATGTCTATGGCTTCCTCGGGTGTGTCCGCCTTCACCAGGGATATAAAGTACCCGCTGGTGTCCTTTGCGGTGAACTGGGTCAACTGCTGCAGGCCGGCCCCGTCGCTGTTGTTGTCCGCCACCGCTATTTTTACCCCGGCAACCGGCCGCCCCGCCAGCAGGCTGCTGCCCACGGCCGCCGCCCCCATGCTGATGATGAGCGCGGCAACCACCATGACAACCAGCGTGACCAGCGGTTGCTTCATCAGGCGCAGATGCAGCTGCAGAGAGCTTTTGAAAAAATCTCTCATATAGGTAAGTCACACCTCCGTGTTGCAGAATGCGCCAGGGACGAGAAAGCTATGGCGATGCAAAAGGGAAACTCTGAATACACGCTATTCGCGCAGCGGGTTCAGCAACGAATCCAACATTTTTGGCTGTGTGGGAAAATGTTCCGCGTCGTCCAGGAATGCGTTCATTCCGCCCTGCAGCACCATAATCTTGTCACAGAACTCCAGCAGTTCGGCGGTGCCGTGGCTGCAATAAATCACGCTGTTGCCCAGCTTTCGGTATTCGGCCAGGTAGTTCAGCAGCACCTGGCGGTAGTGCCGGTCCAGCCCGGGCAGTACCTCGTCAAAAAACAGGTACCATGGGTTGTGCAGCAGCGCCAGGGTAATGCTCAGGCGCTTTTGCATGCCACCGGACAAGGTGCCCACCAGCTTTTTCTGCAGGTTGTCCAGCCCCATCATGCTGGCGGGGGAAGAGGGCGAAAACAGTAAATTTCCCGACACACCATATAATTTTTGCCAATATTGCAGCGTTTCTTTTACGGTAAGGTCCGGCAGCAGGCCGGTTTGCTGGGGCACATACCCCACCATGTGGCGCAAAAACCGCCGGTTGCCCAAAACGCTGGAACCCTCGGCCAGGATGTCGCCGCTGTCGGGTGGGGTAACCTGGGCCAAAATGGCCAGCAGGGTGGATTTGCCAGAGCCATTGTGCCCAGCAATGCCAAGGCACTCGCCCGGCGCCAGCGAAAAGCTCACGTCGCTCAAGACGCGTTTGCGCTTGTATCGTTTGCTCAGTTTTACGGCTTCCAGCATGGAATCCCCCCTTTTGGAAAAAAGTTCAGCATTGCCGGGTGACATGGCAAAAAACGCATGGAAACAAGTACACAGGCCTCAGTTGCCAGCGCCTGTTTCCGGCTGCGCAACACCCCAAAATAATTTGCCTCATTATAGCATGGGATAGATGAAAATGCGAAGTACTTTTTGTAAGGCAACGATATGCTGTGTGAAAAAGCTGAAAAGTGCCGCGTGAACGGCCCCAGAACAGCATGAAATGGCACTTTTGGGTAAAAAAAAGCATTTGCAGAATGAAAACTTTGACGCAAGGTGGCCCTGTGGCATAGTGCGAAAAAATATGCCCGAGGCCATTCGCGCCTGGCCGTAATTTGGCTTGTTTGTACAGGTGGCGCGCCGGCTTGCACTCCGTTGACAGGTGCAGGATTGTATGATAAAATGTTTTGGCATCGTCCGGTTGGCGAACGTAGCATGACAGACCCGTAATACAGCGGTATGGCGTGCAAATATTGCTAACTTCTTCTTTTGAGGACGAGTATATGGTGGATATAGCTCAGGTGGTTAGAGTGTCAGGTTGTGGCCCTGAAGGTCGTGGGTTCGAATCCCATTATCCACCCCATTTTTTTTGCGAACGTTCGCGTTCGCTTTTTTCATCGGCAGCGCCGGGTACCGGCATGCCCTGTTGATGGCCTGTAGCCAAGCGGTAAGGCAACGGACTTTGACTCCGTCATTGCGATGGTTCGAATCCATCCAGGCCAACCAAAATAAAAAACTGGATGGATTCGGACCATCGATGGTTCCTGCGATCGCGGCGCGGCAGCGCCGCAGGAGCTATCCATCCAGGCCAACCAAAATAAAAAAACTGGATGGATTCGGACCATCGATGGTTCCTGCGATCGAGGCGCGGCGGCGCCGCAGGAGCTATCCATCCAGGCCAACTATGCTTTGCCTTGCCGAACCAGGCAAAAGAAAAATTCGCCTTTGGAATTGCCAGCCAACCCCAAATCCCCCTTTCGGGGTTTTTTTTGTTGGATTAGGGATTCGAACGGTGTGGTCTAAATCGAGCGGCGAATTTAGCGGTGGATGGCATTCTGCCAGCGGGTTGAAAACCGCTTTGGCATTTTGTGGATTTATATATTGAAAGGCGCCACAATACCGGCTCCATGTTCAAACACCTTGCGGGTGTGATAGAATATCCTTACCAGATGTTCCTATCGGTTCCGAGCATGAGAAAACTTGTAAAAAGAAACATTCATCTATTGGTAGCGAGAGGGGGCGGCGATATCTTATTTGGCAACATAGCGTTCCAAGGCCGGTTCCGTCCGCACCAGCAGCGGATACTGGACGCCCTGGCCGCCCATAATAATGACCAAAAGATTCATATAGTGGCCGCGCCCGGCAGCGGCAAAACGGTGATGGGTCTTGAGATGATCTGCCGGTTGGGCGCGCCGGCGCTGGTGCTGTCCCCCACCGTTACCGTCCAACACCAGTGGGGCCAGCGCTTTGCGGACTGTTTCCTGCCCGCCGGTGCTGATACGGGCAACTACCTTTCCTATGATCTGCACGCTCCCGCGCTGGTTACCTCCCTTACCTACCAGGGGCTATATGCCGTATGGAACCGTTTGGTGGAGGGGGAGGCAGAAAGCGGTGAGGCTGCGGCGATTGACTATAACGGTTTGGAGTTGGTGGATATTTTGCGTAAGGCTGGGGTACGCACCCTGTGCCTGGATGAAGCCCATCACCTGAAATCTGCCTGGCAACGCGCGCTGGAAGCATTTGTGAGCGCCGTACAGGAGGATATGACCATTATCTCGCTTACCGCCACGCCGCCCTACGACGCCACCGCGGCAGAGTGGGGGCGTTACTGCGCCCTGTGTGGAGAGATTGACGAGGAGATAGCCGTCCCGGCGCTGGTTCAGCAGGGCATCCTATGCCCGCATCAGGACTTCCTCTATTTCAACCGCCCCACCAGCAATGAAGAAACCGCCATGCTGGAGTATCGGCGCCGGGCATACCTGTGCGTGGCCGAACTTCTCGAAAGCCCATTGCTGGGAGAAATACTGGAAAAGGCCCATGTGCTGGATGCCAGCGCAAAATGGATGGATTGGCGGATGTTTCATGTTAAGGGGGTACAGGCGCTGTTGGTGCTGGCTGCCCACAAAGGGGTTCCCATTCCGCACAGCACAGCGCGCGAAATGTTTCTGAAGGGCCGCGTACCCGCGTTTAGCATGAATGCCGCCGCCACCGCGTTCCATTTTGTGATGGACAACCCGGACATTTTCAGCAAAGAACTGGCACAGGAACTCTCGGCAAAGTTGGTCGGCGCGGGGGTGCAGGTGCGTGGACAACTGAACCTGGATACCGACCCACGGCTCAACCGGCGGCTGGCGGGTTCCTCGGCCAAGCTGGAGAGCATTGCCGCCATCGCTGCGGCCGAATGGCAAAATCTTGGCGGTGCGTTGCGCATGGTAATTCTTACCGATTACATTGGAAAAGAGCTGCTGCCGGTCATTGGCACAGACGCCCCATTGTCCGGCCTGGACAGCGTGTCTATATTCGAGCTATTGCGCCGCCATTTGCCGCCCAGTGTGCCTGTCGCCCTGCTCACGGGTTCGCTGGTGCTGCTGCCCGTGGCGGTGCTGGCCGCTCTTTCTTCAGAATGCCAGATGTATGGTGCTGCCTTCACCAGCCGGCCTGTATTGGGCGCACCTTACTGCGAGGTTGACTTTTCCGCTGGGAACCGCCAGAAGGTGGCCATTCTTACGGCGCTGTTCGCCGCGGGGCAGGTGCAGGTTTTGATTGGTACCAAGTCTTTGCTGGGGGAAGGCTGGGACTCGCCCTGCATCAACAGCCTGGTGCTGGCAAGCTATGTGGGCAGCTTTGTGCTATCCAACCAGATGCGCGGCCGGGCCATCCGCCGCGACCCCGCCAACCTCGGTAAGGTCTCGAACATCTGGCACCTGGCCACTCTTCTGCCGCCGGCACCGGCAGAAGACGGTCTGCACGAGCCGATACCGAGCGACGATTTTGAAACGCTGAAGCGCCGCTTCGACTGCTTCATGGCGCCTTCCTACCACGGGGACAGCATCGAGAGCGGTATCGGCCGGGTGTACATTGTCCAGCCACCCTACGAGACGATGGATATCGAAGCGGTTAATCGCCAGATGCTGGAACGGGCGTCTGACAGACTGGGCACGGCCAACGCTTGGGCTGCGGTGCTGCCAAAGGGAACTACACCGCAGATACTGGGCGTGGCCGATGTTCCATACACCGCCGCGCCGCCCCATTTCTTCTTTTCCAATGTTATGCGGGCTTCCGGTCTCGCGGTGGCACTGTCTGCCATCGTCGGCTTTTTATGGGCTATCCCCCAGTTTATGTGGAGCTGGAAGGCGTATCTTATCGCCGGCGCGGCCTGCCTGATAGCTTCCGGTCTGGTATTCTGGGGGTTTTACCTGACGCTGCGCATCCTTTCACCGGAGAAATACATCCGGCGGTTGGCGCAAAGCTTGTTCGACACGTTGTGGGAACTGGGCGAGATTTGTTCGCCAGGCGCCCGGCTGGAGATGCAAGCTGACCCGCACGGTCTGTGGATAGACTGTGCCCTTGCCGATGGAAGCCTGCGAGAAAAGCAGCTGTTTTGCAGCGCGCTGGCGGAGCTGTTTTCGCCCTATGACAGTCCACGCTACCTCATTATTCGCGAGCGGCGCTTTTTGTTCTGGAAGATACCGGACTATGCCAAGAGCTATGCCTGCCCGGCTGTTATTGCAAACCACCGCAAGCGCATTGACGTCTTCCGGAAATATCTGGTGAAGGGTGTGGGCCGTTTCCGGCTTGTGTACACCCCAAACAATCGGGACTCTTTGCTGAAGGGCCTCAAACGAGGGTACATCAACCGCAACGGCGCTTTTATTGAAAGCAAACGCCTGGTGCGGCGGGGACATACCGCCGGGATGCTGGCAGCGGGGGCAAAGGCAAAAATGCGGGACAGGATTAAGCGGTTCTTTAGGGGCTTGGTGCCGGGGCTGGATAGGGATGGGACGACGTAATGGCGCCAAAATGCCGGATACTTTTTCGTAAAAAAGTCACTTTGGCAGAGCATGACCGTACGGAACAGGATCTGTTTTTGTACCGATACCCTGCCGCAGGACGGCAAACGTATGCAGAGGAGGAATCCTATGATGGATTTGGTGGCATTCGGGGAGTTACTGGTAGATTTCACCCCCACCGCGCCCCGCACGTTTTTTGCGAACCCGGGCGGCGCGCCGGCCAATGTGCTGGCGGCGGCCACCCGCCTGGGCCTGCGGACCGCCTTCATCGGTATGGTGGGGGACGACGGTTTTGGCCATATGCTGGAAGCGGACCTGAAAAAGGTGGGTGTTGACACCACCGGCTTGCGCTATACACAAACAGCGTGCACCACGCTGGCGTTTGTGCAGCTGAATGAAAGCGGTGACCGTTCGTTTACCTTTGTGCGCAAGCCCGGGGCCGACACCATGCTGCGGGGCGCGGATGTGGACTATAACCTGATAAACAACGCACGGGCGTTTCACTTTGGGTCCCTGTCGCTGACCGATGAACCCAGCCGCAGCGCCACTTTTCAGGCGGTGCTGTGCGCCAAAAACAACGGTTTGCTCATCTCCTACGACCCCAACCTGCGCCCGCTTTTGTGGGCCAACATGGAGGAAGCAAAGGAATACATGCTGGAAGGCATGGGCCTGGCGGATATTGTGAAGGTTTCCGGCGAGGAGCTGGAGTTTTTAACCGGCATATCGGATATAGAGGCCGGCGCGGCGGCGCTGCAGGCGATGGGCCCGGCGCTGGTGCTGGTTACGCTGGGGCCGGCCGGGTGTGCCTACCACACCGGGACGCATTTTGCCCGGCAGCCCACCTACGACCTGGTGGTACAGGACACCACCGGCGCCGGCGACGCATTCATCGGCGCGGTGCTCACATATATTTTAAGCAGTAAAAAACCGCTGGCAACCATGCTGGTGCCTGCAATACTGGACAAAATGGTGGAGTATGCCGGCGCGGTCAGCGCCCTGGCCACCACCAAGCCGGGTGGCATTTCCAGCATGCCCAGCCCCGAGGAAGTGGCCCGCTGTATGCAGCAGGAGCCGAAGCTGATCCTGTAATGCCCATTCGAAACAAACAAAGGACGCCTTGCCACGTATTTGGCAAGGCGTCCTTCTTTTAAATTTACTAGCTGATATGCTTAGTTTTCGAAGCCGCTTTTCTTATAGGCGTTGCCCCTTTCTTCCGATAGTATATCGTCTGAAATGCCTATTTAATGTGTGTGGGGACATCCTCGCCATCATCCTTTCTGCGCCGCAGCAGGAACAGTACCAGCAGCACCAGCAGGGCCATGCCCACCATGCTGACCGGCAGCCACGGGAAGGAGGATGCGCCGCCGTTGTTCGCCAGAGGCGCCGCCGCGTCCGAGATGGTTACGGGGTGTTCAATGGACTGTCCGTTCAGGTCTTTCCAGCTCAGAACACTCTCGCCGGGTTTCAGCGGGGTAATGGTGGCCGACGTTCCGTCGTTGCTCAATTTTACCGAGAAGAACGAAGGATCCCAGTTCAGCGTGCCGGGCTCGATACCGGTTACCACGAAGCTGCCGCCTGGCGCTACCGCGGTCGGCGGTTCAGAGGCGCCCGCGCCTCCACCGGCATTGCCGCCTGCGTTTCCACCCGCGCCTCCACCGGTGCCGTTTCCACCATTTCCGTCTTCGTTGTTGCCGCTTCCATCGCCTCCATTGCCATTTTCGTTACTGGTTCCATTCTTCTTGCTGGAAGAGCTGGAACTGGTGGCCTTGCTGCTGGAGGAACTGCTGGTGCCGGCCCTGGACGAGGCGGTGGATGTGGTGGACTCCGGTTCTGCCGGTGGTGTTTCCGGTGTGGGGGCTGGCAGAATGGTGAACTGCCCACGCTGTTCTTGAATGGTGTAGTTCGCGGTCACATCGGTCAGGCCATTCTTAATAGTTACGCTGACCAGGCGGGTTTCGCCGGTTCCCACATCCAGGCCGGTGCCTTCGGCCACCGAAATGACCGAGTGGTTGGCGGCCAGCCCGTGCCCTATGCCGGAGACCACCATTACGGTGGCGGGTACATGCAGCGTGCTGCCGGTATGTGTGGCGGAAGCATCGCCTACCTTTAAGGCGATGACCCGCTTCTGCACATTCAGTTTGCCGGGGGTGTAGGTAAAGGCATAGTTAATGGCTTGTGCGTTTTTGGGCGTGATGGCTATTTCGCCGCCCAGAGCGCTCACGGGCGATGTGGCGGAATAGGCACAGTCAAACCCGAGTCCTGTAACGCCCGCAGTACCGGCGTTCTCCCCGTTTACAAAGCCGCTGTAGCTGGCAGCCAGGGTGAGGGAAGAAGGACTGGAACCATAGACCACGCTGGCGTTCTGCGCGGTGACAGCCACGGTTTTCTTGCTGATGGACACCGTGGAGGTAGTGGTATAATCACCATAGCCATCCTTCGAGATTTTAATGGACACCGTCATCGGGGTAGAGGTGTAGTTCTTCGCGCCCACATTTGCAGCCAGTGCGGCAGCTTCGCCTTCGTGCCAGGTGGTGCCGTCGGCGCTGTAGGAGATAACGGCACCCGGCACGGTGGTGGAGACGGCCGGCAGATGCCGTGCGCCGTCATACACGCCGCTGTATGGAGAAACGGTCAGGTTGCCGGTGCCGGGCGTTCCGTCGAAAATGGTGCTGGCGATAACCGTCAGCGCGCCCGGGGTGTAGGTGAAAGTGTAGTTTGTTGCCGCCGCGCCGCTGGGCGTAATAGCCAGCCCGGCGCCCGGTGCGGTAACTGCCGAGGTATCGGTGTAAC
This sequence comes from Oscillospiraceae bacterium, assembly GCA_031549285.1. Taxonomy (GTDB): domain Bacteria; phylum Bacillota; class Clostridia; order Oscillospirales; family Ruminococcaceae; genus JAAYCI01. The sequence continues at coordinate 4,035 of JAVBPZ010000001.1, read as the reverse complement.
TGCAGGCAAACTGTGGCGGGGTAAACCCGGTGGCATTGGTTTCATTCTCGCCGGTGATGAACCCGCTGTAGCTGGCGGTAAAGGTAATGTCGCCCGGGTCGGTGCCAAAGCTGGTCTGCAGGTCGTTTGCCGTTACGCTGACCGATTTTTTGCTCACCGTTACCGTAGCGGTGGTGGTGTAGTCGGCATATCCGTCCTTGGCAATCTTGATATGCACCGTCACCGGGGTGACGGTATAGTCCTTCGCACCCACGTTCGCGGTCAGCGCGGCGCCAGCGCCCTCGTACCAGGTGCTGCCGTTGGCGCTGTAGGAGATAACAGCACCGGACACGGTGGTGGAAACCGCCGGCAGATGCCGCGCGCCGTCATAGGCTGCGCTGTAGTCGGCCACGGTCACGTTGCCGCTTTCGGGGGTGGAATCAAACGCCCCATTGGTAATAACGGTCAGTTTGCCGGTGTTGTAGGTGAAGGTATAGTTCGTGGAGGACGCGCCGCTGGCGGTAATATCCAGCCCGCCACCGGGTGCGCTTACCGGTGTGGTGTCGGTGTAGCTGCAGGCGAACTGTGGCGGGGTAAACCCGGCGGCGTTGGTTTCGTCTTCACCGGTCGCAAAGCCACTGTAGCTGGCGCTGTAGGTGATATCGCCCGTGGCGGTGCCATAGGTGGTTTCCACATCGTTTGCGGTAACGGCGACCATCTTTTTGCTCACTGTAACCGTAGCGGTGGTGGTGTAGTCGGCATAGCCGTCCATGGCAACTTTAATGTGCACCGTCACCGGGGTGGCGGTATAGTCCTTCGTGCCCACATTTGCGGTCAGTGCGGCGGTTTCGCCTTCGTACCATATGGCGCCGTTGGCGCTATAGGAGATGACAGCGCCAGGTACGGTGGTGGAAACGGTAGGCAGATGCCGTGCGCCGTCATAGGCTGCGCTGTAGGCGGCCACGCTCACATTGCCGTTTTCGGGGGTGGCGTCAAACGTCCCAATGGGGGTAACGGTCAGGTATCCCGGGTAGTACACAAAATAGTAGTTGACGGCGGACCCGCCGCTGGCTTCAATCACCAGTTCACCACCGGATACAGTAACCGGTGTGATGGCGGTATAGTCACAGCTGAAGTCTACCCCCACAAACCCGTTCACGGTTTCCGCGGTCTCGCCGTTCAGGAACCCGTTGTACGCGGCGGTGTAGGCTATTTCATCCGGGCTGGTGCCGTAGGGCACGCTCTTATTCTGCGGGGTTACGGCCACGGCTTTTTGGTTCACCGTCACAGTGCCGGTGGTGATATAGTCGGTATAGCCATCCTTGGCCACTTTAATGTTCACTGTCACCACATGGGGGGTATAGTCCTTTGCGCCTACTTGTGCGGCCAGTGCGGCCGTCTCGCCCTCGTGCCAGGTGATGCCGTCCGCGCTGTAGGAAACGGTAACGCCGGACACCTTGCTGGTAACGGTGGGCACATGCCACTCGGCATCATAGGCGTCGTCATAGTCGATGACGGTTACGTTGCCGCTGCCGGGGGTGGGATCAAACGTGCCGTTTGCGGTAACGGTCAGCTTGCCGGTGTTGTAGGTGAAGGTATAGTTCCGGGCGCCGCCGTCATATGGTGTGATGGCGATTTCACTGCCAACAGCGGTCACCGCCGTGGTGGCGGTGTAATTGCAATCAATCTCCACCGGGACAAACCCTTCGGCGTTATATTCGCTTTCACCATCCACAAACCCATCATAGGTGACCGCGAAATCAATGTCTTCCGGGGCCGTACCATATACGACGCTTTGGTCCAGCGCTGTTACGGCTACAGTTTTTTGGTGAACTTCTGCAGTGGCGGTGGTGATGTAGTCTGTATAGCCGGGCTTGGAAATCTTGATGGTAACCTCGGCATATCCTGCGCTGTAGTCCTTTGCGCCCACACCGGCGGTCAACGCGGCGGCTTCGCCCTCATACCAGGTGCTGCCGCCATCCCCGCTGTAGGAAACGGTAACGCCGGACAGGGTAGAAGAGACGTTGGGCAGATGCCGCGCGCCATCATAGGTGCCGGAGTAGTCGGCGACGGTTACGTTGCCGCTGCCGGGGGTGGGATCAAACGCGCCGTCGGCAGTAACGGCCAGCTTGCCGGTATTGTAGGTGAAGATATAGTTCGTGGCAGCCGCGCCGCTGGGCGTAATGGTCAATTCGTTGCCCGGAGCGGTCACCGGCGTGAAGGCAACATAGGTGCAATGGAACTGTGGTCCGACGAACCCGGCGGCGTTGGTTTCATTTTCGCCGGTGGAAAATCCACTGTAGCTGGCGGTGTAGATGATTGTAGCAGCGGAAGCACCATAGACGACTTCCATATCGTCCGCGGTCACGGACACGACCTTTTTATTCACCGTCACGGTCGCGGTGGTGATGTAGTCGGCATAGCCGTCCTTGGCAACCTTGATAAACACCGTTACCGGGGTGGCGGTATAGTCCTTCGCGCCCAGCGCGACGGCTTCGTCGTCGTACCAGGTGCTGCCGTTGGAGCTGTAAGAGATAACCGCGCCGGACACGGTGGAAGAGACGCTGGGCAGATGCCACGCGCCGTCATAGGTGCCGGAGTAATCACTTACGGTTACGTTGCCGTCGTCAGGGTCGTCGTCAAACGTGCCGCTGGCGGTAACGGTCAGCTTGCCAGTGTTGTAGGTGAAGGTATAGTTTGTGGCAGCCGCGCCGCTGGGCGTAATGGTCAATTCGCTGCCCAGGGTGGTCACCGGCGTGGTAGCGATATACGCGCAGGCAAACTGCGGCGGGATAAACCCGGCGGCGTTGGTTTCATCTTCGCCGGCAACAAACCCGCTGTAGCTGGCGGCATGGGTAATATCGCCCGGGTCGGTGCCGTAGATGGTTGACTGGTTGTCGGCGGTCACGGTCACGGCCTTTTTGCTCACGGCCACGGTGGGATTGTTGGTATATTCGAAATAGCCGGGGCATTCAACCTTAATATATACCGTTACGGGGTAGGTGGTGTAGTCCTTCGCGCCCACACCGGCGGTCAGAGCGGCGGATTCGCCTTCGTAATAGTCAATGCCGTTGGCGCTGTAGGAGACGGTGGCGCCGTCCACGGTGGTGGAAACGCTGGGCAGATGCCGCGCGCCATCATAGGTGCCGGAGTAATTGGCGATGGTTACGTTGCCGGTTTGCTCACCGTCCTCAAAAGTTCCAATGGGCGTTACGCCCAAATGGCCGGCGGTATATTCAAAGGAATAGTTGGTGGCGGATGCGCCGGAGGGTGTGATGAGAAGCCTGTCGCCGCGCATGGTAAGAGGTGTGGTATCGGAATATTCACAATCAATTTGCGGCGCGGTAAACCCGGCGGCATTGGTTTCGTTTTCACCAGAGACAAAGCCGGTGTATACAATGGTAAAATCGATGGAAGAAGGATCGGTGCCGAATGGTATTTCCTGGTCGTCTGCCGTCGCGGTGACCTCTTTTTTGTTCACCGTCACGGTAGCGGTGGTGGTGTAGTCGGCATAGCCGTCCTTGGCAACCTTGATGTGCACCGTCACCGGGATGGCAGTATAGTCCTTCACACCCACGTTTGCGGTCAGTGCGGCGGCTTCGCCCTCGTACCAGGTGCTACCATTGGCGCTGTAGGAGATGGTAGCGCCGTCCACGGTGGTGGTAACGCTGGGCAGATGCCGCGCGCCGTCATAGGCTGCGCTGTAGTCGGCGACGGTTACGTTGCCGCTGTCGGGGGTAGCGTCAAATGTGCCGCTGGCGGTTACGGTCAGCTTGCCGGAGGCATAATCGAAGTCATAGTTGGTGGCAGTCGCGCCGCTGGGGGTGATGGTCAGCCCGCCACCTGGCGCAGTGACCGGCGTGGTGTCGGTATAGCTGCAGGCAAACTGCGGCGGGGTAAACCCGGCGGCGTTGTTTTCATCTTCACCGGTAATAAATCCGCTGTAGCTGGCGGTGTAGGTAATGTCGCCCGGGTCGGTTCCGTATGCTACCGACCGGTCACCTGCGCGGACAACAACATCTTTTTTGCTCACCGTCACGGTGGCAGTGGTGGTGT